>NZ_CP162553.1:6513790-7170054 GCF_040939785.1 Bradyrhizobium lupini
GGCGGGCGTCCATTTCGCATCGACGAAGGGTGCTTGGAACAGGCCGCCCATGCGTGTCGCGCCATTGGCGTAGGACGCGCCGACCTTGTTGGAGGCGACCCAGCCGCGTCCGGCATAGGGCTTTGGCGCGCTGCGCGGATATTTCTTGTCGTCCTCGTAGTCCTTGCCCGGCGGCTTGGCGCCTTCGATCAGAAACCAGCCGTTCTTGAAGCCGATGATGCGGAATTCGGTAAGCCAGCCGCCATCCGGCGTATTCTCGCTGCCGCCGAGCTTGAGCCGGTAAGGCGGCGGAAGCGTGCCGAGCACACGCGCCTTGATCGATGGTTCGGCACGCACGTTGAGGCCATCAGGATCCTTGTCGACGGACCATGCGCCGAAATCGCAGGGCTCGGTACCGTCGGGAAGCGTTGAGCGCCTGGCGGCGAGATCGGCATGCAGCTTTGCGAAGTCGGTGTCGTCGTTGTCAGAATCGGGCCCGCTACGCGGCTTCAATTCGGCCGAGATTGCGCGCGTCGCATCCGGCGTCAGCGCGACCACGAGAGCCTGGCGCGTGGCGAACACGCTTGCAGGTGACTTCGGATCGTTCGACGAGATCGGATAGACGGCGAGGTAGCCCGTCGGCCCTTCGGTTCGATAGGCCGTGCCGGCGACATAGCCGGCCGGTAGCATGGCGAGCGCGCTTGCCCGCCACGCCGGTTCGGCGTCGTCCGCGCTAGCCGCTTGTGTCGCGACACACAGGATCGTCGCCGCGATGAGACCGAGCGCGCGCACCGTTGCCGCGCGGCTTAGGCGCGCGTGCCGGTGAACGGGAAGCTGCCCATCGGGCCGATGCCCATCTCACCGCTCATGCTGTCGCCGGAGACGGTTCCGATGAATTCGAGCGTCAAGGGCATCGGATTGGTGATCGAGACCTTCCAGTTGACGGCATCGCCGCTGACGGTGCCATCGAAAATCTCGGCTGTATCGCCTTCCGCGCCCTGCGTCCCCGTGAGCGTGCCGCCGGCAGCCGTCAGGCTCAGCGTCGCCTTGCGCTCGCCCATGGGGGTCGTCAGGGTCAGAGTCCAGTTGCCGTCGACGGCCATTCGCGTCTCCCAAGATCCCGGCGGACCGCGACGATCCGCGGGCCAGTCCCGGCCGAGCGTATAGCGCAACTCGCCGCTCGCGCCTAACGCTCCGTTGGAGGCATTTAGGCGCGGGCGGCGGCGCGTCGTCGGCTGGTGACGATGAGGCGAAGCACGACGTATTGCACGGCGAAGGCGAGGATCTTGGCGCCGCCCGCGACCACCGTGATGTAGAACGCCCACAGCTTCAGATCGCCTGTGGAGGCGACGGCGATCATGCCGGCGCCGATTACGAACATCAGCGCGGCCCAGGCATAACCTGCAGCCGTCACATATTCCGGAACGGTCTCGACGACGATCGGCGGCATGTAGCGCAGCATCCAGCCCCGCTTGAGCATGATGGCGCCGATCGCGAAATGCGCGATCGAGGGCTTTGCGAGCATGAAGCGGGGATCGTTGGTCAGCAGCGTGACCGTGCCGAGCACGACGACGAGCGCGACGCTCGCATAGGTCATGTAATTGAGCTGCTGCCCCTTGACGCGCGCGTAGATCACCTGCGCGATCGCTCCGGCAATCGCCACCGACGTTGCCAGGACGACGTTGTCGGTGATGATATAGATGACCAGGAAGACGATGGCAGAGAAGAGGTCGGAGGCGAGGCGGGCGAATACGTCCTTCATCGTCGATCCTGTTCAGCGGGAGTTGGACATTGGGCTGGCCGGCGCACCGTACTTGATCTGCCGATATTCGGGATACCATTTTGTGAAATAGATCGCGCTGTTGCGGGCGGCGAAGGCGACCGCAAGGCTCGACCAGAGCGGCAGGCCGGGGACATAGAGCAGCACGAGATTGGCGGCCGCCATCAGCAGCGCAGCCGCGGTCCAAGCGCCCGTGATGACGTAATTGGCATAGAGAAAGCCGGGCATTGCCGCGGTCTCGGCCGGCACGGATTCGACCGCGTATTGCAGCGTGAAGGGACGCCGGACCAGCATCGAGCCGAGCGAGATGACGAAGATGCCGATGTCGACCGACAGCTTGACACCGAGCGTGCCAAGCGCCGGGTCGAACAGCGCGAGGTGGAGGCCGATTGCGGCGAATAGCAGCGCCGAGCCCATAGCCAGGATCTTCAGCGAGCGACCGCGCACGACATCGATCGCCACGGTGGCCAGACAGGTTGCCGAGGCTACGAATACGCTGATCGTGGCAGACGTCATCAGCATCAGGAAAGTGAAGGCGCCGTAGGGCGCGAGGATCAGGAAAATCGCCATGGTTCGCCTCGGTCAGGCCTTATCTTTACGGTGTAAAGATCAATATGTCAGGAGCGAGGCGAGGTCAAGTAGAATCTTTACAGTGTCAAAATGACGTAAGCGACTTCCAAAAATTGGATTGCTGCAACGGCTTGGTCGGCCATCTCATCAATGAAGCCGGCCCGGGACAGGTGCGGCAGCACAGGTAACGCACAGGCGATCGAGAGGACGAAGGCGAGCAAGATACCGCCGTTGAAGATGGTTTGGCCGCTCCGCCGCGGCCGGATCATCGGGAGCGTGATCCCGGCGCAGATCGGGAACAGGATCAGGACAGCGAGGCGGTCCGCGGTGATCGAGGGCATATGCATGAGAGACCTTTTGGTGACATCAGCGATGTCGAGAGGAGAGCTACCGCGCGCCGACCCAATTGCCGTGAAAACCGTCGGGCACGCGATGGCCGAGCTGCACCAGCGCGACGGGGCCGGCCTCGACATCCTTGGCATTGAACACGGCGAGGTCGCTGCGGTTTTCCCGCGCGCGCCAGACCACCGCCAGCAGCCAGCCGTCGCCTTCCGCCGCATCTTTCGACCGCTCGACGAAGACCGGCTCGGAGATGGTGTCGCCGGCCGGCAGCAGATAATGGCCGAGGCGCGTTCCATTGCCATCGACATGGACGACGCCGGACAGCGCGCCGAACATCGGCAGCTTCGGATTGGCGCAGGCGTACCAGCCGTGACGGCTCTTCAATCCGGCGCGGCGGTCGTCGATGCGCGGGAATTCGCCGGTAAGATCGTCGAGATAGGTCTGCTGGAAGCGGTCGGTCTTCCCGGCAAGATCGAAGGTCCAGCGGCAGTGGCGAGCGAAGGATTTCTCGGGATTGGTGGGCGTGCCGTCGGGATGCGTAAATAGTGGTGCTTCCTCGAACTGCATGACGTCCGCGATGATGCGGTCACCGTCCTCCCAAGCATTCATGACGTGGAAGACGTAGCAGGCTTCAGCACGAAACCAGACGATGTCCTTCGCGCTGCCCTTGCGCTTGATCACGCCGACATAGGCGCCCTTGTCCGGCTCCCAGGCATAGGGCGGCCGCCCGCTGATCGCGCGCTCCATGCTGCCGGTGACGGGCAGGATCGGAAACAGCACGTGGTTCTCGGTGACGATGAAGTCGTGCACCATGCTTGCATAGGGCGCCTCGAAACGTTCGAAGCGCGTCGCCTTGCCGGACGCGTCGATCGAGCCGTAGGAGAGGGCAGGCGTCAGCGGACCCGCGGCGTTGTAGCCGAAGAACACCAGCTCGCCGGTGACGGGATCGATCTTCGGGTGCGCGGTGAAGCTGCCGGCGACACGGCCCTGATAATTGTGATAGCCGCGGGTTGCGAGCGTGCCCGGATCGATCTCAGTCGGCAGATGGGCTTCTTCCAGCGCAAGCAGCTTGCCGGCATGGAAGATGATGTTGGTGTTGGCGACGCCGCCGTCGGTGAGGTCTTGCGGCGCATCCGGCAGCTTGCGGCCGAAGCCCCCGAACAACGCGCGGCCGGCATCGTGCTCGGCCAGCCATTTCGGCGTACGGACCCAGCGATTGCGATGGCTGGCGCGGCCGTTCTCGAGGTGAAAGGCGTGCAGCATGCCGTCGCCGACGAACCAGTGCGCGCCGGGCGAGTCGAACTGCGGATTGGGGCCGTTGCGATAGAGCGTGCCGTTCAGTTCGCGCGGCAATTCACCGATGATTTTCAGGAAGGGCGCGTCGGCCTCGAACGGAATCGGACCGAGGTTGTGGCGGCGTTCGGCGTCCTGCTGCACGGCGTATCCCTTCCTTATCTTTACATCGTAAAGATCAAATAGCCGTACGAGGGGTTTTGGTCAAGTGAAATCTTTACACTGTCAATATTGCGTCCTATAGCTGGCCCATGGGCAAGAGTGAGATCAGGACAGAAACCGCGCGCGGTGGGCGCATTTCGAAGAAGGCGAGCGCGCCGGCGCGTTCCGCGCGACGACCGGCGAGCGTCAAGTCCGAGGCGCCCTATCACCACGGCGCGCTGCGCGAGGCGCTGCTCCAGGCCGCCGAACGGGTGCTGGAGCGTGACGGGCTCGCCGGCCTGACATTGCGCGCGGTGGCGCGCGAGGCGGGCGTCTCGCATGCCGCGCCCACCCATCATTTCGGTGACCTCACCGGGCTTCTCAGCGAGCTCGCGGCGGTCGGCTTCCGCCAGTTCAATGCGGCGATGGCGTCGTCCTCTGACACCGCCACCACCCCGCTTGAGCACGCGCTGGCGCGGCCGAAAGCCTATGTTGCCTATGCCCAGGCTCATCCCGGCATGTACGGCATCATGTTCCGCACCGAGCGCCTCGACTATTCCAGGCCGTCGCTGCACGAGGCCGCCGAGGCGTCCTTTGCGGGACTCGCCAATGCCGTCGGCATGATGCGGCAGGAGCAGATCCGCGGCGACGCGCTGACGCTCAATCAGGGCGCTGCGATCGCGCGCGCCTGGTCGATGGTGCACGGTTTTACGATGCTGCTGCTCGATGGACGGCTGGAGGATATTCTGGGGCGTCTGCCCGAGGGCACGACTCCCGAACGCCTGCTCGAGGCCATGCTGATGTCGCCCGTGACGGGGAAGCCGCCGGGCCCCTGATCGATTGCCGGCGAGCGCCTAGCGCATCGTCGCGAGCTCGACCGCGCGGCCGCGTGCGCCTATGATCTTCACCTCGTCCTTGCCGCAGGTAAAGCTGCGGGCGAACTCGTCCGCGGCCTTGCGCGCGAGCTCATTGGCGTTCGGGTTGGCGATCGCGTCGACATAGGCGACGTGGCAGACGGGGCCGGGTGGCAGCCGGGTCACGATGAGCATGGCCTTGGTGTTCGGCCGCCCCTGCTTGTCGGGATCGGTGCCATCGGCGATGTGCCAGCGCTGGATCATCGCGAACGGCTTGGCCCCAGCGGTGCGCCATTCGACGGTGGTTTCGGACGAGCTGAACGGAGCGAACCAGACTTTAGCCGCCGGTTCCTCGGCCGCGGCCTCGCGATTGCGGCCGACGGAGACGATTTCGCGAAGATCGTCTTCGGCGATCAGGACCACGAGGCCATCCTTGCCCTTGCAGACCCGCGTGGTGCTGCCGTCGAGCTCGCTGGGCTTTCCGATCTGGCGGCAATCCTTCGGGGCCGTCGAGGTATATTGGCTGCCCACGGATCGGGCGTCGGCTCGGTCGAGACCACTGCACATCAGCAACATGGCCAAGAGCAATAAGGCCAAGCCTGCGGTGGTGATGCGGAACATGACGACGCCTTTGATCGAGTGGGAACTCCGTACCATCAGACGTCTTGATTGTGGGCAAGGTTCAAACGGGGTCAACAGACACCTGACAGCGGCGCGGAATCGTTCTAGAAGAGCGGCTTCGCTTGGGCTCTTTCAGCCTCGTTCGCGTCCTCGTTTTTCGTGATCATGCCAGCCACCTCGTCCAACAAACCTTATCGCGTCGGCCGCTCGAAAACCGGGCTCGGCCTCTTCGCCACCAAGCCGATCAAGAAGGGCACCCGGATCATCCGTTATTACGGACCGATCCTGGACTCCCGGATTCCCGAGCACGACGACATCGAGAACAAATACCTGTTCGAGCTCAACGGTCGCTGGACCATTGACGGCTCCGTGCGCAAGAACCTCGCGCGCTACATCAACCATTCGTGCAGGCCCAACGCCGAATCCGACGTGCGGCCGCGCGAGCGCAAGGTTTTCATCCGCGCCATCAAGAACATCGAGCCGGGCGACGAGATCAATTACGACTACGGCACCGATTATTTCAAAGCCTACCTGAAGCCGATCGGCTGCAAGTGCGAATCTTGCGAGAAGAAGCGCAAGAAGCTGCGCGCCGAGGCGCGGGCCGAACGCGCCAAGGTGAAGGCGCGCGCGGAGCGCAAAGCCGAGAAGGCGAGCGTGAAGTCCGCCAAAAAGAAGAAGCTTAATGGTCATGCCGTCGGCAAGGCGAAGGGCCGCGCGCGGGCCTAGCCTGAGTTCGAGCTTCTGGCATAACTGTCATGCCCCGCGAAAGCGGGGCATTCAGTACGCCGCAGCTCCGTATGCGACGACTACCTCTGGAATACTGGGTCGCCCGGTCCAGCCGGGCAACGACAGCGAGTGATGTGGCCTCAGGCAGCCAGCACACTCCCGCTCCTGCGCAATCCCACATATTGCAGTTCGGCAAACACGCCGGTCGCGATCGCCTGCGCCACGACCATGAGCTCGCCGGCAAGGTTCGGCGACACCGCGCCCGAGAGCAGCAGCGCAATGCTGCCGACGGTCCAGGCCGCGTTGCCGACCACGACCAGCAGCACGAGCGGCTTTGCCACGGAGGCGCGTGAGGCGAGCCAGCCGACCAGCGCCGTGTAGGCGATCAGGAACAGGCCGGTCTCGCGCAGCAGCGCTTCGGGTAGGTTGAACAGCGAGGCGAACGCGCTGGCGCCGAACGTGAAACCGAGAGCGGCCACGCCGCTGAAGATCGCGTCGGCAAGAAGCGCGCGGCGAAGGAAGGTGGATGCGTCGATCATCGTGGGTCTCCATGGTTGGGGTGGGCTCGAGGTGAAACTCAGTGCAATCCACGCCACCAGGCGCGGAGCAGGCGGGCGAGGCGGAACGGGCAGAGGCTCCTGCCGACGCTGTGCTCGAAGGCCGTGACCTGCGCGACGACGTAGTCGCCGGTCGAATGCACCAGCGGCTCCGGCATGTTGAGGCTGCGCGCCAGCATCCGGGTTGCGAGCGCCATGGCCCAGGGAACTAGCTGGTCTGTGACGGTCCGGTAGAGCAGCAATGCGATCATGGTCGTCTCCTGTTGCGACCCAAGATGCGCCGGCCCGAGCACCAATTCGATTACCTCCGACGTAATGGAAGGGCCGAAATCTGCGTGCTAGGTTTTCGACCATGAACGCACATGCATCCACCGCACAGGCCGAACGCAGCCAGCCGGTCCATATCGGCGACCATTTGCGCGAATGGCGGCAGCGCCGCCGCATGAGCCAGCTCGATCTCGCCGGTGAGGCCGAAATCTCGGCGCGGCATTTGAGCTTCGTCGAGACCGGCCGCGCCGCGCCCTCGCGCGACATGGTGCTCAGACTCGCCGAACGTCTCGACGTGCCACTGCGCGAACGCAACGTGCTGCTGGTCGCCGCCGGCTATGCCCCGGCCTTTCCGCAACGCACGCTGGAGGATCCCGCCTTGAAATCAGCCCGCCAGGCGATCGACCTCGTCCTCAGGGCGCATGAGCCGAATCCGGCGCTGGCCTATGACCGGCACTGGAATCTGGTCTCCGCCAACCGCATGCTGGCGCCGCTGCTCGCCGGCATCCCGCAGCGGCTGCTCGGTCAGCCCTTCAACGTGCTGAGGCTTGCCTTCCATCCCGAGGCGCTGGCGCCGCGCACGGTCAATCTCGCGGAATGGTGCGGACATCTCCTGGAGCGGCTGCACCGGCAATGCGAGGCCACGGCCGATCCCGAGCTGATCAAGCTGTATAACGACTTGAAGAGTTATCCGATCCCGGCGCGCGCGGCGCCGCTGTCGAGCGACAATGTCGCGATCCCCTTCAAGCTGCGCCACGAGGGGGAGATACTAAGTTTCTTCTCCACCACCATGGTATTCGGTACGCCCGTCGACATCACGCTGTCGGAGCTGGCTCTGGAAACCTTCTTCCCGGCCGACGAGCGCACTGCCGAGCGGCTGAAGCAGATGGCGGCTGGCTTGCAGTAGTGCCGTTTACAGGAGCCGGTGGCGCTCGCATAATCCCCGGATGACACGCTCGTCCCGGCCATTACGGTCGGCCAATCCGGTCGGCGACCTTTTGCGCGGCTGGCGCATGCGCCGTGCATTGAGCCAGGCGGAGCTGGCGTTCGAGGCCGGCATTTCGATCAAGCATCTGAGCTATGTCGAGACCGGCAAGTCGGCGGCAAGCCGGGAGATCCTCCTGCAGCTCGCGACCGCCCTCGGTTTGTCGCTGCGTGATCGCAATGCGCTGCTGGAGGCCGGGGGTTTCGCGCGACTATACGGCGAGCGCGATCTTTCAGCGCCGGAGCTTGCCGACGCGCGGCGCGCGATCGATCTTCTGCTCCGGCGGCACGAACCGTTTCCCGCGATCGTGACCGATCGGCGCTGGAACGTGATGGAGGCCAACTGCGCCGCGTCGCGGCTGATGACGATGCTGCTTGGGCAAGAACGCATGCAGCGGCCGCTCAATCACATGCGCATGTTCCTCGCGCCGGACGAGCTCAAGCCGTTCGTCGAGAATTGGCCCATCGTCGCGACCGCGTTGTTGTCGCGTGCGCGGCACGAAGCGATGGCTGCACCGCTCGACGAGGCCCTGCAATCGACGTGGCGCGAATTGACGCGGCTGCCGGAGCTTCCCGCACTCAGGATCGAGGACAACGTCGCGCCGGGGCCGCTCTGCGAAGTGCGCTTACGAAAGGGCGACGCCCGCATCGGTCTGATCGGTGCGGTGCTGACGCTCGGGACCCCGCAAGACGTGACGCTTCAGGAGCTTCGCGTTGAAATGTTCATGCCGGCGGATGCCGTGTCCGAGACCACTCTGATCGCGCTTGCGGCTCAGGAGGCCTGAGCTCGCTCGGCGTCGCGGCGCTCAAAGCTCATGGCTTGCATCACCTCCGCAAACGGACCTTTGAGATCGCTCAGTGTCGCCACGGTCAGGCCCGCGCCGTTGGTGCCGACGCGCGTGGCGGCGCGGATCAGGATCCATTCGCTCTCCGGCGGTCGGAAGAAGTAGAGGCTGATCTCGGGATTGATAAAGGTCCAGTTGCGCATGTCGACGATCTGCGCAACGCCGCTCGAAAAGTCCGCGGCCTGCACCGCTTGGAGCAGTGGTGTGTTCGGTTCGCCCTCGACCAGGGGTGCATCAAGTCGCATCCAGGCGGCGGCCGGGCCGGGCTTCTCCAGCGCGCCCTCGATCAGCCGCACCGACACGTTCTGGAAATACCGGCTCCATTTCTGCGCGAAGGCCGCCGGTGCTGCGCCTGTCTCAGGCGTCTTGTCGATAGTCGCGGGCCTGGCGAAGGGATCGACGGGCGATTCTCCGCTCGGCGCCGTCAAGAGCGCCGTGCAACGGCCGATCTCGGTCTCTCCGTCCATCAGCCGCACCTGGGCGGTCTTGGCCTTGCGGCCGTCGCGCAACAATTCGGTGGTGGTCTGGAAGACGCGCAGGCCCGCCGGTCGCCACAGGTCGAAGGTCAGGCGCCGCACCGCGAAGCCGGATTCGGTGGCGAGACGGTCGATGTCGCGGGTCATCAGGGCGGTGGTGGCGCTTCCCTGCAACATGTCAGGCGACCACGGGCCGCCGGCATGCTCCGTAGCCCGGAACTGCTGGCCTTCCGGCTTGAAAATAGCGGTCATCGCGGTTTCCCCTCGTGCTTGATCGTGGCCGCGAGTATCGGGTCGGGTGAGGCCTGTCACAATAACCGCAGAGGTGAAGTCGTGAGCCATGCAGGACCGGTGCCTTGCGCCGCCTCCGGTTCGGTTTATCTTCCGACGAACCCGTACCGTCCGAAGGAGACGTCCGACATGAGCACGTTGAAACCGCTTCAGATCGACGTCGTTTCCGACGTGGTGTGCCCCTGGTGCTATATCGGCAAGCACCGCATCGAGAGTGCGCTGGCGCTGGTGCCCGATGTTCCGGTCAAGCTCAATTTCCGTCCCTTCTTCCTCAATCCCTGGGTGCCGTCCGAGGGCATCAGCCGGGAGGAGTATCTCACCAAGAAGTTCGGCTCGGTCGAGGCCTACAAGGGCATTGCGGGACGCGTCGTTGCGGCCGCGGGCGAAGAGGGGCTCGTCTATCGGCCCGAGCTTGTCGCGCGTCAGCCCAACACCACCGACTGCCACCGCCTGATCCTCTGGGCCGAGGCGATCGGCAAGGCGCCCGAGATGAAGCAGCGCCTGATGGAGCTCTACTTCCGCGACGGCGGCGACCTCACCGATTTGAACGTGCTTGTGCAGGCGGCTGCCGATGTCGGCCTCGATGCCGACGACGTGCGCCGGCGCCTCGCCACCGACGAGGACGTCGCGCGCGTATCGGCGGACGCGCAGGAAGCCGCCGAGAAAGGCATCTCCGGCGTGCCGACCTACGTGTTCGCGCAAAAATACGCCGTCTCCGGCGCGCAGGATCCCAACATGCTCGCGCGCGCCATCCGCGAGGTCTCGGCGGAGATCAACGCCCAGGCGGCGGAGTAGGAGCCATCTATTTACGAAGCAGGCGAACTGCGCGACGCGCCGCCGCGTAGGCGATGCCGTGCGCCGCGAGCGCTCCGTGAACCAGCGCCACGATGAGGTCGTTCCGCCGCAACGGTATCAGCACGTCGCCGACGGCGAAGCGCCCGCGCCAGATCGGATTGATCATGGGGTGATCGGCGCTCGCCGTGGAATCCGCGCTGGCGATGGCTGGATCGGCGCAGAGGCGGCGGGTGAGCTCGAGCGTGAGCTGCACGCCCGGCGAATATCTTGCAAAGCGCTCGTCGATGCCGAGCTTGAAGAAGAAAGCGCGATCCTGGTGGCGCAGCACGATGCCGGCGGCCACCGGCGTCGCGCCGGCGCGAAGGGTGACGATCTCGCATTGCCCGGTTTCTGCCAGCGCGGAAACGGCGCGGCGGATGAAGGTTGCATCGCCGGCATGCTGGACCAGCGCGGTTCCGCGCTTCCCCTTCCAGCCGCTGGCTTCGAGCTGCAAAAATGTCTCGAGCGCCGGCCCGATCTCGTCGGGGCTGCGCGCGACGTCGAACACGATTGCGCCGTGTTCTTCGAGGCGATGCCGTTGGCGGCGTAGCTCCTTGAGCTTTTTGGTGCCGAGCGCGTCGCGTAGCAGCGTCTCACCGTCCTGGGTCGCGTCGAGGCTGGCGCGGATGTAGGAGTTGAGGAGGCGCGGCTTCAGGCCGTCGCGATTCAGAATCTGGCTGAGGGCGGTCATTGCCGCCCCATCGAGCGCGACATCGTTCAGCACGAGCGCATGCGCCCCGGTTGCGCGGGCCTGCTGCAACAGGCGCGCCGCTGCCTCGATCGGGGCATCGCGGTCGATCAGCGGGCTGCACAGCGTACCATAGGGATGCGCGCTCACCAGCGCGGGCAGGGGGATCTTCCATGCCCGCCAGAGCGAGATCACCGGCATCAGCCCGATCAGCCGCGATCCATCGTATGCGGAAAGCGCCGAGGCATCGGTGCGGCCGCGCGCGGTTGCACTGACAGCGAGCTCCCAGCCCGGCAGGTAATATCCGTTCGGCTCGATCGCGCGCTGCGCGAGTGTGCGCCACTGGCCGGGTTCAATCGCCGTGAGCGGGACGCGCGCGCGCGCCGTTGCGGCATGCTTTGCCGATGCCGGATTGATCGCAGCCTGGTGCGCGATATCGACCACGTCCCGTCGTCTCCGTTCAGGAGGCCATGCTTAGCGCAAAGATTGGAAAATACAGTTGGGACACCGTCTCAATTCGAGTGGTAATATTAACGTTTCGTTGAGCATCCGGCCGCGAGCCGGCCGGATGCGCCGATGGATACGCCAGAATTGCTCTCGACCCGGAGGATCATCATGGTCGCCACATCTTTTACGCCGATTGCGTCGCTCCTTGGCGGCGCGTTGATCGGCCTGTCCGCCGTGCTGCTGATGTGGACGACGGGACGGATCGCCGGGGTCAGCGGTATCGCGGCGCGGCTGTTTCCGCCTTATGAGGATCGGCAATTCGCCGGCCGGCTCGCCTTCGTCGCGGGCCTTATCGTCGCGCCCGTTCTGGTGCGCCTTGTCACGGGAGGCCTGCCGGCGCAAACGATCGGCGCCGGAACGCCGCTTCTGATCGTCGCGGGATTGCTCACCGGCTTCGGCGCGGTGTGGGGCAGCGGCTGCACCTCGGGCCACGGCGTCTGTGGCTTGTCGCGGTTGTCGGCGCGATCGCTGGTCGCGACCATGACCTTCATGGCGGCCGGCATGGCGACCGTATTCGTGATGCGGCACTGGAGCTGACCGCGATGACAATCCTCATTCAATTCGGGATCGGTGTGGTCTTTGGGCTTGGCCTCATCGTCTCAGGTATGTCGAACCCGGCAAAGGTCCTGAATTTCCTGGACGTTGGCGGCATCCCGGCAGGAACGTGGGACGCAAGCCTCGCATTCGTGATGGCTGGCGCGGTCGCGGTGACCTTCATCGGCTTCAGCCGCGTCCTGAAATTGGCGCGGCCTGTCTTCGCCGATCGCTTCTATGTCCCAACGCGAAAAGACATCGATCCGAGGATTATCGCCGGTCCCGCCATCTTCGGTATCGGCTGGGGCCTTGTAGGCTTTTGCCCAGGCCCGGCGTTGACCGCGCTCGGATTTGGCTCGGCCTCCGCCTTCATCTTCGTCGCCGCGATGTGTGCCGGCATGGTGCTCGCCCGCTTCATCGCGCAGCTCTCGTCGGCAACGCGTATTGTCACGCCGGGAAAACCGCTCGAGATCTGACATGGACAGGACCGGGCGAGTTATCTCGTCCGGTCCTGCATTTCATGGCTTCATCGACTACCAGCGATCGCCGACACCAACGCCAACACTGACGCCGGGTGCGCGGATGCCGACGCCGCCGCGCGGACCATCGTCCCAGTCGCGATAGGTGCGGCGCTCATAGTAGCGGTCACGCGGCATCGTCGCGTAGGAGTCGCGCACGATCACACGCGAGCCGCCGCGGGTGCGATAGCAATTGCCGGAATCGTCGCAGACCAGCCGCACTTGCTGGACGAGATCGGGGCTGGTGTATTCGCTGGTCGTATAGACGTCGGCGGCCTTCGCGCCGCTCACCGCTGCCAAGGCTCCGACGCCAGCCAGCAACGCAATCGTGAATGTCCTCATCATGTCCTCCTCGAAACTGCCCTCGGCGGTAACAAGAAGGGGAGGCCATGATCGTTCCGGCAAAATTACAGGTTTTTCCCGGAACCGGATCGGACGTCGGCTTGATCCGTTTCCTAGATCGGCTCGTAGCTTTCCGATCCGCAGATGTCGTCCGCTTCGGCGCGGCGGCGATCGACCACCTTTCCGCCTGATATGGTCACGATGTAGGTCTGTGGCCCGAGCGGCGATCCGGTCGCCGAGGTGAGCTGCGCGCGGACGCAAGCTGTCCAGCCCGGTCCTCGTACCTCACGATGGGGTGTGGCGACATGCACCTCACGCGGATAGGACGTGCTGAGGAAGACGACTTCGATCTGCTCGCGCACGACGCGTTTGACGTCGGGGGGCGATTCGGGCGGCGGCTGCTCGGCCTCCTTCATGCGCATGAACTCGGGCACCGGTGCGCGGCTGTCGGCAAACCCGCAGGCCCCGAGCGCGAGCGCGCTGCCCAGCAGCGCGGCATGAGCAATAATCCGTAACATCCGTGAAGGTCCCCTGCGGGCCAAAACATAGGCACGAATGCGATCCGACGAAGACCCGGCCGATCAAAATTTGCTGAAGCCAGAATTCCTTGGAGCCAGGATTCTTGGAGCCAAGATTTCCTGAAGCCAAGATTTACTGAAGCCAAGATTTCCTGAAGCCCTGGAGCCCGCGGCATTGGCTATTCCATAATTGCCGGCTAGTTTGTACCCCAGACGAGGGGGATTGCGCCCATGAGGATTTTGGTCATAGCGGCCGCCGTGCTTGCGCTGGCGGTTGCCTCCGCGCAGGCGCAGATGGGCGGTGGCAGGCGTCAGCCTAACGAGGGCGGCCAGAAGGCGGACAACAAGCCCAAGGTCGACGAGAAGGCCTACAAGGCCGCACTCGAGCGCATTCCCGAGTCCAAGGAGAAGTACGATCCGTGGAGCGGGGCGCGTCCGCCTGAACCTGGCAAGAAGCCGAAATAGGTGAGGCGGGCCTTGGCGACCCGCTCCTGCTATTTGGCCGCTCTCATCACGCTCCTCTTGTTTTCGTCGCGGCCAGGCATCGCCTGGGAGAGCTGGGGTGGCGATCCCGGTGGCTCGCGCTTCTCGCCATTGCGAGAGATCACGCCCGACAATGTCGGCAACCTGGTTCGGGCCTTCGAATTCCACACGGGCGATCTCGCGGCGCGGCCGCCCGGGGTGATGCGGCGAACCAAATTCCAGGCGACGCCGCTGTTCGTCGAGGACAGCCTGGTCTTCTGCTCGCCTTTCAACGAGGTGATCGCGCTCGATCCCGGTACGGGCGCGCAGAAATGGCGCTACGATCCCAGGATCGCGATGAATCAGCGTCCCGCCAACCGCTACGTCTGCCGCGGCGTCACTTACTGGATCGACGATGAGGCGCCTGTAGATGCCGCATGTCGATCGCGCATCTTCATGGGCACCAACGATGTTCGCCTGATCGCGCTCGATGCGAAGACGGGAATCCCCTGTGCCGGCTTCGGCGAGGGCGGTGAGGTCAGGCCCGACATTGGCATGAAGCTGGAATGGCCCGGCGAATTCCAGATCACCTCGCCGCCGGCGGTCGGCCGCGGGGTCGTCGTGGTCGGCTCTGCGATTGGCGACAACCGCCGCGTCGACGCGCCGAGCGGTGTGGTGCGTGCGTTCGATGCGCGTAGCGGTCAGCCGCGCTGGACGTTCGAGCCGCTCAAGCGCGACGGCATCGAAGCCGGTCACGCCAATGTCTGGGCGCCGATGTCGGTCGACGCGGCGCGCGGACTGGTATTCCTGCCGACGTCCTCGCCGTCGCCGGATTTCTGGGGCGGCAAGCGGCCGGGCAACAACGAACATGCCAATTCGGTGGTCGCGCTGCGCATCGAGACGGGCGAGCTCGTATGGGCATTCCAAACCGTGCATCACGACGTCTGGGATTACGATCTGCCGGCGCAACCGACGCTCACGCGCATCGACACCGGCGATGGTCAGCGCGATGTCGTGATCCAGCCGACCAAGCAGGGCTTTGTCTTCGTGCTCGATCGCGACACCGGCAAGCCGGTATGGCCGGTCGAGGAGCGCAGCGTCCCGCAGGGGGCCGCGGAAGGTGAACGGCTGTCGCCCACGCAGCCATTCCCGACGCATGTGCCACAGCTGATGTCGCAAAAAATCTCGGCTCAGGATGCGCTCTCGCTCGTTCCGGGCCTGCGCCGCTCAGCATGCGAGAAGCAGTTTGCGGAGGCACGCAACGAGGGCCTGTACACGCCCCCTCAACCCAAGGCACGCTGGAGTTTCCGTTCACCGGCGGCGGCGTCAACTGGGGGAAGTGCGGCCTTCGACCCCGTCAACCAGGTCCTTTATGCCAACACCAGCCGGGCCGTTCATCTCATCAAGCTGATTCCGCGGGCGGAGGCGGCCGGGTTCGATCCTCCGCCCGGTCATGATTTCGGCCAGCAGACGGGTGCGCCGTTTGCGATGTCGCGTGCGGTGGCAATGTCGCCGCTCGGGCTTCTTTGCAACAAGCCGCCCTGGGGCGAGATGGTCGCGGTCGATCTGAAGGCCGGCAAGATCCTCTGGCGTTCGACGGTCGGCACCACCGAGGATCTCGCCCCGCTCGGCGTGCCGCTGCCGTGGGGTGCGCCGCTCGTCAACGGGCTCGCGGTCACGGCAGGCGGGCTCGTCTTCACCGGAGCGATGGACGCCTATTTGCGCGCCTTCGATGCGCGCAGCGGCAGGGAGCTGTGGCAGGGTCGGCTGCCCGTGCCCGGCGTCGCCAATCCCATGACCTATCTCTGGAAGGGCGAGCAGTATGTCGCGATCGGCGCCGGCGGCCACTCCGAGGCAGGCACCTCAATCGGCGACAGCTTCGTTGTGTTTCGCCTGGCACGGCCGGGCGAGGGGCCGTCGCTGTGGTCGCGTACGATCGATCGCCCCGGTGGACGATTTTTTGCGGCATCATCGGCGATCGCGCTCGCGATGGTCGCGCTCGTGGTTGCAAGCCTGCGCTGGCGTCGCCGACGTCGTGTCGTGCGAACATGACGCAGCATCGCGCGCGCGATGCGAATGATCGTTCACACTGTATGCACTACTGTACGAAGGCGAGGCCGATGCGCCTGTCGCTACGCCAGACGGGGCGGCATTTGCGCACGAAATTGTCGCGCGCGATCGCGAGTGTGAATGATTGCGGCAATGTGACGAGGGCATCGAGGTCGATTGCGGCGCCGTCAGCCGACATGTTTCGCACCGTGCATGTGATGCCGCTGTTTTCAAAGGTGATCTTTCCACCCTTGAAAACACGGTAACGCTGCGCTGCACGCTTCTCGATCATCCGCGTTAATCCATAATGATCTTTGTGAAGTAGTGCATAGAAATTACGTTGAACTAAACTCAATACTGGCGCTACTTGCACAGCGCTTCAGATTTCGTTTACGACGTCGAAGCGGAGTCACCCGCGGATTTCCCCCAAGCCGTTCCTTTGTGGCGCTACGCGCCGATGGAGATATTGATGAAGACCACGTTTTCGCTTCTGTTCGCCGCAGCGCTCTCGCTCTCGTCCATGCCCGCCCACGCCACCAAGCTCGATCTCGCGACCATGAGCTGCAAGCAGTTCCTGGAGAGCGGCGACGACACCATCAAGATGGTGCTGACCTGGATGGACGGCTGGTACAAGGGCGATGAAGAGAACGCGATCATCGACACCGACGTATTCGTCGAGAACGCCAAGCAGTTCGGCAGCTATTGCGGAAAAAAATCCCAACGTCAGCATTGTCACCGCGGCTGACGAAGTGCTCGGCAAGTAACTTCTGCCGCGTGAGGGCACGGCGCGCGATCACAACCGCGCTTCCCGTCTCGACATGACGCCATTGAGAGCCGCGGTGCGCTTTGCGCTCACGCGGCTTTCTTCTTTCGGATGATGCTCACCCCGGTAGCATCGCGAACGCGCTCGACACCATCGCCACCGGCTTGTTGTCGGTGGCCGAGAGCAGCGTGACCCGGCCAAAGCTCATGGTGCGTCCGAGTCGCACCACGCGGGCGTCGGCCAGCACGTCCGACGAGGAGACGGCGCGCATGAAATGCGTGGTCTGGTCGACCGTCGTCATCGGACGATAGCCGCGGTTGGCGGCGAGGTTCGCGATCACCATCGCGGTGTCGGCGAGCGCCATCAGCGCCTGGCCGCAGACCACACCACCGTTGCGGCACAGCCGCTCCGAGAACGGCATGCGCAGGAGCGCTGCCGGCTGCCAGTCCGGCACGTCCGGCGGCGGCAGGTGATCGATGCGCTCGACCGACAGGTTGAGATCCTGGACCCAGGGCGCAAAGACTTCGCCGAGGATGCGTCGGGCCTCACTGATGCCGAACTCGGCTTCTGGCTGCGATGGCATTGCTGTCGTTCCCTCCTGTATTGCCGGATGTTCGGCATTTCGAGCGGACCGGCGCGGCAAAGTCGCCGGTCTGCCGCGGGTCCCGTCGGCTTGAAAATGCCTGACTTCGCCCGGTATGATGCCATGGAGTGGGTATGGGTGGGTGATGTTGCGTAGGTATGTCCTCGTGTTTTGTCTGGCCGGGCTCGGCCTGTTGCTGAACGGGTGCACCAAGTGCGGCCCGATCTGGGACGACTGGCTCCACGCGCCGAAATCGTGCAGATCGGACCGGCTCTAGCGGGCCGAGCGGCCCCTGCGGTTGTGGCAGGGGTGACAAGGCGCGGGCGACCCGCGCCGCCATGGATGATCAAGGAGTCAATGATGAAGCTTTTCCGTATGGCCGCGGTGCTGGCTGTTCTGGCGGGACCGACCGTGCTGGCGGGACCGGCTTATGCGCAAATGCCCAATCTCAATTTGCTGCAGGAGGGGCCTGGCAAGACCCCCGAGGAGAAGGCCGCGGAGGCCGAGCGTGACAGGGCCTACAAGGAAACGCTGAAGAAGATTCCAGACTCCAAGGCGTCCAACGATCCCTGGGGTGGCATGCGCTCCGACCCGCCGAAGCCGTCGGCGGCGCCAAAGGCGTCGGCCGCAACCGGTGCGCCGAAGAAGAAGTCCGGCACGACTGCCAATTGACCTTCCGCCCGATCGGCGGCGGTTGATGCCTCCGGCCGGGACCCTCTTGATCGGCCTGCTTCCTACATTGCGCGGGAGTGTATCGCGTCGAGGAGAGCAGAACATGGCCGATCGTCCGCGGGATCTCGCCGAGCGGATGGCGCGCCGGCGCAAGATGGGCGGCAAGCCCGGCCCGACGGCCGGCGACGGCTATCTGCGCGAGACCTTCACGCTGCCGCGCGCGGCGGCACGGGAGAGGGCACAGGCTTTCTTCGCCCGCTACCCCAAGGCCGGCTATATGAGCGCGGTCGAGACCTGGCGCGAGCTGCCCGGCGGCGACATCGAATTCACGACGCGGCGGCTGCCCAGCGCGGATTAAGGCCGGCTCCTATTCGAAGGTTTCGGATGTGATGCGGATCCGGAATACGGGCTCCTTGGCCTCGTCCAGCAGCTCCATGTTCCATTCGGAATTTTCCTGGAGCTTGCGGGCGATGCCGGCGGCCATGTCGGCGCAGACGCTGGTCATCTCCTTCCAAGCCAGATCGCGATCGGCAAATTCCGACGCCTGGTCGGCACAGCCGGAATAGCGGCCGTTCCGGATTCTGAAAGAAGTAGAGCGGCATGGTTCGCACCGATCGCGCCTGATGGCTCCGTCCCCTCGGCCATAATCGCGGGCAGTCCAATCCCAAACCATCGGCAGATCAATTCCGGGCGGCTACGGAATAGCCCCATGGGCGCGGCTTGCGCCCTGCAAGCCATGCTGCGCTCAAGTCATGGCGGCTGCGGCGCGCAGGGGCGCCATGCCGCCGACGATCTCGGTCCGGCCGTTCAGGCGGTTTTGCGCCCGATCGCCTTCAGCTCCCGATCGATGCGCAGCTGCACCCGTCGGATCGCCAAGAGATCGATCTTGGTCTCGGTCTTGCCGGTCTTGATCTGCTCGCCGATGCTGAGAACATGCTGGGCGGCATAATATTCCAAGGGAAAGCCAAACCTGTCGTTAAGCCCCGGATCGCTCAGGGCTATCGCGCAAACGCACGTGCTCCGGAACATACGAAATCGAAATTCGAAAGACGTCGGCCGCGCGCGTCGGCGCGAGACCTCATGCCCGTGGTTCTCCGGCCAAGAACAGAGTTCCGAGAATGGGTAAGGGCGCCTTCCGGAACGCGGCGGCATGTGCCTTGCTTGGCCCGATGCGGCTAAGCAACATGGACGCGTCATGCCGGGCATTCCCCGCCGCTATTCTCATTTCGTGTTCGGAATCATCCAGTCCGGACTGACCTCGCTGATCGCCGCGGGCATCGCCAGCTTTCCCGCAGGGAACGCGCTGGACTTCCTGGCGCACTGGATGGTGTCGTGGCTGATCGCATGGGCGGCGATGCTGCCGATCGTGCTGCTCGCAGCGCCGGCGATCCGCGCCTTCTCGCTGCGGCTGACGCAGGAGGAGGGCGGTTCGCAAACCGGCCGGCCGGCATGAAAATCGGAATGAAAAAACCCCGCTTGGGAGAACCAAGCGGGGAGAAGGTTATTGGAGGCTGAGGTGCTGGGCTGCAACACCATAGCCGGGCGACCCTAGCCGGTTCAGCTTACGACAGCCTGACAAGGCCCAATGATGGCAGCAAAAGCCGGAGCGCGGGGGCCGCAGACTGGCCCCGCACCGGTCCCAATTTCGACATCCGTTCGCACAACTCAGGACACAACCGCAGGCGAGATTTCGCGGCGACGGTGCTGCCATAGGGGAAAACGTGGCGTGCCGGCAACGGGGTGGCATCATGGACAACGTAGAGCGGTCATTCGCCGCCGCGACGGCGGCTGGCTTCGTCGTGCTGGTAATCGGCATCGGCTTGCTGGTTCTGCTGTAGGCGCTGTTGGGTGCGGAAGATGGCTCCGAGGGTGGAAAGGCCCGTGCGCGCCTTTCAAAAACGCGAAAACAACCCCATGCACAGTAGCGTGCCTACAAATTCCCCCGCCCAATCAATGGCTTACTGGTAGTATTTAGATACCATATCGGCTCGGATTTGCCTTTCACGGCCATCCGAATCCCGATTCCCGTGCCGATTCCTGAGATCAACGGGCGGCCGCTCCGGCACCGTCGCCAGCGCGGGCCCAGCGGCCTAATGAACCTTGATCGCGTCCAGCGGCAAACGGAGTTCGGCGGCACGCTCTTCGCGGTCTTTCTTGCGGAACTCGTTTTCCTTGCGCTCGAACTTGCTCAGCTCCTCCCGCGCCGCCTCCAGCAGCGGAGTGCGCCGGATCGTATCGTGATGCGTGTTGTCCGTCATGACTGAAGTCCCCAGAGTTGCGGTCTCGTCCAAGAGGAGAAGGCCGCAGACCGCGAAAGGTTCGGTGCCGGACGATTGCGGAATTCTGACGGCGCACAGCGCATCCGTCTTTGATGCGCTTCAGGCAGCCAAAATCGTAAAAGAACATATTGCGAACCTAGAACAAATAGGGTACATTGCTTTTATCGCCGCGCCGCCTCGCCAATCGTTTGTCCCTCACGCGAATCCTCGTCATAAGGAGCACGACCCGATGTCCACCACTGCCCTGCGTATCGTCGAAGGATCCTCCATGGACAAGAGTAAAGCTCTCGCCGCCGCGCTCTCCCAGATCGAGCGTCAGTTCGGCAAGGGCTCGGTGATGAAGCTTGGCAAGAACGACCGTTCGATGGATGTCGAGGCGGTCTCTTCGGGCTCGTTGGGGCTTGATATCGCGCTCGGGATCGGCGGCCTGCCGAAGGGGCGCGTTGTGGAGATCTACGGGCCGGAATCCTCGGGCAAGACCACGCTGGCACTGCACACGGTGGCGGAAGGGCAGAAGAAGGGCGGCATCTGCGCCTTCATCGACGCCGAGCACGCGCTCGACCCGGTCTATGCGCGCAAGCTGGGCGTCAATATCGACGAGCTCCTGATCTCCCAGCCGGACACCGGCGAGCAGGCGCTGGAAATCTGCGACACGCTGGTGCGCTCCGGCGCGGTCGACGTGCTGGTGATCGATTCGGTCGCGGCGCTGGTGCCGAAGGCCGAGCTCGAGGGCGAGATGGGCGATGCGCTGCCGGGTCTGCAGGCGCGTCTGATGAGCCAGGCGCTGCGCAAGCTGACGGCGTCCATCAACAAGTCCAATACGATGGTGATCTTCATCAACCAGATCCGCATGAAGATCGGCGTGATGTACGGCTCGCCGGAGACCACCACCGGCGGCAACGCGCTGAAATTCTATGCTTCCGTCCGCCTCGACATCCGCCGCATCGGCGCGATCAAGGAGCGTGACGAAGTGGTCGGCAACACCACGCGCGTCAAGGTCGTCAAGAACAAGCTGGCGCCGCCGTTCAAGCAGGTCGAGTTCGACATCATGTACGGCGAGGGCGTCTCCAAGATGGGCGAGATCCTCGATCTCGGCGTCAAGGCCGGCATCGTCGAAAAATCCGGCGCATGGTTCTCCTACGACAGCCAGCGTCTTGGCCAGGGCCGCGAGAATTCGAAAGCGTTCCTGAAGGCCAACCCCGACATCACCGCCAAGATCGAGACCTCGATCCGCCAGAACTCCGGCCTGATCGCCGAGCAAATTCTCGCCGGCAGCCCCGAGCGTGACGCCGACGGCGAGGAGCCGGCGGACGAGTAAGCTTCAGCAGTAAAGTTTTTCGCGAGGAGCGGGCGCTGAGGACGTTGAGTTGCCGACGTCTTCGGCGCCTGTTTCGTTTGGGATTGGTCATGCTCGGGGGGCGCGATGAAGCGGTTGATCTTGACCAGTTCGTCCGGAAGCGGGCTCGCCCGATCGGGCTTGGCGGAGCTTGTCATCTCATCCTCGTTTCACTTTGAGTGGGGACCGCTGCCCTCGCCCGAGAAGCTCGCAGCCTTTTTCGCCGCGCGTTCGGCGAATCTCGGGCCGGGTGATCATTGGTCCGACTGGGGCATCCGGTGGCCCAAGGACATCAAGGCCCGCAAAGACTTGTCCCTTGCGAACTTCTGCGAGCAATATGACGTGGTTGAACTTTGGTTCGACCCAGCTCCCCGGGATCAATTGCAGCTCGTCTGGCTGCTGGACCACCTCAGCTCCTGCTCCTCGCTGGTGCGAAAGCTTAAACTTCGACTTGTGGCATCCGAGCTGACCACAGAACGCGGTGAGGATCTCGCTGCGTCCGAGCCGCACATTCATGTCGTGCGTATCACGGCTCGAGAGTTCGAGACTGCCCGGTTGGCGTGGTCGGCCTACCGCGCGATGACCCCTGAGGCGTGCGTCGATCTCCTTCACCAGGATCTCAGTGCATTGCTGATGCTGCGGTTGTTTCACCTGCGCTCGCAACGGCGCACATATGTGTTCGGAGAATTTGAGTTGGGTTCGTTGCTCGAGGGGCTCGCGCTCGGCCCCAAGCCCGTAGTGGCCGGGTTGGGCGACGAACTGCGCACGATCGATCGCGAAAATTTAAGAGCTCGGCACGAGGTCTATCTCCGCAGCCGGTTGTCGTTGACCGAGTTCGGCAGGGCCGTCCTGGCCCATCAGGAAGATTTCAGTCGCCACAATCCGATCGACCGCTGGTGGGGCGGCACGCACCTGACCAATGATCGGCTGTGGCGTTACGGTAATGTTTTGACGAAGCCTTGAGGCCACGGCATGACGCGGCTCATTGTCACGACCGACTCGTCCATCGCCGGCGCTATTCAACAGGCGGGCCTTGCCGACCTCGTGATTGCCATCGAGCGCCGGCTGGTCTGGGGACCGTTGCCAGCCGATGCAGAGCTGGACGCATTCTTTGCGCCGCGTACGACACAGCCCCGCGGGCTTCACTGGCT
This sequence comes from Bradyrhizobium lupini, assembly GCF_040939785.1. Classification (NCBI taxonomy): domain Bacteria; kingdom Pseudomonadati; phylum Pseudomonadota; class Alphaproteobacteria; order Hyphomicrobiales; family Nitrobacteraceae; genus Bradyrhizobium; species Bradyrhizobium lupini. The sequence continues at coordinate 6,536,753 of NZ_CP162553.1, forward strand.
CGACGATACGCCGTCCTGGCGTCTCGAGGAATCAGGCGTGAAGGATCGAGGACTGATTGAACTGCTCGCGGAATATGACACGGTCGAGTTTTGGCGAGGGCCGGAGCCAAATGCGCAATTGATCCTGCTCTGGCTGCTCGATCATTGGGGCCGCCAACACGATGCAAATCCCGACTTTGTCGTGCGCTCCCTGTCCTTGGGTGTCAGGGATGTCGACCCACCGCGAAGCGAACTCTACCCGCCGGCTGTTGCGATCACACCTCGTCAACTCAAATCGGCCAAGCGTGCATGGCGGGCCTATCGCGCGCCGACCCCGCAAAGTTGGAGGGATCTCTTCAAGACCAATTTGAGCTGTTTGCCACAACTCGCCCCTCACGTGAGGGCTCTGCTCAACGAACTTCCGCGTCCCGCCTCAGGCCTTGGAGCCACGGAAGCGCGGATACTCCAGCTCATCGCGCGAGGCGGCATGCAGCCTTTCGATGTCTTTCCGGGCCATCAGAAGTGCAACGGGCTGGATGTGTATGGTTATTGGGAAGTTGGAGCGCTGCTTGACGGCCTTGCGCGGTGCGAGAGGCCGGCCGTGTCGGGACTGGATCAAGGTCCGTTTTCGCTAGAGATGCACGACGATTCAAGTCAGTTCGATCGGTACGAGCGGTCGCAATTGACGCTGACCGAGTTCGGAAAGGCGGTGTTGGGAGGCGACCAGGATTTTCGCCGGCACAACCGGATTGATCGCTGGTGGGGCGGCACTCACCTGACCAACGAGCGACTCTGGCGGTGGGACCCCGAGACCCGCTCGTTGGTTGCGCCCTAAATGCGTGTTCCGTGCCGGAGGGTGGGTTAGCGAAGTGTAGCCCACCTCTTCCATTTCGCCAGAGACAGAAGTGGTGGGTTACGCCAGCGACTGCGCTTCGCGCAGCCGGTGGCTAACCCACCCTACAAAACGGTTACTCCGCCGCCTCCGCGTAATCGCTCACCGGCGGGCAGGAGCACACCAGGTTGCGGTCGCCATAGACGTTGTCCACGCGCCCGACCGGGGACCAATATTTGTCGGTTCGTGAGGTGCCCGCGGGGAAGCAACCCTCGGCGCGGGTGTAGGCGCGCTTCCAATCGTCGTCCGCGATGTCATGCACGGTGTGCGGGGCATGACGCAGCGGCGACGCCTCGATCCTGAAGCGGCCAGCCTCGACCTCGGCGATCTCCTTCCGAATGGCGATCATGGCATCGCAGAAACGATCGAGCTCCGCCCTGGATTCCGATTCGGTCGGCTCGATCATCAGCGTGCCCGGCACCGGGAAGCTCATGGTCGGCGCGTGGAAGCCGTAATCGATCAGGCGCTTGGCGATGTCGTCGACGGTGACGCCTGAGGTCGTCTTCAGCGCGCCGGGGTCGACGATGCACTCATGCGCGACGCGGCCTTTCTCGTTCTTGTAGAGCACCGGGAAATGCGCATCGAGCCTTGCAGCCACGTAGTTCGCGTTGAGGATCGCGATCTCGGTGGCGCGCTTGAGGCCTTCGCCGCCCATCATCAGGATGTAGATGTAGGAGATGGTGAGGATCGAAGCCGAGCCGAACGGCGCGGCCGAGACCGGCCCCACAGGCGCTTTCCCATCCGTCGCCGGATGACCGGGCAGGAACGGCTTGAGGTGCGCCTTGACGCCGATCGGGCCCATGCCCGGGCCGCCGCCGCCATGCGGGATGCAGAAGGTCTTGTGCAGGTTGAGATGGCTGACATCGGCGCCGTAATCGCCGGGCCTGCTAAGGCCGACCTGCGCGTTGAGGTTGGCGCCGTCGAGATAGACCTGTCCGCCATGGCCATGCACGATCTCGCAGATCTCGCGGATGTGCTCCTCGAACACGCCATGGGTCGAGGGATAGGTGATCATGACCGCGGCGAGGTCGTTCGAATGCTTCTCGGCCTTGGCGCGGAGATCATTGACGTCGACGTCGCCGTTCTTCTCGCAGGCGACCACCACCACGTCCATGCCGACCATCGCGGCCGAGGCCGGGTTGGTGCCGTGCGCGGAGGAGGGGATCAGGCAGATCTTGCGATGCGTCTCGCCACGCGCCGCGTGATAGCCGCGGATCGCGAGCAGCCCGGCATATTCGCCTTGCGCGCCCGAGTTCGGCTGCAGCGAGATCGCGTCATAGCCGGTGATGTCGCACAGCCATTTTTCCAGCCGCGCGAACAGCGCGTAGTAGCCCTTCGCCTGCTCAGGCGGGGCGAACGGATGCAGGCTGCCGAATTCCGGCCAGGTCAGCGGCATCATCTCGGTGGTCGCGTTCAGCTTCATGGTGCACGAGCCGAGCGGGATCATCGCGCGGTCGAGCGCGAGGTCGCGGTCGCTGAGCTTGCGCATGTAGCGCAGCATCTCGGTTTCCGAGCGATGCGCGTGGAAGACGGGGTGGGTGAGGAAAGAGGTCGCACGCTTGAGCGTCTCCGGCAGCGCCTCGCGCGTGGTGGCGTCGATCTCGGCGTATGCAAGCTGCCCGCCGAAGGCGCGCCAGACTGCTTCCACCGTTGCGGGCGTGGTGGTCTCGTCGAGCGCGATCCGCAATGCAGTTTCGCCAGCGCCGAGATTGATCTTCTCGGCCGCCGCGCGCGCCACGACTTCGGTACGCTTCGCCCCTGCATCCACGCTGAGCGTGTCGAAGAAACTGTCGGACTGCAGCGCAAAGCCGAGCTTGCGCAGGCCGGCCGCCAGCACCGCGGCGCGGCGATGCACATTGCGCGCGATCTGCGAAAGGCCTTCGGGGCCGTGATAGACTGCATACATCGAGGCGATCACGGCGAGCAGCACCTGCGCGGTGCAGATGTTGGAGGTCGCCTTCTCGCGGCGGATGTGCTGCTCGCGGGTCTGCAGCGCGAGACGGTAGGCCGGCATTCCGCGCGGATCCACGGAGAGGCCGACGATGCGGCCGGGCAGCGAGCGCTTGAGCGCATCGCGCACCGCCATATAGGCCGCGTGCGGCCCGCCATAACCCATCGGCACGCCAAAACGTTGCGCCGAGCCGATGGCGATGTCCGCGCCGAGCTCGCCGGGCGAGGCGAGCAGTGTCAGCGCCAGCAGATCGGCGGCGATGATCGCGAGTGCGCCCTTGGCCTTCAGGCTGGCGATCGCGGGCCTGAGGTCGCGCACAGCGCCTGAACTGCCCGGGTATTGCAGCAGTGCACCAAGCACGTCGGTCTTGTCGAGATCGGTGAGAGGATCGCCCACGACCAGGGTCCAGCCCAGCGGCTCCGCGCGGGTGCGCATCACGGCGAGCGTCTGCGGATGCACGTCCTTGTCGACGAAGAAGGCCTTTGCTTCGACCCGTGAGTGCCGCTCCGCGAGCGCCATCGCTTCGGCGGCAGCGGTAGCCTCGTCGAGCAGCGAGGCGTTGGCGACGTCGAGCCCGGTGAGGTCGCAGATCATGGTCTGGAAGTTGAGCAGCGCCTCGAGCCGGCCCTGGCTGATTTCAGGCTGGTAGGGCGTGTAGGCCGTGTACCAGGCCGGGTTCTCCAAAATGTTGCGCTGGATTACCGCGGGCAGGATCGTGCCGGAATAGCCTTGGCCGATCAGCGAGGTGAAGACCTGGTTCTGGGCGGCGAGTTCGGCCATATGCGCGATCGCTTCGGTCTCGCTCAAGGGCTTGCCGAGATCGAGTGGGGCGGCCTGCCGGATCGAGGCCGGCAGCGTCTGCGCCATCAGCGTATCGACGCTGTTCGCGCCGACGGCCTCGAGCATCGCGGTGACGTCGCGCGCGGAGGGGCCGATGTGGCGGCGAACGAAGCTGGTGGTGTCGCCGTTGGATTTGCGGTGCGCGGTCATCATGGGTCCTCGCTTCAGATGTTCTTGTCGCCGTCATGCCCCGCGAAGGCGGGGCATCCAGTAAACGCAGCCGCTTCGGCTAGGGCCGATTGGCCGCGGCGTACTGGATCGTCCGCCTTCGCGGACGATGACACCGAATATGAGGTCAGAGTTCGCATCATCTCACGCCGTGTGGGCCTTGTAGGCGGCTTCGTCCATCAGACCGCCGAGCTCGCTCTTGTCGGCAATCTTGATCTTGAAGAACCAGGCCGCGCCTTGCGCATCCGAGTTCACCAGTGCGGGCTCGGCGGCGAGCGCGGCGTTGGTCTCGAGCACTTCGCCCGTCACCGGCGCGTAGACGTCCGATGCGGCCTTCACCGATTCCACGACCGCGGCGGGTTCGGCCTTCTTCAGCGTGCGGCCGAGCTTGGGCAATTCGACGAACACGACGTCGCCAAGCTGCGATTGCGCGTAGTCGGTGATGCCGACGGTGGCGACATCGCCGTCGATCGCGAGCCATTCGTGGTCGGAGGTGTACAGCGTCGTGGTCATTTTCTCGGTCCTCAGCGTTTGTAGGTGTTTTTCACGAAGGGCATGGCGGCGATTTGCACGGCCAGGCGTTGGCCGCGCACCTCGGCGAAGAGTTTTGTGTCGATCGCGCTCGATGCGGTGGGCACATAGCCCATCGCGACCGGCGCATTCAGGCTCGGGCTGAAACCGCCCGAGGTGACCTTTCCGATCGGCTCGGCGGAGGTCGCATCCGCAAACAGCAGCGCGCCTTCGCGCACCGGCGCGCGGCCCTCGGTGCGCAGGCCGACGCGGCGGCGGGATGCGCCATGGTCGAAATGGGCGAGAATCTTTGCCGCGCCGGGGAAGCCCCCGGCTCGCGCGCCGCCGGTGCGGCGGCTCTTCTGCACCGACCATTCCAGTGCGGCCTCGACCGGCGTGGTCGCGGTGTCGATGTCGTGGCCGTAAAGACAAAGCCCGGCCTCGAGCCGCAGGCTGTCACGGGCGCCGAGCCCGATCGGCATGACGTCAGGATTGTCCAGCAGGGCCTTGGCGAGCCGTTCGGCATCGCCGGCAGGAACCGAAATCTCGAAGCCGTCCTCGCCGGTATAGCCGGAGCGCGAGACGAAGCAGTCGAGGCCGGCGACCTTGTGCGGACCGGAATCCATGAATTTCATGGCGGGTGCTTCTGCACACAATTTCGTCAGCGCCGATCCCGCCTTCGGCCCCTGCAGCGCGATCAGCGCGCGGTCGGCAAGCGAATCGATCATGCAGTCGTCCGAGAGATTCGCGCGCAGATGCGCCTCGTCCTCGGCCTTGCAGGCGGCGTTGACGACCAGGAAGAGGTGATCGCCGAAATTGGCGACCATCAGATCGTCCAGAATCCCGCCCTCGGCATTGGTGAACTGGGCGTAGCGCTGCCGGCCCGGCGCGATCGCCAAGATATCCTGCGGCACCAGTCCTTCCAGCGCGCGGGCGGCGTCCTCGACCTTGCCGGATTTCGGCCTGAGTGCGATCTGGCCCATGTGGGAGACATCGAACAGGCCGGCTGCGTTGCGGGTATGAAGGTGTTCCTTCAGGACTCCGGCCGGATATTGCACGGGCATGTCATAGCCCGCGAACGGCACCATCTTGCCGCCGAGCGAGACATGCCGGTCGTAAAGGGGGTGCGTTTCAGGGAGTCTTTGTCGTCGCGCGCAAGCATCGGGGGGCCCTCGGCGGTTCCCCGGGAACGATTTCCCGTGGACACCAGTCGAAGCCCCATCTGTCGCTGTGCCTGAGAGTATTATCCCGTCGGCGGACGCTGTCCGAACCTACCCTTTAAAAGGTCTTGGCCCGTCGGCGCCTCTTTCCAGATGCTGTCAAAGCCACGCGGTCCTTTTGCCTGAGAGTTTCCGGGGCGGTTGCTCCTTCGGCGCCGGCTACCAGTGCCGGTCTCTCCCGACGTGGCCGTACGATACAGATAGGTAAAGACCACAGGCCGGCCAAGCCTGTCAACGCGGCATCGGCGGCTTTCCAACGGATTACGCGACTGCGGCAACGCCTTGATCTGGCTGCACAGTTTCTGGACAGCCAAGCTGGCCTTGTCTAAAAGCGCATTGGCCCGCAGATATCAGCCCAAACTTGCGGTTTGGATGGCTGGAAGGCGGGTGCAAGCACACCCGATTGGATGAACATGAGCGGCGTCAACGAGATCAGGTCGACCTTTCTGAATTTCTTTGCCGAGAACGGCCACGAGATCGTGTCGTCCTCGCCATTGGTGCCGCGCAACGATCCGACGTTGATGTTCACCAATGCCGGCATGGTGCAGTTCAAGAACGTCTTCACCGGCGTCGAGAAGCGGCCCTATCAGCGCGCCACCACCTCGCAGAAATGCGTGCGCGCCGGCGGCAAGCACAATGACCTCGACAATGTCGGCTACACCGCGCGCCATCTCACCTTCTTCGAGATGCTCGGCAACTTCTCCTTCGGCGACTATTTCAAGGAGCGCGCGATCGAGCTGGCCTGGACGCTGATCACGAAGGAGTTCGGGCTCAAGAAAGACAAGCTGCTCGTCACGGTCTACCACACCGACGACGAGGCGGCCGGGCTGTGGAAGAAGATCGCGGGCTTCTCCGAGGACCGCATCATCCGCATCCCGACCTCGGACAATTTCTGGGCGATGGGCGACACCGGCCCGTGCGGGCCGTGCTCGGAGATCTTCATCGATCGCGGCGAGCACATTTGGGGCGGGCCTCCGGGCTCGCCTGAGGAGGATGGCGATCGCTTCCTCGAATTCTGGAATCTCGTCTTCATGCAGTACGAGCAGGTGACGAAGGAGGAGCGCGTGGCGCTGCCGCGTCCCTCGATCGACACCGGCATGGGGCTGGAGCGCATGGCCTGCATCATGCAGGGCGTCGACAGCGTGTTCGAGACCGACCTGTTCCGTCATTTGATCGACGCGACGGCGTCGGCGCTCGGAAGCGGACCGGACGAGAAGACCGTGGCCTCGTTCCGCGTCATCGCCGACCATCTGCGTTCGTCGGCCTTCCTCGTCGCCGACGGCGTGCTGCCCTCGAACGAGGGCCGCGGCTATGTGCTGCGCCGGATCATGCGCCGCGCGATGCGCCATGCGCAGCTGCTCGGTGCGCAAGAACCGCTGATGCATCGCCTGGTCTGGGCGCTGGTGCGCGAGATGGGCCAGGCCTATCCGGATCTGATGCGCGCGGAAAATTTGATCGAGGAAACGCTGCGGCTGGAAGAAACCCGCTTCCGCAAGACGCTGACGCGCGGCCTCGCCATTCTCGACGAGAAGAGCGCGTCCTTGAAGAAGGGCGACATGTTCGACGGCGACGTCGCCTTCACGCTGTACGACACTTACGGCTTCCCGCTCGATTTGACGCAGGACGCGCTGAAGTCGCGCGGCATCAGCGTCGACCAGGCTTCCTTCACCGACGCGATGGAGCGTCAGAAGGCCAAGGCGCGCGAGTCCTGGAAGGGGTCGGGCGAAGCGGCTTCCGAGGCGATCTGGTTCCCGCTGCGTGAGAAGCTGGGCGCAACCGAATTCCTGGGTTACGAGACCGAGAGCGCTGAAGGCGTGGTGACTGCGCTGGTCAAGGACGGCAAGGAAGCCACGAGCCTCAAGGCCGGCGAGACGGGCGCGATCGTGCTGAACCAGACGCCGTTCTACGCGGAGTCCGGCGGCCAGGTCGGCGACACCGGCGTATTGACCGGCGAGGGCGGCATCAAGTTCCGCGTCACCGACACCCAGAAGAAGCTCGGTGATTTCTTCGTTCACGTCGGCACATTGGAGAGCGGCGAGCTGAAGCTCGGCACCGCGCTGCAGCTCGAAGTGGATCACGGCAGGCGTTTTTCGATCCGCGCGCATCATTCGGCGACCCATCTCATCCACGAGGCGCTGCGCCAGGTGCTCGGCGACCACATCGCCCAGCGCGGCTCGATGGTCGCGCCGGATCGGCTGCGTTTCGACTTCGTGCATCCGAAGCCGATCACGGCGGAAGAGCTCGCGCGCGTCGAGGACATCGCCAACGAGGTGGTGCTGGAGAATGACGAAGTCTCGACCCGCGTCATGGGCGTGGACGAGGCCCGTGAGGCCGGCGCACGCGCCCTGTTCGGCGAGAAATATGGCGACGAGGTTCGCGTCGTCTCGATGGGCCGGACCGCGCGCGAGCGCGGCGCCAACGCACTCGGCTGGTCGGTCGAACTTTGCGGCGGCACGCATGTCAGGCGGACCGGCGACATCGGGCTGATCACGCTGACGGGCGAGAGCGCGGTCGCCTCCGGCGTGCGCCGCATCGAGGCTTTAACCGGCAACTACGCGCGAAAACACGCCAACGACACCATGGCGCTGGCGAAGACCGCGGCCCACGAGCTGCGCACCTCGATCGACGACGTCCCGGCGCGCATTGCCGCTCTGATGGAGGAGCGCAAGAAGCTCGAGCGCGAACTCTCCGACGCCCGCAAGAAGCTGGCGATGGGCGGCGGTGCAGCTTCGAGCAACGGCGCGGCCTCAGGTGTGCGCGAAGTCGGCGACGTCAAGCTGATGGCGCGCGCGGTCGAGGGCATCGAGATGAAGGATCTCAAGAGCCTTGCCGACGACGGCAAGAAGCAGATCGGCTCCGGCGTCGTCGCTATCGTCGGCGTCACCGAGGATGGCAAGGCCGGCGTCGTGGTCGGCGTCACCGCGGACCTCACTTCGCGTTTCAATGCAGTCAATCTGGTGAAGGTCGCCTCCGAAGCGCTCGGCGGCAAGGGCGGCGGCGGGCGGCCCGACATGGCGCAGGCCGGCGGCCCTGATGGCGCCAATGCGGCCGCGGCGCTCACGGCGATCGAGAAAGCCATGGCTGAACAAAAATCGGCCGGCGCGTAGGCAGGTGCGCCCCGTTCCGCGAGGAATTGGGCTTCGCGATCCCAATCTGAGGGATCGCCTCTACGAATTGCTGGAGCATGATCCGCTGGCCTACTCGGTCGGGTCGCGCTTCATCCAGCTGATCATCGGCGTCATCGTGCTCGATGTCGCCGCGATGATCCTTGCCTCGGTGCCGGAGCTGGACGCGCAATTCGGCGCGCTGTTTTCGGCGATCACCATCCTGTCCGTGATCGTGTTCGCGCTGGAATATGCGGCGCGGCTGTGGACCGTGGCGGGCCATACCCAGCGCGCAGCGTCCGCGCTGTCCGACCGGCTCAGCTATGTCTTCTCCGCACTCGGCATCATCGATCTGCTCGCGTTTCTGCCGGCCGCGGTCGTGCTAGCCACGGGCCGGCATGCGACGCTGGCAGCGCTCGGCGTGCTGCCGTTCTTCAAGCTGGTGCGCTACTCGCCGGCGATGCGGTCGCTGCTCGCGGCCGTGCACGCGGAGCGGCGGGCGCTGATCGGCTGCATCGTCATCCTGATCGGCGCGGTTCTGACGTTTGCCTCGCTGCTCTATGCCATCGAGCGCGACGTGCAGCCGGACAAGCTCGGAACCATTCCGCAGGCGATGTGGTGGGCGATCGTGACGCTTGGCACCGTCGGTTACGGCGACGTCGTGCCGGTGACGGCGCTCGGAAAGTTCATCTCCGTCTTCACCATCATCAGCGGCTTTGCCATGATCGCGCTGCCGGTCGCGATTATCTCGACGGCGTTTGCGGAAGAGGTGAAGCGGCGCGACTTCGTGGTCACCTGGGGTATGCTGGCGCGGGTGCCGCTGTTCTCGCATCTCAGCGCATCCGAGATCGCCGACATCATGCGGCTGCTGCGGGCGCGCACGATCGAGCAGGGCGAGATCCTGGTGCGGCGGGGCGATGCGGCTTCGTCGATGTATTTCATCACCGCCGGCGAGGTCGAGATCGCGCTGCCGAACCAGCAGGTGCGGCTCGCGGATGGCACGTTCTTCGGCGAGATCGCGCTGCTGCATAAGACAAAACGCAGCGGCACGGTGACGGCGACACGCAAGACCCGGCTGCTGGTGCTCGACGCCCACGACTTTCACGCCCTGATCGAACGCATGCCGACGCTGGCCGCGCACGTCCACAAGACCGCAAAGGCGCGACTGGAGGGCAGCGGTGACCTTGCGGTGGCGGAGCTGGCGCAGGCGGAGCGCGACGGCACCGACCGCTGAGCGCTCAGCCCTTCTTCAGGAAGACGTAGTCGGCTGAATAGGGCGCGCTCTTGAAGTCGCCGGCCTTGTCGCACGCGCCGTCGAGCTTGCCGCCATGGGTGTTGATGCGCTGAACCGTGGTAACGGGCGTGAGGACGCCGCTGCCGCGGTGGGCGGTCACTTCCAGCTTCAGCCAGGGAATGTCGGCGGCAGTGGTACCCGGCGCATTGCCGGCGGCCTTGGCGGCCACGGCGCTGCCGTCGGCATGCTCCCAGTTCGGTCCGGCATAGTGCCGGCCGATCGTCTTGCCCTCGGCGAGCAGGGTGGCGATCGGTTCACGAAAAGCCCAGGCGAGCTTGCCGTCGGTGCCGGCCTTGCATTCATAGACCTGCGCGCCCTCGGCGTGGACGCTGAGCACGATGCTCTCGCCGGGCGCGGCGATGGCGTCGGGAAGCGGGTCGGCGGCCACAGCCGGTCCAGCGAGCAGCAACAGGCAGGGGACGGCAAGCTTGATCGACATGGTCGCATCTCCGCGCAAAGGTCCAAATAAGCGAACGGGCCGCGTTTGCGACGCGGCCCGTGATGATGTCCGGCCCAGTCGGGCGAAATTGCAGACGGCTTACGCCGCCAGCGCCTTGCCGAGGTTCTCGGCGACCTTGTCGAGGAAGCCGGTTGTCGAGAGCCAGCGCTGGTCGGCGCCGACCAGGAGCGCGAGGTCCTTGGTCATGTAGCCTTCCTCGACGGTGTCGACGCAGACCTTCTCCAGGGTGTTTGCGAACTTGGCGAGCTCGGCATTGTTGTCGAGCTTGGCGCGGTGCGACAGGCCACGGGTCCAGGCGAAGATCGATGCGATCGAGTTGGTCGAGGTCTCCTTGCCCTTCTGATGCTCGCGGTAGTGGCGGGTGACCGTGCCGTGGGCAGCTTCGGCTTCTACCGTCTTGCCGTCGGGGGTGAGGAGAACCGAGGTCATCAGGCCGAGCGAGCCGTAGCCCTGCGCCACCGTGTCGGACTGCACGTCGCCGTCGTAGTTCTTGCAGGCCCAGACATAACCGCCGGACCATTTCAGCGCGGAGGCGACCATGTCGTCGATCAGGCGGTGCTCGTAGGTCAGGCCCTTGGCGTCGAATTCCTTCTTGAACTCGCGCTCGTAGATGTCCTGGAAGATGTCCTTGAACCGACCGTCATAGACCTTCATGATCGTGTTCTTGGTCGAGAGATAGACCGGGTAGTTACGCAGCAGGCCGTAATTCAACGATGCGCGGGCGAAGTCGATGATGGAATCGTCGAGATTGTACATCTGCATCGCGACGCCGGCGCCCGGGGTCTTGAACACTTCTTTCTCGATGACGGTGCCGTCCTCGCCGACGAACTTCATCGTCAGCGTACCCTTGCCCGGGAACTTGATGTCGGTGGCGCGATACTGGTCGCCATAGGCGTGGCGGCCGATGATGATCGGCTTGGTCCAGCCAGGAACCAGGCGCGGCACGTTCTTGCAGATGATCGGCTCGCGGAAGATCACGCCGCCGAGGATGTTGCGGATGGTGCCGTTCGGCGACTTCCACATCTGCTTGAGGTTGAACTCCTTCACCCGCGCTTCGTCCGGGGTGATGGTGGCGCACTTGACGCCCACGCCAACCTTCTTGATCGCCTCGGCGGCGTCGATCGTGACCTGATCGTTGGTGTGGTCGCGGTACTCCATTCCCAGGTCGAAATATTGCAGCTCGACATCCAGGAACGGGTTGATCAGCTTGTCCTTGATGTACTGCCAGATGATCCGGGTCATCTCGTCGCCATCGAGTTCGACGACGGGGTTGGACACCTTGATTTTTGCCATGATCGGGGAAGCCTCTTGGGAACGGCGCTTGTGGCGCGCCACGGGAATATCCGCCGCCTCTTAGCACCTGATAGCAGCGGGCGAAAGCCAAGGGATTATGCACTTTTAGCTCATCCAGCCTCCGCAGATGGGGGGCGGGAGGAGCCCTGCCGCGGGGGCCGGGCAGAGGGTTCAGGCAAGATTCAAAAGTCGAATCCAACCCGTTATTTCCCTTGAGAATTTCGTCAGGACAGGCAAACGACAGGCGAACGGGCAGCCGGCCCGAGAGCAGGTCGAGACCAGGTCAGGACCGGCCTTGAATCAGTTCATGAAGAGCGCCTGTCCAAGACCTTGAGAACCAGTGTGAAAGCGAAGCGAGATGTCCGGGACTGACAAGAGCAAAGCGGGCCTTTCCCTCGACGGTCCCATCGTGATCCTGGTCGAGCCGCAGCTTGGCGAAAACATCGGCATGGCCGCGCGCGCCATGGGCAACTTCGCGCTGAGCCGATTGCGCATCGTCAACCCTCGCGACGGCTGGCCCAACATCGCCGCCCAGCGCGCCGCGGCCGGGGCCGACTATATTCTGGACAAGGTCGAATTGTTCGACACGGTCGGTGAGGCCGTCGCCGACCTGGACCTGCTGTTCGCCACCACCGCGCGCCCCCATGACCAAGCCAAGCCGGTGGTGGGGCCGGAAGCCGCAGCTAGCGAGATTTCCGGGCACGTCGCCGCCGGCGGCAAGGCCGGTATCCTGTTCGGCCGGGAGCGCTGGGGCCTGACCAATGAGGAGGTCGGGCTCGCCAACCGCATCATTACCTTCCCGGTCAATCCGGGCTTTGCCTCGCTCAACCTCGCCCAAGCGGTGCTGCTGGTCGGCTACGAATGGTTCAAGCGGGCGACCTCCGGCGAGCTGCCGCACGCCATGCCGGAGCGCTCTGAGCGCGCCTCGCAGCACCAGATGCAGGCCTTCTTCGACAATTTGATCCGCGAACTCGACCGGGTCGAATTTCTGCGCCCGGCCGAGAAGCGCGACACCATGCTGGTGAACCTGCGCAACATCTTCAGCCGGATGGAGCCGACCAAACAGGACATGCACACCCTCCATGGGGTCGTGATGGCGATCGCGGAAGGGCGCAAGGGCCCGGCCAAAGGCGGCGTGCTCGACGGCGAGCAGGCAACGCGGCTGCGTGCGCTTTTGGCCGAGCACGGTCAGGGCGGCGGCGTCCCCGACAGCGGCTCCACCGTGCGCGGCCTCGCCCGTCTGCTCCGCCGCAACCCAACCGATGCCGAGCGGCTGCTTTGGCAGGCCCTCACACGCGACCGCCGCTTCGCAGGCCAGTTCAAGCGCCAGACTCCTGTGGGGCGGCATATCCCGGACTTCGTCTCGTTCCCGCAACGGATCGCGATCGAACTGGTGAACACGGGCGAGAATGAGACGATCGTCGCGGATCGCGCGTCGCGGCGGGCGTGGCTCGAGGCGCGCGATTATCGCGTGATCGAGATGCGGGCTGCGGACGTGGAGCGGGATCTCGAGGCGGAGCTGGTACGGTTGCAGGGATGATGGCGGAAACAACATAACTTTGGGCACGCCGCCGGTTTGCGAGCGCCGCAACCGAGGGCTGTGCAAGAGCATGACCGGTTGCTAATGTCGTCCCCGGGAATTGAGTTGGGGACTGCATGTTCGGAATGACAGGCCGCGCGCTCGTTTGTGCGGCAGCAGGCGTAAGCGCGTTGGCGTTGGCGACCTTGCTCGAAATATCGGGCGCTCGTGCGGAAATGGCCTTGAGCGCCAAGTGCAACGCGGCGGCAATTTCAGTGTCGATGACCGCATTGCGGGCTGCACCGCCATGATCGAGGCAGCGACCGGTATGCAGCCAGCTGTGATCATGGCGCATTTCCGCCGCGCCATGTTCTACCGCCAGAAGGGCGAGATCGACTTTGCGATCGCGGACTACAATCAGATCATCGAGCGCGATCCGGGCAATCTGAACGCCCGTATCGCGAGGGCGTCTGCGTTTATTCAAAAGCGACAGCCCGAGGCCGCGCTGTCAGATTACGCCAAGGCAATCGAGCTCGATCCGAAGAGTACCTACGCATATATCGGACGTGCTCACGTCTATTGGGCGAGACGAGACTTCGTCCGCGCCATCGCCGACTATGATCAGGCTCTCCTGATCCATCCGGACAATGTCATAGCGTATGTCGAGCGAGGCCTTGCTTACATTAGCAAGGGGGATCCGGATCGGGCCATGGCCGACTGTGATCGAGCGGTCGAGATCAGCCCCCAAACCGGCGGCGGCCAACTGTGCCGGGGTCGGGTTTACTTCGCCAAGGGCAATAGAGAACGTGCATTGGCCGAACTCGATCAAACCACGCCGATCAGGCCAACGAAGGAGAATTTCTACTACTTCCGAGCCGAGTCCTTCTCTCAGCTGGGCGAACTCGACCGCGCTATCGCCGACTACGACCGGGTCATCGAGCTGAATCCACAAAGCCGGACTGCCTACGGCTGCCGCGGTGTCGTCTATGCTCAAAAGGGCGACTATGATCGCGCCATCGCCGATTACGACCAGGTGATCCGGCTGCTACATCAGGATCAAGGGATCTCGGGTGGTCGGCAGACGCGGATTCAAGGTCAGGACGGTGACCCCATTTCCACGTCCGTCGCGGGTGAATCAATTGCACTCGCTTCAGGGGACGGCCCTGTGCTCCGCGCTCGCGGGGTAGCCTACTACGCGAAAGGCGATCTTGACCGCGCTATCGCAGATTACGATGAGGCGATTCGCCTAAATCCCAAGGACAAGGATGCAATATCGTCTCGCGGCAACGCGTACAGGGCCAAAGGAGACTTCGACCGCTCGCTTGCGGACTACGATCAACTTGTACGACTCGATGCCAGGGATGCGCGCGCCTACTTTCATCGTGCAAGGGTCTATTGGCAGAGCGCTTCTTTTGCAAAATCGTTGGCTGACCTCGATCAGTCAATCCAGCTCAATCCAAAGGATGCCTATCCGGTTTTATGGCGCGAAATCGTTGCAAAGCGCAGCGACCAACAGAGCCGGCTGAGCGAGGCTGCGAAGCAGCTGGACGCGACGAAATGGCCCGCGCCGATCGTCAATCTCTTTCTCGGCAAGATGACGCCGGAGCAAGTGCTCAGCGCGGCGGACGACGCCGACCCGATGAAGAGAAAGTGGCAGTTCTGCGAGGCAAATTTCTATATTGCCGAGCGCGCACTGCAGGGCGGCTCCAAGGAAGAGGCGCTTAGGCTGTTGGATCAGGCGGCGGCCGATTGCCCGAAGACCTTCATCGAGAAGCAGGCGGCCGACGTTGAGCTCCTTTCGCTGCGAGCGAGCCGCTGACCTCGATCAGGCTTCCTAAGGCGGGCAAAGCGAAGCGTGCCACCATCTCACGTACCGAGACGGAAGTGCTGGGCATGGCGCTGCGCGCCTTCGGCCACCTTACGAAGGACGTCCGAGCTGCACTTCGCGCTGGACCGCAATCCATGTCGCTCGCGCCACCGCCAGCAATCTCCCGGCTTCATCGTGAAGCGCAGCTTCGGCCGCGCGTTTGCGGCCGTCGCGGCCGATGGGCCAGGCCGTGATGATGCAGCGTTCTCCCGGGCGCGGGCGGGCTTCGATCCGTGCTGACATTCGCCCCAGCAGCAGCGGTGCCTTGTCGAAGCCGCCGCTCTGTGGATCGCAATTGCAGGCAAAACCGGTGGGGCAGTCGAGCGCCGACCAGAGGAATTCCGGCGCGACGAGGCCGTCGTCGGCGGCGAGATTCTGATCCGGCGTCCAGCTCGCCGCGAGAACGGCGTTGTGACCACGGAGCGAGCCGGCAAAAATGCGCAAGCCGTCGCCTTTCGCCCTTGCCGGACCGCACACGAAACATGTCGGCAATGGATGCTCGTGCGGCTTGACCGGCGTCAGCAATTCGGCGGCGCAGGCGTCCTCGAAGCTGGCTGTCTCCAGTCGCGAAAGCTCCACGCTTGCCGGCTGCCCGGTCGCGACGATCTTGTTGCCGTCGCGAAGCTCCCATGTGCCGTCGTCGGTTGCGACCGCATCGAGCGGAGTGTCCAGCGCCGGCGGCGCGCGCAGCGTTATCTCCGCGGCGCCGGGAATGTGGCGGGCGAGCCGGCCGCAGACATAGCCGCCGTTGCCGGAGTTCGGAGGACCGCAAAAGCGTTTGTCGATGATGATCTGTGTCATCGGTTTTGTTCTCTCTTTCCGGCTCACCTTACCTGATCTTGAGGACAATTCGCCCCTGAGCCGTTCGGTTGGCCACGGCGCGCATGGCTTCTCCGGCCTCCTCCAAACGAAGGACGCGATCGATGTGCGGACGGATTTTTCCCTCGGCCAGCAATTGCATCAGCGTGGCGTTCATACGCGCGGCATCAGCTGAGAATTTCTCCGCCCAGGCGCCGACGAAGACGCCGAGGATGGAATAGTTCTTCAGCAGCGGAAGGTTCATCGGGAGCTGTGGAATTTCGCCGCTGGTGAAGCCGATCGGCATCAGCCGTCCGCCCCATTTCATCGACCGGGCCATCTGCTCGAATATCGCGCCGCCGACATTGTCGAAGCCGATGTCGATCCCTTCGCCACCGGTGATCGCCTTGATCCCGTCGCGCAGATTCTCTGTGCGATAGTTGATGACCTCGCTGCCACCGTAGGCGCGCACCAGGTTCGCCTTGTCATCGGAGCCGATACCGGCGACGACGCGCAGGCCCAGGTGGCGGCCAAGGT
This sequence comes from Bradyrhizobium lupini, assembly GCF_040939785.1. Taxonomy (NCBI): domain Bacteria; kingdom Pseudomonadati; phylum Pseudomonadota; class Alphaproteobacteria; order Hyphomicrobiales; family Nitrobacteraceae; genus Bradyrhizobium; species Bradyrhizobium lupini. Next base: position 6,553,185 of record NZ_CP162553.1, read on the forward strand.
CGACCGCGGCAAGGCCAACTCCGCCGGCCGCACCGGTGACGAACAGCGTTTCGTCGCGCTGCGCCCGGGCCCGCTCGACCAGCGCATAATAGGCCGTGCCGTAATTGTGCAGCACCGTCGCCGCGGCTTCGAATGCGACGCCATCCGGCAGTCGCACGGTTTTCGATTCCTTCGCTATCATCCGTTCGGCGTAGCCGCCGGTCCAGGCGCTGCACGCCACGCGGTCGCCAGGCGCGAATCCCGTGACTTTGTCGCCGACCGCGACGACGACACCGGATGCTTCCGTGCCGGGCACGAAGGGCGTCGGCGGCCGCATCTGATAGAGACCCGAGACCACCAATTGGTCCATGAAACTGACCGAGGCCGCATGGACGGCGATCAGAATCTCGTCGCCGGACGGCTTCGGCTCGTCGATTTCACTAAGGCGCAAATCGCCGGGTCCGGTGAATGAGCTGCATAGAATTGCTCTCATCGTGTCGCTCCAACGGATTGTCTGCATTCGGCAGGTTTGCGTAACGGCGTCGCATATCCCGCGACAAGCTTGACGAAATCTGCCTGTCGCGCTGCACCGGTCTTTTCAAACAGGCGCCGGACATGCGTCTTGATCGTCGTATTGGCGACGCCGAGTGCCGCCGCCACTTCGGGAACGCCGCCGAGTTCGACGATCGCGAGCATCACACGCAGTTCGGCTGGCGTCAGTTTGAACGCGTTACGGAGAGCTTCCGAACGAGGCAATATTGTCAGCGCCGCCTTGCGGACGAACAGTGCGGCAACCGCGCTGCAGGCGGCAGACGCATTGCGGCGCATGCCCGATGTGAGCGACAGGACATGGGCGACGTGGCGTTCTCCGTCCAGCCCGATCATCGAGATCGCAAGTCCGTTGATGCCATGCGCCTGGTCGCCGCGTCCCGCTGCCGCGAAGACTTGCCGCAACGTCTGGCTGACCGTGCTATCGCAGGCCATCAGAACCCCACGGAGCTCGAGGAGGACGTCGCTCGCATCGAGCATGGCCTGCCCGGCGGTATTGGCGTGAATCAGACGTCCGTCTGTGTCGACGAGAAATAGGCTGGCGTCGAGCCCATCGAGGGTATCAGCGAACACGGCGGCGTTTGCTGCCACCTGAACGGGCCCCCGCTCGACCGCAAATGCGCGGCATGGCACTGCGCTCATCGGGGTGCACCAGCGGAGCGAGGGGGCTGGCGCTCGTCCGCCGGGCGGCGCGTGAAGAGACGCGGCACCAGCATCGGAACGCGATGGCGATATTGCTGATAGGTCATGCCGAACTCGGCGATCAGATCGCGCTCCTCGAACTGCAGGGCGATCAGGATGTAGGCCGTGTTCGCGAGCGCGAACAGCAGATGGCCGGCGGTCATCTCGGGCGTAGCCCAGAACGCGAGCAGGAAACCCAGCATGATTGGGTGCCGCACGATCTTGTAGAGCAGCGGTGTTCTGAACGATTGACCTGGTATCTCGCTCCCGCGGAACGCGACGAAGGCCTGGCGGAGGCCGAACAGATCGAAATGATCGATCATGTGGGTGGAGGCGAACGCGATCAGCCAGCCGAGCCAATGCACGCCGATCAGCAACCAGGCCGCTATTCCGCTCGTTTGCCAGACCGGCGTCGGGATCGGACGCCACTGCCAGAACAGCAACAGCAGGATCAGGCTGGAAAGCAGCACATAGGTGCTGCGCTGGCAGGCGAGGGGAAGGAATTTGGCCGACCATCGTTTGAAGGCCGGCCGCGCCATCACGCTGTGCTGGATCGCAAACAGGCTCATCAGCAGCAGGTTGACGACGACGGCCACGCTCAGGTCCGTCGGGCTGCCGACATCGATCGACTTATCGATCGACATATCTATCGATTTGGGCACGACATAATTGCCGACGAAACCGAGCGCATAGAGAAATGAGACCGTGAAGATGACGTAGCTCACGATGGCGTAGAGCAGGATCAGGAGGCGCGAGATCATGTTTTTTCCTATTGTGCCTGATGCAGCCGTGCCGCATTCAGGAGCCTGAATTGCTCGCCCGCGAGCAGGCTCGATCTGCCCCGACTGCTATTGCCGGACCGTCCCCTGTGCGTCCCCCGGGGGGCGCCGCAAGGGGAGGGAGGACTTTCATGACGGCTTTCTCGCTGGGGACATTCGGGTTCCCTGAGGTCCACGCCGACGGCCGCCCGATCAAGTTGGCCTTGCGCAAGGGCCTCGCGCTGCTGATCTATCTCGCGGAGGCCAAGGGCGCTGTGGCCCGCGAAATCGTGGCGACGCTGCTGTGGCCTGAAACTGACCGCGAGACCGGCCTTGCGCGGTTGCGGCGGCTGCTTCACCGAATCGAGCTGACGCTCGGTCAGCAGGTGTTCGAGACCGACCGCATCAGTCTGCGATGGTCTCCGGCAGTCGCGCTGCAGGTCGATGCACATTTTTTCGAGAGCGCCTGCGATCGCGGTGACTTTGACGAAGCCTGCCAGACTTATCGGGGAGATTTCCTCGCAGGCTTCTCGCCGGAGGGCTGTCCGGAATTCGACGACTGGGCGTTCTTCCGCCGCGAGGCGCTGCGGGGACGGCTGATGCACGCGCTGGAGCGTCTGGTGCAGGACAAGACCGCTGCCGGAGACTACTTCGCCGCGACCGCGCATGCGACCCGTCTGGCCGAGCTCGATCCTTTGAGCGAGGTCTATGGCCGGCATCTGATCCGCAGCCTGCTGCTGGCGGGCGACCGCAGCGCGGCAGAGCGGCACCATGCGGCACTGACGCGGCGGCTGCGTGACGAGCTTGGTGTTACGCCGGAAGCCGAGACCGCGGCGTTGATGAGTCCTGCGGCGGCACACTCTGTACCAGCGACGCGCTACGTCAAGGGCGCCGGTGTGCATCTGGCGTATCAGACCTATGGCAGCGGTCCGCTCGACATCCTGGTCATGCCCGGCTTCGTATCGCATGTGGAACGCGCCTGGGAGCATCCGGCGAGCCGAACCTTTCTGGCCTCACTGACGAAGCTGGGGCGTCTGATCGTGTTCGATCGTCGCGGGATCGGGTTGTCCGACCGGGTTGGGTCGGCGCCTGATATCGACGTCACCGCGGAGGATATCGGCACCGTGCTGCGCGCCGCGGATGCGCGCCGCGTTGTGCTGTTCGGCGCATCCGAGTGCGGGCCGGCCTGCATCAAATTCGCCGTCGACGAGCCGCGTCTCGTGGCCGGACTCATCCTGTTCGGTGCATTGGCCAAGGGCTGCTGGTCGCAGGACTATCCGCACGCGTTGCGCGCCAGCCAGTACGACGCCTGGAGCAAGCACCTCATCGCGCAATGGGGAGGTCCGGTGGGGATTGAGACCTTCGCACCCAGCCTTGCCGGCGATCCCCAGGCCCGCGCATGGTGGGCGGGGCTATTGCGCGCGGCCTCCAGTCCCGGCGGCATCTCGGCCGTGCTCGAGGCGTTTCGCGACGCCGACGTGCGGCAGCTTTTGCCGCAAATTGCCATGCCGACATTGGTGTTGCATCGTCGGGACGACAAGGCCGTACGGATCGCGGCCGGCCGCGATGTGGCGAGCCGGATCAAAGGTGCGCAATTCGTCGAGCTCGACGGCAACGATCACTGGTTCTTCGCGGGCGATCAGCAGCCGGTGCTCGATGCGATCAGGGGATTTACGGAAGCATTGCCGAGGCGATGAGGCGAGGCACGTAAATCCGTAGCCCCGGTCATTGGCACGTTTCGTGCCTGCCAAAGTGGCACAAAAAGCGTCGCGTCTATCCGCTGCCTCGAGGAAATGAGCCGGCGCGACATAGTCTTAGCCAAGGAGACCCTGACATGAAACGCGAAGACCTCACCGAGAAGCTGCTCGACATCAAGCGCGAGAAGGGCTGGAGCTGGAAATATATCTGCGAGAAGATCGGCGGCTATTCCGAGGTGCTGATAACAGGCGCGATCCTCGGCCAGATGAAACTGACGAAGCCGCAGGCGGCCAACGCCGGCGAACTGTTCGGCCTGTCGAAGGCGGAGACCGCCATGCTGAACGAGGTGCCGATGCGCGGCACCGGCACGCCGATGCCGCCGACCGACCCGCTGATCTACCGCTTCTACGAGATGGTGATGGTCAACGGCCCGGCCTGGAAGGCGCTGATCGAGGAGGAGTTCGGCGACGGCATCATGTCGGCGATCGACTTCGACATGGCGATCGAGCGCGTGGCGAATCCGAAGGGCGACCGCGTCAAGTTCACGATGAGCGGCAAATTCCTGCCGTACAAATATTACGGCGCCAGCGGCAACGTGCCGGAATATGGGTTCAAGGAGGGATAGCTGGTTGGCATTCCGGGGGCGCGTCGCAGACGTGGCCCCGGAATGATGCTTCGCCTTATTTCCCGGCCTTCACCTCGGCCGCCGCCACCGCGATCAGCTCGTTCATCTTGGCGCGAATTGCCTGTTCGGTGACGGCCACGTTCTTGGCGGCGAAATCGGCCATGACCTTGCGCAGGACGTCGGCGTCACCGGCTTCCTCGAAATCGGCCGCGACCACCTCCTTGGCATAGGCCGTGGCGGCATCACCCGTGATGCCGAGCTTTTCGGCCGCCCACAGCCCGAGCAGCCGGTTGCGGCGGGCTTCCGCCTTGAATTTCTGCTCCTCGTCGAGGGCAAACTTCTTCTCGAAGCCTTCCTCGCGCTTGTCCAACGTGCTCATGCCTTTTCCAATTCCCTGCTGACTGGACCCGGCTGGCCCTCGTTGCGAGAGCCCCGGTGCATGCCTAGATAGGGGGCAGGAATCGGCAAAACAACGAGCCGTTAAGCCGCAGGCAAGGCGGTATAAGTTTGATGCCGGACGGCCGGATCGATTGTGCTGGGACAGCCAATCGGATAGGTTGCCTCAGGCTGGGTTCCCGTTCTGTTTTCTAGGGGTTCCGGGCCGTTCACGGCAGCTCCGCTGTGGGTCGTAGTCTCGTCAACCGGAGCACACCAAATACATGGATTTCAACAAAACACGGTACATCCCCATGAGCCGTCGGCGTCGCATTTATGAAGGCAAGGCAAAGGTTCTTTACGAAGGCCCGGAGCCCGGTACCCTGATCCAGCACTTCAAGGATGACGCCACCGCGTTCAATGCGAAAAAGCATCAGGTGATCGAGGGCAAGGGTGTCCTCAACAACCGGATCTCGGAGTACCTGTTTCAGCACCTCAACGACATCGGGGTGCCGACCCATTTCATCCGCCGCCTCAATATGCGCGAGCAATTGATCCGCGAAGTCGAGATCGTGCCGCTGGAAGTGGTGGTGCGGAACGTTGCCGCCGGCTCGCTGTCGCAGCGCCTCGGCATCGAGGAGGGCACGCAGCTGCCCCGCTCGATCATCGAGTTCTACTACAAGAACGACCAGCTCAACGATCCCATGGTGTCGGAAGAGCACATCACCGCTTTCGGGTGGGCGACACCGCAGGAGATCGACGACATCATGGCACTTGCCATCCGTGTCAACGACTTCCTCACCGGTCTCTTCCTCGGCATCGGCATCCGCCTCGTCGACTTCAAGATGGAGTGCGGCCGGCTGTTCGAGAACGAGATGATGCGGATCATCGTCGCCGACGAGATCTCGCCGGATAGCTGCCGCCTGTGGGACATCAAGTCGAACGAGAAGCTCGACAAGGACCGTTTCCGCAGGGATCTCGGTGGGCTGCTCGAGGCCTATACCGAAGTCGCCAAGCGTCTCGGCATTCTCATGGAGAACGAGCGTCCGGCCGGCTCCGGCCCGGTGCTGGTGAAGAGCTAAGAGGAATCTGACGTGAAGGCACGTGTTACCGTGACGTTGAAAACGGGCATCCTCGATCCGCAGGGCAAGGCGATCGAGGGTGCGTTGAAGTCGCTCGGCGTCGACGGCGTCGCCAGCGTCCGGCAGGGCAAGGTGTTCGACATCGAGCTCGCGGGCACGGACAAGGCGAAGGCGGAGGCGGCGTTGAAGGATGCCGCCGACAAGCTGCTGGCGAATACCGTGATCGAGAACTACCGGGTCGAGCTGATCGGGTGAACGGGATGGCTCACAGCCATCCGACCCGACGAAAACGCCAATACAGCGCGCCGCACGCCGTCAGCATCACGCCGAGCAGCGTGTAATAGCCGTACTCCCAGTCCAGCTCCGGCATGTGCTTGAAGTTCATGCCGTAGATGCCGGCAAGCGCGGTCGGGATCGCGATGATCGCGAGCCAGGAGGCAAGTTTCTTGGAGACCGCCGTCTCCTGGGCCTGGCCGACCAGCAGGCTCGCTTCGAAGGCGAAGGCCAGCACCTCGCGCATGGAATCGATCCGCTCCTGGATGTTGCGGACGTGGTCGGTGACGTCGCGGAACAGCGGCTGCATCGTCGCGCGCACCATCGCAAGCTCGTCGTGCTCCAGACGGCGGCAGACCTCCACCAGCGGCCCGATCGCGGTCCTGAGCCGCAAGAGGTCGCGGCGCAGCATATAGAGCCGCTCGATCTGCGCCTTGCTGATCGCCTTGGAGAGCACGTCATCCTCGATGCTCTCGACCTCTTCGTGAATGCTCTCGAGCACGGGCGAGTAGTTGTCGACGATGAAATCGAGGATGGCGTAGAGGATGTAGTCCTCGCCGCGCGCGAGCGCTCGCGGGCAGCTTTCGCAACGTTCGCGCACCGGCGTGTAGGATGTCGACGCGCCGTGGCGCACCGAGACCAGATAGCCTTCGCCAACGAAGATGTGCGTCTCGCCGAAGGCGATCCGGCCCTCGATCAGTTGCGCGGTTCGCGCCACGATGAACAGGGCCTCGCCATATTGCTCGATCTTCGGTCTCTGATGGGCGTGGTTGGCGTCCTCGATGGCAAGCTCGTGCAGGTCGAACTGCTTCTGCACCGCGCTGAGCAGCGCCATGTCGGGCTCGTGCAGCCCGATCCAGACCACGTGGCCGGGCTTCGCCCGCCAGCTCGAGGCCTCGCTGATGGCAATATTGGCGACGCGCCGGCCGTCGACATAGGCACCGGCGGCGATCACGCCCTCGGTGGACACCGGCTCGGAGAGGGATGCGGGCAGCGAGGGGACATTCATGGCTTTAATCCCGGGCGAATCGATCGGCCGATGGCGGGCTATGGCCTGTGCACAACGCTCGCGGCCGAGGCTAGCACTGGTAAAATCCCCGTCAAATGGATATGTCTGCTCACGATTTGGCAGCCGTGCCAGCCCCATTCAATCTTCGTTCGGAACCTCTGCCATGAAAGCCGCCATCCTCGTCTTTCCCGGAATCAACCGCGAGCGCGACATGGCGCGTGCCTTGAGGCTGATCTCGGGCAGCGAGCCCGCGATGGTGTGGCATGCCGAGACGTCGCTGCCTGATGGCACCGACCTCGTGGTGGTGCCCGGCGGGTTCTCCTATGGCGATTATCTGCGCTGCGGCGCGATTGCGGCGCGGGCGCCGGTGATGGACGCGGTGCGCGACTATGCGGCCAACGGCGGCCTCGTGCTCGGCGTCTGCAACGGTTTTCAGATCCTCTGCGAGTCCGGCCTCTTGCCTGGCGTCCTGATGCGCAATGCGCGGCTGAAATTCATCTGCCACGACGTGCATCTGCGCGTGGAGCGCTCCGACACGCCATTCACGCGCGGCTACAATGCCGGGCAGGTGATCCGCGTGCCCATCGCGCATGGCGAGGGCAATTATGCGGCGGACGCGGAGACCATCAAGCGGCTCGAAGGCGAGGGTCGCGTCCTTTACCGCTATTGCTCGGCTGACGGCGCGATCGACGATATCAGCAACATCAACGGCGCCGCGCAATCCATCGCCGGCATCGTCAACGACAAGGGCAACGTGCTCGGCATGATGCCGCATCCGGAAAACCACGTCGAAGACATCATGGGCTGCACCGACGGTCGCGGCCTGTTCGCCGGCCTCACCGCGCATCTGGAAAAAGCCGCGTGATTGCGTTCGTGCTGAAGCGGCTGCCGGCCGCTGTCGCCGTCGTTGCGTTCGCGACGGCCGCGTTCGCACAGGATTTCCCCAAGCGTCCCGTCACCATGATCGTGCCGTTCGCGGCCGGCGGCACGTCCGACGTGATCGCGCGCACGGTTGCCGAGCAGATGGGCATCGCGCTCGGCCAGACCATCGTCATCGAGAACGTCGCCGGCGCCGGCGGATCGACCGCACTGGCGCGCGCCTCCCGTGCCGAGCCTGACGGTTACACCATTGCGATCGGCAATGCCGGCACCAACGCCGCGACCTATACGATCTATCCAAAGCTGCCGTTCACGCCGGACTCCTTCGTGCCGATCGCCATGGTGGCGAAGACGTTCGGCATCATCGCCGTGCGCAAGGATTTTCCGGCAAAGGACCTGAAAGAGTTCATCGCCTACGCCAAGGTCAATCCGGGCAAGATCAATCTCGGCCATGCCGGCGTCGGGTCCTCGAACTACCTGATCTGCAAGAGCTTCGTCACAGCCGCCGGGATCGACGCGACGCTGGTCGGCTATCGCGGCGCCGCCCCCGCGCTCACGGATGCGATCGGCGGCCAGATCGACGGCGTCTGCGATGCGGCAGCCTCCGTCTCGCAGTCGATCAACGAGAAGCTGGCGCGCGGGCTCGTGGTCGGCTCGACCGTGCGGCTCGCGACCCTGCCGGATCTGCCGACGTCGGCCGAAGCCGGCCTGCCCGAATTCGAGGCGCAGGGCTGGAACGGCCTGTTCGCGCCCAAGGGCACTCCGCCGGCGGTCATTGCCAAGCTGAATGCCGCCGCGCGTACGGCCGTGGAAACCGACGCGGTGAAGAAACGGTTCGCCGACCTCTCGACCGTTGCCCCCGATCCCGACGAGCACACGCCCGAGGTGCTGCAAAAGCTCGTGACGCGCGACGTCGAGAAGTACCGCAAGATGCTGGCCGACGACGCCAAGTAATAGCGCGAGGCTCCTGACGGTTGGCATCATCGCCACGAGAACGCTTACCCCGCAGCAGGAATGCGGGCGATCACCTTGATCTCGAAGTCGAACCCGGCAAGCCAATTCACTCCGACTGCCGTCCAGTTCGGATAGGGTGCCTCCCCGATCTCCGCAGCGCGAATTGCCACCACCTTCTCGATCTGCGTGGCCGGATCGGTATGGAACGTGGTGACGTCCACCACATCGTCCAGCGTGCATCCGGCCGCTGCGAGAACGGCACGCAGATTGGCAAACGCGCGTCGGACCTGGTCCTCAAACACCGGTTCGGGCGAGCCGTCCTCGCGACTTCCAACCTGCCCGGAGACGAAGAGCAGGTCGCCGGACCGGATCGCGGCCGAATAGCGGTGCGCTTCATAGAGGGCGTGGCGGCCGGCCGGGAAGATTGCGTCGCGCTTGGGCATGTCTGGATCCTTGATTGATGGATGGCGGTCGCAGCTGTGGTGGGCAGGGCCTGCCACTGGATTTCCACGAGCTGTTCATATACGTAGCGTATGTGGAATATGGATCACATACGGACCGTATGTCAATGGGGTCGGCAAATGGAGTTGGGAAGCATGGCGAAGGGCAAGCGCGCCGAGGCGATGGCGGAAAGTCGGGCCAAGCTCATCCGGGCCGCGCGCAGGGCGTTTGCCACACAAGGCTATGCAGCCGCGTCGATGGACGAGCTGACTGCTTCCGTCGGACTGACGCGGGGCGCGCTGTATCACAACTTCGAAGACAAGAAGGGGCTGCTCTGGGCCGTCGTTGAGCAGATCGACAGCGAAATGGCGGAACGGCTCCGCACGGCCCGCGAGCAAGCGCCGAGCTTGTGGCAAGGACTGCTTGCAGAGGGGACCGCCTATATCGAGATGGCGCTCGATCCTGAAATTCAGCGCGTCATGCTTCTGGATGGACCGGCCGTGCTCGGTGATCCATCCAAGTGGCCCGGCGAGAATGCCTGTCTTGAGATTACCATGCGAACCATTCGGTCGCTGATCGAACAGGGGATTGTGAAGCCCGTCGATGTCGAAGCGGCGGGACGCTTGCTGAACGGGGCTGCGCTGAGCGCAGCGCTGTGGGTCGCCGCAGCCGACGATCCGCCAGGCGTCCTGACCAAGGCCGTTGACGCCTTCCAAGCGTTGGCGAGCGGATTGTTGCGCAAGCCGCATTGAGTGCCTCGTGCCGAACGGCGGAAGCAGCGGGTCACCGCAGCTTCAACCGCTCCGTCGGCACCGTCATCGCGGCGACGCCCGCCATGACCAGCACCAGTCCCAGCGCCAGGTTCGAGGGCACGCTCTCGCCGAGCAGCAGCACGGAGAGGCCGACGCCAATCGGGATACGCAAATAGCCTTGTGCGTTCGTCGTCAGCGTGCCGAGCCGTCCCAGGCACATGTAGAACAGCATCAGCCCCAACGCGCTGGAGACTATGCCCATGACAATGGTGGCTGTGATCGCGGTCGGCGTCGGGTGCAGCGTCCAGGGCTGGTCGACGATCAGCGAAGGCGGCAGCAGCACGAGGCCGCCGAACAGCAGCGAGCCGGCTGCCACCACCATCGGATCGTATTCGGACAGCCGCAGGCCGAAGATCGTGGCGCAGGCGAACGAGATGGTGGCGAGCAGGATGGCGATCTCGGCCACGATCTCGCTGCCGAAGCCGCGCAGCGCATCCAGGCCCACGATGACGATTGTGCCGGCGAGGCCGAGGAGCGCGCCCAAGAGCTTCAACAGCGTTGCCGGCTCGTGACGCGTGATCAGCGAGGTGATCAGGAAGGCGAAGATCGGCGTGGTCGAGGCCAGCACCACCGTGTTCGACGCCGGCACATATTGCTGAGACCAGGTGATGATCAGGAACGGAAAGGTCGAGTTGATCAATTGCTGGGTCGCGAACAACTTCCACGCCTTGGCGTCGGTCGGGATCCTGACGCCGCGCATCCACAGGATCGCGAACAGGAAGGCGGCCGCGATCAGCGAGCGCGCCGAGATGAAGGTCACGGGCGGGATCGTATCCAGCGCGAGCTTCGCCAGCGGATAGGTTGAACTCCAGCAGCAGGCCAGCGCGAACAGCAGCGCATAGTCGCGCCAGTTGCGCGCGCCTGTGGCGGGCATGGACGGCAATTGCGAGACTGTGGCCCGCCCCGTCGGCGATGTGCTCTGCGGCACCTTGATGTTGCTCCCCGGCGCGACAGCGCTGGACACAAGTCTGGGCGAGGGGGCGCCAAAAGGGAAGGCGGCGAGCTATGCGTTTGGCTGCGGTGCCGGCTTCCGCTTCACCCGCTTGATTGTGCCGGAGAAGGTGAAGAGAGGCCGCCCGGCTGATGTCAGCTTGCCGCGCAGGAAGATCAGCGAGCCGCCGGCGCGGGAGACCTCGCCGACGCATTCGATCAGCTCGCCTTCGCGCGCCGCGTCGAGGAAGTCGCAGGCAAAATTGGTGGTCACCGCCGGCCCATCCAGTTCGTGGGTGGCGATCGCGAACAGGCAATAGTCGGCAAACGCCATGAAGCAGCCGCCATGGACGTTTCCGGAGCCGTTGAGGTGCTTTTTCTCGACCCGGAACGCCGAGCGGACGCTGCCGTCGTCCTCGATCTTGTGCCAGAACGGGCCGATATGGCTCTCAAAACTGTCACGAATCCAGGTTCGCCAGCCCTGGAATTCCCCATCGGTGGCGACGTGGAGGTCGGGGCGGCGAGGCGGGGGCGCTTTGGTCAATTCATGCAAGGAAATGGGCCTTCAATTGCGGGTCTTTTGTCCTTAAATCCGATCTGTCCGCGCTGTGCAATTCCTGTTCCCGCAGCCCCCGGCCGCAAAACGTGGGACAGCGGGAAAATGCGCCATAAAGGGCTTTTCCAAGCCGTCCGATGTTCCTAAGAACGGCCAACCGCCGTCGAAAGCCCAAATTCCATGAAGAACGAACCCAAGATCACCCCCGAGCTGATTGCCGCCCACGGGCTCAAGCCCGACGAGTATGAGCGCATTCTCAAGCTGATCGGGCGGGAGCCGACCTTCACCGAGCTCGGCATCTTCTCGGCGATGTGGAACGAGCACTGCTCGTACAAATCCTCGCGCCTCCATCTCAAGGGCTTGCCGACCAAGGCGCCCTGGGTGATCCAGGGCCCGGGCGAGAATGCCGGCGTGATCGACATCGGCGACGGCCAGGCCGTGGTCTTCAAGATGGAGAGCCACAACCACCCGAGCTACATCGAGCCTTACCAGGGCGCGACCACCGGTGTCGGGGGCATCTTGCGCGACGTTTTCACCATGGGCGCGCGGCCGATCGCCTGCCTCAACGCGCTGAGCTTTGGCGCACCGGAGCATGCCAGGACGCGGCATCTCGTCTCCGGTGTCGTCGCTGGCGTCGGCGGCTACGGCAACTCGTTCGGCGTGCCGACGGTCGGCGGCCAGGTCCGTTTCCACACCCGCTATGACGGCAACATTCTCGTCAACGCGATGGCGGTCGGCCTCGCCGATACCGACAAGATCTTCTATGCCGCCGCCTCCGGCGTGAACATGCCGATCGTCTATCTCGGCTCCAAGACCGGCCGCGACGGCATCCACGGCGCCTCGATGGCCTCGGCCGAGTTCGACGACAAGTCCGAAGAGAAGCGTCCGACCGTGCAGGTCGGCGATCCCTTTGCCGAAAAGCTGCTGTTAGAGGCTTGTCTCGAGATCATGGAGAAGGGCTGCGTCATCGCGATCCAGGACATGGGCGCGGCGGGCCTGACCTGTTCGGCGGTGGAGATGGGCGCCAAGGGCGACCTCGGCGTCGATCTCGATCTCGACGCGGTGCCGACGCGCGAGCTCGGCATGAGCGCCTACGAGATGATGCTCTCGGAGAGCCAGGAGCGCATGCTCATGGTGCTCAAGCCCGAGAAGGAGAAAGAGGCCGAGGCGATCTTCAAGAAGTGGGGCCTCGATTTCGCCGTGGTCGGCTACACCACGCCGAGCAAGCGCTTCGTGGTCAAGCATGGCGGTGACGTCATGGCCGATTTGCCGATCAAGGAGCTCGGCGACGAGGCGCCGCTCTATGATCGCCCGCATGTCCCCTCCGCCGCGCTGCCGGTCGTGCATGCGCGCGAGGTGGCGGCGCCGATGGGTCTCGGTGCCGCGCTCGAAAAGCTGATCGGAACGCCCGATATGTGCAGCAAGCGCTGGGTCTGGGAGCAGTATGACCACGTCATTCTCGGCAACACCATGCAGCGTCCCGGCGGCGATGCCGCGGTTGTGCGCGTGCAGGACGGCCCGAAGGGCTTGGCGCTGACCGTCGACGTGACGCCGCGCTATTGCGAGGCCGATCCGTTTGAAGGCGGCAAGCAGGCGGTGGCGGAAGCCTGGCGCAACATCACCGCGGTTGGCGGCAAGCCGCTTGCGATCACCGACAATCTCAATTTCGGCAATCCTGAGCGGCCCGAGATCATGGGCCAGTTCGTCGGCTGCCTGAAGGGCATCTCGGAAGCCTGCCGTACGCTCGACTTCCCGGTCGTGTCCGGCAACGTCTCGCTCTACAACGAGACCAACGGCCGCGCGATCTTGCCGACGCCCTCGATCGGCGGCGTCGGCCTGCTCGATGATTTCACCAAGTCCGCGTCGCTCGCCTTCAAGGCCGAAGGCGAGGCGATCCTCCTGATCGGCGAGACTCATGGCTGGCTCGGCCAGTCCGTTTACTTGCGCGACATCTGCGGTCGCGAGGAGGGCGCGCCGCCGCCGGTCGACCTCGCGGCTGAGAAGCGCAACGGCGACTGCGTGCGCGGCATGATCCATGCGGGCACCGCGACCGCCGTGCACGATCTGTCCGACGGGGGCCTGCTGATTGCGCTGGCCGAGATGGCGATGGCGGGCGGCATCGGCGCCAAACTGCTCGCGGCGCCGACCTCCTTGGTGCCTCAGGCCTATTGGTTCGGCGAGGACCAGGCGCGCTATCTCGTCACCGTGCCTGAAACCGAGGCCGGCCGCGTGCTCGCCAAGATGCGCGGCTGCGAGGTGCCCTGCGTGCGGATCGGCACCACCGGCGGCGACGCGATCGCGATCGCGGGCGAGGCGCCTGTAACGATCGAGGCGCTGCGGACCTCGTTCGAGCGCTGGCTGCCGGAATATATGGGCGGGAAGGCAGCCTGAGGGGCTGAACCGGTAGCCCGGTTGAGCGAAGCGATATCCGGGTCTTTGTCGTGAGGTTTCCCGGATATCGCTACGCTCATCCGGGCTACGGGTATCGCGCCTCACAACACGTGCGACGCTCCCGGAATCTTCCGTAAGGCCGCCGTCAGACCCCAGCTCAGGATCACCGTAAGCACGAAGCCGATCGCAGCCTTCACGATCGCCGGCAGGCTGTAGTCGAACAACGCGTACTGGATCCACAACGCGATCGGGTAGTGCACCAGGAAGATGCCGTAGGCATCCGCCTGCATGCGGTCGAGCAGGTTCGGGCCCGGCGACTTCTGGTGCAGGAAGAACGCGAGAATCGCGAGCAGGATCGAGCCTGAGAACAGCACGAAGAACGTACCGTAGATCGCCTGATACCAGTGCGGTTGTGGGTCGGGATTACCGAGGATCTCGCGCTTGATGTAGATCATGCCCCACATCAGGCAGTAGGCGATCAGCGTGGCGATCACCCACAGCCAGCGCTGTTTCGGCAACTGCCCGCCGGCGCTGAGGATGCCGCGATCGAAGTTGGCCGCTCCAACGCTGACGCCGATAAAGAAATAGGCGAAGTAGAGCAGGATGCGGCTCGCCTGCACCGAGAACGGCCCGAGCTCGAACCATTTGCCGCCGCCGAAATAGAGCAGCGCCGGCACGTAGGCGATTGCCGTGACGACGACGAGCAGCAGCCAGAATACGGCCGGCTGGTCGAATCCGCGCAGCGACACCCGGTTGCCCGGGTCGACCAGACGCGCGGAGACCCGGTAGAGCAGGCTCGCGGTCAGGTCGAATGCCAGCAGCACCCACACGAACCAGATCGGGCCGCTCGGCCACGGGCCAACCGTGATCGTCTTCCACCAGAACGCCGTGAAGCTCAGCCCGGGATCGTGCCGCAGCGCGATCGCGTAATAGGCGAGCGGGATGACGGTGAGCGCCGCGATCGCGAACGGCAGCCCGAGCCGCAACAGGCGGTCGCGGAGAAAAACTGACGGCGCCTTGCGCGCGATGCCCGGCCAGGTGAACAGTCCCGACAGGAAGAAGAACATTGCCATGAAGAAGCTGTCGGTGGCCAGCACGACCACGTCGAAACCGGCCCAGGACGCCGGATCGGTGTGCCCGAAATAGGTGTAGGGAATCACGGCGTGGTGCAGCAGCACCACCAGCGTCAGGAAGGTGCGGGCGCGATCGAGCGACAGATTGCGCGCCTTGGCCCTCGGCGCCGCGTGCGCCTCTGCCCCGATCGTCGCTGAATGTGACATCGTCATCGTGGCCGCCCCGGTCGCGCTTCTGTCCCGCCCGGACTTTGCCGCCGGGAACCGGATTCAGCAAGGGTCGTTTGGGACGCCCGCAGGCCTGAGACCGCCAGGAACCAGTTCCCTGCGACGAAGTTAGCGTTCGCCAAAAGGGCTTGAGGACCGCGGCAGGCGGTACAATTTCGGAGCTGGCGATGACGATCCTGAAATGGGCACTGATCTTCTTACTTATCTCGATCGTAGCCGGCGTGCTCGGCTTCACCGGGATCTCGGCCGCCTCCGCCGACATCGCCCGCTTCCTGTTCTACGTGTTCGTCGCGATCTTCCTGGTGCTGCTGATCCTGGGGCTGACGATATTCAGGGCGTAGCGGGGGCGCTGCCCACGCACACAGTCGTCATGCCCGGGCTTGCCGTCTTCGCTGAAGCTTCGCCGGCCCAACATTATAGCCCGGCGAAGCCTCGGCGGAGCCGGGTCCCGGGCATCCACGTTGTTCTGTATCCGCGATTGCCCAAAACGTGGATGGCCGGGACGAGCCCGGCCATGACGGAAGCAGCTACCCCAATTCCTCGATCTTCACCTTGTCCGGATAGAAGGCGAGATGGCCCGAAATCTCGGTCATCGCGGGAAAGGGTGCCTCATAGGTCCAGATCGCGTTGTCCAGTGTCTTGCCGTCCGCCTTGACGCTGTAATAGCTCGCATCCCCCTTGTAGGGGCAGTGGGTGACGCGGTCGGTGCGCTCCAGCAGCGCCATGTTGGCGTCCTGCCGCGGCACATATTGCACCGCCGGATATTTCGCCTCTTTCAGCGTCAGCGCTTTGGTGGTCTCGGCGATCACGATATCGCCGGCTGTGACGCGGACGCGCCGGGGATTTGGGGTGATGGTGATGGGGTGGTCGGGCCCTGGAAGCTTCATGATTTCACGCCTTTTTCGATCACTCTGCCGCGCGCGGCACTTTGTCGTGGCTTTATCCAGATCGGATCACCGATATAGTGCCGGAAGGCGTGACGTAGAAGGCCGTTCACGCTAAGTTTGGCCGCGCCGGAAGGTTGGCTTTGTAGAACCGGACCCCGGCAGCGATTCGACGACAAGACTGATTGCAGCCGAGACAGGAGCACGACCCGAATGCCAATGGACGCCCACGATATCGAGGCGATGATCAAGGCGGCGATCCCCGATGCCGAGGTGACCATCCGTGACCTCGCCGGGGACGGCGATCACTATGCCGCGACCGTGATCTCGGAGACCTTCCGCGGCAAGTCCCGCGTCCAGCAGCACCAGATCGTCTATCAGTCCCTCCGCGGCCAAATGGGCGGCGTGCTGCATGCGCTGGCGCTGCAAACCGGGGTGCCGGGCGCTTGATCTGATCGTGACGGGGGGATGACGATGGCTGCGGACAATCCGCGCGGCGCGATGTTTCGCGTCATCCTGCCAAACCAGCACAGCCGCGTCACCAATGCCGAGCTGTTCTTCGACCTGGTCTTCGTTTTCGCGATCACGCAGGTCTCGCACACACTGCTGCACCATTTCACGCCGCTCGGTGCCGTGCACGTCGCGGTGCTGTTTCTCGCGGTATGGTGGGTGTGGGTCTACACCGCCTGGGTCACCAACTGGCTCGATCCCGAGCTGACGCCGGTCCGGATCCTGCTCTTCCTGATGATGCTGGGCGGCCTCGTGCTGTCGACGACGATCCCGACCGCCTTCGAGGGGCGGGGCCTGTGGTTTGCGATCGCTTACGCAACGATGCAGGTCGGGCGCACCGCCTTCTGGATGATTGCCACGCCGCGGCATCGAACTGCGGTCCGGCACAATGCGATCCGCATCCTGACGTGGCTCTCGGTCTCCGCGATCTTCTGGATCCTCGGCGGCCTCGCCCATGACGAGGCGCGGCTATGGTTCTGGATCGTGGCGCTGACGATCGAATATGTCTCGCCGGCGGTGCGCTTCTGGGTCCCCAAGCTGGGCTTCTCGTCGGTCGAGGCCTGGGCGGTCGAAGGCGGCCACATGGCCGAGCGCTGCTCGCTGTTCGTCATCATCGCGCTTGGCGAGGCCGTTGTCGTCAACGGCGCGACGTTTGCCGAGCTTGACTGGACCGCGGACAACATTTCGGCCTTCGTCTCCGCGCTGGTCGGCAGCATCGCGATGTGGTGGGTCTATTTCCACAAGGGCGCCGAGGCCGGAGCCGAGCGCATCTCGAGATCCGCCGAATCCGGCCGCTTGGCGCGGCTCGCCTACACCTACCTGCATATGCCGATCGTCGCCGGCATCATCCTGACCGCGGTCTCCGACGAACTCGTGCTGAAGCATCCGGTGGGGCATTCAGATGTCAGGATCATCGTGAGCACGATCGGCGGGCCGCTGCTGTTCCTGGTCGGCACCATCCTCTTCAAGCACGCGATCCGCGGCTTCCTCCAGCTCTCGCACGGGATTGGCATCATCGCGCTCGCGGCACTGTGGTGGTTTGCCGCCGAACTGTCGCCGCTATGGCTGTCGGTCGCCGCGACGGTGATCATGATCGTTGTTGCGGTATGGGAGTCGGTTTCGCTGGGATCGACGCCGGAAGAAGCCGAGGAGCATTGAGCCGCCGCCATTGGCGCCGGAGCGCTTACTCCGCCACCTCCAGCGCGTGCACTGAGAACATCTTCGCCGCATCCGTCCAGCTCTCGCGCACCCGCCAACCCGCGCCTTGCGCCAGCGTCGCGAAGCGCTCGATGCTGTATTTGTAACTGTTCTCGGTGTGGATGCTCTCGCCGGCGCGGAACGAAAAGCTGGTGCCGAGCAGGCGCACGGTCTGGCTCTTCTTGCTGATCAGGTGCATCTCGATGCGGTGCCGCTCGCGATTGTAGATCGCGCGATGGGTGAAGGCGGAAAGGTCGAAATTGCCGCCGAGCTCGCGGTTGATCCGCACCAGCACATTGAGATTGAAGCGAGCGGTGACGCCGGCGGCATCGTTATAGGCGTCGTGGAGCAGGCGCTCCTCCTTCTCGAGATCGGCGCCGATGATCATCTGCGCGCCGCGGCCCAGAATGGCGCGTGCGCTCTTCAGGAAGGCCTGCGCTTCATGCGGCTCGAAATTGCCGATGGTCGAGCCTGGGAAGAACCCGACCTTGGGCATGGTCGCCACCGCCTTGGGCAGCTCGAACGGCGTGGTGAAGTCGGCCGCCACCGGGTAGATGCCGAGTGACGGAAAATCCCGCTTCAGTCCGTTTGCCTGCGCCGTCAGGAAGTCGCCGGAGATGTCGACGGGCACATAGGCCGCGAACTTGCAGTGGTTGAGCAGCAGGCGGACCTTTGTGGTCGCGCCTGCGCCGAATTCGACGAGGGCCGCGTGCTCCGGAATGATTTTCGCGATCTCGCTGCCGCGCTCCTTCAGGATCGCTAGCTCCGTGCGCGTCGGGTAATATTCCGGCAGCCGCGTGATGGCCTCGAACAATTCAGATCCGGCCGCATCGTAGAAATATTTCGGCGACAGCTTTTTAGGCTGCTGCGACAGGTCCTCGATGGCCTCGCGGGCAAAGGCGGTGGTCTGTTCGTCGGGAAGATGGGCTTCGGCCAAGGCGCTAGCGTGCACATTCATGATACTCTCCTGAACGCGCTGTCCGGCGCGCATTTGTCGTCGGATGAGAATTTTACTCGTAGTCGGCGAGCCGCAGTCCCGTGAATTGCCAGCGGTGGTGCGGATAGAAGAAGTTGCGATAGGTGATACGGCTGTGCCCCTCCGGAGTTGCAAGCGAAGAGCCGCGCAGCACCAGCTGGTTGACCATGAACTTGCCGTTGTATTCGCCGAGCGCGCCTTCGATCGCGCGATAGCCGGGATAGGGCGAGTAGGACGATCGCGTCCACTGCCAGACGATGCCGAAGGCATCGTTGAGCTGGCCCGAGCGGGCCGCGACCTCCCATTCCATCTCGGTCGGCAGATGTTTTCCGGCCCAGCGCGCAAAGGCGTCAGCCTCGTAATAGCTGACGTGGCAGACGGGCGCGTCGGGATCGACCGGCTTGAGGCCGGCCAGCGTCATCACATGCCATTGGCCGTCGATCTCGCGCCAATGACCGGGGCAGTCCCAGCCCTCGTTGTTCACGGCCGCAAAACCGTCCATCAGCCACAGCGTTGCGGTCCGGTAGCCCCCGTCACGCATGAAGGCGAGCCATTCGCGATTGGTGACGAGATTGCGTGCGAGCTTGACCGGGCCGACGAGGGCGCGGTGCGCCGGCTTCTCGTTGTCGAAATGAAAACTATCATCGACGTGACCGACGGTGTGGATGCCTTCGTTCAGCGTCAGCCAATCCTCGCTGGCCGGCGTCGCGGCCGGGAAGCGCCAGTCCGGATCATAGGCCGGCGGGATCGGGTTCTGCGCGAAGGCGTGCAGGATGTCGGTGAACATCAATTCCTGATGTTGCTGCTCGTGATTGAGGCCGACCTCGACCAGCGGCGCGATCTCGCGAAGCTTGTCCTCGCCGGCGTCGCGGAAGAATTTCACGACGGCAGCGTCGACATGTTTTCGATAAGCGCCGACCTGATCGGCGCTCGGACGGGTGATGTCGCCGCGGTGATTGCGGGAATGGCGCGGACCGGCGCTGACGTAATAGGAATTGAACAGGAAGGCGAAGTCAGGGTGAAAGGGCCGGTAGCCCGCACAGTGCTCGCCGAGCACGAACTGCTCCCAGAACCACGTGGTGTGCGCCCTGTGCCATTTCGTCGGGCTCGCATCCGGCATGGACTGGATCTGCTGGTCCTCCGGCGACAGTGGCGCGGCCCGGCGCTCCGTCTCGTCGCGAACGGCGAGAAACGCGTCTTCCAGCCTCTGGGCAAGGCCGCCCAAATCGACCGACAGTGACGGAGCGGGGGCCGGAGCGGAGGCTTGTTTCGTCACGTTTTTCTCCAGACAGGACAAGAGAACGTTGTTGGTGTGGACGGGTTCCAAAACGCCGGGTTCGTCCTAGATAGGGGCTCCGTGACGGTATGAAAGTCCTCCCTGACGATGATATTCGTGGCATCATGCAATGGGCCGGTGCAGCCGAGAGCGGTCCACAAGAGGCAGCTCGCCGCCATTTTACTTTGGATGCACAACGGTTTGGGCTACATATATACCCAGGTATCGGGTTAGATCGGCGGAGCCAGCCCGAAGCAATTGGAGTGGGCTCCGCCCCATAAGGACACGGATATGAGCATCGAGGAATTCATCGCCAACGAAGTGAAGTCGAACGACGTGGTTCTGTTCATGAAGGGCACACCGCAATTTCCGCAGTGCGGGTTCTCCGGCCAGGTCGTCCAGATCCTCGACCACATCGGCGTCGGCTATAAGGGCCTCAACGTTCTCGAATCCGCCGAACTGCGCAACGGCATCAAGGACTATTCGAACTGGCCGACCATTCCGCAGCTCTATGTGAAGGGCGAGTTCGTCGGCGGCTGCGACATTGTCCGCGAGATGTTCCAAGCCGGTGAATTGCAGCAGCTCTTCTCCGAAAAGGGCGTCGCTGTCGCGGCCTGATACGTGACCCAGCTGACGCGCCGGATCGGCGGCGCGGAGCTCAAGGTCATCGTTGCTGACATCACCACGCTGAGCGTTGACGCCATCGTCAACGCGGCCAACACGTCGCTCCTGGGTGGGGGCGGCGTGGATGGCGCGATCCATCGGGCGGCCGGGCCCGAGCTTCTAGCCGCGTGCCGGAAGCTCGGAGGATGCCCGACCGGCGATGCCAAGATCACGAAGGGCTACCTTCTCCCTGCGCGTCATGTCATCCATGCAGTCGGTCCGGTCTGGCACGGCGGCACTCGCGGTGAGGCAGAGGCGCTGGGCTCCTGTTATCGCCGTGCGCTTGAGCTCTGCGGGGCCAATCAGCTGACCTCCGTGGCGTTCTCCGCGATTTCGACCGGGGTTTACGGCTTTCCAGCCGACCAGGCCGCGAAGATTGCGGTCCATGCGACCATTGAGGCCCTGCCGGCCGCGCCGTTGGTCGTCGACGTCATATTTTGCTGTTTCTCGGAAAAGAGCGCGGCTCTGCACGCGGACGCTTTGGCGCGGTACGGCGGCCCTTGTGCCTGATGACGTGGTCGGTACACTCCGCCGGGCCATGTTCCGGGGAGGGGATATGATTTCACAGTCTGGACTGCGCGCGCTTGTCTGCGCCGCGCTTGTATCGTTAGGTACGATGTCGTTCGCGCGGGCGGAGGGCACCTACGAGATTCCGGCCGGCGCGCATTTCAATCCGGACAAGCTCGCGAGGATCACCGAGTTCTTCAAGAACGAGGTCGCGACCGGCAAGATCGCAGGGGCAAACGTCCTCATCAAGCAACATGGCAAGCCCGTCTACCACGAAGTCTTCGGCGTGCAGGACGCCGTCAGCAAGGCGCCGATCACCGACAAGACGATCTTCCGCCTGTTCTCGATGAGCAAGGCGATCACTTCCGTCGTTGCAGTGAAGTTGATCGAGGAAGGTACGATCAAGCTCGACGATCCCGTCTCGAAATACATTCCCTCCTTCGCCAATGTGAAAGTCGGCGTCGAGAAGAAGGCCGAGGACGGCACCAAGTCGCTCGAGCTCGTGCCGCCCAACCGGCCGATGACGGTGCACGATTTGATGACGCACACCTCGGGCGTCACCTACGGCTTCTATGGCGACAGCCTGGTCCGCAAGGCCTATCGCGACGCCAACATCTATGCCGGCGATTTCGACCTCGCGGAGTTCGCCGAGCGCATCGCAAAACTGCCGCTGCACAACCAGCCGGGCGCGCTGTGGCAATACGGCCATTCCACCGACATCCTGGCGCGGGTCATGGAAGTCGCGGCCGGCAAGCCGCTCATCGAGATCGAACGGGAGAAGCTGCTCGACCCGCTCGGCATGGTCGACACCGGCTTCTTCGTCACCG
Source organism: Bradyrhizobium lupini (assembly GCF_040939785.1). Classification (NCBI taxonomy): domain Bacteria; kingdom Pseudomonadati; phylum Pseudomonadota; class Alphaproteobacteria; order Hyphomicrobiales; family Nitrobacteraceae; genus Bradyrhizobium; species Bradyrhizobium lupini. Next base: position 6,575,318 of record NZ_CP162553.1, read on the forward strand.
ATCCCGAGAAGCAGAAGCTGCTGGCGCAGCCGGTGCCGAACGACAGCGATTTCCGGGTCGGGCGGATCAACGATCCGACAGTCGTCAAGAAGATCCAGTTCGCCAGCGGCGGTATGGTCACGACCATGGCCGATTATGAGCGCTTTACGCAGATGCTGCTACAGGGCGGCAATCTCGACGGCAAGACGATTCTCAAGCCCGAGACGTTCAAGCTGATGGTGACTGACCAGATCGGCCTCAAGTCGGGCGTCGATCGCGATTATTTTTATTTCCCCGGTGACGGTTTTGGTTTCGGTCTCGGACTTGCGGTGCGCACCGACCCCGGCAACGCAAAACCGCCGCCGCCCGGCGATCTCGGCGAATTGAAATGGGATGGCGCCTCCGGCTGCTATTTCGTGGTCGACCCCAAGCAGGACATGTTCTTCGTGCTGCTGGAGCAGACCCCGACCGAGCGCCAGCGCGTGCAGCGAACATTGAAGCAGCTGGTTTATGAAGCGATGGAGAATTGACATGTTCGGGCGCCGCGCATTGATCGCGGCGCTCGTCCTTCTCGCCGGCGGCATCGTTGCGAAGGCAGGTTCCGAGAGACCTGCGGTCCACACGCTCGCGCCCGCGGGGCTGGCGAAGGTTTCCGACTACATCCGCAACGAGGTGGCCACCGGCAAGATCCCCGGAGCCATCCTGCTGCTTCAGCAGCACGGCAAGCCGGTCTATTATCAGAATTTCGGCGTCCGCGACGTCGCGACCGAACTCTCGATGAGCGCGGACACGATCTTCCGCCTCTACTCGATGTCGAAGCCGGTTACCTCAGTCATGGCGATGATGCTGGTCGAGGAGGGCAAGCTGTCGCTCGACGATCCCGTCTCGAAATACATTCCGGCCTTCGCCGGCATGAAGGTCGGCATCGAGAAGAAGGCCGAGGACGGCAAAGTCGCCCTGGTGCTGGAGCCGCTGGAGCGACCCATCACGATCAAGGATCTGCTGCGCCACACCTCGGGGCTGCCTTACGGCTATTACGGCGGCGGCATGGTGCGCGAGCTCTATGCGAACGCCAATCTCTTCAACAGCGATCTGACCAACGCCGAATTCGCCGCCAAGATCGCCACGCTGCCGCTTGTCGAGCAGCCCGGCACGGTGTGGGATTACGGCTATTCCACCGACGTGCTCGGCCGCGTCGTCGAAATCATTGCGGGAAAGACGCTGCTGCAGTTCGAGAAGGAGCGGCTGCTCGATCCGCTCGGCATGACCGAGACGGCTTTCTTCGTCGCCGATCCCGCCAAATTCCCGCGCATCGCCGAGCCGATGCCGGAGGATCGCAACATCAATCCGACGACGCAGGTCCGCGACATCAGGCGGCCTGCGACCTGGGAATCGGGCGGCGGCGGCATGGTCGGTACGATCGGCGACTACGCCCGCTTCGCCCAGATGCTGCTGAATGGCGGCACCTATGACGGCCGACGCTATCTCAAACCGGAGACCATTGCGCTGATGGCGTCGGATCATATCGGTTCGGAGACGAAGATCGCGCGCGACCAGAACTATTATCCGGGCGGGTCTTCCGGCTTCGGCCTCGGCTTCGCCGTGCGCACCTCGGTGCCTCCTGGAACAACGTGGCCGCTTGGCGAATATCGCTGGGACGGCGTCGGCGGCACGTTCTTCTTCATCGATCCCGAGGACGATCTGTTCGGGATCTTCATGGTGCAGACCCCGACGCAGCGCGGCCGGATTCAACTGGCGCTGAAGACGCTGATCTACCAGGCGATGGGGCGGTGATTACGCTCCGCGCACGATCTCGCGGATATATCCGATCGTCTCCTCGACCTGGCTCGCATTGACGTCGAGATGCGTGCAGGCGCGGATGCGGCCATCCATCATCGCAAGCGTCACGCCGCGCTGGCGCAGCGCCGCGACCATCTTGTCGCCGGGAATGCCGGTACCATCGGGCTTGAAGAACACCAGGTTGGTTTCGGGCTCCTGCACCTCGATGCCTGCGATCTGCGACAGTCCGCGGGCGAGCGCGCGCGCGTTGGCGTGATCGTCGGCGAGCCGATCGACATGATGGTCGAGCGCGTAGATGCAAGCCGCCGCGCAGATTCCGGCCTGTCGCATCGAGCCGCCGAGGCGCTGCTTCCACTGCCAGACCGCATCGATGAAGGCGCGCGAGCCCGCGAGCACGCCTCCGATCGGCGCGCCCAAGCCCTTCGAAAAGTCGATCCAGGCCGAATCCCACCCCGCGGTCATGTCGCGCGGAGAGATGCCGCTCGCAACTGTGGCATTGAGCAGGCGCGCGCCGTCCATGTGGGTGACGAGGCCATGTTGTTTCGCGATCGCGACGATCTCGTCGAGCGCGGCCTTCTTCCAGACCGTACCGCCGCCGATATTGGCGGTCTGCTCGACGCTGACCACCGTCTGCGGCGGCTGGTAGCGGGTACGCGGATGCAGCGCTCTGCGAAAGGTCTCCGGCGTGAACTGGCCGTCGGGTCCCTTCAGCTGCGTGACCTGGAAGCCGCCGATCGCGGCATGCGCGCCGCCTTCGCGCGCGATGATGTGGGCGCTCTCATGGGCGAGGATCTCGTCGCCGGGGCGGCAATGCACCAGCGTCGCGGTGACGTTGCACATCGTGCCTGACGGCATGTACACCGCGGCTTCCTTGCCGAGCAGCTCGGCCACGCGCTCGCACAGGGCGTTCACGGTCGGATCGTCGCCGACCTGCTCGTCGCCGACCTCCGCCCGCGCCATCGCCTCGCGCATCGCAGGTGTCGGCTTTGTCTGCGTGTCCGAGAGCAGATTGATGCGCACCGGCGGCGCCTTGGGATCGATCGGGGGAGGGGTATAGAGCATGCGACGCCTCCTGAAGGTAAACGGCCGCTGAAGTGTGGCTCTTTAAGCAAAAAAGGCCCCGGCGAACCGGGGCCTTTCGATATTCAGATCTTAGCGCGAATAGAATTCGACGACCAGATGCGGCTCCATCTGCACCGGGAACGGCACGTCGGAGAGGTGCGGGATGCGAATGTATTTCGCAGTCATCTTGCCATGGTCGACTTCGAGATAGTCGGGGGTGTCACGCTCGGAGAGCTGGCTGGCTTCGAGGACGTGGGCAAGCTGCTTGGATGATTCCTTGACCTCGATCACGTCGCCGAGCTTGACCAGATAGCTCGAGATGTTGACCTTGCGGCCGTTCACCTTGACGTGGCCGTGGTTGATGAACTGGCGCGCGGCGAAGATCGTCGAGACGAACTTGGCGCGGTACACAACCGCGTCGAGACGGCGCTCGAGCAAGCCGATCAGGTTCTCGCCGGTGTCACCCTTGAGGCGGCTGGCCTCGACGTAGATGCTGTGGAACTGACGCTCGGAGATGTTGGCGTAATAGCCCTTCAGCTTCTGCTTGGCGCGGAGCTGCACGCCGAAGTCGGAGAGCTTGCCCTTGCGGCGTTGGCCGTGCTGGCCGGGGCCGTATTCGCGGCGGTTCACGGGGCTCTTCGGGCGGCCCCAGATGTTCTGGCCCATACGGCGATCGAGCTTGTACTTCGCCTCACTGCGCTTAGTCATCGCGTCCTCTTCAGGTACTTGGTTTGAGGAAACGCGCCCTCCTGTGTGACGGGCTAGCCCGGCACTGACAGGTCCGATCCCAAAGCTTAAGGGACAGGACCACGGGTCGCGAAACGCTTCGCGGGCCGAAATCGGCCCGCGAGCAAGCGGCTTTTAGGGGGATTTGGGGCTCGCTGTCAATGCGAATGGCCCGGAATCACGTTCCGACTGCCCGGATCGACTTCGACCCGGCCGCACGCAATTCGGCAGCGATTTCAGTGTTCAGGACCTGTTCCAGCCGGGTCAGGACGCGGGCGATCGGGGCGGCGTCGGTGACCCGATGATCCCAGCGGATCACGACATGGATGGTCTGGTCAGGCCCGACCACCCCATAGCTGACGATGAAGGGGCCGGGCGTGATCGGGTGAAGCTCGCCACCGCCATAGGCGGCCACCGAGCTCACCGCGAAGCTGCCGAACCAGTTGCCGCGCTGCCGGCCGAAATTCAGCCCGATCGCCCAGGACAGCCGCCGCAACGGCAGCGGCAGGCGGGTCGCCCGCATGATCTTGCGAAACATGGGAATTTCGTCGATCGGGGCGGTCTTTGCGTGCCGGATCTCGGCGTCGACCGCAGTCAGCGTCATGGCCTCGGGAGCCGCGATTCGCTGCGGGATCACGCATTCCTCGCCGCCCTCGACCCGGGCAATGGCCACCGACGCTACGCTCTTCGGCAGCTCGTAAAGCGACGGCCAGGGCCATTTGGCATAGACGGTACGCAGGACCGGCTCGTCCCTGGCGACGAGGGCAAAAGCCTTGACGAACATGGCCGCCCAGCCGGCTGGCGCCATCGCGCCCGCGCGGGCCTCCAGCAGGGGGCCGATATCGAGCGAACGGGAAAGCGACACGAAGGGCACGCCCATCGAGGCGTGCATGAGGTCGATAATCAGGCGACGCGGCAGCGAAATGGTCTTGGGCGTCCCGCGCATCGCTCTTTGGTTTCCCCTGATTAAAGTTTGTGCAGCGAGCGGGGTTCCCGCTCGCCGCCTGCTCTAGCACGAACCAACCCGCGTGGGGCCGGTCGGTTCGCCGCATCAGGGCGCCGGCGAGGCCAGCGGCTTGGTCTTGTCGACGACGTAAACTCCAAGCACTTTCATAGCCTTGTCGCCGTGGGCTTTGGCGTCATGCACGACGCCCGCCGGGATCTGGTAGGAATCGCCGGCTTTCAGCCTCTTTTCCGGCTGCCCGTCGATGAGGAGATTGAGTTCACCTTCGAGCACGTAGCCGGTCTCGATGCCCGGATGGGTATGGCGTCCGGCCGCGCCGCCCGCCGGGACCTCCGCGATGGCCGTGATGGTGTTGTAGCCATCCGGAAACTCGACCTTCTGGAGCGGGGTGCGCTTGATGCCGGGCTGCTGGGCGAAGGCCGCAACAGCGAGGCCGGTGAAGGCGAGAGCGAGCAAAGTCTTTTTGAGCATGGTTTTTCCTCCCTGGAACGGCTGAGCCTAGCAGCGCCGCGGTTCCCGGCAAGACTCAATGGCTAGCGCTTGATCCCCTCGAACGCTGCCATGATGCCGCGCTGGAATAGCGACCAGTCGAAGCCGAGCGCGATCGCGCGGTAGCCGCGGTCGACCAGGGCGTTGGCCTGGTCCGCGGTACGGGCCACACCGCCGATCGGCACACCGCTTCTGAGGATGCCGGCCTCGGCCCGCGCCACCAGCTCCAGCAATTCCGGATCGTCCATCTGGCCGCGCTTGTTGATGGAGGTGGCGAGATCGCCGGGGCCGATCACAGCTACATCGATGCCGGGCGTGGCCATGATCTCGTCGATGCGGTTGACGGCGTCGACGTGCTCGATCGTGATCATGCAGATCATCTCGTCGTCGGCGCTGGCCATGTAGTCCGGCATCGACTGGCCCCAGCGGAATGGCGCATGGAACGGACCCCAGAGCCGATCGCCGCGTGGAGGATAGCGCACGCTGCGCACCGCTTTCTCGGCCTCCGCGCTATTGGTGATCATCGGGAAATTGATGCCGAAGGCGCCGATGTCCATCGGTGCCTTCGCAAGCCATGGCTCGTTCGCCGCGATGCGCACCAGCGGCGTGCATGGGGTGCCGGTGGTGGCCGCGATCATCGCATGTGCTTCGGTCAGTCCAATCGGCCCGTGCTCGAGATCGACGATGATCCAGTCGAGAGAGCGCGCCATGATCTGCACGGTCTGCACGCTCGGGATCGTCGCGATCGCGCCGAAGGCAGGACGACCCTCGCGCCAGAGCTGGCGAAGACGGTTGAGCGGCGTGGTCGGGACGGACATGGGAAGAACCTGTAGGAAACGACGACGGCGGACCCTAGCAGCGGGGCGTCGAGGCGCAAGATCAGGCTGGAATGCGGCCGCCGAAGAACGGCGTCAGCATGGTCGAAAGGCCATGCACGCGGTTCGAGGTGAAGATCATTTCGGCGCCGGATTGCGCGATGCCACCGGTGTGCGGGCCGAGCAGATCCGAGACGCGGCGGGCGATCGCGGGCGCCGGATCAATCCAGTCGACCGGCCAGGGGGCGAGCTTTTTCAGCCGGTCGAGCAGCAGCGGGTAATGCGTGCAGGCGAGCACCACGGTGTCGGTGCGTGCGCCTGCGTCCCCGGCATCGCCCACGAAACAAGGGGCGAGCTCGGCGAGGATGGCGTCGTCGCTGACGGGAGAGCCGCTGAGCTCGGATTCAGCCAGCGCGGCCAACTCGGGCGAGCCGACCAGTGTCACCTCGCAACCCTGCGCGAAATCGCGGATCAGCGCCTTGGTGTATTCGCGCTTCACGGTGCCCCTGGTGCCGAGCACCGACACGCGGCGGCTCCTCGACTGCGCGCAGGCTGGCTTGATCGCAGGCACCGTGCCGACGAAGGGCAGGGAATAAGCGGCGCGCAGATGCGATAGGACCAGCGTGGACGCCGTGTTGCAGGCGATCACGACGAGGTCAGGATCGTGCATGCCGATCAATTCCCCCATAAGCGGCACCACGCGGGCGATGATCTCGTCCTCGCTGTGGTGGCCATACGGGAAGAAGGCGTCGTCCGCGACGTAGACGTAATGCGCGTCGGAGCGCGCAGCCACGACCTCACGCAGGACCGTGAGGCCGCCAAGGCCGGAATCGAACACCAGAATCGTCGGAGAATGGGTCACGTGAACACTCTAGCCCGCCATCGTTACCATTCGGTTTTTGGGGCGGTTTTGCGGCAAGGGCACTTAGGGCTATTTTGGAGCGATTCAATTTCGCGACGGCCACATGTTCCCGGTATCAGCTGCCGTACGGCGGTGCGGATAGGGACAGGCCCGCAAAACTCCGGAGCACCGACATGATCAGAAATACCAGTCACGGCTGGGGCAGCATTTCCCGATGGCTGCACTGGAGTCTGGCGCTGATCATCATCGGCATGATCGGCTTCGGGTGGTGGATGAACCACATCCCGGCGCGTCCCGACCGCTTCTTCTACCGCTCGATCCACGCCGATATCGGCTATGTGATCCTGCTGCTCACCGTGCTGCGCCTGGTGTGGCGCCTCGTCAACCCGACGCCGATCATGCCGGCCGGGACCTCGCGCTGGCAGAAGGTCGCCGCCCATTTCAGCCACGGCGCGCTCTACCTCGCCGTCATCATCGTCACCATGCTCGGCTGGGCGCATTCCGGTGCGCACGCACCTGATTATTCGAACTTCTTCGGCCTGTTTCACGTGCCGCAATTCACGGCTCCCGACCGCGCGGCGGCTGGCGTCTATGAAGACCGCCACATCCTCTTTGCCTATGTGCTGCTCGCCTTGATCGCGATTCACGTGATCGCCGCCGTGTGGCACCATTTCATCCGCCGCGACCGCATTGTGGCGCGGATGGTGACGGACGAGGCGGGGTAGGGCGGACATGGGAGGAAGCATCGCGCCCGCGATTGCTTCGCTGCGCTCGCAATGACGGAGTAAGGTGTGGGGTCACGAAACATCCAATTGCGTCGCAGGAGGCCTCATGCTCACCGTCCATCATCTCGGCAAGTCGCAGTCCGAGCGTATCGTCTGGCTGTGCGAGGAGCTGGGGATTCCCTACGAGTTGAAGCGCTATGCGCGCGATCCCGTCACCATGCTGGCTCCGGCCGAGTACAAGGCGCTGCATCCGGCCGGCACGGCGCCGGTGATCACGGATGGCGAGCTGGTGCTCGCGGAATCCGGCGCCGTCGTCGATTACATCGTTGCAAAATATGGCAACGGCCGACTCGTGCTCGGTCCCACTGATCCCGCCTTCGCGCAGTTTCTATATTGGGTTCATTTCGCCAATGGCAGCCTGCAACCCGGTATGGGACGGATGATGATCCTGAACCGGCTCGATCTCGCCAAGGACAATCCGACCCTGCTCGCGATGAAGGGGCGTCTCGATCGGGCCTACGATCTTCTCGACGCAAGGCTTCGCGAGGCCGAATATCTTGCGGGCAGCGCCTTCACGACCGCCGACATCATGACAGTTTTCTCGCTGACCACGATGCGCTACTTCCAGCCCTATGACCTCCAGCGCTCTCCGAACGTGGTCAAATATCTCGGCCGCATCAGTGCGCGGGCGGGCTATCGGCGTGCGATGGAGAAGGGCGACCCGGGCATGGCGCTGCTCTTGGACTGAGCGGCGAGGCGATCGCTCACGCGATCCTGTTCGTGGTGGCGGCCCTCTCTGTTGCCAGCTGCTTCTGCAGGCGCTCGATGTTTTGCAGCAGCCGCTGGCTAGTCAGCACCAGGAAGTAATAGCCGAACTGCGGGTCCTGGAAGTAGATCTCGAGCAGCCGGTCGTAGGTGATCGTCAGCACCTGGCCGTCCTCGATGCACTCGACCGTTCCGGTGCGCCGGTTGTCCGGCGTGAGGAAGCCGAGTTCGCCCATGAGCGTTCCGGGCAGGATCTCGATGTTGATCTCCTTGACCAGGAACTTGCCGGTGACGGTGAGGAACATCTCGTTAGCCGGATCGCGCAGCTTGAACAGCGTATCGCCGCGACGATATTTGCGCTCGGTCATGAACGGCTTGAGCCATTCGATCGACATGTCGCCTTCGGCTGCATGGCGCGCCTTCTTGACGAGCTTGAGCATCTGCCGCAGGCGCAAGGCGTTGATCGGTAGCAGCAGGAGATAGAGCAGGAAGGTCGACACGTTGGCGGAGAGCGCGCCGAAGACGGCGAAGAACGCGCAGCCGACCATGTTAGCGACGCGCAGCGGCACCATGGTCCGCATCAGAAGGGTAGCGACGAAGAAGCCGGCGCCGACCGCGGCGAACATATTGGCCAACGTGATATTCTGGACGAAGATCTCCAGCATCCGATTGAAGATCGAGTCATAGGTGACGTTGTTCGGATCGAGGCCCATCTGGACCAGGATCTTCGCGATCCTGAGGTTATCCGTCGCCGCCTCGAGAATGCGGTCGAGGATCGACGAAATGTCTGCGCTGCCGGACGGCATGGTACTATCCCCGCGTAAGGCCTTCAGTCCCGGTCGGTATTCTCGACACCTATAGCCGAAATCGAACGACGACCGCTTGAATGAAGTTTTGGGCCGCCGTGCCGCAAGAGGCAAATTTTAGCCTGATCGGGCGTTTCGGCAATTGCCTGTTTGGCGGTGCATATGGCCGTGGCGCGCCCGCGATTCGGGGGCCAGTGGGTACGAGCCTCGGCGTGGTCGACCTCGGCGGCCGACCGGGCGAGGGGGACCAGGCGTGGGCGTGGGGCGATCCCCCGCCTTAGGGCTTGGCGGGCGGCACGACCTCCTGCTCGACCAAGCCGAGGTGCCCCGGCAGTGAACCAGCGCGCAGCAGCATGGCGACGCTGTTTGCTTCCTCCAGGGTGAAATTGCCGGAGATCTGGCCCGAGCCGCCGGTGATGGGCTCGCGGATGATGGGGGCGGAGATCACCTTGCCGTCGAGCACGATGGCGAAGGGCTTTGCGATATTCTCTTCGGTGATGTGGGCAAAGCGCCGCGTGCCGCGGCCGTTGAAGCGGAACGAGGCGATCGGCTCTTTCGTGGCGCTCGCAAACCCCGGGCCCGCATAGCTGATGTCGTCGCCGTCGAGCACGCTGTCCTTGGCGACCAGATAAAGGCTCTTGTCCTTGAAGCCGGGCAGGACTTCCGTGCCTGCCGGTGGCGTGCCGGATTGCGCCTGCTCCGGCGGCACCGAGAGGTCGATCAGGCGGAAGCCGACCTTGACCCTGCGGGCGAAGACCGCGGTGACGCGCTCGGGCTCCATCACACCGGGCAGGAAGATGCGGATGCGGTCGGTCCCATCGGGCTGGACGCTGGCCAGCTGGACGCCGGCCTCCTTCAGACGCTGCTCGATCATGGCGATGGCATCTTCGACGAGTTCGTGCAACCGCGCGGCGGATGCCGCATTGGTCGGCACGAGCCTGACCAGTCCGTCGCCGTCGGTCACGGCGAGTGCATGCGACGGCAATCCTTCCGCGGCCGACGCGAGCTTGCGCGCGAGTTGCTCGCGGCCCTTGACGTCGGCAATCTTCAACTCGACGCCGCCGTCGCGGATCGCAAGACCGGAGAAGGCGATCTTGCCCTCGCGCAGGTTCTTGTAGACGTCGTCGCGCAAATCCGTGACTACGCTCTCGCGCAGGCCATCGGTGTCCACCTTGTAGACGATGCGTGACCCGCCGAGCTTCTCCATCTTGTCGCCGATGAAGGCCGAGATCTTGGCGCGCATCTTGTCGAGCTGGCCGTCCTCGGCGAGTGCCGCGCGGGGCAGGGCGATCACCGATGTCATGATCCCCGCTGTCACGGCGAGCGCGATGAACAGCCGGGTAGCGCAATCCCGCGGGGGCGTAGTCATGATCACCTCAGTCTTGCGCCAGGGCGCTGGCGAGGACGCCGGCATGTGAGTCCTATGCCAGTTCTTGGTCCCCGGATCGGGCGCGCAGGTTCAAAAGCCTCTCACCACAGCCCGAGGCCGTTAGGTCATGGACGAACGCCAAATCATCCATCATTCTGCCCGTGCTCGGCCGGCCCATCGGTCGAGGCCACGCCAAACCAAAATGTCAAAAGACAGGGGGCGCGGACATGCATCTGAGGGAGGACGGAATTCCATGGCGGGCATCCACGCGCTCGATCGGCTCATCGGCAGCGACTATCCGGACCTGGCGACGGACGCCGAGGTTCGAGCCTTCGAGCAGGTCCCTTACGCCGATCGCGTCGCGGCCGACAGCACCTATGACGCCATCAGGCTGGGTGCGGTCCGCAACCCCAACGGGCCGGCGATCCAGTTCCTGCAAAATGCCGATCCCGCCGACACGCCTGTCGTGGTCACGTACCGCGACTTCATCGCGCGCGTCACGCAGGCCGCCAACATGCTTCACGCGCTGGGCGTGGAGAAGGGCGACGTCGTCAGCTTCATGCTGCCGCTGGTGCCGGACGCCTTTGTAACGCTGTTCGGCGCGGAAGCCGCCGGCATCGCCAATCCCGTCAATCCGCTCCTGGAGCCGCACCAGATCGCGGAGATCCTCGAGGCCACGAATACGAAAATCCTGGTGGCGCTCGGGCCGATGCCGGGCACCGACATCTGGCAGAAAGTCGAGCAGATCAGGCCGCAACTCAAGCAGCTCAAGGCGATCGTGCAGGTGTTCGGTGCTGGCGATCCGGCGAGAGGAATCTTTGCCTTCAACGACCTCATCAAGCCGCAGCCTTCGGACCGCCTTATCAGCGGACGCAAGATTCTCGGCAGCGACATCGCCGCCTATTTCCACACCGGCGGCACCACCGGCACGCCAAAGCTGGTGCGGCACACGCATGCCAACCAGGTCTATCAGGCCTGGGCGCTCAATCTGCTGCTGAAGTCGAAGCCGGGCGCCAACATGCTGTTCGGCATGCCGCTGTTTCACGTCGGGGGCTCCTTGACGCAGGTGCTGACGACGCTGTCGGCTGGCGGTTCGCTGGTCGTGCTGTCGCCGAGCGGATGGCGCAACCCGAGTGCGGTGAAGAACATCTGGCAACTGGTCGAGCGCTTCAAGCCGGAGGCGCTGTCGAGCGTCCCCACGGTACTCGCCGCGACGCTCGCGGTACCGCCTGGCAATGCGGACATCTCCAGCCTGAAATATGCAGCCGGTGGGGGCTCCGCGATCCCGGTCGCGGTGGGGTCTGCGATCCAGGACAAGCTCAAGCTGCCGGTCGTCGAGGTCTACGGCATGACCGAGACCTCGAGCGTGCACACGCTGGCCTATCGGTCGCGGCCGATCCGGCTCGGTTCGGTCGGCCTTCCCATGCCTTACGCGCGGGTCCGCATCGTCCAGCTCGATGCCGAGGGCAAGCTGATCCGCGACTGCGCGCCGGACGAGATTGGCGTCGTCATCATGGCTGGCCCAGGCGTGTTCGGCGGCTATCTCAACGACGAGCACAACAAGGGTGCCTTCGTCGACGAGGTCTGGGTCAATTCCGGCGATCTTGGCCGGCTCGATGCCGACGGCTATCTCTGGATCACCGGCCGCGCCAAGGATCTCGTGATCCGCGGGGGCCACAACATCGATCCGGCGCCGATCGAGGAGATCATGTTCCGGCATGCCGCCGTCGGCTTTGCCGCCGTGGTCGGCCAACCCGACGCCTATGCCGGCGAGCTGCCGGTCGGTTACGTGCAGCTGAAGCCGGGCGCGACCGTCGAGCCGGGCGAGCTGGAGACATGGGTGCGCGAGCGTACGCCGGAGCGCGCCGCCGTTCCCGTACAGGTCATCTCGATCGATCCGATGCCGGTGACGGGCGTCGGCAAAGTGTTCAAGCCGCAGCTGCGCTGGGACGCAGCCCAGCGCGTGTTCACGAAGGTGCTGACGCCGCTCACTGAGCGCGGCATCGACTGCAAGGTCAGGGTCGGCGCCCACGGCAGCCACGGTTCGATCGCCACCGTGACGCTCGCGGGCCTGCCGGCGGATCAGCGCGAGGCGGTTGCGAGCGAGGTGCACGCACTGCTTGCACCGTTCGTGATGCGCCACGAGGTGGTGCAAATGTAACGGGCTCAACAGACGGCTTTGGCGTCAGCTCCAGAGCAGGGCGACGCTTCGCCGCATCATCCATACCCCGATAGAGCCCCTTATGTGACAAGTATCACATAGGAAGAATTGGTAATTGAGCCATGGTCCGAATAGTCTCGTGGAATTGCATCCGGGGGGACGCAAGTGATTCCGTTTCGGATATTTGTTTTGTTGATTTTGGCCATTGGCCTCGCCTGCGGACCAGCCCATGCGGACCGGCGGGTGGCGCTTGTCATCGGCAATTCCGCCTACAAGAGCGCGCCCAAGCTCGGCAATCCCGTCAACGATGCCACTCTGGTCGGCGGCATGTTCAAGAAGGCGGGCTTTGATTCCGTCGATGTCAGGCTGGATCTCAGCGCCAGCGAGATGCGGCGCATGTTGCGCGAGTTCGCCGGCAGGACCCGCGATGCCGATATGGCGGTGATCTATTACGCCGGCCACGGCATCGAGCTGGAAGGCACCAACTATCTCATTCCGATCGACGCGACGCTGGAGACGGATGGCGACGTACTCGACGAGACCATCCCGGTGGAGCGCGCGCTGTTCGCGGTCGAGCCGGCCAAGCAGCTTCGTCTGATCATCCTCGACGCCTGCCGCGACAATCCGTTTTCCAAGAGCATGAAGCGGACGCTGGCTTCGCGCGCGATCGGACGCGGGCTTGCGAAGGTCGAGCCGACCAGCCCCAACACCATGATCGCCTTCGCGGCAAAGGCCGGTTCGACTGCGTCCGACGGCGATTCGAGGAACAGCCCGTTCGCCACCGCGCTGGTCGAGCACTTGCCCAAGCCGGGCCTAGATTTGCGCAAGGCGTTCGGATTCGTGCGCGACGACGTGCTGAGGAGCACCGGGAACAAGCAGGAGCCCTTCGTGTATGGCTCGCTGGGCGGCGATGACGTGCCGTTGGTTGCTGCCAAGCCGGCTGCAACCGGTCCGCAGGCAAATCCGCAGGATTCGATTCGCAGGGATTACGAGCTCGCGCTGCAGCTTGCCACGCGCGACGGTTGGGAAGCCTTCCTGGCGCAATATCCCGAAGGCTTCTATGCCAATCTGGCCAAGGGCCAGATGAACAAGATCGCTGCTGAAGAAACGCGCGCGTCGGCCGAGCAAAAAGCGAACGCGGCCGAGCAGCAGAAGGCAAGGCTCATTGCCGAACGCGCCCAGAAGGCCGAGCAGGACAAGGCGGCCGCGGCTGCCAAGGCCGCCGAAGAGGCCCGGGTCGCGGCGGAGAAGCAGAAGCAGATCGAGCAGGCAAGGGCGGACGCGGCCGAGCACCAGCGCAAACTGGCTGAGGCTGCCGCGGCAAAAGCACAAGCCGAGAAGCAGGCAGCGGAGAAGGCCAGGGCCGAGCTTGCCGCCAAGCAGGCCGCCGAGAAGGCGGAGCAGGCGGTAAAACCGGCGGCCGATCGGCAGATGCCTGAGGTCGAGCAGAAAGTTGCAGCCCTTGCGCCGGCGCCGGCATCCACATTGTCGGTGGCTGATCTGACGAAATCACTCCAGAGCGAACTGCGCCGCGTCGGCTGCCTGTCCGTCACTGCGGACGGCGACTGGAATTCAGCTTCGCAGCGCTCGCTGGCGCTGTTCAACAAATACGCCGGTACTCAGTTCGATGCCAAGCTCGCCAGCGCCGACGCGCTCGATGCCCTGAAAGCCAAGCCGGGACGCGTCTGCCCGCTCATTTGCAATTTCGGCTCCAAGGCCGACGGCGATCAATGCGTGAAGATTACCTGCCGCGCCGGCTATCGCGTCGGTGATGACAACGAGTGCGAAAAGATTCAGGAGAAGAAGCCGGTCGCCACGCGTGAGGAATCGCGGAGGCGGGATACGGACCGGAAGGCAAGCAGAATCTTCGCCGTCCAGGCCTGAGGCGAGTGGACAGATTATTTGCAGCTCGACGGGATGTCGCCCGGTGCAAAAGGGATGTCGGCTTGTCAGCGGGACGATCCCCGGCAGGGTTAGTTCGAATACAGCCACAGGCGGCAACTTCGAGGTCTGCAATTAGGGTGTCACAGGCAATCGCCCGTAAAAGGCTCGGCGTTTCATGATCGTCTTGCGATCTCTTTCACTGTTGATTTTCGGTCTTTGGCTGGGGTGCGGATCGGCCCAGGCCGACAAGCGCGTTGCGCTCGTCATTGGCAATTCCGCTTACAAGAACGCACCGCGGCTTGCGAACCCGGTGAATGACGCCGGGCTCGTGGGCAGCATGTTCAGGAACGCAGGCTTCGATACGGTCGAGGTCAGGCTGGATCTCAACGCCAGCGAAATGCGGCGATCGTTGCGCGAGTTCGCGGCCAGGACGCGCGATGCCGACATGGCAGTCATCTACTATGCGGGCCATGGCATCGAGCTGGACGGCAGCAACTATCTCGTTCCGACCGATGCGATGCTGGAAACTGACGGTGACGTCCTCGACGAGACGGTCGCGCTGGATCGCGCGCTGTACGCGGTCGAACCGGCCAAACAACTCCGTCTCGTCATCCTCGATGCGTGCCGCGACAACCCATTCGCCAAGACGATGAAGCGCACCCTGGCCTCGCGCGCGATTGGTGGCGGACTTGCCAAGGTCGAGCCGACCAGTCCGAACACGATGATCGCCTTTGCGGCCAAGGCGGGATCGACGGCGTCGGATGGCGACTCCCGCAACAGCCCGTTCGCGGTCGCGCTGACCGATCATCTCCCGAAGCCCGGGCTCGACTTGCGCAAGGCATTCGGTTTTGTCCGTGACGACGTCTTGAAGAAGACCGGCAACAAGCAGGAGCCGTATGTCTATGGCTCCCTGGGCGGCAGCGACGTGCCGCTGGTGCCGCTGAGGCCAGTCGCCGCAGCAGGTCCGCAGGCGAACCCGCAGGACAGTGTGCGCAAGGACTACGAGCTGGCGCTTCAGGCCGGCCTGCGCGAAGCCTGGGAAGCATTCCTCCAGACCTATCCGGACGGCTTTTACGCCAACCTCGCTCGTGTGCAGTTGAAGAAGATTGCCGCCGAGGAGGATCGCACGGTGGCGACCGAGAAGGCGCGTCTGGCCGAACAGGAGAAGGCGAGGCTCGCGACCGAACGAGCCCAGAAGGCCGAGCAGGAGAAAGCCGCCGCAGCTGCCAAAGCCGCGGAAGAGGCGAGGATCGCGGCCGAGAAAGCCAAGCAGATCGAGCAGGCCAAGGCGGAGGCGGCCGAACGAGATCGCAAGGCGGCGGAAGCTGCCGCGGCCAAGTCGCTCGCGGAGAAGCGGGCGCTCGAGAAAGCGGCGACGGAGGCCGCAACGAAGCAGGCGGCGGACAAGCAGGCGGCTGATGCCGAAAGCAGGAAGGTCGCCGCGCTGTCGCCGCCGCCAAGCTCCCCGCCGCCCGGCGATCTCGCGAAATCCGTTCAGAGCGAGCTGCGCCGCGTCGGCTGTCTTTCGGCCGCCGCTGACGGCGATTGGAACGCCGCATCGCAACGCTCGCTGACGCTGTTCAACAAATATGCCGGCACCCAACTCGACGCGAAGCTTGCAAGCGTCGACGCGCTCGATGCGCTGAAGGCGAAGCCAGGACGCGTCTGTCCGCTCGTATGCAATTTCGGCTTCAAGGCCGACGGCGATCAATGCGCGAAGATCACCTGCCGCGCCGGCTATCACGTCGGCGATGACAATGAATGCGAGAAGGTGCCGGAGAAGAAGCCGGTGGTCACGCGCGAGGATTCGAAGAGGCGCGACCAGGACCGCAAGGAGGCGGAGTCCGCGGCTCCGAAGTCGCAGTCCTCCGGGCAGATGATCTGCAACAACGCCGGATGCAGACCGGTCGCAAAGGGCTGTCACCTCGGGCCGGTGCCCAATGCGAACGCCAGCGCCAAGATCACCGGCGAGGTCTGCAACTGAGGGCCAGGCAGCGGTGATGTCCGGCCGGACCAGACACGTCTGCGGTTGAGGTGAGGGCAGGCGACACGAGGCTTGCGTGCCCCGCCGCAAGCGAGCATCATTCCCAAAAAATGGGGAAAACCGATGCTTGAGCTCTCGCGCCGCAGTCACCTTCAGCAATTGTCGGCCGTGCTCGGATCCGCCGCGCTGCCTGGGTGGTCGAGATGCGCTAGGGCTTCGGAGGCAGACATTCCCTCCGAGGGCATCGGCAAGGGCATCAAGCACATCTCCTACAGCGACATCGGCGGACGGCCCGACAGTGTGCAGGTGATGTTCAACCGGCAGCATGTCTATGTCGGACATATGTTCAGCGACGGCGTGACGGTCCTGGACGCATCCGATCCGCGTGCGCTGAAGCCGGTCAATTTCTTCACCGCGGGACAATACACTCGCACCCACCATTTACAGGTGGCGGAAGACCTGCTGCTGCTTGCAAACGGCGCCAACATCGTCGCGATGCAGTCCTACGACAATATGCGCGGCTATTTCGAGAACACGCTGGTCGACAGCATCACCAAGGCCAAGAAATTCCGCTGTGGGCTGTCGATCCACGACATATCGAAACCGAACGAGATGCGCGAAATCGCATTCCTCGAAATGCCCGGCTTCGGCATCAATCGGCTGTGGTGGCCGGGCGGCCGCTATGCCTATGTATCGGCGCATCTCGACGGGTTCACCGACCACATCCTTTGCGTGGTCGATCTCAAGACCATCACCAAGCCGGAGATCGTCGCGAAATGGTGGCTGCCGGGCATGAACCGTGCGGCCGGCGAGCCGGCAACGCCGAAGGGCAAGCGCTTTGCGCTCCATCACATGATCACGGCGGGTGATCGCGGCTATGCTGCCTGGCGCGATGGCGGCTTCACCATTCACGACATCGGCGATCCCGTGAATCCAAAGCTGCTGTCCCACATCAACTGGTCGCCGCCCTTCGCCGGCGGGACGCATACGCCGCTGCCGCTGCCCAAGCGACAGCTCGCAATCGTCGCCGACGAAGCGAACGCGGACAATTGCGCCAAGGGGCTGTTCCATACATTCGTTCTCGACGTGCGCGCGCCGGCAAATCCGGTGCCGATCGCGACCCTGCCGACCCCGCGCGACCGCGATTTCTGCACGAACGGCACCTTCGGTCCGCATAATCTGCACGAGAACCGCCCGGGCTCGTTCCAGAGCGAGGAGACGATCTTCGCAACCTACAACAATGCCGGCGTCAGGGTGTTCGACGTCAGGGACGCCTTCGCACCGAAGGAGATCGCGTATTGGGTGCCGCCGACACCGAAAAAGCTCATCGATCCGCGCCCGAACGTCGCGCTCGCGGCCAAAACCTGCGACGCCTATGTCCGGCCTGACGGGCTGATGTTCGTCTCCGACTGGAACGCCGGCATGCACGTGCTGCAATATCAGGGATGAGCGGTGTTGTAGGGTGGGCAAAGGCGCGAAGCGCCGTGCCCACCATTTGCAGCGGAGAAGTTTGTGGTGGGCACCCTTTCGCTTTGCCCACCCGGCGAGACCTGCACTAACCCGCCGGCATCCGCGTCTCTACCAGGCGCGCCCAATACGACGCGCCGTGGCCGAGGATGTTGTCGTTGAAGACGTAGGCCGGGTGGTGGCACTCGTTGCCGTCGCCCATGCCGACCAGGATCATCGCGCCGGGGCGCGCTTCCAGCATGAAGGAGAAGTCTTCGGCGCCCATCATGGGAATGAACTTGTCGTTGACGCGCTCGGCACCGACGATGTCGCGGGCGACGTCGGCGGCAAGGCCGGCCTCGCGCGCATGGTTCATCGTCACCGGATACATCCGCATGTACTTCGTTTCGGCCGAGCCGCCATAGGCGCGGGCGACGCTCTCGGCGACCTCGCCGATGCGGCGCTCGACGAGATCGCGCACTTCAGGATCGAGCGTGCGCACGGTGCCGCCGAGCTCGGCGACCTCCGGAATGATGTTGAAGGCGGTTCCGGAGTGGAATTGCGTGATCGAGATGACGGCCGATTTGAGCGGATCGACGTTGCGCGCGACGATCGATTGCAGCGCGTTGACGATTTGAGCGCCGATCAGCACGCTGTCGATGGACTTGTGCGGACCCGCGCCGGCATGGCCGCCCTTGCCGTGCACCGTGATCTGGATGTTGTCGGAGGAGGCGAGCATCGCGCCGGGTGTGGTCGCGAAATGGCCTTCGGGCAGGCCCGGCATGTTGTGCATGCCATAGACCTCCTGGATATTCCAACGCGTCATCAGCCCGTCCTCGACCATGGCTTTGCCGCCGCCGCCGCCTTCTTCCGCGGGCTGAAAGATCACCACGGCCGTGCCGTCGAAATTGCGCGTCTCGGCGAGGTATTTGGCGGCGCCGAGCAGCATCGCGGTGTGGCCGTCATGGCCGCAAGCGTGCATCTTGCCGGGGACCTTGGAGGCATAGGGTACGCCCGACGTCTCCATGATCGGCAGCGCATCCATGTCGGCGCGCAGGCCAATGGTCTTGCCCGAGGCGGACTTGCGGCCGCGGATCACGCCGACGACGCCGGTGCGGCCGATGCCCGTCACCACCTCGTCGCAGCCGAACTCGCGCAAGCGGTCGGCGACGATGCCGGCGGTGCGGTGGACGTCGTATTGCAGCTCCGGATTCTCGTGGAAGTCATGGCGCCAGGCGGCCATTTCGTCGGAGAGGGCGGCAACGCGGTTGACGATGGGCATGAGGGAGGTCCGCCTTGATTTGTAGCCCGGATGAGCGAAGCGAAATCCGGGATTTTTTGTGGGAAAAGTCCCGGGTGTCGCTGCGCTCACCCGGGCTACGAATGACGCTCAGCTTTCGCCGAACACGCGCTTGAAGATCGTGTCGACGTGCTTGAAGTGATAGCCGAGGTCGAACTGCTCGTCGATTTCGGCGTCGGTGAGATACTTCTTCACTTCAGCGTCCTTCTTCAGGAGCTGGAGGAAGTCGCCCTCGCCGCGCCAGACCGGCATGGCGTTGCGCTGCACGAGCTTGTAGGCGTCCTCGCGGCTTGCGCCCTTCTGCGTCAGCGCCAGCAGAACGCGCTGCGAATGCACGAGGCCGCCGAGGCGGTCGAGGTTCTTCTGCATGTTGGCGGGGTACACCAGCAGCTTGTCGATCAGGCCGGCGAGGCGGACCAGCGCGAAGTCCAGCGTCACGGTCGCGTCGGGGCCCATCATGCGTTCGGCAGAGGAGTGCGAGATATCGCGCTCGTGCCAGAGCACGACGTTCTCCAGCGCCGGGGTCACATAGGCGCGCACCATGCGCGACAGCCCGGTGAGGTTTTCCGAGAGCACCGGATTGCGCTTGTGCGGCATCGCGGACGAACCCTTCTGCCCTTCGGAGAAGAACTCCTCGGCTTCCAGCACTTCGGTGCGCTGCATGTGGCGGATCTCCACCGCGAAACGCTCGACCGAGGAAGCGATCACACCGAGCGTCGAGAAATACATCGCGTGGCGGTCGCGGGGGATGACCTGCGTCGAGATCGGCTCGGGGACGAGGCCCATGGCATTGGCAACATGCTGTTCGACGCGCGGGTCGATCTGGGCAAAAGTGCCGACCGCACCAGAGATGGCGCAGGTGGCGACTTCCTTCCGCGCCGCGATCAGGCGCTCCCTGGCGCGCGAGAATTCGGCATAGGCATAAGCGAGCTTGAGGCCGAAGGTCACGGGTTCGGCATGGATGCCGTGGCTGCGGCCGATGGTCGGCGTCATCTTGTGCTCGAGGGCGCGCTTCTTCAGCGCCGCCAGCACCTTGTCGAGGTCGGCGAGCAGCAGGTCGGCGGCGCGAGTGAGCTGGACGTTGAGGCAGGTGTCGAGCACGTCGGAGGAGGTCATGCCCTGATGGACGAAGCGCGCTTCGGGGCCGACGATCTCGGCGAGGTGGGTGAGGAAGGCGATGACGTCGTGCTTGGTCTCGCGCTCGATCTCGTCGATGCGGGCGACGTCGAAAGTGGCGTCCTTGGCCTTGGCCCAGACCGTTTTGGCGGCCTCCTTGGGAATCGTGCCGAGCTCGGCAAGGGCGTCCGCCGCATGCGCCTCGATCTCGAACCAGATCTTGAACCGGGTCTGCGGCTCCCAGATCGAGGCCATTTCCGGGCGGGTATAGCGGGGGATCATTGGACTGCTCCAGGAAGGTGGGCGGGCGACCCAGAAGGGGCGACCTGCCAAAATGCTTTTACGCCGTGACTTAGCAGAGCGGGGAGAGCGAAACAAACGGCACCGGCAACGTAGCGGGGGGATGATTGGGCTGGGTGGGGGCATCGGCCGGCCGCGGCGCGCGATGAGCGGAACGTGCCCCGGGGCCGCAGATATTAACTGTCAATCACGGATCATTGACTGACAGATATTGAAATCTGTCAGCGAGACGTGTATATCCGTTCTCGGACGCTCCAATTGGGCGTCTGGCGGCATCCCGGGAGCCCGACGTCCCAAGCAGATGGGGGATTGAGGGTCGCAATTGAACAACAGGGACCGCCAATTGATTGGAGACTTACGACAATGACGACCGAAATCATCAATTTGACCGGGACGATTGGGCACTGGCTCAATTTACTGGTGGCGCGCCAGATCGCGGCGCAGGCTGCAAAACTGCCTCATTAAGGCGAGAGCTTTCCGAAACGACCGGCACGGGCGCTTCGGAAGCAGCTCTGTCGCCGGGTAACTGAGCCCTCAACGGGAACATGGTGCTGGCATGAACGAAGCCGTTATCTTGACGCCGGAGCGGATCCTCGAAGTCACCGAGGACGTGCTGCGGCGTTACGGACTGGCCAAAGCCACCGTGGTCGACGTTGCCCGTGCGCTCGATGTGAGCCATGGCAGCGTCTATCGCCATTTCCCGAGCAAGGCTTCGCTGCGCGAAGCGGTTGCCAAACGCTGGCTTGACCGCATCGACGCGCCGCTGCTGGCGATTGCCAAGGAGCAGGGCCCGGCGCCTGACAGGCTCGACCGCTGGCTGCGCACGCTGTTCGCCGCCAAACGTTCGCGTGTGCTCGACGACCCCGAGATGTTCGACACTTATCTGACCCTGGCGCGCGAAGCCTGCGCGGCCGTCAAATGTCACAAGGACACCATGATCGACCAGATCGCGGCAATCCTGTCCGACGGCGTGACGCAGGGCGTGTTCGCCGTCGATGACGTCAAGACCACCGCGCGTGCGATCTTCGATGCCACAGTCCGCTTTCACCATCCGGCCCATGCCGACGAGTGGAAGGATGCCGATCTCTCGGCGCGTGTCGATGCGACGCTGGCGCTGGTATTGCGCGGGCTGAAGGCGTAGGCCGAATACTCCACGCGCTGTTCCAAAGCCGTTCGATCGTCCGCATGGGCGGCGCTTTTATCCGTCGACCTTGTGGGCGAGGGCACCATCGCGAAGCGAACGCGGATGGTGGGACTTTTTCCGCGCACGAAGAGCGGTACCCGCCAATGGCACGACCGGCGGGCTTTCCGGATACGCATTGACTTCAATTTCGACGAGGTCCTTCGCCCGCTTTCGAAGCCTGTAGAATGCAAGCTCCTGTTCGAGCATGGGGCAGTGGAATCGAATGGTTGCTGTGTCTGGCAAGCGGCAGAGTTCATCGATGAGCTCGCCGACAGTGATGAGCGCGGGATAGGTAGCTTCGCGGATAGCCTTACTCATGGCGGAACTCCTTCACTGCGGTACTAACTGGAGTTCGATGGCCTCCGTTCCAATCCGCATCGCAAGGCGGTCGAAATATACCTGGGAGACGCCCGCATGCGGAGGATGGCTCCGTGCGCCTGCCTCCAGGGAGGGGCAAACATCTAGATCTTCGTCAGTCCACAATTGGCTGCCAGCCGCACCAGCTGCGCATCCGTGCGCGCGCCGGTCTTGGTCTTGATCAGATAGTGATAGTTCTGCACCGTCTTGACGCTGAGATTGAGATGCGCAGCGATCTGTTCGGTCGTGGCACCGCCGGCGAACTGGCGCAGGATCTCGATCTCGCGTTCTCCCAATTGATCCAGCGCCGAGCCCGCCGACAGACTGTCCTCGGCCAAGATGTGCGCGATGTCGTCGCTCATGGCGCGCTCGCCGCGGGCAACGCTGCGGATCGCGGACACGACCGCGGACGGCTCGCTACTCTTGGTGACGAAGCCGCTGGCGCCGGCACTGAAGGCTGCCTTCACCAGAACGGCTTCGTTGTGCATGGTAAAGACGAGGATGCGCGCCCGCGGACTGCGCGCGCGGATGTTGCGGATGGCTTCCAGTCCGCTCGCGCCGGGCATCGAGATATCAAGCACGACGACATCAGGATCGCTCGCCTTGAAGGCGCTGTAGGCATCCGCAGCGTTGTCGGCTTCCGCCACGACATGCAGATCACCCTGGCTTTCCAGCACGCGCCGATAGCCTTGCCGCACGATCGGATGGTCGTCGACCAGCAGCACGGAAATGCCCGTTGCCGTAATCTCGTTCATGCCGGCCTCATGCGGCGAGCGGGATGGTGGCGGCGACGCTGAGTCCGCCTCGGGCGGGCAGGATCGAGAATGATCCACCGGCCGCTGCGACGCGCTCGCAGATGCCGGTGAGGCCGAAGCCGGCCGACTGCTTGACGCGTGCCGCGTCGCCGCCGCCATCGTCGTCGACACGGATCAGCAATGCATCGTCGTCGCCCGCGCGCCGTTCCACGCTGAGCGAAATCTCGCGTGCCGCGCCGTGGCGCAACGCGTTGGTCAGGCATTCCTGCGCGACGCGATAGGCCGTGATAGCGGCCGGGCCGCTGATGTCGGTGAGGTCGCCCTTGAGATCGAGCTGGATCGTCGGCCGCGCCGAGCTCTGCGAGCGCCAGCTATCCACCAAATTCACGAGGCTCGCCTCCAGCCCAAGCTCGGCGGGCAGAGGATTGCGCAGGCGCTTCAGCGCGTCGCGCAGCGAGGCCATCAGATGATGCGTGGCCTGCGAGATCATCCGCGCGTCCTGCACGATGTCGTCGCGCTTATCTGCCTTCGTGCTCGCCGTTTCGATGGTGTTGGCGAAGGCGAGGATGGCCGAGAGATTTTGTCCGAACTCGTCGTGCAGCTCGCGGGCGAGCGCGCAGCGTTCGTCGTCGCGGATCTCGATCAGGCGCCGCGTCAGCGCCGCGCGCTGTTCGGTCGCCTCCTCCAGCCGGCCGCCGAGCTCGCCGACGGCGCTGCCGATCATCGCCAGCTCCATCGAGCGGAAGCGCGGCAGTTTCGTGCGATAATGGCCGCGGGCCATGCGCTGCAAGGCCGTGACGATCGTGCGCGCCGGCGCCAGCGCATGCGCGATCGCGAGCGAGGCCAGCAGCGCGATCGCCGCCGCCATCAAAAGCGCGACGTCGATCACGTTGAGGATGTACTCCCAGGCGAGCGAAATGGCGGCCGTTTCATCCGGCGTCGCGACCACCGTTCCGGCGGTCGCCGCGCGGGGACTGACGGGCCGTATCACTTCGGCATGGCTGCCGAGGAAGGTCGGCACGATCGACGCGAACCAGCGCGGCGGCGTCTTGCCCAGCCCCTCGCTCTGGCCGCAGAGCGGCTTTTCGAATGCGATGGCCGGTTGGAATTCGACGCAGACGCCGGGCGAGATCAGCTTCATCGTCTCCAGCGTGCGCCACTCCGGAACCGGCAGAAGCTGCTCGCGTGTTCTGCTGCTACGCAACAGGAATTCGTGCCAATACAGGGCCTGAAGCGCCTGGGCGACCCGCTGCGCCGAGGCCGCAGTTGCCCGGTCGACGCTGCGATAGGCGTCGAACGTGGCCCAGATCGTCGCCGCCCCAAGGCAGAGCGCGACGATGAGAAACAGACGGGCGACAAGCTGAAGCACAAGGCGCATGCGATCACCCCAAAGTTTGCTAAGGTCAGCCTAACAACGCCGCCGCGCCTTGCCAATTGCGAGGCACGGCAAGATGGCAGCTCGGGCAAATTTCCCAAGCCGGATTGGGCATGGCTCTTTGGACGGGGGGCGGCGGCTTTGATCTAATGGGCGGAATTCACGGCCAGGAGCGGTGCAGCATGAGTTCGATGACGATTGGGCCAATCGCGGGGCCTGCTGCCGACCCATCCGAGCGCAGTGCGCTCCTGTTCTGGATGATCTTCACCGGGCTTTCGATCTTCGCCGTCGTGCTGCTGTGGCGGTTCGGCCTGATCCGCCTGATGCTGACCTCAGATCGGACCTACATTTCCAGCGTGATCGCGCTGCTCTATGTCCTCACCTGCGGTCACTGCTTCCTGCGCACGCGGGCCATTGCCCGCGAGGGCGCGGCGGCAAGGCGCTGCCGCGCGGTGCTTGCGGCCCCCGAGGGCGGCAGGGCGCTCGACGTCGGCGCTGCCGCGCTGCCGCGCGGGCTGGTGCGGGACCACATTGAGAGCCTCGTGACCAAGGCCGCGGCGCAGGACTACCGCCCCGTCGACCAGACGCTATTGCTGCGAACGCTCGCCGACCGGCTGCGCGGCTCCAACGGCTTCGGGGCCTTCGTCTCGGATACGCTGATGAAGCTCGGCCTGCTCGGCACCATCGTCGGCTTCATCATCATGCTGGCGCCGATCGCGGGACTGGATGCCGCCGACAAGGTCGCGATGCGATCATCGATGGGACTAATGAGCGACGGCATGGCGGTCGCGATGTACACGACGCTGGCGGGCCTCGTCGGTTCGATCCTGGTCCGCATCCAGTATTACATGCTGGATGCCGCGACCCAGAAGGTGTTCTCGGATGCGGTGGTGCTGACCGAGACCTATGTGACGCCGGTGCTGGAACGTAAGGGCGCTGGAATCGCGACATGATGGATGATTTCGGTCTCTATCCGCGCGAGGAGCCGTTCGATCCCTTGGGCGTGATGCTGTTCAAGGCGCTCCAGGTGATCGCTTTCCTGTTCTTCCTCGCGCTGCTCGCGGTCTCGCCGGACGCCAAGGACGGCAAGATCGACTCCAAGGCCGAGTTCATGATCACGCTGGACTGGCCCGACAGCCATCCCGACGATCTCGACCTGTTCGTGCAGGATCCCGTGGGCAATATCGCCTGGTATCGCCACCGCGAGGCCGGCTTCCTCACGCTTGACCGCGACGATCGCGGCGGAGCCAACGACTTCATCATGGTCAACGGCAAAAAGATTGCCTCGCCGATCCGCGAAGAGATCGTCACGGTGCGGGGCATCGTTCCCGGCGAATACACCGTCAATGTCTCACATTTCGTGGCTACGACCGGCGAGCCTGTGACGGCCAATGTGAAGGTGCAAAAACTCAATCCGACGGCGCAGGTGATCTTCGATAACAAGTTCACGGTCGATCACACCGGCGACGAGAAGACCGCGGTGCGGTTCCGGCTCGACGCCGAAGGCAAGGTCGTCAATGTGGACCAGCGGCCGAAATCGCTGCTGGAGACCTTTCGCAGCGGCTGGCGCAACGGCGCCGATCTCGACCCGAGCACCGGCGTGAGCAAGAACGCTGTGAGGGTGCGCCGTGACTAGCCTGCAAACGGTCATCCTCACGCTATCGATAGCCTACGCCGTCATCGGTGCGCTGCTGCTGGTCGTTCTGGTCTATGCGCGGCTGCATTGGTCGTTCAAGGCGGTCGCGGTGGTCGTGACCAGTGCGTTCTATGTCGTCAGCTTCACCGAGATGCGCGGGCTGCTCGGCTGGGCCAGCGCCGATCGGCTGCCGGCCTCGTTCAAGCTGCTGAAGGCCCGCATCGTCGAGCCGCATTCGCTGGAGGGCGATCCCGGCTCGATCTATCTCTGGGTCGAGCAGCTCGACGAGGACAATCGGCCGAGTGGCATCCCGCGCGCCTTTCGTGTGCCCTACAATGACAGGCTGGCCGACAAGACCCATGCGGCGGAGAACGAGATCGCGCTGGGACATCCGCAAGGCGGCCGGGCCGCCGATTTCGGCGGCGGCGATGGCAGCCTCATCGACATGGTCCGGGAATATGTGACGCCCAAGACCATCATGGAGACGAGCGGAGGCGATTCCTCGACCGGCGAATTCCTGGCACCACCGGCCGGCGCGCAGGGCGCCGTGTTCACGCCGTTGCCGCCGCCCCGGATGCCGCCGAAGGACGAGCAATAGGCTCTTCACCATCGCGACAGGGCAGTGCTGGCAAACCGCGCGCCGCTGGCGCATGTTCTTGACCTCCTCAATTTAGCCTTATCGGCTCCCAATAAGGTTCGAGGGTGGAGGGTGCGTGCTTCTCGCTGTCTTCTCGGATATCCACGGCAACCGGCAGGCGTTCGAGGCGTGCCTGAAAGTCGCGCGGGCGCGTGGCGCCGAGCGCTTCATCCTGCTTGGCGACTTCGTCGGCTATGGCGCCGATCCGGAATGGGTGGTGGATACCGCGATGGAGCTGGTTGTCCAAGGCGCCGTCGCCGTGCGCGGCAATCATGACCAGGCGGTGAATTCCTCGGCCGAGACCATGAATGCCGAGGCGCAAATCGCGATCGAATGGACCCGCGGCCGGCTCGACACCGCGCAGCGGCGGTTCCTGGCGGAATTGCCGATGCTGGTGGAGGACGGCGATCGCCTGTTCGTGCATTCGGAAGCCTCCAGCCCCCGAAGCTGGCACTATGTCCGATCGACCGCCGACGCAGCCAAGAGCCTGATCGCGACGCCGGCTCATGTCACGTTCTGCGGCCACATCCACCGCCCGGCGATCTATTCGATGTCGGTGACGGCGAAGATGTCGGGACTCGTGCCCAAGACTGACGTCTCCGTACCGCTGCTGCGCGGCCGGCAATGGATTGCGGTGCTCGGCTCGGTCGGCCAGCCGCGCGATGGCGATCCATCCGCGGCTTTCGCGCTGTTCGACACGGTCTCGTGCCAGATCACCTATTGCCGCGCGCCCTACGACGTCGAGACGGCCGCGAACCGGATCCGCGAGAACGGCCTGCCGCATTGGCTCGCCGACCGACTGTCGCAGGGGCGTTAGAGGCCGATGCCGAAACCCCTCGTCAAATCAGGCGCAGAGATCGACGGCTACACGATTGGCGAATGCGTCCATGCCGGCGGAATGGCGACGCTGTGGACCGTCACCCGTCCCGGCCTCGACGTGCCGCTGCTGATGAAAATTCCGCGGGTGTCGGAGGGCGAGGACCCCGCGGCGATCGTCTCCTTCGAGATGGAGATGATGATCCTGCCGCGGCTTGCGGGTCCGCACGTGCCCTCCTGTTTCGGCACCGGCGATTTCGCCCACCAGGCCTATGTCGTGATCGAGCGCATCTCCGGGACCACGCTCTACAAGCGGTTGCCCGACCTACCGCTGCCGTATGACGAGGCGCGGCAGCTCGTCGCCAGGATCGCAACGGGGCTTGCTGATTTGCACCGGCAGAACGTGATCCATCACGACATCAAGCCGAGCAGCATCATGTTCCGCGAGAGCGGCGAGGCGGTGTTGATCGACTATGGCCTGTCGCATCACAACCATCTGCCGGACCTGTTGCAGGAGGAATTCCGCCTGCCTTACGGCACCGCGCCCTATATGGCGCCAGAACGGTTGTCAGGGGTGCGCGACGATCCGCGCAGCGATCTGTTTTCGCTGGGCGTGCTGCTCTATTTCTTCACGACCGGCGAGCGGCCGTTCGGCGAGGGCGAGACACTGCGTGCGATGCGGCGCCGGCTTTGGCGCGATCCGCACCCGCCGCGCGGCTTGCGCGCTGATTATCCGCCCCGGCTCCAGGAGGTGGTGCTGCGGTGCCTCGAGATCGAACCGGTGCGGCGCTATCCGACGGCGTCGCAGCTCGCCTTCGATCTGACCCATCCGGACCAGATCAGGCTCACCACACGCTCGGAGCGGATGAAGCGCGACCCGTTAAGCGTCGCTTGGCGGCGCCGCTTCAACCAGGGCGTCATGCAGCCGCGCGCGAAATCGGATGTCGCAGCCCAGATCGCATCAAGCCCGATCCTCGCGGTCGCGCTCGACACGGTGGAAGGCGCCCCCGAGCTGAACGAAGCGTTGCGCGTCACCACCGAGCGTATTCTCGCCACGCTGCCGTCGGCGCGGCTCGCCTGTCTCAACGTGCTGAGGCTCAACCGCATCGCGATTGACAGGACGCTGGATGAGCAGGGCTCCAACAAGCATATCGACCGGTTGGTGGCGCTCAGACACTGGGCCACGCCGCTCAAGCTCGATGAGAGCCGGCTCTCGGCTCACGTGCTGGAAGCCGTCGATCCCGCGGCGGCCATCCTGGAGTTTTGCGAGGTCAACCACGTCGACCACGTCATCATCGGCGCGCGGCAGGGCTCGTTCAGGCGCACGCTGCTCGGCAGCGTCTCGGCCAAGGTGGCCTCGGAAGCGGCCTGCACCGTCACTGTGGTACGGCCGCCGCGAATGGCTGCGGATGCGGGCGAGGAGGCCGGATAGGGCCGCGCTCTGGATCCTGGAGGCTCAGGCCGCGTGAGCGGTGTGGACGGAGCGCTTGCGACGGATCGGCCAGGAGAATTGCGGGCCGGGCTCGCAGTGATCCGCGCTGCCGCCGAAGAACTGGATGATCTCGCGGCACGGCTCGCAGTTGAACAGGTTACGCGACGCGGATGCCTTGGTCATTTCCTTGAGGCAGTTCGGGCAATGCGGCTTCATGAGCTTGGTCCAGAAAAGAATTCAATGCCGGCGCGGTGACCGGAGCGGGTGATCCAGGTCCATCTCGGGCCCGGTGTCGTCGCGCATCTCGCCTTCGGTGCGTTCGAGCCGACCGAAGAAAAAATCGAGGTCAGGATGTGGGCGCCGCGGGATGCGGCACCGGCGCTTCGGCTGACGTTTCACGAGCGCGATCTGCATGGGGTCAGGCCCGATACCAGTCGCGACGAGCGATGCGGGCCGAGCGTACCGAGACCTTCACCGGTCCGGCCGATGGACCAAACACAACAAACGCACAAAAACCAAGCCACAACGCCACGCCAGTCCAGACCAGGGTCGTCGTCATGATGTGCTCCCGCGAAAACAGGCAAGAATCACTTGCGGTGATTTGCGCGAATCAGGGAAGCCCGGAGGAGTACGGATCAAGTTGCAAATTTAGGCATTACGCGCCGCAACACCCGTAGAGGCCGCACGTCTGCGGAGTCGAGCGGGCCCTCAGATCGCCTCGCCGCGTGCACCCGCGGCGGCGTTGCGGATTGCGGCGATGTTGGTCTTATAGGCGTCCTGCGTGCCGCCCCTGAACACGGACGTGCCGGCGACGAAGGCGTTGGCCCCGGCCGCAGCCAGGACCTGCGACGTCGGGCCCGACGCCGCCATCGACCTCGATATCGATCGGCCGGCCCGCTGTCATGGCGCGGATGTCGCGGATCTTGCCGATCGCGGAGGGGATGAAGGCCTGGCCGCCGAAGCCGGGATTGACCGACATCACCAGCACGAGGTCGACCAGGTCCAGGACGTATTCGAGGGCACTGATCGGCGTGCCCGGATTGAGCGAAACGCCGGCCTTCTTGCCGAGTGCGCGGATCGCCTGAAGCGAGCGGTGCAGATGGGGACCGGCCTCGGCATGCACGGTGATGTGGTCGCAGCCGGCTTTCGCGAAGGCCTCGAGATAGGGGTCACAGGGCGAGATCATCAGATGCGCGTCGAAGATCTTCTTGGTGTGCGGGCGCATCGCCTTAATGACGTCGGGGCCATACGAGATGTTGGGAACGAAGTGCCCGTCCATGACGTCGAGATGGATCCAGTCGGCTCCAGCGGCGTCCACGGCGCGCACCTCCTCGCCGAGCCTGGAGAAATCCGAGGCCAGGATCGAGGGCGCGATTGCCAGGGGGCGGGGAGCGAAGGCTTGGGTCATGGCGGTTTCCCGTGGCGGCCGTAGAAGATGGACTCGCCTAACATGGGCCTCTCAGCCGGGCAATGCAGGGGCGGCGTGCTTCCTGTGGGCGGAAATTTCTGCCGCGACCGGCATGAATTGCCGGTGTTCCGGGCCGTGCAAAGTGCGGTGAAAGCGGATTTCATTGAGCTTTTTGCGCTGGCACGGCGCTTGCTGACTTCACCTGAACAGAACATTGGCCGCGGCATGCCGCATTGGTTGGAGTTGTGCAATGTTGTTTGCTCTTGGGGCCGTATCGAGCGCACTCGACGCGATCCAGTCGCTGACGAATTCGAAATCGTCCTCGTCGACGCAGAAGACGGGATCCTCGCAAAAGCCCGCGACCAATCCGTTCGCGATCGAGAGCGGCAGCAACAGCACGACCGGCGCGGCCTCGTCGGTCAATGCGGGCAAGACCCCGCAGATCTCGCCGGAGACGATGAACGCGCTGTTCGCTGCGCAGAGCCAATCCTCGGACAGCACCGGCAGCGCCGCCAGCTCGACCTCGTCGAGTTCGACGTCCTCCTCCTCGACGCGCCGCGACGCCGCCTTGAAGGATCTGTTCTCGCAGATCGATGGGGACGGCGACGGCAAGATCACCAAGTCGGAATTCGAGAATGCGCTCGGCGCCGGCGGCACCAATCTCGCGCAGGCCGACGACGTTTTCTCGAAGCTGGATTCGAATACCGACGGCAGCGTCAGCCTCGACGAGATGTCGAAGGCGCTGAAGGGCGGCCATCACGGTCACCATCACGCGCAAGGCGCGGGCGATGCCTCCGGCAGCGGTTCGGGTTCCTCCTCGCGGTCCAGCGGCGGCTCGACCTCGACCTCGACGACCGGCGCCGACGGTTCGACCACCACCACTGTCACCTATGCCGACGGCTTCAAGATGTCGACGACGGTCCCGGGCGCCTCCAGCTCCCGTAATTCGGCGTACGATCTGTTCGCGCAGTTGATGCAGCGGCAGGGCGGGCAGGGACAAGGCGCCTCAGCGGCTGTCGGTTCATCGATGTCGATGAGCGTGTAACCTTGCTCACGGCTAGCCTGCATATTCGTGCGTGATGTCACGATAGACATACCGATCACGGATTTCGCGGTTGAAGAACGTACCCTTTGAGCGCACATTCTTGAGCGCGGCGGCGACCTCGGGCGGAACGTCCGCGTAGACATAGACGCGTCCGCTGACGAAAGTCACCGTCAGCTCGCGCCTATCGGGGGCGTAGCGGAAAAAGCGGATCACGGAAGACGGCATGGCGGTGCACCTTGTCGGCCAGGGTAACGCCGTGTCAGCCGTTTCGTTTCTATCCGAACCGGTCCTTCCACGCCGGCATTGCGCCGGCAAAGGGCAGGGCCGTCGCATTGTAGACGCCGCGAGCGATGGCGCGTGCGACCACGTTGGCGGCGATCGTTCCGAGCTCGGTAAGGCCGACCAGCGGCTCGATCGGCTTCTCGCCCGTTGCGGCGGCGAACAGCACGTCGCCGTCGGTCGGGGCATGCACCGGATAGATCGCACGGGCGAACCCGGTATGCGCGATCATCGCAAGCCGCTTGGCCTGGGGTTTGGTCAGCGTGGCATCGGTGACAACGACGCCGATCGTGGTGTTCTCGCGCGCGTTCGCGGCGGGTCCGCCCTTGATGCGCATCGCCAGCATGTCCGGTGTGAACGTGGACGGCAGGCCGCGCCCGCCGAACTCGCCGTTCTCCTCGAAGGGCGCAGCCCAGAACCAAGGCCCTTCGCCAACGGTTGTGCTGCCGACCGCGTTGACGACCATGATCGCGGCGACCTTGATACCATTGGCCAGGACCGCGGAGGCCGACCCCAGTCCACCCTTGAAGGTCGCGGTGGTGGCACCGAGGCCGGCGCCGACGCTGCCCAGTGCGAAATCGTCGCTGGCGGCCAACGCTGCGGCGTAGCCGAGGTCGCGATAGGGCGCGAAGCGTCCCCAGGCCTTGTCGCCGCCGTTGAGCAAGTCGAAAACGATTGCGCCAGGCACGATCGGAATCACCGCCTCGCGAATCCGCAAGCCGCGGCCTTGTTCGGCGAGCCAGGCCTGGATGCCGCCGCCGGCGTCGATTCCAAAGGCGGAGCCGCCGGACAGCGCGATGGCGTCAACGCGATCGACGGTGCTGGCGAGGTCGAGCAACGCGTCTTCGCGCGTGCCGGGTCCGCCGCCGCGAACATCGATGGCCGCAACCGCGGGGGCGTCGAAGATGATCGCGGTCGTGCCAGTGGCGATTTTCGCATCCTCGGCATGGCCGACGCGGACGCCGGCGATATCGGTGAGAAGGTTTTTCAAGGCGGCTCCGCAGGCTGAAAGGCGCGCGCTTCAGCGATATCGCAGGGATGCCGCAGGCTCAACCCGCGAGCGCGGTCCTCAGCATCTTGGCGAGCTCGGACTTACGGTAGGGCTTTGCCAGCAGCAGCACGCCGGAATCGAGCCGCCCGTGATGGACGATGGCGTTCTCGGTGTAGCCCGAGGTGAACAGCGTCTTCAGGTCGGGGCGGCGGCGAGCCGCCTCGTCGGCGAGCTGGCGGCCGTTCATGTTGCCGGGCATGATGACGTCCGTGAATAGCAGGTCGATGTCCTTGTCGGCGTCGATGATGACGAGGGCCTCGGCCGCGTTGGCGGCTTCGAGGGCGGTATAGCCGAGGCTCTTGATCTGGGTCACGACATATTGGCGCACCAGCGCGTCGTCCTCGACGATCAGGATCTTCTCGTGGCCGCCGGTGACGGGCGCGTTCTGCAGCGCCTCGAATTCGGTCTCCTGCACGCCGCTCGAGCGCGGCAGGTAAATCTTCACGCTCGTGCCGTGGCCTTCCTCGCTGTAAATCTTGATGTGTCCGCCGGACTGCTTGACGAAGCCGAACACCATGCTGAGCCCGAGGCCGGTGCCCTTGCCGACCTCCTTCGTGGTGAAGAAGGGATCGAACACCCGGTCCATCAACTCCGGCGGGATTCCGGAGCCGGTGTCGCTGACGGCGATCATGACGTAATTGCCGGCCACCACGTCGGGATTCATGCTGGCATAGCCGTCGTCGAGGAAGATGTTGCGCGTCTCCAGCACCAGCGTGCCGCCGTCGGGCATCGCATCGCGCGCGTTCAGCGCGAGGTTGAGGATCGCAGTGGAGAGCTGGCCCGGGTCGATCAGTGCCGGCCACGCATCCTCGGTGAGTTGCGGCATGATGGTGATCTGCTCTCCGAGCGTGGGGTGCAGGAGCTTTGCGGCCTCGAGCGTCAATGCGTTGACGTCGATTTCGCGCGGTTGGAGCGGCTGCTTGCGGGCGAACGCGAGCAGATGCTTGGTCAGTTGCGCGCCGCGCTCGGCGGCGTCGTCGATCAGCTTGGTGATGGCGGCGAGCTCGGGACGGTCAGCGACCGCGTCCGCTAAAATTCCGATGGTGCCGGTGATGACGGTCAGCACATTGTTGAAGTCGTGCGCGACGCCGCCGGTCAATTGACCGATGGAATCCATCTTCTGGACGTGCCTGAACTGCGCCTCGGCCGCCTGCTTCTCGGTGAGGTCGCGGCCGATGAAGAAATGGCGCTTGACCGGCTCGGACCAGGTGCCCATCCAGTTCAGCGTGACCTCGTGACCGTCGTAGTGGTAGTAGCGCGCCTCGAAGCTGCGCTTGACCGCGCCACGCCGCGCCGCGCGCATCTCGTCGCGCGTCTTCTGGAGGTCATCGGGATGAATGAACTCGGTGGCGCTGTGCCCGATCATGTCTTCCGGATCAAGCCGAGAATGGTCTTCACGCTCGGGCTGACCTGGATGAAATTGCCAAAACCGTCGGTGACCAGGATCAGATCCTGTGAGGTCTCGAAGATCCGCTGCCGCTCCTCGACCTCGCGGCGCAGTTTTTTCTCGTGCCTGCTTCTCTTCCGTGATGTCGTGGGCGATCTTGGAAGCGCCGATAATCTGTCCGTTGGCTGATTTCAACGGAGAAACATTGAGGACGACGTCGACCCGCCGGCCGTCCTTTCGGATCCGGACCGTCTCGTGCTGTGCGATCGTTTCGTTGCCGCCGACCCGGTTCAGGATACCCCTGACCTCGGCCTTGCGGTCCTCCGGGACGATGATGTCGATCGGCTGCCCGATGGCCTCCGCGGCGGCATAGCCGAACAGATGTTCGGCGGCCTTGTTCCAGCCCGTGATGACACCGTCGAGCGTCTTCGTGATGATGGCATCATTGGCGGATTCGACGACGGCGCCGTACAGGGCAAGGCGCTTGCCATAATAGTCGCGATCCAATGCCGACTGCTGGCGCAGCCTGCCGACGAGACCCAGCGTATGCGCCTGGAGGCGGACATTTTCGATCAGGAGCACCGCGAGCACGAAGGTCGCCGCGCAGAGGCCGTAGACACGACCGGCGTAGAAGCCGAGATCGAAGCGCGCCACGTTGACGATCGCCGACAGCGCGATGTCGAACAGCCATGCGCACATCACCACCATGAGCCAGACATCGATGACCGAATGCGGACGGCGGAACCACAGCGAGACCAGCGCGGCGAAGCTCAAGGACCAGACAAAGGACACCACGCCGATCATGATCTGCGTGTAACCGCCATCGCGCAGCAGGACCGGAAGCAGGTCGTGCTGCGCAGTGACGATCCAGGTCAAGACGATCATGATCGTGACGACGCCGACCACGCTGGCGTAGATCGCCTTGCTTGCCGAGCCCGTGATCCGGGCGCCGCCGTCGGCCTCCTTCAGCCAGGCGTAGGCCAACACGCAGAGCGGAAAGCCGCCGTGCCAGATCATGTAGAGCCAGACCGTGGTCTGCTGGTTGGCCCCCAGCAGCCCGGTCGGCGAAAAAAAGTCCGGGGAAGGTGAGGGCATGGACCACGGCCGCGGCGGCTGTGAACAGATAGCCCGTCGCGAGCACGAGCAGCGCGCTGGTCCTGAGCACCGCAAACTGCGACAACAGCAGGACGGCGGTGACAATGTCCGCGACCACAAGGGCGGATTGATAGCTGGCGACGAAGGCTGGCACGGGCAGTAGCGAGATACCCGCGAAGGGCACGGCCACTGCGAACAGGATCGACGAGACGCCCACGATCGCCAATGCTGCGGTGCGGTCCTTCGGGGTAGCCGGCAACGTCGAAAGGAATGTGCTTCGATCGGTCGTCGCAGACACGTGCAGCTCGCGCAGATCGGTTTTGAGCATCTTCGCCAATCTCATTTGGCCCAATCAATTTCTGCCCATGGTAGCGGGTTCTGGGCACGCATCATGACAAAACCCACTGCGACTCAACCGAAGGTTACAGTTTACTTAATTTTGGGGGGGAACGCGCACCGGGGATCGGGTAAGATGCGCTTTACTGGATGGTGCAATAATGCTCTCCCGCAGCTGCGGGTTCCAGGTTTGAACCAGGCATTTTGATGTCAGGATCCGGGAGTTGTTCCCTGTGCCCCGCGTTCTCATCATCGACGACCAGAAGGACGTCCGTGCGATGGTCGCGATCGTGCTGCGCGTCAACCGTTATGAGGTCGTTGAGGCCGACAGCGGCGCAGCCGGGGTGAAAGCCTTCACCGAGGTCGGCTTCGACGCGGCAATCGTGGACATTTTCCTCGGCGATACCAGTGGCGTCGAGGTCATCACGACCCTGCGCGAGCTTGCACCGAGCCTCCCGGTCGTTGCCGTGTCGGGGATGACGGCGCTGGACTTCATGGAACAATCGCCCCACCTCGCCAGCGTGGTCTGCCTGCAAAAGCCGTTTCGGCCGAACGATCTTCTTCAAGCGCTGAGGAAGGCCCAAGCCGCGGTGGACGGCGCGATACAAGCAGCAGTCTGATCCTGACGCAGGAAGAAACGCCCCGGGCGAGCCGGGGCGCGATGATGATTGGAGGAGGCCTTCAGGCCCCGGCAAGCGTGCTTAGGTGCCGTTGCCGCTGATCGAGGCGTAGCCGCCCTTGGCGTCCCATTTGTAGACGACGTAGTCGAGCTGCTTGATATCGCCCTTGGAGTCATACTCGATCGGCCCGATCACGGTATCCCACTTGCCGGCCTTGATGGCTGCCATGACCTTCTTGGCGTCGGTGGTGCCGGCCTTCTTGGCCGCCTCCGACCAGACCTGCATCGCTGCGTAGGTGTAGAGCGTGTAGCCCTCGGGGTCGATGTTCTTGGCCTTGAAGGCTTCGACGATCTTCTTCGCGGTCGGCTTGTTGCGCGGATCGGGGCCGAAGGTGAACAGCGTGCCTTCGCCGGCCGGGCCGGTGATGGAGGCGTATTCCTTGTCGGCGAGTGCGTCGCCGGCCATCAGCACGGTCTTCAGGCCCTGGTCGCGCATCTGGCGCAGGAGAAGGCCGCTCTCTTGATGGTAGCCCCCGACATAGACGAGATCGATGTTGTCGCGCTTCAGCCGCGAGACGATCGCGTTGAAGTCCTTGTCGCCCTTGTTGTAGGACTCGTACATCTTCTCGGTGACGCCGGCCTTGTTGAGCGCCTTCTTGGTCTCGTCCGCAAGACCCTTGCCGTAGGTGGTCTTGTCGTTGAGGATGGCGATGTTCTTGCCCTTGTAGTTCTTGGCGATGAACTGGGCGGCGACCAGGCCCTGCTGGTCGTCGCGGCCGCAGACGCGCGCCACGTTCCACAGTCCGCTATCGGTGAACTTCGGATTGGTGGAGGCGGGAGTAATCTGGAGCACGTTGCCGTCGGCATAGGCTTCCGACGCGGGGATCGACGAGGACGAGCAATAATGCCCGGCCACGAACGGAATTTTCGCGCCGGCGATCTTCTCGGCGATCGAGCGCGCCTGTTTCGGATCGCAGGCGTCGTCCTCGACGGACAACGCGAGCTTCTTGCCGTTGACGCCGCCGGCGGCGTTGATATCGGCTACGGCCATCTCGGCGCCGTTCTTCATCTGGCGGCCGAAGGCGGACTCGCCGCCGGTCATCGGACCTGCGACTGCGACGGTGACATCCTGCGCGAATGCCGCGCTCGACAGCGCGATCGATGCGCCGAATGCCAGACCGATGAGCTTCAGTGATTTCATGAGATACCTCGAGGGTGGTCGCCTGTGGAAGTTACCGGGCATGCCCGGTTCAAACCGGCGCCATTCTTGAATGAATTCGAGGAGAAGTCACCGGCAAAATACGGGCATTGGCAGAGATATCGCCAAATTCGGCCGCACGGGTTCGCCTTGGGCGGCCTCAGCCGTGCCGGCCGCCTTCCAGGTAGGCGGCGCAGATCTCGGGGCGCTGCAACAACTCGGCACCGGTCCCGGCCAGGGTGATCAGGCCATTGACCATGACATAGCCGCGATGGGCGAGCTTGAGCGCGTGGTTGGCGTTCTGCTCGACGATCAGCACGGTCAGGCCGTCCTGCCGGTTCAGAGTGCGGATCGCATCGAAAATCTGGCGCGCGATCAGCGGCGCCAGACCGAGCGAGGGCTCATCAAGCAGGAGCAGGCGAGGGCGGCTCATCAAAGCGCGGCCGATGGCCAGCATCTGCTGCTCGCCGCCAGACAGGGTTCCCCCGCGCTGGCCGTAGCGTTCCTTCAGCCGCGGAAACAGCGTGAACACGCGTTGTAGCGTCACCTCGCGTTCGGCGTCGGTGCATTCGGTGGCGTCCGCGCCCATCTGGAGATTTTCCGCCACGCTCATGCGCGGGAAGATGCGGCGGCCTTCCGGCGATTGCGCGATGCGCAAATGCGCGATCTCGTGGGTGGGCACTTCGGTGATGTCGCGGCCTTCGTACAGGATCTGGCCGGCGCGGGCGCGGGGCTTGCCGAAGATCGTCATCATCAGCGTCGATTTGCCGGCGCCGTTGGCGCCGATCAGCGCCACGATCTCGCCGGCATTGATCTCGAGGTCAACGCCCTTCAGCGCCTCGATCTTGCCGTAGGCAGCGCGAAGGCCGTGGATCGCGAGCAGTGCAGTGGGCGACGTCACGACCCGCTCTCCATCACGGCCGCCGCCTCTTCCTCATCGGTGCCGAGATAGGCGGCGATCACCTTCGGATCGTCGCGAACCTCGCGCGGGGAGCCTTCAGAGATCTTCACACCGTGGTCCATCACCACGATATGGTCGGAGATCTCCATCACCACGGACA
This sequence comes from Bradyrhizobium lupini, assembly GCF_040939785.1. Lineage (NCBI taxonomy): Bacteria > Pseudomonadati > Pseudomonadota > Alphaproteobacteria > Hyphomicrobiales > Nitrobacteraceae > Bradyrhizobium > Bradyrhizobium lupini. The sequence goes on from NZ_CP162553.1 coordinate 6,613,541, forward strand.
TGTCGTGCTCGATCAGCAGGATCGAGGTGCCGAGCTCGTTGCGGATCGACAGCAGCAGCTCGCTCAGGGCGGCGCTCTCGCGCGCATTGAGGCCGGCGGCGGGTTCGTCCAGGCACAAGAGCGCGGGCTCGGTGCACATCGCGCGTGCGATCTCGAGTCGTCGCTGGTCGCCATAGGCAAAATTACCGGCAGCATCGTCGGCGCGATCGAGCAAATTGACGCGCTTGAGCCAGTCGGTGGCGAGATCGATCGCGCGCTTCTCGGCGTCGCGGTAGACGGGCGCGCCAATGAGCCCGAGCAAGGTGAAGCCGGAGGCGCGCATCAGCGCGTTGTGCTGCGCCACCATCAGGTTTTCCAGCGCGGTCATGCCGGGAAACAGGCGGATGTTCTGGAAGGTGCGGGCGACCTTGGCCTGCTTGGCGATGCGGAAATCGTTCAGCCGTTCCAGCGCGATCACCTTGCCGTCGTCATGGCCGAGGCGGATGGCGCCGCCGCTCGGCTTGTAGAAGCCAGTGATGCAGTTGAAGACCGTCGTCTTGCCGGCACCGTTGGGTCCGATCAGCGCGGTGATCTTCTTCCGCTCGGCAGCAAACGACAGGTCCTGCACCGCGACGATGCCGCCGAAGCGCATGGTGAGCCGGTCGACCTCGAGAATCTGGTCGCGGCTCATCCGTGCCCCTCCTTGACGAGGTCCGATGAGATCGCGTGGGCCTTGGTCAGGTACACGGTCGGCGCGCGATGGCCGATCAGGCCGCGCGGCCGCCAGATCATGATCAGCACCATGGCCATGCCGAACACCAGCATGCGATAGCTCTCGAGGCTCCGGAACAGTTCGAAACCGCCGATCATGGCGAGCGCTGCGAGCGCCACGCCAAGCTGCGAGCCCATGCCGCCGAGCACGACGATGGCGAGCACCAGCGCCGATTCCTGGAAGGTGAAGGATTCCGGGCTGATGAAGCCCTGGCGGGTCGCAAAGAACGCGCCGGCAAAGCCGCCGAACATCGCACCGGTCGCGAATGCCGTGAGCTTCGTCGTGGTGGTGTTGATGCCGAGCGCGCGGCAGGCGACCTCGTCCTCGCGCAGGGCTTCCCAGGCACGGCCGATCGGCAGGCGGCGCAGCCGGATCGTCACCCAGTTGGTGAGCAGCGCGAGCGCCAGGATCAGGTAGAACAGGAAGACGATGCGATGGGTCGGAGAATATTCGATGCCGAGTCTGGCGGCGAGCCCGTTGTCGCTGTTGTCGAGCGGGATGCCGAAGAAAGAGGGGCGGGGAATGCTGGAGACGCCGTTGGGGCCGCCGGTCAGATCCTGCCAATTAATGATGACGAGGCGGATGATCTCGCCGAAGGCGAGCGTCACGATCGCGAGGTAGTCGCCGCGCAGGCGCAGCACGGGGAAGCCGAGCAGCACGCCCCAGAATGCGGCGAGGACGCCCGCTAGCGGCAGGCAGATCCAGAATGACCAGCCGAAATTGGTCGCAAGCAGCGCGTAGGAATAGGCGCCGACCGCATAGAAGGCGACATAGCCGAGATCGAGCAGGCCAGCCAGCCCGACTACGACATTCAACCCCCAGCCCAGCATCACATAGGTGAGCACGAGGATGGCGAGATCGAGGATGTAGCGCTGGTCATAGAAGATCACAGGCACCAGCAGGGTGAAGATCAGAAGCGCCGGTGCGAGATAGCGGCCGAGGAACGACATTCCGCTCTGCACCGCCGGCGGCACCAGCTTCTCGGCGCCGGTCGGACCGATCCATTGCTTGAGCAGCTCGAGCACGATCGAGCCGCCGAATACCGCGGCGACGAGGGAGGCGACCTCGCCGAAGCGCGTCCAATAGGTGAGCTGGCCGTCGGAACCGGCTTCGGTGCGGACGCCGACCATCAGCGAGAACAGCACCAGCGCGATCAGTGCGTTGACGCAGGCGGTCTTCAGGAGAGCGGGGATGCCCGATGCGGTTTTGGCCGTATTGATCGAGGGAGCTTTCACGCGCGCGACCGTCAGACTTTTTCGACTTCGGGGCGGCCGAGCAGGCCGGTCGGCATGAAGATCAGCACGACGATCAGGATCGAGAACGCGGCGACATCCTTGTATTCGACCGAGAAATAGGCCGACCAGAACGTCTCGATCAGCCCGATCGCGAGCCCCCCGAGCATGGCGCCGGGCAGCGAGCCGATGCCGCCGAGTACGGCCGCGGTGAACGCCTTGATGCCGGCGACGAATCCCATGAAGAAATCGACCAGGCCGTAATAGAGCAGGTACATCAGGCCGGCCACTGCGGCGAGCGCAGCGCCGATCACGAAGGTCATGGAGATAGTGCGGTCGACGTTGACGCCGAGCAGCGCCGCCATGGTCTGGTCCTGCTCGCAGGCGCGCATGTCGCGCCCGAGCCGTGTGCGCGACACCAGCCAGGTGAAGATCGCCAGCAGCACGATGGTGGTGATGACCACCACGATCTGGATATTGGAGAGCTGGATGACGAAGCCATCGGCGCTCTCGTGCAGCGTATAGCCGCCGGTGATCACTGGCGGCACTGGCTTCACCCGCGCGCCTTGCGCCACCTGCGAATAGTTGGTCAGCACGAACGACATGCCGATCGCCGACAGCATCGGCGCGAGGCGGAAGGAGTGGCGCAGCGGACGGTAGGCGATGCGCTCGATGGTCCAGCCATACAGGGCGGTGATCGCCATCGAGACCAGGATCACGATCAAAAGGATCACCGGGACCGCAGTCAGGCCCGTCGAGACCAGCAGAAGGAAGGTGATCAGGGCGATGAAGCCGCCGATCATGAAGACATCGCCATGGGCGAAGTTGATCATCCCGACGATGCCGTAGACCATCGTGTAGCCGATCGCGATCAGCCCGTAGATCGAGCCGAGCACGAGACCGTTGATGAGCTGCTGGGCGAAATAATCCATAGGCTGCCGTACCCAAATCTGACGCGGCTCAAAGGGAGCTCTTCGAGAGAGTGCTGGTTTCTTCTCGGGCCCCGGCAGCCCTTAAGCATTCTCGTTTTGTAACAGGAGGGAACTGGCGGCTGCAACCGGCCTCGCCTCCGCATCAAGGCTTTTACAGAGATCATTTGGCGCTCCGGTTCCCCCGCAATGGGCGGAACCGGCTCCGTCAGCGCCATCGGATGCCTGTCGGGAGGCAGTTAAGGTAAACAAAGGGTTTAAATTGCCGCCACAGTCTGATGCGAGTTAGCTCCCGGCAGAGCCTTTCATCGAAGGCGCGGCCAAACGAAGCGGGAAGCGGCATGTTCGGAAACTGGCGGATCGGTTCGGTCAACGGCGCACTTCTGGCGGCCTATTTCATCCCGACCTGGACCCTCGTTGCCTTCAACATCATGGTGGCGCCGGTGCACGGCCTCTATGAGCGGCCGAGCGTCGCAGTCGCTCTTTTCCTCAGCGACCATCTCCAGATGGCGGGGATGGACACGGTGCGCGCCGCCTGGCTGCTGGCGCTGGGGCGCTTAACGGTGGTGGCGTTCTTTGCGATCTACCTTGCGCTGCTCTGCATCCCCCGTATCCGCAAGAACGGCGGCAGCGACGAAGCGCTCGGCATTGCGCTTGCGATCGGCAGCCTGATCTCGTTTGCGAGCATGATCATGGCCTCGAAGGTCGGCGAGATGGCCGCGCTGCGGCTGCACGCCACCGAACTTCTGCTCTTGCTCGGTGCCGCCATCGTGGTGGTGATCGAGCGGCCCGCGGCGGCGCCCAAGATCGTTCAGAAGCCCGTCGAGGCCACCCCGCCGCTAGGTCTTGAGCAGGCCGAGCTCCTGCACAATCGCTGAGGCTTCCTTGACGGCGTGGTTCGCCGCCGGCACGCCGCAATAGATCGCCTGCTGCAGCAGGATTTCCTTGATGTCGTTGGGCGTGAAGCCACCCTCGGCGAGGGCCGCGCGCACATGCAGGCGGAATTCATCCCATTGCCCAAGCGCAACCATGGTGCCGATCACCAGCACCCGCCGCGTGCGCTCGTCGAAATGCGGCCGCGTCCAGATCTCGCCCCAGGCGTAGCGCGTGATCATGTCCTGGAAATCGGTGTTGAATGCATTGCGACCCGCGATCGACTTGTCGACCCAGGCATTGCCCAGCACTTTTCGGCGCACGTTCATACCGGCATCGCGGCGTTTCTGGTCGTCCATGCTGTTTCCTCCTTCGTCATTGCGAGGAGCGAAGCGACGAAGCAATCCAGTCTCTCACGGCAGACGGATTTCTGGTTGCATCGCTGTGCTCCCAACGACGGTTGTGGCTAGCGTTGCGTCAAAAAGCCCACGACCGCGTCGGTGAATGCGTGCGGCTGCTCGACATTGGAAATGTGGGCGGCGTCAATGATGGTCATGCTCGCGCCGGGAATGCTTGAGCGGATCAATTCACCCGCCGAAATCGGCGTCGCCATGTCGTGGCGGCCGGCGATCACCAGTGTCGGGTTCTTGATGTTCGGCAGCAACGCGCGCTGGTCGAGCGTCGACAGCGCTTCGCAGCAGGCGAGATAGCCTTCGAGCGGCGAGGCCAGCAGCATCTCCTTCATCCTGGCGGTGATGTCGGGCGCGCGCTCGCGGAAATCCTGGGTGAGCCAGCCGGCGATAACGGCGTCGGCGACGGCGGCGATGCCGCCCTTCTTCACCGCGTCAATGCGCTCGAGCCATTTGGTCGGCTCGGCGTAGTAGCAGGAGGTGTTGGCGAGGATGAGCTTGCCGAAGCGCTCCGGCGCGTTCGCGCCGAGCCATTGCCCAACCATGCCGCCCATCGACAGGCCGCACCAGTGCACTTTTTCGATATTGAGGTCGTCCAGGATGGCGAGCACGTCGCGGCCGAAGCGCTCCATGGTGTAGGGGCCGGGCGGAACGTTGGACTTGCCGTGGCCGCGGCGGTCGTAGCGGATGACGCGGAATATCTGCGTCAGTGCCTTCATCTGCGGCTCCCACATCTGCAGCGTGCAGCCGAGCGAGTTCGAGAGCATCAGCGTCGGCCCGCCGTCGCGGCCCTCGACGGAGACGTTGATCAGGCAACCGTCGGCATCAATCATGGGCATGCGGGCGTCTCCGTTTTATTTGCGCGCAGGACTGCTTTATTCGCGTTCGAGGCTGTCGAGCAGGCGATCGATCAGGGCTTGGGAAGCGCCTTGATAGGCCATCGGCTCGAGCAACGCCGCAATTTTTTCCGGCGAAAGATGCGCAGTGACATGCGAATCGGCTGCGAGCACCTCGCGCAGATGCTTCTTCTCGGCGACCGCGCGCTTGCTCGCGGCCTCGATCAGATGATGCGCATCGCTCTTGCCCATCGTCTCGGCCAGCGCAAAGGTAACCGCTTCCGCCATGATCAGCCCGTGCGTCGCATCGAGATTGCTGCGCATGCGCGCGGCATCGACATCGAGACCCTCGGCGATGTCGACGATGGCGGCAAGCGCGCCGGAGGTGACCAGCATCAATTGCGGCAGCGTCGGCCATTCCGCGTGCCAGGGACCGGCGCTGCGTTCGTGGTCCTGCACCTGTGCGGCAAAAATCGTCGCTGCGAGCTGAGGCGCCATGGTCGCGCAGCCGAGCGCGCTTGCGGCTGCGACCGGGTTGCGCTTGTGCGGCATGGTCGAGGAGCCGCCGCGGCCTTCCCCGGCGGGCTCGAACGCCTCTGCGACGTCGGTCTGCATCAGCAGCGAGACGTCGCGCGCGATCTTGCCGCAGCTTCCGGCGAGAATCGCGAAGGCTGATGCGGCTTCCGCGATGCGGTCACGGTGGGTGTGCCAGGGGGCTTCTGGCAATGGCAGGTTCAGCTCCTGCGCCAGCCGTTCTGAAACGACGAGCCCCTTGTCGCCAAGTGCCGCAAGCGTGCCGGCCGCGCCGCCGAATTGCAGTGCGAGGCCCTCGCGGCGCAGCCGCCTGAGGCGGCAGCGGGCGCGGGCAAGGCTTGCGGCATATTCGGCGGCCTTCAGTCCGAACGGCATCGGCAGGGCGTGCTGGAGCCAGGTTCGCGCCACCATTGCCGTGTTGCGATGACTGCGCGCAAGTGCGGCAAAGCCCTTGATGGCGCGGCTGAGATCGGCGTCCAATGCATCGATGCCGGCGCGAAGCGTGAGCATGGTCGCGCTGTCGATGACGTCCTGGCTGGTCGCGCCCCAATGCACGTAGCGTGCGGCCTCGGCGTCGCCCTTGCCGACATTGGCGGTCAGAGTCTTGACCAGGGGGATCGCGAGATTGCCGGATCGAGTCGCGGCCTCGGCCAGCGCAGCCATGTCAAAGGTATCGGCCTTGCACGCGGCTTCGATCGGGCCCACCGCGGACGCGGGAATCACACCCGTGGCCGCCTCGGCTCGGGCGAGGGCTGCCTCGAAATCGAGCATATTCTGAAGGGTCGACCGGTCGTCGCAGACCGCGCGCATGGCCACGCTCGACAGCATCGGCGCGAGCAGGGGGGAGAGGGATGTGCTCATATTGTGCGGGACCTAACCACCATGACCCGCCTGTGCCAATCCCAAACCGGCGGCGCAAGCTTTTTGCAGTTGCGAATATGCATTGCACGTGACCGAGGGCCACCCTTTCTTTTGCCGCCTCCGTGCGGTACTTGAGCTGCATTATAGTTGCGCGATCCAAGTTCGGTATCCCGGGAGGCACCCAATGGCCATGACGATGAACGGCGAAGTCCAGCTTGCGGCGCCGCGCGAGGCCGTGTGGGCCAAGCTCAACGATGCCGAGGTGCTGAAGGCCTGCATCCCCGGCTGCGAGGAGCTGGAGAAGACCGACGATGGCGGCTTTCGCGCGACGGCGAAAATGAAGGTCGGTCCGGTGTCGGCGCGCTTCAAGGGCAAGGTCACACTGTCCGATCTCGACCCGCCGAACGGCTACAAGATCTCCGGCGAAGGCGAGGGCGGGGTGGCCGGCTTCGCCAAGGGTGGCGCCGTGGTCAAGCTTGCGGAGAAGGACGGCGGCACGCTTTTGTCCTACGAGGTCGAGGCGCAGATCGGCGGCAAGTTGGCGCAGCTCGGCCAGCGCCTGATCAACGGCGCCGCCAAGAAACTGGCCGACGAATTTTTCGCGAACTTCGCCAAGGCGGTACAGGGCTGAAGGCCAACACCTCAAGCATTGCGCCTTTCGGCATATCGCGTTTTGTCATGGCGCCTTGCATTCCGGGTGATGTTGCCCCGGGGCATAATGGCCCATATGATGGGTTGGAATAAATATAAGAACCGCTTCGACGGGACCCGTCGGGGCGCTGATAGAGAGTGTTTATGGCAAAAATCTCCCTCATCGTGAACGGCAATCCTGTCACGGCCAACGTCGATCCCCGCACCCTGCTGGTGCAGTTCCTGCGCGAGAATCTGCGGCTCACCGGCACCCATGTCGGCTGCGACACCTCGCAGTGCGGCGCTTGCGTCGTGCATCTGGACGGCAAGGCCGTGAAGTCCTGCACCACGCTCGCCGTGATGGCCGATGGCCACGAGGTCAAGACGATCGAGGGCCTGGCCGCCGACGGCGCGCCGCTGCATCCGATGCAGGAGGCCTTCCGCGAACACCATGGCCTGCAGTGCGGCTTCTGCACGCCCGGCATGATCATGACCGCGATCGACATCGTCCATCGCAAGGGCAACGAGCTCGACGACCACACCATCCGCGAGGAGCTGGAAGGCAATCTCTGCCGCTGCACCGGCTACCAGAACATCGTCACCTCGATCTCCGCCGGCGCCAAGGCGATGGCGAAATCCGATCTCGCGTAAACCTCGCGCGCACTCTGCGATCAGGACATTCAGATGTACGATTTCAAATACCATCGCCCCGGGACCGTTCGGCAGGCCGCCAACCTCCTGGTGAAGAACGAAGATGCCAAGGTGATCGCCGGCGGCCACACGCTGATTCCCGTCATGAAGCAGCGCCTCGCCAGCCCGCCGCATCTGGTCGACCTCTCCCATATCGATGGGCTCAACACGATCGAGATGAAGGGCCGCGCGCTCGTGATCGGTGCCACCGCCAGGCATGCCGAGGTCGCAAGCTCCGCCATCGTCGGCGAGGCGATCCCGGCGCTCGCGAACCTGGCCGGCCAGATCGGCGATCCCGCCGTGCGCCACAAGGGCACGATCGGCGGCTCGCTCGCCAACAACGACCCGACAGCGGACTATCCGGCTGCCGTGCTTGCGCTCGGCGCCACCATCGTCACCAACAAGCGCCGCCTCAAGGCGGAGGAGTTTTTCCAGGGCCTGTTCACGACGGCGCTCGAAGCCGACGAGATCATCACCAAGGTGATGTTCCCGCTGCCGAAGAAGGCGGCCTATATCAAGTTCCGCAACCAGGCCTCGCGTTACGCGCTGGTCGGCGTGTTCGTGGCGCGGCGTCCCTCCGACGTGCGGGTCGCGGTCACCGGCGCCGGCTCCGAAGGCGTGTTCCGTGTCACCGCGTTCGAGGAAGCCCTGAAGAAGCGCTTCGCCGCGAAGGCGCTTGACGGCATCGAGGTGCCCGCGGACGGCCTCAACAGCGACATCCATGGCAGCGCCGAATACCGCGCGCATCTTATCGGCGTGCTGACGCGGCGCGCCCTCGACGCCGCCAACGCCAAGGAATGAGTGATCCTCACGCCTCGGCCCAAACTTGTCCCCGGTGAGGGCGTAGCGAGACTGGCTTTTTCATGACCTCAGCGGCCAATACGTCCGGTGCCAATACTTCAGTTGTATTGCCGGCATCGGTCGATTCGATGCTCGAACTCCTGACGTCGCGCGGCTATCTCGCCGAGCGATCGCTGGCCACGGTGACCTATCTGTCGCTGCGCATGGGCCGGCCGCTGTTTCTGGAAGGCGAAGCCGGCGTCGGCAAGACCGAGATCGCAAAAGTGCTGTCGGCGGCCTTGGGGCGGAAGCTGATCCGCCTGCAGTGTTACGAAGGCCTCGACGTTTCCTCGGCGGTCTACGAATGGAATAGCGCCGCGCAGATGATCGCGATCCGGATGGCGGAAGCCGCCGGCGACACCGATCGCGATCAGCTCTCCTCCGATATCTTCGCCGACCGCTACATGATCAAGCGGCCGCTGCTGCAGGCGCTGGAGCCCGACGTTGCGGGACCGCCGGTGCTCTTGATCGACGAGCTCGACCGCGCCGACGAGGCGTTCGAGGCATATCTGCTCGAAATCCTCAGCGACTTCCAGGTGACGATTCCCGAATTCGGCACCGTGAAGGCGCCGCATCCGCCGATCGTGATCATCACCTCCAACCGTACCCGCGAGATCCATGACGCGCTGAAGCGGCGCTGTCTCTATCACTGGGTCGATTATCCCGACGCCGATCGCGAGCTCGCGATCGTCAAGTCGCGCGTGCCGGGCATCTCCGCGAAACTGTCGCAGCAGGTCGTGCGCTTCGTCCAGGCGCTGCGCAATCAGGATTTCTACAAATCGCCGGGCGTTGCCGAGACCATCGACTGGGCCACTGCGCTGTCGGAGCTCGACGCCCGCTCGCTGACCCCGCAAGTGGTCGGCGACACGCTGGGCGCGCTGCTCAAATACCAGGACGACATCACGCGGATGCAGGGCGACACCTTGCAGAAGGTGCTGAAGGACGCGACGAGCGAGTAACTTGTCATTCCGGGGCGCGCGGGAGCGTGAACTCTGGTGCGCAATTGCGCACCTGAGAATCTCGCGCCACAATCTCTGGATTCCGGGTTCGTCGCTTCGCGACGCGCCGGAATGACGGAGCGAGGAAAGACCATGGCCATCAACCACCTTGCGCCTGAGCAGACCGAGCAGTTCGCCGACAACATCGTGGGCTTCGCCCGCGCGCTGCGTTCGGCCGGCATGCCGGTCGGGCCGGGTGCGGTCATCGATGCCATGAGCGCGCTTGAGGTGATCGACATCGGCCACCGCGCCGACGTCTTCACCACCCTGGAGGCGATCTTCGTCAAGCGCCACGAGCATGCGCTGATCTTCAAACAGGCCTTCAACCTGTTCTTCCGGGCGTCGGAAGAGTGGAAGCACATGCTGGATTCGGTGCCGCTGCCGGAGCAGGCCAAGAAGAAGCCGCAGGCCGGCTCCCGCCGCGTCCAGGAGGCGATGTCGCAGCCGCGCATGACGGAGACGCCGCAGCACCAGGAGCAGGATTTGCGCCTGTCGTTCTCCGACAAGGAAATCCTTCAGAAGAAGGATTTCGCTCAGATGAGCGCGGCCGAGATCACCGAAGCGCTCCGCGCTGTCGAGCGGATGCGGCTGCCGCAGGCCGAGCTATTGACGCGCCGGCACCGGCCTGATGCGCGCGGGCTTCGTCTCGATTTGCGCCGCACCTTACGCGCGTCCTTGCGCACCGGTGGCGACATCATCGACATCCATCGCCTCGGGCGGATCGAGAAACCGGCGCCGATCGTCGCGCTGCTCGACATCTCGGGTTCGATGAGCGAGTACACCCGCCTGTTCCTGCATTTCCTGCATGCCATAGGGGACGCGCGAAAACGTGTCTCGGTGTTCCTGTTCGGCACTCGCCTCACCAACGTGACCCGGGCGCTGCGCCAGCGCGACCCCGACGAGGCGCTGGCGAGCTGCTCGGCCTCGGTCGAGGACTGGGCCGGCGGCACGCGGATCTCGGCCTCCCTGCACAATTTCAACAAATTGTGGGCGCGGCGCGTGCTGAGCCAGGGCGCCATCGTGCTGCTGATCTCCGACGGGCTGGAGCGGGAAGCCGATTCCAAGCTCGCCTTCGAGATGGACCGGCTGCACCGTTCCTGCCGGCGGCTGATCTGGCTCAACCCGCTGCTGCGGTTTGGCGGCTTCGAGGCCAAGGCCCAGGGCATCAAAATGATGCTGCCGCACGTTGACGAATTCCGTCCGGTACATAATTTGAGCTCGATCCAGGAGCTGATCACCACGCTCTCCCGGCCGCTGCCGCCGCATCACCGCAGCTTGATCCGCTCCGCAGCCTGAGAGGTAGCCATGCTCGATCGCGACGAGGATATTCTGAAGGCGGCGGAGGACTGGCAGAAGGCCGGCCGTGGCGTCGCGCTCGCCACCGTGGTCGAGACCTGGGGCTCGGCACCGCGTCCGGCGGGCTCGAGCCTAGTCATCAACGACGAGGGCACGTTCCTGGGGTCCGTCTCCGGCGGCTGCGTCGAGGGCGCCGTGGTCACGGAGGCCATGGATGTGATCCAGAGCGGCAAGCCCAGGATGCTGGAGTTTGGGGTTGCCGACGAGACTGCCTGGAATGTCGGGCTGTCCTGCGGCGGCACCATCCGCGTCTTCGTCGAGAAAGTCGGCTAGCCGTGAAGCTCGAGATCCTGCACGAACTCAATACCGAGCGCGCCGCGCGCCGCGCGGTGATTTTGATCACCGACACCGAGAGTGGTGAGCAGCGCCTGGTGAAGGCCAAGGATTTTGCCAAGGATCCATTAGGCGCCGAGCTCGACAAGCAGCTTCGCATGGGCAAAAGCGCCAGCGTCGAAGCCGGCGGCAAGAAGCTTTTCCTCAACGTCTATGCGCCGACCGCAAAGCTCGTCATCGTCGGCGCCGTCCATATCAGCCAGGCCCTGGCACCGCTGGCGCGCTCGCTCGGCTACGACGTCACCGTGGTCGATCCGCGCACGGCCTTTGCGAGCCCCGAGCGCTTCCCCGACGTTCCACTGGTCGCGGAATGGCCCGACACGGCGCTGCCGCTGCTCAACGTCGACGCCTACACGGCCTTCGTCGCGGTAACGCACGATCCCAAGATCGACGATCCCGCGCTGCTGCACGCCTTCGAGCGCAACTGCTTCTATATCGGCGCGCTCGGATCGCGGAAGACGCACGCCAAGCGCGGCGCCCGGCTGCGGGCGCAAGGCGCCAAGGAGGCTGACATCGCGCGCATTCACGCGCCGATCGGGCTTGCGATCGGCGCGGTCTCGCCGTCCGAGATCGCGGTCTCGATCATGGCCGAGATCACGGCGGTGCTTCGCCTGCCGCCCAAAGAAAAAGAAGAAGCCGCATGAAGTTCGGCCCGGCGAGTCCCAGGGATGCGATCGGCGGGGTGACCGTCCACACCCTGCGCCAGGGACCGCTGGTGCTGAAAAAGGGCACGACGATCGGCCCGGCCGAGGTCGAGGCGCTGGAGCGCGCCGGCATCAAGGACGTTGTGGTGGTGCGGATGGAGGAGGGCGATGTCTCCGAGGACATCGCTGCCGCCAGCATCGCGCTCGCGGTCGGCGGCGAGGGCATCCATGTCGAGCGCGCCTTCACCGGCCGGGCCAATCTGTTCGCCGCGCAGCCAGGCGTGCTGGTGATCGATCGCGCCGCGGTGGACCGCATCAACAATATCGACGAGGCCATTACCTTTGCCACGCTCTCCGCCTACAAGCCGGTGGTCGAGGGCGAGATGGTCGGCACCGTCAAGATCATCCCGTTCGGCGTCAAAGGAAACTTGCGTGATGCCGCGGTGAAGGCCGCGGGTCGCGACGTTCTGAAGATCGCGCCTTACGTCATCAAGCGCGTCGGCGTGGTCTCGACGCTGCTGCCCGGCCTGTCCTCCAAGGTGATCGACAAGACGTTGCGGGTCACCGCCGAGCGGCTGGCGCCAGCCGGAGCCGGCATCATCGCGGAGCGGCGGGTTCCGCATGAGGAGCAGGCGCTGTCGGCTGCGATCAAGGAACTGCTGGGACTTGGCGCCGAGCTCGTGATCGTGTTCGGTGCATCCGCGATCGCCGACCGCCGCGACGTGATCCCTGCGGCCGTGACCGGCATCGGCGGCGAGATCGAGCATTTCGGCATGCCGGTGGATCCCGGCAACCTGCTGCTGATTGCCCGGGCCGGCGCCGTGCCGGTGCTGGGCGCGCCCGGCTGCGCGCGCTCGCCGGTCGAGAACGGCTTTGACTGGGTGCTGATGCGGCTGCTCGCGGGCATCAAGGTGACGCGGTCCGAGCTGATGGGCATGGGTGTTGGCGGCCTCCTGATGGAGATCGTCACGCGCCCGCAGCCGCGCGCAAAACCGGAGATCGAGGGCAACAACCAGGTCGCGGTCATCGTGCTCGCAGCAGGCCGCTCGACCCGGATGGGTGGGCCGAACAAGCTACTGGCCGAGCTCGATGGCAAGAAGCTGGTGCGAATAGCGACCGAGCAGGCGCTGGCCTCCAAGGCGTCCGAGGTGATCGTCGTCACCGGCCATCAGACCGAGCTGATCGAACAAGCCTTGCAGGGCCTGAAGGTGCGTTTCGTCAAAAATCCGGATTTTGCCGGCGGCATCGCAAGCTCGGTCAAGGCGGGCATCGCGGCCGTTCCCGAGACGTCCGACGGCGCCGTGGTCTGCCTCGGCGACATGCCGCTGATCGACGCCGGCCTGATCGATCGTCTCATCGACGCGTTCGCACCGGACCGCGGCAATCTCATCGTCGTGCCCGTCAGCGAAGGTCGCCGCGGCAACCCTGTGCTGTGGTCGCGCCGCTTCTTCAAGGAGTTGATGACGCTCGACGGCGATGTCGGCGCGCGCCATCTGATCGCCAAGCACACCGAGGCCGTTGCCGAAGTGCCGGTCGACGGCGAGAGCGCCTTCCTCGACATCGACACGCCGCAGGCATTGGAAGCGGCACGGCGGGGATAGCGGTTCGTAGGGTAGGCAAAGGCGCGCAGCGCCGTGCCCACCATCCCTCGACACGGTGGTGTTTGATTGGTAGGCACGCGTCGCTTTGCCCACCTACCGCGCCGCCCAGGCCTCAATTCAACGCCCCGTTCACCATCTGGAAACAACCGCCGCTTACAGTCACCTTCACCTGCCTTGGGGGGAGGGGTTTTTCCATGGCTTCGAACGTCGTCGCGCGCCGTTGCGCGATGTTTTTCTTTGCGCTGTCCGTCTGCATCGCGGGCGCTCGCCATATCACGGATGCGCATGCCGCCGGTGCATTTGCGGTCGGCAAGTGCGGCGCTTACGGCCAGGCCTTTGATTATGGCGCCGAGCACGAAGCCCGTGCGGCGGCGCAGAAGCAGTGCAAGGGCGATTGCACGACCGTGACGATGAAGCGCGCCTGCGCCGCGATGTCGGTCGATCTTTCCAATCCCTGCGGCGCCTATGGCTATGCCGTCAAGCCGAAGATCTCGACCACGCTCAATGCCGCCACGCGCGAATGCTACAAATACGGCGGCAAGGAATGCGTGATCCGCGCCTGGGCCTGCGACGCCAAGGGTTGATTCCTGTTGCAGTCATTCCGATCGTGCGTAGCATCGAATCCGGAATGACAGTCGGGAGTTGCATGCAGTTCGATACCAAGATCGCCATCGTGATTCGTACCGATCTTCAAGCCTGGCAGAAGCTCAACGTCGCGGCCTTCCTCACCAGCGGCATCGCCGCGGCCTTTCCGGAATGCATCGGCGAGCCCTATGAGGACGCGTCGGGCACGAAATATCACGCGCTGATCGGTCAGCCGATCCTGATCTATGGCGCCGACGGTCCCGCATTGACGCGCGCGCTCGATCGGGCCCTGACGCGCAACGTCAAGCCGGCGGTCTACACCGAGGACATGTTCAAGACCACTCATGATGCGGCCAACCGCGAGGTGGTGAGGGCAGTGGCGCGCACCGATCTCGATCTCGTCGGTCTCGCGATGCGCGCGGAGCGCAAGGTGATCGACAAGATCGTCGACGGGTTGAAGTTTCATAGTTGACGTGAACGCGCGCGGTCTTGCGCGCGCTTCCACCTGCGATGCCTCACCCCGGCGGCATGCCCGCGAATTTGGGCAGGTCAGGGTCAAGACGATCCCAGTGATGTCCGCGCGCGGCGAAAGTGACCGCCTGCGGCTTGTAGCGGGCGGGCTCGTCGAGGCTTGCGGCGCGGATCGTGAAGACGTCGGGCTGTGCCGCGAAGGTCATGTACACAGGCACGCCGCACTGTGTGCAGAAACCGCGCGTCTTCACGTTGCCGCTGTTGGCGACCATGTCCCAATGCTTTGCCTCGCCCGTCACCGTGACGCCGTCGCGTGCGAATGTCATGTACGAGCCGTGGGCGCTGCCGCTTTCGCGCTGGCAGTCCCGGCACTGGCAGTGATTGCTGAACAGCGGCTCACCGGCAATCGAATAGCGGATCGCGCCGCAGGCGCAGCCGCCGGTATAGGGCTTGGTCATGCGATTACTCCTTACTTGTCTTCGCCGCTGATCTCGTCGAGCTGGCGGACGACCTTCTTCCAGCCGCCGCTCATGCCCGTGTAGGCCGATTCGTTCCTGGGCAAGACGAAGCCCGCATGAACCAGACGGATCCGCGTGCCGTCCTCGACCGGGGTGAGGGACCACGTCACGACGGTGTCGAGCGGCGCGCCGTAGCCAATGTTGCGCTCATCGCCGCCCTTCCAGGCGTAGACGAGGCGGCGGTTCGGCATGACTTCCAGGACCCGGCAATGGATGACACCATCCCATGCGCCGCCCGGCGTGGTCTGGTAGGTGAAAGTGTTGCCTTCGACGGCCTCGAAACCGGTCGGCGGCATCAGCCAGCGCGCGATCAGCTGGGCGCTGGTCAGCGCCTTCCAGATCGTCTCCGGCGCATGAGGGAGCACCTCGTCGATGACGATGTCTTTTGTCTCGGCTTTCAATTCAACAGCACTCACGGGTCGATCTCCTTCAAGAGGTCACGCAGGTTCTGGAAGCGCTCGCGCCAGAACACGCCGTAATGGTCCATCCAGGAGACCAGCGGTTCGAGGCCTTGCGGCGCGGCACGGTAATAGACGTTGCGGCCCTCGGCACGCTCGGCGACGAGGCCGGCCTGCTTGAGGGACTTCAAATGTTGCGAGATCGCGCCTTGCGTCACGCCACTTCCCCGCGTGAGTTCAGCGACGCTGATCTCCGTGCTCTCGAACACGCGTTCGAAGACGGCGCGTCGCGTCGGGTCCGCGAGCGCGCGCATGACGGTGGTAACGGGATTTGGGGCGGCTTCGATCATAGAATTAGATTAGCCGTCGCTAATGAATTAGTCAATACTAATTTGTGGACCAGATTGGGTCCGCAGCGCTGTCTTGACTATGACTGACTGGTCAGTCATACCAGATAGATGACCAGGAAACCCGCCAAAGCCGCCACGCCGCCCGCAGCTCGCGCGAACGCGAAGGCCAATTCACACGCTGGCGAGGACGCGGTGCCCGCGTCGAGCCGTGCCACGCGCGCGGCGGAGCGGCGCGCGGCGATCGTGGATGCCGCGATGGAGGAATTCATCGCGCGGGGCTTTGCCGCGACGCGGCTCGACGACATCGCGAAGCGTGCGGGTGTCGCCAAGGGCACCATCTACCTGCACTTCAAGGACAAGGAATCGATGTTCGAGGAGCTGGTCCGGACGGTGATCGTGCCTGTCGTGACCCGGTTGACGGCATTGCCGCCACCGGCGGGCTCGGTGCGCGATCTGGTCGAGGCGTTTGCGAGTAACTTCCTGAAGGAGGTCATCGGCACCAGGCGCGGCGATCTCGTGCGCCTGATCGTGGCCGAGGGGCCGCGGTTTCCCTCCGTGGCCGACTTCTACTACCGCGAGGTCGTCTCGCGCGGCATCTCCGCCATGCGCGCCCTGATCGAGCTCGGCATCGCCCGCGGCGAGATCCGCCAGAAGAACCTGGCGCACTATCCGCAGATCCTGGTCGCACCCGCGATGATCGCGGTGATCTGGCAGAGCCTGTTTGCGCGGCACGCGCCGCTCGACGCGCAGGACATGCTGCGCGTTCATCTCGATTTGATTTTTGGCGAACGGAGCACGACATGAGGTCGTCGCAAGCAATTTCTGTACTCGCATTGATCGCGGTCCTCGCGACCGGGCTTGCCGGCTGCAAAGACAAGCGTGATCCCGGCTTCCAGGGCTGGGTCGAGGCTGACATGATCTTCGTTAGCCCAGACGAGGCGGGTCGCGTGACGAAGCTCAACGTCCGCGAGGGCGATCAGGTCAAGGTCGGCGATCACCTCTATTCCGTCGACGACGATCTCCAGCTTGCCGATCTCAACCAGAACAAGGCGACGCTGGCGAATGCGCAGCAAACCTACGATCGCGCGGCTTCGCTGAGCAAGACCGGCTCGGGCACGCAGGCCAATCTCGACTCGGCCGTCTCCGCCTTGCGCGTCGCCGAGGCGCGGGTGGCGACCTCGGAGACGCGGATGGCGCGGCGCAAGGGCTTTGCGCCAGTCGCCGGCACCATCCAGCAGATCTATTTTCGCGAGGGCGAGATGGTGGCGGCCCAGCGGCCGGTGCTCTCGATCATGCCGCCCGGAAACATGAAGCTGCGCTTCTTCGTGCCGGAGACCGAGCTGCCGAAGCTTGCGATCGGCGATACGGTGCGGATCGCGTGCGACAATTGCGCCGCCGATCTCACCGCAAAGATCTATTTCATCGCAACCTCGGCCGAATACACGCCGCCTGTCATTTACAGCCTCGAGGAGCGCAACAAGCTCGTCTATCTGATTCAGGCGCGGCCTTCGCGTCCCGACGCCTTGCGCGTCGGACAGCCGATCGACGTCTATCTCAATCCAAAAACTCCGGTGGCGGACAAACGATGAGCGGCAATGGCATCGCGATCGACGTCAAGGGCCTGACCAAGTCGTTCGGCGGCCGGGAGGTCGTGCACGATCTGTCGATGCAGGTGAAGCGCGGCTCGATCTACGGCTTCCTCGGGCCGAACGGCTCCGGCAAGACGACGACCATTCGCATCCTCTGCGGCCTGCTCACACCCGACAGCGGCGAGGGCACCTGCCTCGGCTACGACATCCTGAAGGACGCCGAAAAGATCAAGCGCCAGGTCGGCTACATGACCCAGCGGTTCAGCCTGTATCAGGACCTGTCGGTGCGCGAGATCTCGAATTCGTCGCGCGGCTCTATGGCCTTGCCGACGCGCGCGGCGCCGCGCGCGACATGATCAAGCGGATCGGGCTCTCGGGGCGCGAGGAACAGCTCGCGGGCGAGCTCTCCGGCGGCTGGAAGCAGCGGTTGGCGCTAGGTGCCTGCACATTGCCCAGTCCGAAACTGCTGCTGCTCGACGAGCCGACCGCCGGCGTCGATCCCAAAGCGCGGCGCGATTTCTGGAACGAGATTCATGCACTCGCGGCCGACGGTCTCACCGTGCTGGTCTCGACCCACTACATGGACGAGGCCGAGCGCTGTCACGAGATCGCTTATATCGCCTATGGCCATCTGCTCGTGCATGGCACCGTGGACGAGGTGATCGCGAAATCCGCGTTGACGACCTACACCGTGACGGGCGAGGACCTGAACGAGCTTACGGCTGCGCTTACCGGCAAGCCGGGAATCGGCATGGTGGCGCCGTTCGGCACGTCGCTGCACGTCTCCGGCCGCGACGTCGCCGCGCTCGAGGCCAGCATCGCGCCGTGGCGCGAAAAAAGCGAACTGCATTGGCACAAATCATCGCCGTCACTGGAAGACGTGTTTATCGAATTGATGAGCCGTTCCAAGGACAATTTCCAATGAGCGCGGTCGATCATCCTGAACCCCAGCACGCGATCCGGGAGCGCTTCGGCTTCTGGAGGCGCTCCTATGCGATGCTGATCAAGGAGTTCATCCAGCTCAAGCGCGACCGCGTGTCATTTGCGATGATCGTGATGCTGCCTGTGATGCAGCTGCTCTTGTTCGGCTATGCCATCAACACCACGCCGCACAATCTGCCGAGCGCGGTGCTGCTTCAGGAGGATTCCGATCTCGCACGCTCGATCCTGAAGGCGCTGGAGAACACCGCCTATTTCCGCTTTCTCTATGAAGTCCACGACGTCGAAGATTTCGACAATCTCCTGAAATCCGGCAAGGTTCTGTTCGGCGTCGAGATCCCGCGCGGCTTCGAGCGGGCAGTGCGGCGCAGCGATAAGCCGGCGCTGCTGGTCGCGGCTGACGCCACCGATCCAGTGGCGGCGAGCGCGGCAATCGGCTCGCTCGGCATGGTCGTGCAGACCGCACTCAAGCACGATCTCTACATCGGAGATCCCCCGGAGATGCCGTTCGAGATCCGCGCGCACGCCCGCTACAACCCCGCCGCCGCGTCGAGCCTCAACATCGTGCCGGGCCTCGTCGGCACCATCCTGACCATGACCATGCTGATCTTCACCGCGCTCTCGGTCACGCGCGAGGTCGAGCGCGGCACGATGGAGAGCCTGCTGTCGATGCCGATCAAGCCGGTCGAGGTGATGTTCGGCAAGATCATTCCCTACGTGCTGGTCGGGTTCGTGCAGGCGTTCCTCATCATTGGCATCGGGGTCGGCCTGTTTGGTGTGCCGGTGCTCGGAAATCTGTTCCTGCTGGCGCTGCTCTCGACGCTCTTCATCACGACCAATCTGGCGATCGGGTACACGATCTCGACGCTGGTGCAGAACCAGCTCCAGGCGATGCAGATGTCGATGATGTTCTTCCTGCCGAGCATCTTGCTATCCGGCTTCATGTTCCCATTTGCCGGGATGCCGGCCTGGGCGCAATATGTCGGTGAGTGCCTGCCGCTGACGCATTATTTGCGCATCGTCCGCGCCATCATGCTGAAGGGTGCGAGCATGCAAAATTTGCGTTTCGACGCGTTGGCGCTGGCGGTCCTGATGCTGCTCGCCATGACCATCGCCGTGACGCGCTTCCGCCGCACGCTGGATTGAGGCAAGATGCCCCTGGAATCAAGGGGGCGGAATGGTCAGTTTTGCGAGCAGGAAGGCCCGGCAGCATGCCGTGATGTCCGAAGACTTCGAGCGCGAGCTGACGCGCGAGGTGCTGCGCACCGAGCTCGTGCGAGTGAGGGCGCTGATCACGACGGGCTGCGTCATCGTCGTGTTCCTCACCGCGATCTACCTCGTCAATTCCTCCGTGGTGCAGCGGGTCTGGCGGGGCACGGAGGGGCTTGCCGAGGTCTATGGTCTCCTGACCGGCTTCATCCTGTTCGAGGTCTGGGTCCACAGCCAGATCAGGCGAAACCTCAAGCTCGACCGCGATCTGCCGGTGATCCGGCGCTATATCGGCGCGCTGATCGAGACCTCGCTGCCGACCGTCATCCTGATCCTGCAGATCCGCAGCATGGGCGCGAGCCAGGCGCTCGGCTTCGTCGTGCCGCTGATCTATTTCATTTTCGTCATCCTCTCGACCCTGCGGCTCGACTTCTGGCTGTCCACCTTCACCGGCTTCGTCGCTGCGGGTGAGTTGCTCGCTGTGGCGCTGATCTTCGATTTCGCCAGCGGGAGCGGCGAGCCGCAGATCTATTTCCACGCGGTGCGAAGCACCATCATCCTGATCTGCGGCGTGCTTGCAGGCGCGGTCGGTGCGCAGCTCCGCCGCCAGTTCGCCGCAAGCATTGCCGCAGCGACCGCGCGCGACCGGGTGACCAACCTGTTCGGTCAGCACGTGTCGCCACAGGTGGTGGAGCGGCTGATGGCGGCGGGGACGAGCGCCGCCGGCGACCTCCGCCGCGTCGCCGTGATGTTCGTCGATTTCCGCGGCTTCACCGCCGGCGCGCAGTCGCGCACCCCGCAGGAGGTGGTCGACCGGCTCGACGGCGCCTTCGCCGTCCTGGTCGACATTCTCGACCGCGAGGGGGGCATCGTGAACAAGTTTTTGGGCGACGGCTTTCTGGCCCTGTTCGGCGCGCCGCTGGAGACCTCCGACGCCGCGCACCGCGCGGTCGCCGCGGGCCGCGAGATGCTGACCGCGATGGCGCGCATCAACGCGCAGACGAGCTGGCCGCTCAGAATCGGAATCGGCATCCATTTCGGCGAGGTCGTCGCCGGCAATATCGGCTCGCCCCGGCGCAAGGAATACACGGTGATCGGAGACACCGTGAACTTCGCCTCCCGGCTGGAGGCGCTGAACAAGGAGTTCGGCTCGCAGCTCTTGATCTCGGCGGCGGTCCGCGAGGCGCTAGGCGAGGACGGCGACGATGCGGTGTCGCTTGGGGAGGTCGAGGTGCGCGGCTATGAGCAGAAGGTGGCGGTGTTTCAACTGGGGTGAGGGCCGCCGCCTGCGCCTTCACTTGTGAGTCGCGTTTCGTTGAAGCGGCTCGCGTTTCGTTGAAGGCGCGTGATGAAATATCCTTGGTAGCTTTTGGGTCTTGCACGGTGGAAGCCGAAAATCTCAGCTTCCCCTTTGTCACCCGGAGAAGCCAATGACTCGATCGATCTTTGTTGCAGCCGCCCTGATCGCCGCCGCTGTCACCCAAAGCCAGGCCGCATCGGCGCGGGACAGCGTGCCGCGCCGCGCCGCAACTCACGTGGCGACCGACTGCGTCAGGGCTCCGGCAGCAGGCGCGTATGCCTCTGCGCCTTACGCACAGCCGCCTTGCCTGCCCAACACGGCGTCCGCGTACTAACTCGCGGCAGAGACGAAGCCGGGCCGGTGAAGTCCGCCAGCCCGGCGTCGCGAACGCTGATGGCGGACTGCGCGGGATCTCGCGCTGGAGGCCGAGTAGATTCGGCGCCGTATCGCAACGGCGCGGCCGGCGAAGATTTTGCGAAGACGGCCTACCCGCTGCTGCGCAACGCGTACGGCCTCGATCGACTGCTCTGGGGCAGCGACTGGCCGCACACGCAGTTCGAGAAGGCGCAAAGCTACGCGAAGAACCGGCGATTTATCGATGGGCTGATCGTCGATCAGAGTGAACGCGCGCAAGTGCTCGCATCGCCACGTTCGCTCTGCCGCTTTTCCGTCTTCCGCGATTGCTCCGATTGCACTCTATTTTGGGGCATGACGGGCGATGTCGCCGGCTTGTAGAGTGCCGGCGATGCAGCCGACCGCGGCTGCGCTTGCGTGAAGAGGAAGCGAAGATGCAGCGCCGCTACATCACCGTCGACGTGTTCACCGACCGCGCCTTCGGAGGCAACCAGCTCGCCGTGGTGCTGGATGCCGGCGGGCTCTCCACGCAGCAGATGCAGGCGATCGCGACCGAGTTCAACTATTCGGAGACGACCTTCGTACTGCCGCCGCGCGATAAGGCCAACGACGCCGAAGTGCGCATCTTCACGCCGGTGTTGGAGATCGCCTTTGCCGGTCATCCCAATGTCGGCACAGCCTTCGTGCTGGCGTCGCTGGCGAAGGAGCCGAAACCGCGCCTGCTGTTCGAGGAGAAGGCGGGGCTCGTGCCGGTCGAGATCGTGCGGGAGCAGGGCCGGGTGGTCAGAACGGAGCTGACCGCGCCGCAGCCGCTGGCGCGGTATGCGCCACTGTCACCTGCTGAAGCCGCGAGTTGCATCTCGCTCGGCGCGGATGACATCAAGACCGACAACCACGCAGCGCACGTCGTCACCGTCGGAAACGCGTTTCTCGTGATGGAGCTGCATTCGCGCGAGGCGCTGAAGCGGGCCCGGCCGGATGCCGCGGCCTATGGCAAGATATTGCCACGCGATGGCGCCCGCTCGGTGTGGTTTTATACCCGTGACGTGCCCGCAGCGGAGGCGCCATGTGAGCGCCAGGCGCGCATGTTCATGCGCGGCGCCAGCGGCCTCACCGAGGATCCCGCGACCGGCAGCGCAACCGTCGCAGCCGCCGCGCTGTTCGCCGATCTCGATCCCAGGCGCGACGGCGAGTTGAGGCTCACGGTCGGCCAGGGCTTTGACATGGGCCGGCCCAGCATCCTGCAGACGCGCGTGCGCAAGCAGGACGGCAAGATCGTCTCCGCCCATGTCGGCGGCAGCTGCGTGCAGATGATGGAAGGGACGTTGAGGCTTGATGGGGAGGGTTAGCTCTCTATTCCATCGTCATGCCCGGGCTTGTCCCGCCTGCGCGGCCGAAGCCGCTTCGGCGACGCGAAAGCCCGGGCATCCACGTTCTTCGTGCTGTGTGGCAAGGGCGTGGATGGCCGGGACAGGCCCGGCCATGACGGAGAGAGTCGTTCAGGCCTGCCGTCCCGCCAAATTCTTCACCGTTACCCCATCGCGCTCCTCGATGATCTCCGCGATCATCTGGCGGTGGCAATGGGTGTGGTCGCGCTCGTAGCAAAGCAGGCAGACGGGACCGGCTTTCTTCACCAGCGCCGAGAGCTCGTCCATCTGCTCCCTGGCCTCCGGCGTCTTCAGGTGCTTTGAGAAAACCTTCTCCAGTACATCGTATTGCCCGCTGCGGGCGGCGAGGCGGCCTTCCTTGGGCGTGCCGAGCGCTGCCAGATGGACATAGGCGATGCCGCGTTCATCGAGGCCTGCGGCGAGCTGCCTCTTGGAAAAGCCGGGCCGGCGCGATGACGTCACCGCGCGCACGTCGACGACGAGCTTGACGCCGGATTGCTCCAGCTCGTCGAGCACTGCCTTCGGCGGCGTCTGCTCATAGCCGATGGTGAAGAGCTTTTTTGCCTTTGCCATGAGACACCTTTAGCGAAATACCTCAGCTCACCCGTGCGATCAGTTCCATCGCGCCGGCCGGCGCGCGCACCTTGCCCTCGTGGATGACATAGGCGAACACGTCGCGCGGTTCCTTCTTCGGCTTGGCCTTGTCGACCTTCGGCAGGTCGTCGGGTTCGCTTCCCTCGGCCCAGTCCTGAAAGCGCTTGGCCCAGGCATCGAGCTGCTTCGGCGGATAGCAGGTCTTGATCTCGTCATTGCCCTTCTGCAGTCGCGCATAGACGAAATCGCCGGCGACGTCGGCGATCGCCGGATATTTGCCGTGCTCGGCGAACACGACGGGCGTCTCGAATTCGCGGATCAGCGCGACGAAATCCGACGTGCAGAAACTGTCGTGACGGACCTCGACGACGTGGCGCAGCGCGCGTCCCTCGAGCTTGCGCGGTAACAGCTCGAGGAATTTTCCGAAATCGGCGCCGTCGAATTTTTTGGTCGGCGCAAACTGCCACAGCACTGGCCCAAGATGATCGCCGAGTTCCAGCACGCCGGAATCATAGAAACGCTTGATGGAATCCCCGGCCTCGGCCAGCACGCGCCGGTTGGTGGCGAAGCGCGGCCCCTTCACCGAGAACACGAAACCATCAGGCACCTCGCTCGCCCATTTGCGAAAGCTCTCCGGTTTCTGCGAGCCGTAATAAGTCCCGTTGATCTCGATCGAGGTCAGCTTCGAGGCGGCGTAGGACAGCTCCTTGGCTTGCGTGAGCTTCTCCGGATAGAACACCCCACGCCATGGCTCGAAGGTCCAGCCGCCGATGCCGATGAAGATGTTGCCGGATTTTTTGGACGCGGTTTTTGCTTTGGCCACGGGAGGATCTCGGATGCGGGAGGAGGGCCTCCATCCTAATCAAACCAGTTGTGATTGGCCAGTTGCGACGTCCCGTCTAAGCTCGCGATAGGATCTGCGAAAAAAGGAGAACAAGATGCGGATGCTGATGGTGGGAGCGGCGCTCGTCATGATGACATCTGCTGCCATGATATCTTTAGTTATGGCCGACGATGACGATGCCAAGGGTGCGCAGAAGCTCGCCACGCAGGGCCGCGACGATTATTGGCATTGCCTGGCGCGGGAATATTCGCGCGTCGGCAATCAGGGCCTGTCGAAACAGGATTTTGGCCGCTCCGTCGCCGGAGCCTGTCCGTCGGAGCGACAATACTACCGGGTGGCACTGCTCGATTATCTCACCACGCAATATCCGGATATTGATGCCGGCGCCCATCTCGCGACCGCGAACAGGGCGGTGGAGGCGGCGCAGAAGGACATCGTGGCGGCCTTCGTCAAGCACAAGCCGCCGCAGAAATAGCCCATTGAACCGGTGCGTCCGGCAAGCCCTTCCGGCAGCGCGCTCATCCATGGTATCACTGGGCGCATCTGGAACAGGGATGGGTTTCCATGTCGTCTGAGTCGGTGGGGGGCATTTTGGGCGCGATCGTCGCGGCGATCGTGCTTGCGGTCGCCGTCGTCTTTGGGCCGATCGGCCAGTACGGCAAGCCGCCCAAACCTGCGAAGACCGAGCCGGCCGGGGCTGCGGCGCCGGCGGCCCCTGCCGCGCCCGTGCCGCGAGGGCCGGTGATCAAGGAAGTCCCGAACCAATAAGGGCGTGGAAAAGGCCTCTTTCGCCCCTTGTAAAGCGGCATTACCGTTCCCATTTAGCTTCTAACGGCGACGTTGAGCGAAAAACTCCGGCGCTGGAACGACCTTGGAATAGCACAGGCTGCGCCGGATGTACGCGCGGCCCGCCGTTCCGGGGTCGTTGGCATTTTGGGCCCCTTTTGGGGCCGCCCCCCAGAGAAACCCTGGCTTGCTGGCGCAAGTTCTTGGCAGCACAGGACGCGGCGGATATACGCTGCCGTCATGAATGAAGCGATCAGACCGGGCTCCGACATCCCACAGAAGGCTTCGCCGGCGCCCGAATTGTCGGTCGTCGTCCCGACCTTCAACGAACGCGACAATGTCACGGTGCTGTACCGGCGGCTGGAGGCCGTGCTGGCCGGCATCGCCTGGGAGGTCGTGTTCGTCGACGATAATTCGCCTGATGGCACCTGGGACGTCGTGCGCGCGCTGGCCCAGCGCGATAGCCGCGTGCGCTGTGTCCGCCGTATCGGCCGCCGCGGCCTGTCGGGGGCCTGCATCGAGGGCATCCTGGCCTCCAGCGCGCCCTATGCGGCCGTGATCGACGCCGACCTCCAGCACGACGAGACGCAACTGCCGAAGATGCTGTCGCTGCTCGCGAGCGGGCAGGCCGAGCTCGTGGTCGGCAGCCGCTACATCGAGGGCTACAAGAGCGAAGGCTTCAACAAGCAGCGCGCCGGCGCCAGCGCGCTGGCAACGGAACTCGCCAGGAAAGCGCTGCGGGTCGAGATCGCCGATCCCATGAGCGGCTTCTTCATGGTTCGCCGCGACCGCTTCGAGCAGCTGGCGCCGAAACTTTCCGTGCACGGCTTCAAGATCCTGCTCGACCTCGTCGCAAGCGCTAACGGCACCTTGCGCGCCATCGAAATTCCCTACACGTTCGGCGAGCGCCAGCACGGCGAAAGCAAGCTCGATTCCATGGTCGCGCTGGATTTTCTCGGCCTCGTTCTGGCGAAGTTCACCAACGATGCTGTCTCGTTACGTTTCCTGCTGTTCGCGATGGTCGGCGGGATCGGCCTCGTGGTGCATCTCACCACCCTGTTCATATCGCTCGAGCTGTTCAAGGAGCCGTTCGCGGAAGCGCAGGCCTCCGGCGCCATCGTCGCGATGACCAGCAATTTCGTTCTCAACAACTTCCTCACCTATCGCGACCAGCGGCTGAAGGGCTTTGCGCTGCTGCGCGGCCTGATCGCGTTCTACATCGTGTGCAGCGTCGGCCTGCTGGCCAATGTCGGCGTCGCCTTCTCGGTCTACGACCAGGAGCCGATCTGGTGGCTTGCGGGTGCGGCCGGGGCGCTGATGGGCGTGGTGTGGAACTACGCGATGTCCGGACTGTTCGTCTGGCGCAAGAAATAGCTCACGATGGGCGGGGCTGATGCGCGGATCGTCCGCAATACCGCGCTGGTGATCCTTGCGCTGGTCGGCTTGCGGCTCGTCGCAGCCGCCGTCACGCCGATCACCTTCGACGAAGCCTATTACTGGATGTGGTCGCAGAACCTCGCTGGGGGATATTACGACCACCCGCCGATGGTTGCCTACGTCATCCGCGCCGGTACCCTGATCGCGGGCGACACCGAACTCGGCGTTCGCGTGGTCTCGATCCTGCTCGCGCTGCCGATGAGCTATGCGGTCTATCGCTCCGCCGCGATCCTGATCGGCGGCGCGCGGGTGGCTGCGACCAGCGCCATCCTGCTCAACGTGACGCTGCTGGCCTCGGTCGGCACGCTGATCGTCACGCCCGATGCGCCGCTTCTGGTTGCCTCCAGCTTCGTGCTGTTCTTTCTCGCCAAGGTGCTGGAGAGCGGCCGCGGCGTCTGGTGGCTCGCGATCGGCGCAGCCGTCGGCGCGGCGCTACTGTCCAAATACACCGCGATGTTCTTCGGGCTGGCGATCCTGATCTGGATCGCGGCCGTGCCGAAACTGCGGCATTGGTTTCTCTCGCCTTGGCCGTATCTCGGCGGTTTCGTTGCCTTGGCGCTGTTCTCGCCGGTGATTCTCTGGAATGCCGATCATCAATGGGTCTCGTTCGCAAAGCAGCTCGGGCGCGCCAGGATCGAGGATTTTCGTCCGGTCTTCATTGCCGAGCTGATCCCGACCCAGATCGCGTTCGCAACCCCGCTGGTGTTCATCCTCGGCGCGATGGGGCTGCACGCGCTGACCTGGCGCCGGGCCGGCGCGCTGGCCTCGCGCGTGCTGATCGAGACGATGTTCTGGACCATCGTCGTCTATTTTGTCTGGCATTCGCTGCATGCGCGCGTCGAGGCCAACTGGTTTGCGCCGGTCTATCCGCCCTTCGTCATCGCGGCGGCCGCCGCCGCCAATCTCGTACAGTGGAAGCCGCGGCAGCGCCGCCTGGTGGATTTCTGCCTGCGCTGGGCCGCACCCACCGGCATCGTGATGTTTGCCGCGCTGATCGTGCAGGCCAATACCGGCTGGCTGTCCGGCTATCGCCGCGATGCGACCGTGCGCAGCGTCGGCGTCGGCTGGCGCGAGCTCGCTGCCGAAATCGAAGCGGTGCGCGTCCGCAATGGCGCGTCCTGCGTGCTTGCGCCGGACTACGGCACGACGGGCTGGCTCGCCTTCTATCTGCCGCGCGGCAGCTGCGTGGCGCAGCAAAACCAGCGCATCCGCTGGGCCAACATGCCCGAGCCGGATCCAAAGCTGCTTGCGGGCAAGCTGATCTATGTCGACGAGCTGCGCTCTGACGGCCATCCCGCCGTCCACGACCTCTTTGGGAAGGTGACGCAGGTCGCGCAATTGCAGCGCAAGCGCGGCCCGCTCGTGATCGAGACTTACAGCATCGATCTGCTCGAAGGCGCCAAGGGCGACGTGCTGGACCGCTCGCCACCGCCGGAAGCGCGGTAGCTCTTCCTCGGAACGACGACGAAGGTTCAGTCGATCATCTCGGCCTTGGTCGCGGCCTGGTTCGGCCTGTCCTGGTCGCGCCAGAACCAGACGGTCACGACGCCGGAGCGGCCGCGGACCTGCGTGAGCAGGGGGCCCGACAGAACGTCGTCGGGACCGCCCTGAAAGTCGGCCGCATCCAGCAGCGTATCGCTGAGCGCGAGCCGCGCGCCGTTCTGAACGGCAACCTCCATCAACCGGCTCGCGACGTTGACGGTGTCGCCCGTCGCCGTGATGTGCTGATGGCTTTCGCCGAGGCGCGAGGCGACGATCGGGCCGAAATGCGCACCGATCTTGAAGCCGAGCTGATCCCTGATCGCAGGCGGCAGCGACGCGATCCAGCGTTCGACGCCGCGGTGCAGGTCGATCGCGCATTTCAGCGCGCGTGCGGCGTCGTCGGGCATCGCGCCGGGCAGGCCGAACAGGATCATGGCGCCGTCGCCGAGAAAGCCGCTGATCATGCCGCCGCAATCGACCGCGGTCTTCTCGATCAGCGCGTGAAACGCCTTCAGAATGTCCTGGAGTTCGCCCGGATCGATCCGCTCGCTCAGCGCCGTGAAGCCGGAGAGATCGATGAAGACCACGGCGGCGTCCTGCCGGACAGGTGTCGACAGGAAATTCGGATCGCGCGCCAACCACTCCTGCACGGCCGGCGCCTGGAATTGCGCGAGCGACCGGCTCTTGGCTGCGAAATATTGCGTGCGGCGGCCTCCCGCCCATAATTGCACGCCGGCAAAGACCGCAACCGGCGGCACGGCTGCGGCGAGCGTGGTCGCGGCGTTCAGCCAGACGCCGTGCGTGAACGCAAACAGATTGAATCCGGCCCAGGCGATCATCACCGCGGCCGCCGCGACGATGCCGAGCGCGCTGCGCCGCCAGGCGAGCAGGCCCACAAGCAGCATCGGCAACAGGATCGCGATGAGCGCGTCGGCGATGTGGACCTTGCGGTCGCGCACGATGCTGTCGCCGGCGACGAGATGGGTGATCGCGGTGGAGACCACTTCGACGCCGGGCATTAGAAGATCGAACGGTGTTGGGAAAAAATCACCGCCGCCGGCGACCGAGGCCCCGATCACGACGATCCGGTTCTCGATCGCCGCGCGACTTAACGTGCCGTCGAAGATGCTCTGTGCGCTGACGGTGCGGATGGTCCGGCGCGGGCCGTAATAGGTGATCGGTAACGCGAAGTCGGTATCGGTGGGCACCGCGCGGTCGCCGAGCATCAGATGGTCCGGCGCGATCGTCAGCGACTTGTCGAGCGCGCGCGCCGCGACCCGCAACGGAAAGGACAGCTCGACCTTGTCGCTCGTCCGGAACAGCATCGGCACCGAGAGCGGTGAGCCCGATTGTCCGGTCGCAACATTGACGACGCCGACTTCGGCATGATCGGCGAACGCCGGCAAGGGCAGCAGGAAGCGCTCGGCCTGCGGCAGGGCGGCGAGGGGGCCTTGGCCGCTGGTCTCCACGGTCTCGCTGGCGGACGGGAAGATCGCTGCGGCGGCAAGGACGATGGGACCCGTAGCCAGCGTATTTGCCAGCGTAGCGTCGCCGATCGCAGCGCTGCGATCGACCAGCAGCAGGTCGATCGCGACGACCTTCGGCTTGAACTGCACGATGGTGTCGACGACGCGGGCGAGATCGGCGCGCGGCAGCGGATAGCTGCCGCCGCGCTTCACGACGGTGTCGTCGATCGCGACGATGGTGACGAGATCGGGCGGAACCCGCACGCCGCGGACCTGCGTCCGCCAATCCGCCAGCGTCGCCTCGAGGCGATCGAGAAACCGCAGATGACCGTTGGCGTGACCGGCATAGATGCCCGCGCCCCACAGTGCGGTGAGGACGAGTGCCACCAGGATCTGAACGCGTCGGCTACTCATGTGGTCGTGTTGCAATTTCTCTATCGTCCAAATGCTGTTCGCCGCGCCCAGGTGACCCGAACCATTGGCCAAGTCTTACTGACCAAGTCTTGCCATCAACGCGTCGACGCGCGGCTGGCCCCATGTCTTGACCGTCAACGGGCCTGTGGCTTCCACGTCGACGCCTTGGCCACGGTCTAATACCACGCTGCGCCCACCATTCCTGCGGCTCACGCCGACACGGCCGTCAGCCACGAAGACGGAGGTCTTGGCCTCTGCGACATCGACCGCCCATTTCGTGCCGCGCACCGCGGCGATCGCCTGCGGCGTCAGCACCTTGAAGGGATTGCCGCCGGGCTTCTTGGGCACCTCGACCAGCAGCGCTTTGCTGCTCAACTCCACCGAGTCTATATGTCCGTCGCGGTTAGCGTCCTTAAGTTCAAATCTGGCACCGCTTTCGGCAACGATCGTGATGCCGTTGTCGCAGCGCCAGGTCTGCGTACCGGCAGCAGATGGCGTCGCCGTGCAGCCCACATTGGCGGCAGGCTGGGCAATCGCGTGTCCGATCAACAGAAACGACCCCGCCAGAGCGAAAAACCCTGCGCGCACGAACTCTCTCATGCCAGCCTCCGTTTGCGTGCTCGGCACAGTTCAAGGCGATCTTGATACGGTACCGTATCACACGCAGAGGCTGCTGAAAAGTGCCGGTTGCCGTAGCTATTTTCTCGCTGCGGCCTTTTCCAGTGCGGTGCGATCAACTTTCGGTCAGGGCACCTGCTCGCGTGCGCGGTGTAGCTGCTGACAACCGCGCTGCGGCTGCGGAGCAGAGGGTGCTTGCGCACCAGCCTCGCGCAACGCTTCCCCGCTATCTTCCGGGTATTGAACACCACGAAAACGACTTGGTTGGATGGCCTTAGAGATGCGGCCGGAGACGGTCGCCGGCAACGCCAATCCCGCCGAGAATTATAGTTAACAGACGCCCTTAAGTTCGTAGTTCTGCGGGCTTTTTTCTCGAAATGGGACACCCGAACGGGTTGCCTCACATCCGCCCGAACTTAATCCGCATTTAACTAAAAGTGGCCTTAATGACGCTCCGACCCTCTGCGAGATGCTGTTCCCGGATCGTGACCAGCGGCGCTTCGAAGGGGGACCGAGTGACACCGTTCTGGACGCAAGGCGAATGAGTACGAGTATCGCTGCGCAAGGCATCGCGGCACGAAGGTCCAAAGGATTCTCGAGCAATTCCTATCGGAAGCCTTCCCGGAAAATGACCACCCAAAACGTGCTTGGCGCCGCCGTGATCGGCTGCGTCGTGCTTGGCGCCGGCTGGACCATCTACAGCAACATCTTTGCCGCCAGCGTCTATCCGACCGTCGGCAGCAGCGGCTACGACGAGCCCGTGATCAAGCGGGCGCCCAGGGTCGCGCTGCGCGAGGCCGGTGAGGCCGTCAAGGACGCCTTTGCGCTCTTGCCCGACCGGTTGCAGGTGGCAGCGCCGATCTCGCGCGAGATGTTCAACGATCGCTTTGCCGCGGCTGCGACCCAAGGCGTGACATCGAATGCGGCCAGCGCCGCGCCCGCAACCAAGGTCGCCGAAGCCAAGGACGCGCCGAAGCCGAGCGTGATCGCGAGGGTCGCGGAAGTCCTGAAGCCAGGTCCCGCCAAGATCGCTGACGCTGCGAAGTCCAAGCGCGGCGCTGACGCGCCGCTGCAGCTTGCCTCGGCAGATCCGGCCGAGATCGTGCCGGCGCCTGAGGCGAAGCCAAAATCGATTGCCGATCGCGCCAAGGCTGCGGTGATGTCGATTACCGGACCGCGCCAGTCGATGGTGGAAAAGCTCTGGGGCAAGCGCGAGCCGTCCGGTGGGCTGCTCGCCTATGCCTCGGCCGACGCCAGCGTGACCGCCTCCATCGCGCCGAGGAGCAGAACCCCATGCTCGGCGGTTCGGCGCCCTATGAGCGTGACACCGCGGTCTACGACATCTCCGCTAAAACGGTTTACTTGCCCGACGGCACCAAGCTCGAGGCGCATTCCGGCCTCGGTTCCAACCTCGACGACCCGCGCTCCTCGCGCGTCCGCATGCGCGGTGTGACGCCGCCGCATATCTACACGCTGAAACCGCGCGAGGCGCTGTTTCACGGCGTGCCTGCGCTGCGCCTGACCCCGATTGGCGGTGAGCGCGATCTACGGCCGCGACGGCCTGCTCGCGCATACCTTCATGCTCGGGCCCAACGGCGATTCCAACGGCTGCGTGTCGTTCAAGGATTATTACGCGTTCCTCGACGCCTACCGCAACAAAGGCATCCGCAAGCTCGCGGTGCTGGCGCGCGTGGACTAGGCTCAGTCAATTCGAGATCACGCAAAGGGCCGCTTGCAGCGGCCCTTTTCTGTTTCGCTTCGCGCGTGCGTTTTAGCCCGGCCAGCACTGCCCGCCGCCGTCGATCCGCAGCACCTGACCGGAAACGAAGGCGCCTATGGGCCCTGCGAAGAATTCGACAACGCGCGCGACCTCGTCGACGGTTGCGATCCGGTCGAGCGTGCCGGTCTCGACCATTCTGTCGGGGTCGACTGCACGCGTTCCGAGGAAGCGGCCGGTGCGGGTATCTCCGGGCGCGATGCAGTTGACGGCGACGTCGTAGGGGCGGAGCTGGTCGGCCAGGCATCGCGTGTAATGGGTCACGCCGGCCTTCGAGACCGCATAGATCGAGCCTTGGGTACGTCCCTTGAAAGCGGCGACGGAGCCAAGCGTCACGATGCGGCCGCGTCGGCGCTCCATCATGCCGCGCGCGACCGCCTGGCATGTCAGGATGGTGGAGAGCAGATTGCGCTCCAGCACCGCGCGCACGTCGGCCTCCTTGATATTCACCGCATCGTTCGGATCGGGCTTGCCGCCGCCGGCCGCGATATCGCCCCCGGCATTGTGCACGAGAATGTCGATCGGGCCGAGTGCCGCTTCGGTCTCCGCGATGACGCGTGCGATGTCCTCGCCCTTGGTGAGATCGCCGAGCACGCGCTGGCTGCGAACGCCGAATTCGCGGCCGATCTCGACGGCGACCGCGGTGAGGGTGGTGCCCTCGCCATACTCGGCCGGCCCGTTCTCGCGCATGCCGTGGATAGCGACGTCAGCGCCGAGCGCGGCAAGCTTCTCTGCAAAAGCGCGGCCGAGCCCGCGTCCCGCGCCGGTCACCAGTGCAACTTTGCCTGCCAGAAGCTTGTTGGTGTCATGCGATGTCATGATCTTGTTCCTGTTGTGAATGTCAGTCTGCGGCGAGGTCGAGGCCGATCGCCAACGCCTGCACGAGGCACATCGGTGCGACAAGCGTACGCAGCGCGGGCTCAGGCATGTCCTGGATCTCGAACACGACGCTCGCGCCCTCGACGATCGGGCTCAAAAGGCTGTCGGTGATGGAAATCGTGGGCACGCCCCGCGCGACGAGTTCAGGAAACAAGCGCGCCGTATCCGGATAGTAATTTCGGAAGCTGATCGCGACCAGCGCGTCGTCTGATGTCGCCGCGTGCGACTGCTCGTGGATGCTGCCGCCAAGGCCGTCGAGCAGGACGACGCGCCGTCCGAGCTTGCGCAGCACGTAGGCGAGGTGGATCGCAACCGGGAACGAGCCGCCCAGGCCGAGCAGATAGATGTCACGTGCCTTGGCAAGGATCGCGGTTGCGGCGTCGAGTTCGCGCGCATGGACGGATTGGCTGAGCGTGACCAGCGATGATTGCGCTTCGGACACGAAACGCGACAAGACCGCGGCCGGCTGGCGGCCGAGCACTGACTTCTCCTGGCTCTTCATGCGGGCGAGGCGCGCCTTGTAGCTTGGCGCGACGCCGGCGACGAGACGGGAGCGGAACACCTGCTGCATCTCGGTGAAGCCGCCGAACCCGAGCGCATGCGCGAAGCGAACGATCGCCGACGGCGGCACCCCTGAGCGCTGCGCCACCTCGGCCACGGTGCCGAGTGCGACATCAGTCGGGTGATCGAGCACGAACTCCGCGATCTGCTGTAACCGGCCGGACAGTGCCCGGTGCCGCTGCGCGATCGCGCCGCGCAGTTCGTCATAAGTCATGGCGCCAGCCGCCTTGTTCATCGAGTCGGATCTCCGGATCGGCCGCCTGTTTAACGGCATTTCACCATTTGGATCAAATATTCTACTTTACATAACATATGGAATGAATATTCTAATCCCACAAGAAGCAAAAGACTTCGGAAACGGGAGGACACGATGAGAGGGCGTCAGATCTCACGGCGAAGCGTTCTGAAGGGCGGCTTGATGGCGAGTGTCATCGGCGGCACCGGAAGCTTCTTTGGGCCGTGGCGGGAGAATCATGCCTGGGCGCAAGGCGCGAAACCGATCAAGCTGGGCCTGACCTGCGATGCCAGCGGTCAATACGGCAACAGCGGCCAGGATGATTTCCGCGGCATCAAGATGGCGATCGACGAGATCAACGCCAAAGGGGGCGTACTCGGGCGCCAGGTCACTTTCATCACGGCGGACACCGAGACGACGCCAGCCACGGGCAGCCGCGTCGCGGAACGTTTCATCACTCGCGAGGACTGCACCATCCTGATCGGCGCGCTGCATTCGGGCGTCGCCAACGCGATCACGCAGGTCGCCAGCAAATATGGTGTGATCTACATGAACACCAATTCCTCCGCGCCCAGCGAAGCCGGGGAGAACTGCTCGCGCGTGAAATTCGTATGGGACGGCAACGGCACCAATTTTTCCAAGGCGTCGGTCAAGAACGCGGTGGACTCCATCGGCAAGAACTGGATGCTGCTGACCAACGACTATGTCTGGGGTCACACGACGTCTGCCGCGACCAGGACGCAGGTCGAGAGCGCCGGTGGCAAGATCCTCGACAATCTGCTGGTGCCGCAGAACACGCGCGACTTTACTGCCTATCTGCTGAAGATCCAGCAGGCCAAGCCCGATGTTGTGGCGACCGCAGTTGGCGGCGACGATATCAAGGCATTGCGCGAGCAGGTGGCGCAGCTCAAGCTCGACGGCAAGCCGGCCTGGATCAACAACCAGCAGGACTGGCCCGACGTATGGGGTGCGCCTGACAGCCTGTTCGGCGTGTTCGGCACCACTTGGTATCACAAGCTGCCGCTGCCCGGCGTCGCCGAATTCGTCAAGAAGTGGCAGGCCGCCAACAAGGACGGCCCGATCCCGGTGCCGGGCAACGTCTCCTACAACGGCTACATGTCCACGCGCGAACTGCTCCGTGCGATCGAGCGGGCAGGGTCGACCAACAACGTCAAGATCATCAAGGAGCTCGAGAACCTGAAGGTCTCGGCGACCGATCGCATGCAGCATTTCGACGCCTACATGGATCCGATGACGCACCAGATGCAGCAGACGATCTATCTGGCGCGGCGCAACGCCAAGCCGGTCGACAATACCGATCTGTTCGAGATCATCAGCTGGACGGAGCCGAAATCGGCCGCCGATGATGCGGCACCCGGCAAGTGCAAGCTCACCCCCTACGAGCAGGTGCCGACCGTCGACTCCTAGAGACGGTGCGTCACATCGCAGAACGAGCGGCGCGCATCTCGCGCGCCGCGCCTCCGGGACCGTCAGCCTCCCGGATGACACATGCCAGTTGCGAGAGCCAAAAACCTTGTTCGACCTTCTTCCGCATCTCCTCAACGGCCTGACGCTCGGCCTGTTGTTCGCGCTGATCGCACTCGGCTTCATGCTCATCGTCGGGCTGATGGAGCAGATCAACCTCGCGCACGGCTCCCTGTTCGCGCTCGGGGCTTATGTCGCCATGCAGCTCACGGGGCCGCGCCCTCCATTGCCGATGGAACTTGCGAAAGCGTGGCTCGCGCTGCCGCTCGGCTGGCGCTATGCGGCGACGTTGATCATTGCTCCCGTGATCGTGAGTCTGGTCGGCATGCTGATCGAGCTCTGCATGCGGCGCACTTACGGCAAGGATCCGCTCTACGGGCTGCTCCTGACCTTCGGCGCCGCGATGGTGATCGAAGAGATGATCCGCCTGGTGTGGGGCACGCGCGACTACGTGCTGCAGGTGCCGTCCGCCATCAACGGCGGCTTCCTGTTCGGCGACCTGATCTGGTCGACCTATCGCTTCTACGCAGCGGGCATCGCGGCCGGGGTCATCGGCCTGGTCTGGCTGTTGATCGAAAAGACCTCGTTCGGTGCGACCGTCAAGGCCGGCGCGCATGACAGCGAGATCGTTCGCGCGCTCGGCATCAACCTGTCGCGGTTGCGGATGCTGGTCTTCGTGTTCGGCACGATGCTGGCCGCGATCGCGGGCATCATCGTCGCGCCGATCTGGGGCATTCGCCCGCATATGGGCGTCGATGCGGTCATTCCTGCGTTCCTGGTGATCGTGCTCGGGGGCGTCGGCAGCTTTTGGGGTGCGGTCGTGGCGGGTCTTTTGGTCGGACTGTGTGTCGGCCTTGCCGGCGCCTACGCGTCCGAATGGTCGCTGTTGTCGATGTACATCTTGCTCGTGGCCGTCGTGACGTTCCGCGCGCGCGGCCTCTGGGGCAAAAAAAGCGTGCTCGAGGCCTAAAGGGAATGATTGTGGGACCAAAATCTTCACCGGACGCTGCGCGCCTCGTGACGCCGACGATGCTGGTGCTCTGGCTCGTGCTTGCAACGGTGCCGCTCTGGATCACGCGGATCGGGCTCTATTCCTATCTCGGGATCGAGATCCTGATCTGGTCGCTCTATGCGCTCGCATTCAACCTGGTGCTGGGCACCGCCGGACTTCCGTCGTTCGGTCATGGTGCCTATTTCGGCATCGGCGCCTACGCGTTCGGTCTCTGTCAGTTCGACATCGTCGCCAATCTCTGGATATGCCTGATTGCCGCGGCCGCGGCGGCAGGTCTCGCCGGCGTGCTGGTGGCGCTGTTCATCTCGCACAGGCGCGGCATCTATTATGCCTTCATGACGATTGCCTTCGGCCAGATCTTCTGGACGTTGGCGATAAAATCGCACCGGATCACCGGCGGCGAAGACGGCCTTCTCAAGATCAAACGGTTGCCGGCCGATTTCGGGCTTGTGTCGTTCGATCTCAACGACAATGTCGCGTTCTACTATTTCGTGCTCGCCGTCTTTGCGGTCGGCACCGCCGCATTGTGGAGGCTGGTGCACTCGCCCTATGGCCGCGTGGTCGCTGCGATCAGGCAGAGCGAAGTTCGCGCGAGCCATCTCGGCTATAATGTGTGGCTCTACAAAGTCGCGATCTTTGCGCTGTCGGCCGCCGTCTCGGGGTTTGCCGGCGGATTGTTCGCCATGGCGCAGCTCGCCGCATTCCCCGACGTCATGAGCCTGCATCAATCCGGCTACGTCGTGATGATGACGCTCGTCGGCGGTGGCCTCGTCAGCTTCTGGGGTCCGGTGATTGGCGTATTTCTCTTCCTCACCGCCCGAGACGTGATCGGTGCGCTGACCAATGCCTGGATGCTCTATTTTGGTCTGCTCTTCATCGCCATCGTGCTGTTTCGCCCCGAAGGCATTGCCGGCGCGATATCCGCTGCCGTGCAGCAGCACTCACTCGGCGCCTTACGGCAGCGCGGTACCTCGGCGATGCGGCTGCTGTTCGGGAGCGGGCGATGAACATGATCGAAGCCGCGGCCGTTCATGTCCGCTTCGGCGACCGCGTCGTGCTGGAGAGCGTCGATCTCGCGGTCGCGGAGGGCGAGTTTCACGGTGTGATGGGCCCGAACGGTGCCGGCAAAACCACGTTCTTCAATGTCCTCACCGGCCGGGTGAAACCGAATCGTGGTCGAGTCCTGCTCGCCGGCGAGGATGTCACGGGCCTCAGCCCGCACCGCATCGCCGCCAAGGGCATCGCCCGCTCGTTTCAGATCATGACACTGTTCGACGAATTCTCCGCGCGTGACAACGTCATGATGGGCTTGCCCGAGTTTCGCGCCCGTGGCCACGATGTCGCGCGCGCAGCGGCGGGCGACAGCCGGCTTGCCGCGAAGGCCTCTGAATCGCTGGCGGCAGTCGGGCTTGCCGACAAAGGCGACATCCGCGCCAAGGACCTGTCCTATGGCGACCGGCGCGCGCTGGAGATCGCGGTCGCCCTGGCGCAGGCGCCCCGGGTGGTGTGCCTGGACGAGCCGACCTCCGGCCTCGGCTCCGACGGGGTGCACCGGCTCGCAGCCCTGATTGCTCGCCTGAAGGGGCGGCTGACCATCGTCGCGATCGAGCACGATATGGAGTTCCTGTTCTCGTTGGCTGACCGGATCTCGGTCATCCATTGGGGCCAGGTGGTGGCGCGCGGAACGCCACACGAACTGCAGCAGAACGAATGGGTGCGGCGCTCCAATCTCGGGAAGTTCGCATGATCCTCGAAGTGGACGCGGTCGATACCTTTTACGGCGAGACCCAGGCGCTGTTCGGCGCCTCGCTTGCCATCGAGCACGCCAAGGTGTTTGCGCTGCTCGGCCCTAACGGCGCCGGCAAGACGACCATGCTCCGCTCGATTCTGGGGCTGACGCGTCCGCGCCGCGGCTCCGTTTGTTTCGACGGTCACGACGTCACGCGCGATCCGACCCACGAGATTGCGCGCGCCGGCATCGGCTGGGTACCCGACGACCGCCGGCTGTGTCCGACATTGACGGTTGCGCGCAACCTGTCGATCGCGCAAAAGCGCACGCGCTTTCGCCACTGGAGCGTCAAGGAGGCCGCTGCGATCTTCTCACCGCTCGAATATCTCATGGAGCGCGACTGCGAAAACCTGTCGGGCGGCGAAATGCAGATGGTGGCGATCGCCCGCGCGCTGGTCGGCTCGCCGGGACTGGTGCTGTTCGACGAGCCGAGCCAGGGACTGGCGCCGAAAATCGTCGGCGACGTGCTTGCGACGATCCTGCGCATGAAGGATGAGGGTATTGCCTCACTGGTCGTGGAGCAGAACGCCGAGATCGCGCTGTCGGTCGCAGACCATGCCGCGGTGATCGATCGCGGCCGGATCGTCTGGACCGGGGAGGCCGCGGCCTTGCGCGATGACCGCGGGCTTCGTCAGCGCTTGCTGGGAGTACAATAAGTGGCCGCACCGCTGCTCGTTCTCGACGACGTTCGAAAGGTCTATACACGGGGCCGCGTGATCCGCCGACCGACATTCACGCTACAGGCAAACCTGTCGCTGGACGAACCTGATATCGTCGGTGTCGTCGGCCCGAATGGCGCCGGCAAGACGACCTTGTTCGAGATGATGACGGGCTCGAACGCCCCGACCTCCGGGCGCGTGCTGGTCGCGGGCACCGATATCCATGGTGTCAAATATCGCGAGCGCGACCGGCTCGCGATCCACTATCACCAATCCTATCAGGTCAGGCGCTTCCGGAAGCGCATTCCGTCCGCCTTCCTGGCGCCGTCGCCAACCCGGACGCCGCTGGTTCACCTGTTCGACGAACCGCAGTTCAACCTGCAGGATGGCTATATCGGCTTCATGCTCGATTTCTTCCGCAAGCTGCGCGACGAGGGTCGGCTGGTCGTGCTCTGCATGCATCCGACGGCGGCCTGGCACCTCGACATCCTTGCCGAGATCGCCGGGCGATTCCTCTTTGTGGCCGGCGGTGGGGTGACACGCATGGCCGATTTCGGCGCTCTGGTCGCCGAGCCACGCTTCCGCTCCTATCTTGGGCCGGAGATGACAAAGGCGGCGGACGCGATTTGTCACCGAGCCACTCCCATCCCGACCTAGCGCAGAAAAAGCGACCACAGGAGAATCCGTTGGCCTATTCGAACACCCAGCTTTTCATTGGCGGCAAATGGCGACCGGCCCATTCGGGCAAGGTGATCGAGGTCCGCAATCCCGCGACTGAAGAGGTGATCGGCACCGTCGCCCATGCCGGACGGTCCGACCTCGACGAGGCACTCGCCGCAGCCAGCGCCGGCTTCAAGATCTGGCGAAACGTTGCTCCCTTCGAGCGCTGCCGCATCATGCGCAAGGCGGCCGCGATCATGCGCGAGCGCAATGACGAGATCGCGCCGCTGCTCACGATGGAACAGGGCAAGACTCTTGGCGAGGCCAAGATGGAGGTGATGGCTGCCGCCGACGTGATCGAGTGGTTTGCGGAGGAAGCCAAACGCGCCTATGGCCGCCTGATCCCTGCGCGTGGGCCGGGCATCTACCAGCTCGCGATCAAGGAGCCGGTCGGCCCGGTTGCGGCGTTCACGCCCTGGAACTTTCCGATCAATCAGGTCGTGCGCAAGCTCTCCGCCGCACTCGGCGCCGGCTGCTCGATCATCGTCAAGGCCCCGGAGGAGACGCCGGCCTCGCCCGCACAGCTGATCCGCGCGTTTGCGGACGCTGGCGTGCCCGATGGCGTCATCAACCTTGTATACGGTATTCCCTCGGAGATCTCGGAATATCTCATTCCGCATCCGGTGATCCGCAAGATCTCGTTCACGGGCTCGACCCATGTCGGCAAGCAGCTCAATGCGCTCGCGGGCCTGCACATGAAGCGTGCCACCATGGAGCTCGGCGGTCATGCGCCGGCGATCGTTTTCAAGGACGCCGACGTCGCATCGGCCGCGAAAATTCTGGCGGCGGCAAAATATCGCAATGCCGGGCAGGTGTGCATCTCGCCGACGCGGATGCTGGTGCAGGATGACGTGTTCCGTGAATTCGTCGACACCTTTGTCGACAGCGCCAAGGCCTTCAAGGTCGGCAACGGCCTCGATCCCGACTCCAAAATGGGTTCGCTCGCGAATCCGCGCCGCGTCACCGCCATTGAGGACATGGTGCAGGATGCCGTCGGCAAGGGTGCAAAGCTCGAGACCGGCGGCAAACGCGTCGGCAACAAGGGCCATTTCTTCGAGCCGACCGTAGTGAGCGACGTGCCGAAGGATGCGCGCGCCATGAACGAGGAGCCGTTCGGCCCGCTCGCGCTGATTTCACGCTTCTCGTCGTTCGACGAGGTGGTCGAGGAGGCCAACCGCTTGCCGTTCGGGCTGGCGTCCTACGCCTTCACAAGCTCGGCAAAGACGGCGGCTGCGATCGGTTCGGCAGTCGAAGCCGGCATGATGTCGATCAACAGTTTTGGTCTGGCGCTGCCCGAAGTGCCGTTCGGCGGCATCAAGGATTCCGGCTACGGCTCGGAGGGCGGCACCGAGGCGATGGAGGGTTATTTCAACACCAAGTTCATCAGCCAGACGGGCGTGTGACCGGCCGGGGATGCGCAGCTAGCGTTTGACGAAAACCAGATTGCAGGCCCGCGCCTCGTTGCGCTTGCCGGTGCCGCGGGTGCGATCGAACTGCGCATCGACGGTAAAGGCGTAGGGCGAGCCGGGCGCGAGATTGTTCAGCGTGTACGCGCTCGCTCCCGTCGTGCCGCGCGCGCTCAAGGTGGTCTTGCCGTCCGCCGGGATCTGGCCGTCGATCTCGAGCCGGTTGATGTTGTTGCCCGGACCCTGCGCCTCGGCATGAAGCACGCCGTTCGTGACGGTGGCGACCAGAGGTCTGGTGAAGCCCTGCGCCTTGCCGGTGGCCAAGCAGTTCAACGTCACGTCCCAGCTGCCGTCAAAATCCTTGCTTCCGCCGCTCCGGCCGTTGCCTGACGGCGCGAGCGCCACCTTCTGCTTCAGCCCCTCGATCCGAGCTTTGGCGAGCGTGGCGAAGATGCAATTCGGGAATCTCGCGAGGTGATCCTCGAAAGCGCCCAGCGTGCCGATGCCGTCGGCAGCCTTCCAGTGTGCTTCTGCTGCTGCGCAAGGGTCAGCCCGGGGCGCGGCTTGTGGCGCCGCCGGCGCCACCGTGACCGACACCGGTCCGTTCAGGTAGAACTTGCCGATGATCGACAGCGACAGCTCCGGGAGTTGGGTCTTGCCGCTGGAATCGTAGACGTCGCTGCTGATGTCGCGAAAGACTTCGCCGATCTCCTGCGGCTCCTCGATGTGCTTCAGGAACGCCGTCGTATAGGGGCTGTTGCGGCCGCTGCCATCGGCCGCCGTCTGCCCGGACTGGGTTGAGAACGACACGATCGTGCCGCGCGGTGCTTCGACTTTCGACAGGCCCCGCCCGATCGAGGCGCCGCGCGTCATGCCGGCGGAGCGTTTCAAGGTTTCGGCCAGCGGATTGTCGCGGCAGGAATCGAGGATGAGGATGCGCAGGTTCTTGGCCTGCTGCAGGTCGTTCACGATGTCGTCCACCCGCACGAAGCGCTTCAAATCGGCTTCGTCGCTCAGCACGGCATCGACAGGCATCAGATAGTTCACGCCGTTGTACTGCATCGCATGGCCGCTGTAGTAGAACATGGCGACGTCGGCTTTGCTCGCGGCGCGCGCGAAGCGGATGGTGAGGTCCTGCATGTCAGCTTGGCGCAGGTCAATGCCCTGGAGCACCTCGAAGCCGCTGCGCTTGAGCGAGGCGGCGACGTCTTCGGCATCGTGCGACGGGTTGGGAAGCTGCGCCGTACTGGCATAGGCGCCATTGCCGATCACCAGGGCGACGCGGGTTTCCGCCGATGCCGGCGCAACGGAAAGCCAGCAGGCCAGGAGGGCAAGGCAAAGTCCGGCCGGGCAAAATCTGGAAAGAGCACGCATGAATGCCTTCCAAGGAAATGTCGAAAAATATCCCTCCAGATTAGCGCATGCCGCGCCGACATCAATGCCCTGCCGGAGCACCGCTCAGATTTCCCGGCCGTGACATCCTGTCACGCCGGGCTCGCCG
The DNA here is from genome assembly GCF_040939785.1 of Bradyrhizobium lupini. NCBI lineage: Bacteria > Pseudomonadati > Pseudomonadota > Alphaproteobacteria > Hyphomicrobiales > Nitrobacteraceae > Bradyrhizobium > Bradyrhizobium lupini. Next base: position 6,655,825 of record NZ_CP162553.1, read on the forward strand.
CCATCGTCTTGCGGACGGCCATTTCGGTCGCAATCGCGTCCCGCACGGCCGGTCGCGCCTGCATGCGCGCGAGATAGGCCGACAACGATGGCCATTGCGCGACGTCGATTCCCGCGGGACGGAGCAACAGCAAAGCCCAGGTGAGATGGGCATCCGCGACGGTGAAGCTGTCGCCGACGAGGAATTCGCGGTCCGTCAGATGCGCGGCAGGCATCGATAATGTCTGCGCTATTCTTGCACGCGGCTTGGCGAGCGAGGCGTCGTCCTTGTACCAGAAGGTTGGAAACAGGAACGCCTTGTGGATCTCGGCCCCGACGAAACTGAGCCATTCCTGGAGCCGATACCGGTCGGGATTTCCGAAGGCGGGTGCAAGGCCCGCCTGCGGCTTTAGGTCGGCGATGTATTGCAGCACCGCGGCGCTTTCGGTCAGCCGTTCGCCATTTTCCAGCACCAGGACCGGCACCGCGCCCTTTGGGGAAACGCCGAGGAAATCGCTGCCGTCGTCCACGACCTGCTTGGTCTGGAGATGGACCGGATGATAGCGGGCCTCGATGCCCGCTTCCATCAGCGCGATGCGGCTCGCAAGCGAGCAGGCCATCGGTGAGAAATAGAGTTGCAGCATCGCCTACGCTCCTTCAGGTCAACGTCTCGGTTTGTGCGATGATCGCAAACCGGTCCGACAATTCGGCCAGGGCGACCTCGTGGATGATCCTTGCGGAGAGCGCTCCGCCGCGGCCGTCGGGAAGATCGCGTGTGGCGCAGGCATCGGCTGCGATCGTCGTGCGCAGGCCGAGGTCGAGCGCGGCGCGGGTGGTCGAGCTGATGCACATATGGGTCATGAAACCGGCCAGCACGATGTTCGTGCGTCCGGTTGCGGCCAGCCGGACTTGCAGGTCGGTGCCGGCAAAAGCGTTCGGCAGCGCTTTTTCGATCACGGCTTCGCTGGCGAGCGGCGCCACGTTCCTGACGATCGCGCCGCGCGCGGCCTCGCGGTCGAACAGGCTGCCGGCACGTCCCTTGTGCGCGATATGGAAGATCGCAGCGCCGCTCGCCCTCGCGCGGGCGAGCAGGCGCGCGGCGGCGGCGATTGCGGGCTCCGCGTCCGGCAAGGCGAGCGGCCCGGCGCAATATTCGTTCTGGATGTCGATTAGCACGAGGCAGGAATCGGCGAGCCTGGGCGGAGTGAGATCGGCGCCGGACAATTCAAGCAGGGTTTTTGGGGCGGTCATGCGGGTCGGGCCTTCCTAAGGCATATCGGATGGCGCCACAGTAGCGCGGCGGCGGCCTGCCAATGTGCAGGACTATTGCAGCATATGGCTGCAAATTTGCAGGAGCCCGTCGTGCCTGCTAGGCTCATCGCCATGAACTGGGACGATCTGCGCATCATCGCCGCGGTCAGGGACGAGGGCACCTATGCCGGCGCCAGCGCGCGGCTGCGCATCGACGAGACCACCGTCGGCCGCAGGCTCGCGCGCATCCAGCGCGATCTCGGCGTGCCGCTGTTCGATGCGGTGGACGGCCAGCGCCGGCCGACGCGGAGTTGCGAGGCGGTGCTGGCGCATGTCGAGGCGATGGCCGCACATGCCGCCGAGATCGGTCGCGTCGGCGAGAGTCTTGCAGGCCCGGTGGGACGCCTGCGTATCGCCTCCACCAACACGGTTGCCGAGGAGGTTCTGTCGCCGCGCGCGAGCGACTTCCTGCGCGCCAATTCCGGCCTGACGCTGCAATTCCTCACCTCGAGCGAGAACGTCAAGTTCTCGCGCTGGGAAGCCGATCTCGCTATCCGGCTGCGCAAGCCCGACAAGGGCGACTTCGCGATCTCCAGGCTCGGTGACGTCAAGCTCTATTATTTTGAGCCTGTCACGACCGAAGGCGAGCCGGTGCTGTGCGCCTATCCGGACGAACTCGGTGCCATTCCCGAGATGCAATTCCTGCGTATGAAGCAAGCCCACGCGCGCTGCGTTACCGACAACGTTCGCGTCATCCGTAACCTGATCCGCGCGCATCAGGCCGCCGGCGTGTTGCCGGAGCACGTCTGCGCGGACTTACTCGGCGATCGCCGCCTGCGCGCCACGCTGCTGCCTGGGCGCCGCGACGTCTGGCTGCTGGTGCAGAACCATCTCAAGCGCGATCCGGCGACGCGGCTCACCATCGAATGGATCCGCCGCTGCTTCAGCGATCTCACGCGCGGTTGATTGCGACCCGTGAACGCGATCCGCGCGCGCGCGACCAAGTTATGGGATTGCGTACGCGCGAGGGTTGCGTAATCTCGCGACGACTACGGGCTTGATCAGGGCAGGCGCATGACCACTCTTCAGGAAACCATCCACCCGCAGGCCAAAGCGCGGGAATGGAAGGCGATCGTCATCCTGATCCTCCTGATTCCGGTGCTGTGGTCGCCGCCGTTCCTGTTTCGCATCTTCCTGTTTCAGCCGTTCAACATCCCGTCCGGCTCGATGACGCCGACGCTGGTCGTCGGCGACTACGTCTTTGCTGCAAAATATGCCTATGGCTATGGCCGTTATTCGTTTCCCTTCGCGCCGTCGTGGATCTCCGGGCGTGTCCGGGCCACCGATCCCGAGTATGGTGACGTCGTCGTGTTCCGGACGCCAAAGGACACCTCGGTCGACTATGTCAAGCGCGTGGTCGGGCTGCCCGGTGATCGCATCCAGATGCGGCAGGGCCAACTCATCCTCAACGACCGCCCCGTGACGCGCGTCGCTCTGAAGCAGGCATTCGCCGGCTCCACCTGCGGCGTGGATGATGGTGCGAAGGCCAAGCGCTGGCGCGAGACGCTGCCGAACGGCGCGTCCTACGTGACGCAGGACTGTGTCGACAACGGCTACTACGACAACACCGACGTCTACACCGTGCCGCCGGGCCATTTCTTCGTGCTCGGCGACAATCGCGACAACTCGAGTGACAGCCGCGTGATGTCGTCGATCGGATTCGTGCCGATGGACAATCTGGTCGGCAAGGTGACGCGGATATTCTGGTCGCTCGACCAGCACGGCGAACCACACATGGAGCGGCTGGGGAAGGTGTGGTGAAGCCCCACTGTCATTCCGGGCTCCGCGCTGCTCCGGGATGGGACCACCGAAGAAAAACAAAACCCCGGCATCGCTGCCGGGGTTCCGCATTTTGTCGTTTGCCGGAATGGCTGGATCAGAAATCCATGCCGCCCATGCCGCCGCCCGGGGGCATCGCCGGACCGGAGCCGCCCTTCTTGGGCAGCTCGGCGACCATGGCTTCCGTGGTGATCAAGAGCGCCGCAACCGAGGCTGCGTTCTGGATCGCGGTACGGACCACCTTGGTCGGGTCGATGATGCCCTTCTTGACGAGGTCAACATATTCGCCGGTCTGGGAGTCGAAGCCGTAGGCGTACGACTTGTTCTCGAGGACCTTGCCGACGATCACGGAGCCATCTTCACCGGCGTTGATCGCGATCTGGCGAGCGGGCGCGGAGAGCGCCTTGCGCACGATCTCGACGCCGGTCTTCTGGTCGTCGTTCTTGGTGCGCAGGCCCTTGAGCTGCTCGGAGGCACGGAGCAGGGCGACGCCGCCGCCCGGGACGATGCCTTCCTCGACCGCCGCGCGGGTCGCATGCATCGCGTCATCAACGCGATCCTTGCGCTCCTTCACCTCGACCTCGGTCGCGCCGCCGACGCGGATCACCGCGACGCCGCCTGCGAGCTTGGCAAGACGCTCCTGGAGCTTCTCACGGTCGTAGTCCGAGGTGGTTTCCTCGATCTGCGCCTTGATCTGCGACACGCGCGCTTCGATGTCGGCCTTCTTGCCGGCGCCGTTGACGATCGTGGTGTTCTCCTTGTCGATCATCACCTTCTTGGCGCGACCGAGCATGTTGAGCGTGACGTTCTCGAGCTTGATGCCGAGATCTTCCGAGATCGCCTGGCCACCGGTCAGGATCGCGATGTCCTGCAGCATGGCCTTGCGGCGATCGCCGAAGCCCGGAGCCTTGACGGCCGCGACCTTCAGGCCGCCACGGAGACGGTTCACGACCAGGGTGGCAAGCGCTTCGCCTTCGACGTCCTCGGCGACGATGACCAGCGGCTTGCCGGTCTGCACCACTGCCTCGAGCAGCGGCAGCAGCTCGTTCAGCGAGGAGAGCTTCTTCTCGTTGATGAGGATGTAGGCGTCGTCCATCTCAACGCGCATCTTGTCGGCGTTGGTGACGAAGTAGGGCGAGATGTAGCCGCGGTCGAACTGCATGCCCTCGACGACGTCGAGCTCGGTCTCGAGCGACTTGGCTTCCTCGACGGTGATGACACCCTCGTTGCCGACCTTCTTCATGGCGTCGGCGAGGAACTTGCCGATCTCCGCGTCGCCGTTGGCCGAGATGGTGCCGACCTGGGCGATCTCGTCGTTCGAGGTCACCTTCTTGGAGTTCTTGACGAGGTCCGCAACGACGGCTTCGACCGCGAGATCGATACCGCGCTTCAGATCCATCGGGTTCATGCCGGCGGCAACCGACTTGGCGCCTTCGCGCACGATCGCCTGGGCCAGCACGGTCGCGGTGGTGGTGCCGTCGCCGGCCGCGTCAGCGGACTTGGAGGCGACTTCGCGCACCATCTGCGCGCCCATGTTCTCGAACTTGTCCTCGAGCTCGATCTCCTTGGCGACGGTGACGCCGTCCTTGGTGATGCGGGGAGCGCCGAACGACTTGTCGAGCACGACGTTGCGGCCCTTCGGACCGAGCGTGACCTTCACCGCGTTGGCGAGAATGTCGACGCCGCGAAGCATCTTGTCGCGCGCATCGACCGAGAATTTGACTTCTTTAGCTGGCATCTGGATTTTTTCCTTAGGTGTTTAACTGGATAAGAGAGGGGCTCTTAGGCCGCCTTCTTCTTGGAAGCGGGGACGTCGAGGACGCCCATGATGTCGCTTTCCTTCATGATCAGCAGGTCGACGTTGTCGATCTTGACCTCGGTGCCGGACCACTTACCGAACAGCACGCGGTCGCCGACCTTCAGGTCGATCGGGATCAGCTTGCCAGCTTCGTCGCGGCCACCCGGGCCGACGGCGACGATCTCGCCCTGCGAGGGCTTTTCCTTCGCCGTGTCGGGAATGATGATGCCGCCAGCGGTCTTCTCTTCTGCGTCGATGCGCTTGACCACGACGCGGTCGTGAAGCGGACGGAAATTCATGCAGTTCTCCTAAGCTTTTGCACGATTTGGGAATTTTGGGTTGTTAGCAGTCTACGCCGGCGAGTGCCAGCGCAGGCACAACTGAGATAAGGCAGGATTTTGGCGGGAGCAAGGGCTTGTAGCAGAAAAATAGCACTCGGAGGCGCCGCCTGCCAAAATCTCTTTCCATCGTTAATCGCGCTCGGCGCAGTATTAGCACGGAGCTAGATCTGCTGCTAACGCATTGAATTTCAACAGCTTGTTAAACTTTTGGGCTTGAGATGGATTGTCAGTTTGCGTCACATTTCTCTTATGTGAGCGCATCAGCAGCGGGTGGCTCTTAAGGCGCACCGGAAAGCCACTCCTTGAATGCGCTCCTGCAAAGGAGGTTGGCATGGGCTTGCGGAGTGGAGCCGTTTCGGACGATTTCCGGAAACAGCTGCTGGGTTACGGAATGACGACGGCGCAGATTCTCTACCGGATGCCGGATCATCCCTCGCTGCTCCAGACTTACGTCTGGCAGGACTACGACATGTTTCCGAAATTTCCGGCGCTGAAGGATTTTCTGGCGTTCTGGCAGGAAAAGCTCGACGGACCGCTTCACTCGGTGACAGTGGCGCATTCCAAGCTGATCAAGCCGGCCGAGTTGCGCGCGGTGGACGGAGTATTCCGGCTGCATTGAAGGGCGGAGCTGTAGGGTGGGTTAGCGTCAGTGTAACCCCCCATGCTTCAACGCTTGCGCAAAGAAGTGGTGGGTACGTTAGCGCTAACCCGCCCTGCGATTTCGCATTCTGTGCTAGCCTCTCCCCATAACAACAGGGGAGGCCGCCCGTGGCCAAGAAAGCAAAATCGCGCAGCGCATCGCAAGCCGCGGTGAAGAGGCGTAGCGGGGCCAAACCCGCAGCACGATCCACGGCGCGCACGGCGGTGAAGGCAAAAGCCCCCACGACAACGGCAAAGTCATCCGCCAAGAAACCGGCGCGGCCCAAGCAGCGCATTGCGATCAGCCATCACCGCGAGGAAGACTTCAAAGCCGACGGTCTGCGTACCTACGCGAAATATCGCGACCTCGGCATCGCCGCCGCCAGCCACGGCCTCGCGCAGGCGCACGTGATCCGGCTGCAAGGCCCCTGCAATCCGGACGAAGTGTCGAAGCTGCACTTTCACGACGTCGAATTCCAGATGGTCTACGTGCTCAAGGGCTGGGTGAAGACCTATATGGACGGAGAGGGCGAGACGCTGATGAAAGAAGGTAGCGCCTGGACCCAGCCGCCGAAGATCAAGCACATGATCCTGGACTATTCGGACGACGTCGAACTGCTGGAGGTGATCCTGCCGGCGGAGTTCAGGACCGTGGAGTTTAAGGCGTAGGCGAGGCGGAGATCAGCCGCCGTCGTTGCAATAGCGTTTCCACATCGCGCGATAGGCATCGTCCACCGCTTGCACGTATGAGATTGGGTTGCCGGCGGCGGCAGCCCTGATCTGTCCGGGCAGTTCGCCGCGCAACTTATCGAGCTCGCCGATCTGCAACCCACGGCTCGCTGCGATTTCGACATAGGCCTCATCGCTGTCCGCGACCCACTCCGGCAGGCCCAGCGCGGTGAGGATGGAGCCGGCAGCACGGCTCGGCAGGCTGTGACCGAGCTTCGCCACCACCGGCACGCCCATCTGCAAGGCTTCCCACGTGCTGACGCCGCCATTCTGCGGGAATGGGTCGAGGCCAATATCGACGCGATTGAACGTTACCAGATGTTCGTCTCGCGACGTGGCTCCGAGCAGATCGACGCATTCGGCCGGCAACTGGCAAGCGGCAAACCGCGCCAGCAGATTGTCGCGGACCAGCTGAGCGTCCAGTGCAGTATCCTTGATCAGCAGTCGCGAACCCGGCACCCGCTCGAGAATCCTAGACCAGACTTCCACCGCCTCGTTCGAAATCTTGCTGATGCGGTTGAAGACACCGAATGTGATGAAGCCGTTCGCGAGCGCCGGCGTCGGCGCCCGCGCAATCCCGGGTGGCAGCGGCGCCAGCGTCACAAAGCACGGCAGGTCAACGATGGTCTCCGCAAACAGATGCCGAACCGCGGCAGGAATCGCGACCGGGTCCGAGAATAGATAATCGATGGTTGGCAACCCGGTCCCGGTACCATGGCCCCAGCCATGCGCCTGAATAGGTGCCGGTTTGCGCGCAAACACACCGAGGCGGTTTCCGCTGGTGTGGCCGGACAGATCGATCAGGATATCGACGCCGTCGGCGCGGATCTGAGCGGCGAGGCGATCGTCGGACCATTGCGAGGCGTCGCGCCAGCGATCGGCGATCCCCTGAAATTCGCTGGTCGTCGCATCCGTTTTCGGTGAACAAGCGTAGCACACGATCTCGAACTGTGCCCGATCATGGTGCTGCAGGACCGGCTTGAAAATGAACGCCGCTGAATGTGTGTGAAAATCCGACGAGACATAACCCAGCACCAGACGGCGATCCGGATCGCGGCTGTTCTCATGCGATCCCGCCGCTGCTGAGGCGATCTTCGCACCGATCTGCTCCCACCATACATGTCGCGCTTGCTGATGCTGCGCAACGCTGGCGTCGGCCATGAAATCGAGGGTGAATATCTTGCTGGAGATCGTGCTCTGATCAGGCTCGATGTCGAGAGCTCTGTCGAAACTGGCGAGGGCTTCGTCGACCCGGCCAAGTGCCGCGAGACATTGGCCGAGCAGGCTGTGGGCCTGAGAGAAGCCGGGATCGGCCGCGAGAGCCTTCTCGCAATCGGACAATGCTTCGGCAACTTGCCGGGTCAGGAGCAAGATACTGGCCCGCCAGAGCCATCCATTCGCGTCGTCGGGTGCGAGGGCGATTGCGCGATTGCAATCCGCCATGGCTTCGTCAAATCGCTGAAGCTCCCGCAATGCAACGGCGCGGGTCGACAGCGCCGAGGCGTAGTCAGGCTTGATCGATAGCGCGCGGTTTAAGCTTGCGATCGCTTCGTCATAGGCGCGCACACGGCAGAGCGCCCAACCCCGGCCGTTATGGGCTTCGGAAAGTCTTCCGTCGATTGCGAGCGCCTTGTCGTAGCTCTCGAGCGCTTCCTGATAAAGTTCAAGGGCCGCGCTTGCGTTGCCGAGATTGGACAGGGCCAAGGCGTAGTTGGGTCGAAGGGCGAGGGCCTTCCGATAGCTCTCGCGGGCCTCATTGTGACGTTTCAGCCCGTTGAGCGCGACGCCCAGGCTCATATGGGCTTCGGCAGATCGCGGATCCAAGGCCACCGCTCGGCTCAGCAAAATTTGCGCCTGCCGATAGTTTTTGGCTTCAGACTCCAAAGCGCCCAGCAAATGCAGCGCGATGAATTGGTCGGGCGCAAGCTCCAGGAGTTCGCGATAGGCCGTCTTGGCCTCAGGGACAAGTCCCGCCTTGTGCAGCTGGAGGGCGCGCGCGAGCAACGGCCCTAGCTCGGCTTTTTGCCGTTTCTGCAGCCGGGCATTTTGAAATGCCCGCTGGCCTGCGCTGTTGCTCATGAATCAATTCCAGCCGAATCTCCTGAAGAGATTAACATGGAAGGATTGTCGCGATTGCGCTGCGCCCCATCGGAGCTGCGAGGGCGCCAGCCTCACACAAGCTTCACGTCAACACCCCCACCACTGCTCCCATCAGACACGTCGTCAGCGTTCCCGACACGATCGACTTCAGCCCGAGCGCATTGATTTCCTCGCGCCGTTCCGGCGCCATCACGCCGAGACCGCCGATCATGATGCCGAGGCTGGCGAAATTGGCGAAGCCGCACATCGCATAGAGCATGATCAGGCGCGAGCGCGGATCGAGCGTGCCGGGCGGCAGCTTCGAGAAGTCGACATAGGCGATCAGCTCGTTCAGCACGGTTTTCGTGCCCATCAGGCTGCCGGCGGTGATCGCCTGGTCCCACGGCAATCCCATGAGCCAGCACACCGGCGCCATCACGAGGCCGAGCAGGCGCTGCAACGAGATCGCAGCGCCGCCGACATCAGGCAGCAGGCCGAGGATCGCATTGACGAGATAGACCAGCGCCACCAGCACCAGCAGCATGGCGACGATGTTGATCAGCAGCTCGATCCCCGCGCCCGTCCCTTTCACGATCGCGTCCATCGTGCTGGAGACCTCCATCTCGGGAGCCTCCAGCGCGCCGCCGGTGCGCTTGTCGGATGTCTCCGGCACCATGATGAGGCTGACCAGGATCGCGGCCGGGGCACCCAGCACCGAGGCGATGACGAAATGGGCGGCTGCGTCGGGAATGAGGGGAGCAAGGAGCGTCGCATACAGCACCAGCACCGTGCCGGCGATGCCGGCCATGCCGCCGGTCATCACCAGGAACAACTCGCTGCGGGTCATTTGCGCGAGATAAGGCCGCACGAACAGCGGCGCCTCGACCATGCCGAGAAAGATGTTGGCGGCGGTCGAGAGTCCGACCGCGCCGCCGACGCCGAGCGTCCGCTCCAGCAGCCAGGCCATGCCGCGCACGACCGGCGGCAGCACGCGCCAATAGAACAAGAGCGTCGTCAGCACGCTCATGATCAGCACGATCGGCAGCGCCTGGAACGCCAGGACGAAATCGGCACCCGGTGCTTTCAGGTCGAAGGGCAGGGGACCGCCGCCGACATAGCCGAACACGAAGGAGGAGCCGGCGCGCGAGGCCGCCGAGATCGCGCCCACCGCGTCGTTGATGGCACCGAACGCGCGCGCGACGACGGGCACCTTCAGGAGAACAATCGCGGTGACGAAGGTGGCGACGAGGCCGATCGCCGCCTGGCGCAGCGAGGCCGCGCGGCGATTCTCGCTCAGGACCAAGGCGATCAACAGCAATGCGAAAACGCCGAGTGCCGATTGCAGCCGCAGCATGATGTCCCCAAACCCCGATGATTATGGCCACCCCTGCGTTGCAAACGCAATGCCGGGAGATTGTCGAAGCGTCTCGCTGTTGACAAGCAGGTCCGCGTCAGCCACGCGGAGCACGTCGACATCAGGAGCCGGATAGCCCGAGCGTGACCGAAGAGGCGATGCCAGACCAGCCCATATCGGGAAACCCGCCGGTCAGTGCCCGCGCGCTCCTCTCCCATCGCGCCTTTCTGTTCTTTCTGCTCTCGCGCAGCCTGTCGCGTTTCTCCAGCCAGATTGCGGCGGTCGCGATCGGCTGGCAGATCTACGATCTCACCGGCTCGGCCTTCGATCTCGGCATGGTCGGCCTCGTGCAATTCCTGCCCACGGCGCTGCTGGTGTTCATCGCCGGCCATGCCGCCGACCGCTACGAGCGCAAGCGCGTGGTCCAGCTCTGCCAACTCGTGGAAGCAGCGACCGCGCTCTATCTCGGCGTCATCACCTATCTCGGCTTGGTCAGCGAAGTTCAGATTTTCGTGGCCACCTTCGTGCTCGGCATTGCCGGCGCGTTTGAGAGCCCGACCACCGCGGCGCTGCTGCCGGCGATCGCGCCGCAGGGCTCGCTCCAGCGCGCCACCGCCGTCTCCAGCGGTGCGGCGCAGGTCGCGACCATTACCGGTCCGGCGCTAGGCGGTTTTGCCTACGCGGTTGCGCCGCATCTCGCCTACGCGGTCATGGTGCTGTTCTGGATCTTCGGGATGATCCTGACCGGCTTCATCCGGCCGCGCCCGCAGGCGATCGCCAAGGACATGGCGGGCGCCGACAATATCTTCGCCGGCGTCCGCTTCATCCGCGGCAATCCCGCGATCCTCGGCACTATCTCGCTCGATCTGTTCGCGGTCCTGTTCGGCGGCGTCACCGCGCTTCTGCCGATCTATGCCCGAGATATCCTCCAGACCGGTCCGATGGGGCTCGGGATCCTGCGCGCCGCGCCCGCGGTCGGCGCGCTGCTGATGACCATGGTGCTGGCCCGTCACGCCATTTCGCGGCATGTGGGCCCGCGCATGTTTCAGGCAGTGATCGTGTTCGGCGTCGCAACGATCGTGTTCGCGCTGTCGTCCTGGATGTGGCTCTCGGTGCTCGCGCTCGCCGTTCTCGGCGCGGCCGATACGATCAGCGTCGTGATCCGCTTCTCGCTGGTGCAGCTCGCGACGCCCGACGAGATGCGTGGCCGGGTCGGTGCGGTGAACTTCCTCTTCATCAACGCCTCCAACCAACTCGGCCAGTTCGAGAGCGGGGTGGCTGCCGCACTGTTCGGCGCGATGCCGGCAGCCGTGCTGGGCGGCGTCTGCACGGTTGCGGTGGCGCTGTTGTGGATGAAGCTGTTTCCGAGTCTGCGCCGGGTGGAGAGTTTGGAGTAGGAGCTCGCTCTCTCCCCGTCATTGCGAGGAGCCCGCGACAAAATTGTGAAGTAATTTTGCGCTGGCGCGACGAAGCAATCCAGAATCTTGCCGCGGTGGTAGTCTGGATTGCTTCGCTGCGCTCGCAATGACGATTGTTGAAGCAGTGCGGAGATTTAGCCGACTTCACGTCCGCTTGCGGAGCGAGGCTGCAACCCCATGCCGCCTACTGTGCATGGGGTTGTTTTCGCGTTTTCTGATTCAGCCCCGTCCCACGAACGGCATCTTGGTTGCCATGACGGTCATGGTCAGCACGTTGGCATCGAGGGGCAGGCCGGCCATGTAGGCGACGGCATCGCCGACCGCCTTCGCATCCATGCGCGGTTCCTGCTTCGACGTGCCGTCGGGCTGCAGCACGCCGGGGCCGTTGACCATGCGGTCGGTCATGGGCGTTGCGGCGTTGCCGATGTCGACCTGGCCGACCGCGATGTCGTACATGCGGCCGTCGAGGTTGGAGGCCTTGGTGAGGCCGGTGATGGCGTGCTTGGTCGAGGTATAGGCCGCCGAGAACGGCCGCGGCGCATGCGCCGAGATCGAGCCGTTGTTGATGATGCGGCCGCCGCGCGGGCTCTGGTCCTTCATGATGCGGAAGGCGTGCTGGGTGCACAGGAACGGGCCGGTGAGATTGGTGTTCACCACCGCCTGCCACTGCTCGAGGCTGAGATCCTCGAAATTCACCGGCGGTGCGCCCATGCCGGCATTGTTGAAGAGCACGTCGAGCCGGCCATAGGTGGCCTTCACCTTGTCGAACAGTGCCGCAATCGAGTCCGGCTTGGTCATGTCGGCGGTGACGCAGAGGCTTTTTCCCGCGGGGCCGAGCTTGGCCGTCTCCTCGAGCATGTCCGGCCGGCGCCCGACCAGCACCACGGTGAAGCCTATGTTCATCAGCGCCAGCGACGCCGCGCGCCCGACTCCAGTGCCGGCGCCCGTCACCACTGCGATCTTTTTCGCTTCACTCATCGTTTCCTGCCTTTTCTCTTGATCTGTCAAGTTTTGGATTCTTTTTCGTTCTTGTAGGGCGGCCGCGGAATGTTCTGATGCGCGGCGCGCAAGGCCGCCGACCAGCGCGAGCGCAAATCGTGGAAATAGGGCTCGCCCGCCTCGATGCGGTGGTTGAGGTCGGCCTCGCAGGCGTCGGCGCGCACCACCAGAACGTCGATCGGCAGGCCGACGCCGAGATTCGAGCGCATGGTCGAATCCATCGAGATCAGCCCGGTCTTCAGCGCCTCGTAGAGTTCGACGTCGTAATGCATGGCGCGGTCGAGCACCGGCTTGCCGTATTTGTGCTCGCCGATCTGCAGATAGGGTGTGTCGGTGGTGCATTCGATGAAATTGCCGGCGGTGTAGACCATGAACAGGCGCATGCGCGCGCCGTTGATCTGGCCCCCGAACAGGAAGGACACGTCGAACGATACGTCCTCAGACCTCAGTGCGGGGCCCTCGGTCGCGTGCACGGCCCGGATCGCCCGGCCAATGCGCTGGGCGGCCTGGAACATGGTCGGCGCGTTCATCAGCGTCTCGATCTCACCGGTGTCGGGGTCTTCGAGGCCCTCGGTCAGCGTCGAGAGCACCGACTGGCTGATGGCGAGGTTGCCGGCGCTGGCAATCGCCATAATGCGGTCGCCGGGCTTGGAGAAGATGTGGAGCTTGCGGAAGGTCGAGACGTTGTCGAGGCCGGCATTGGTGCGGGTGTCGGCGATCATCACCAGACCGTCCCGAACTAGAATTCCGCAACAATAGGTCATTTCCTGTCCCCGAACGCGTTTGCGCGGATTACTAGCCAATTTCAAGGGCCGCTCCAACCCCCGATTGCCGCGGGGCGGCAGGGTGGAAACCGACCATGGGTGAGGGGCGCGCGGGGCGCGGTTCAGCTCTGCCGCTGGGACTGCGATTGCGACTGGCCGCCGCGGCCGGCCTGCTCGACCTTGACCGCCACCGACAGCGTCTCCGCGCCGCCGCCATAGCGGGTGCCGCGCACGGGGGCGGCGCCGAGATAATCGAGCCCGATCGCGACCCGGACGTGGGCGTCCGTGGCGCAGATGCTGTTGGCGGGATCGAAGCCGACCCAGCCGAGACCGTCGACATAGGCCTCCGCCCAGGCATGGCCCGCGTCCTGATGCACCGTGCCGTCGGAGCGCAGGAAGTGGCCGGAGACGAAGCGCGCCGGCACGCCGCCGCTGCGGGCGCAGGCGATGAAGATGTGCGCGTAGTCCTGGCAGACGCCGCGCTTGAGCGTGAACGCTTCCGCCGCCGACGTGCCGCTGTTGGTCGGGTCCTCGTCGAAGGTCATGTGATCGCTGATTTGCGTCATCAGCGTGTGCAGGAAGCCCAGCGTGTCGCTCTCGGCCTCGCTGCGCAGCTGGCGCGCGACCGCATTCATCGCGGGATTGACCGTGGTAAGGTCGGTGGCCCGCAAGAACATGCCGGCCGGAAAGCGCTCGTCGGCGCCGCGCAGAACGCCGCCGGTGTCGTGGGTCTCGATCAGGCCCTCGGCGGTGATCTTGATGTCGCCGACCGGTCCGCAGGACAGCACGTGGGTGACGTTGCCGAACGCGTCCTCGTGCGTGTCGAGCTTGGTGTCGGTCGACACGTCGATCTGCCACTCCGCCACATATTGCCCGTCATGGCTGCCGGGCGTCATGCGCAGGATCTGGATCACGCTCGTGGCCTGCGGCTCGTAGCGATAGGTCGTGGTGTGCAGGATTCGCAGGCGCATGGTGGACCGTTGTTGTAGCGTCATCGATCCGGGCTAGCCCTGCGGGCGTCCCCGGAATGACAGCAGTATCAGATCAAATACTGCTTCGTGATGATTTCGCCCAGCCTGGAATTGTCCAAGATGAATTCCTGAATGAATTCATGCACGCCATGCTGGAAAATGTCGTTCATATTGCTGTGTTCCAGCCGGTTGCGGATGCCGCGGGCATGGCGCTGGGCCGGACCCTGGCGGCCATAGGCTACCCCGATCTGATCGAGATTGCGCACGAGGTTGCCGTAGCAGCTCGCCAGTGAACGCGGCAGCGAATCGTTGAGGATCAAGAGGTCCGCGATCAGCCAGGGTTTCAGCGTCTCGCGATAGACCCAGTGATAGGCCGTCAGCGCCGAGACCGAGCGCAGGATCGAGGTCCATTGGTAGAAATCGAGCGGGCCGCCGACATGCTCCTCCTCGGGCAGCAGCACATGGTATTTCACGTCGAGAATGCGCGCAGTGTTGTCGGCGCGTTCGAGATGCAGGCCCATCCGCGAGAACCAGTAGGCGTCGTTGCGCAGCATGGTCCGGTAGGCCGAGCCGTCGAAGCGCAGCGAGGTCTCCTGCACGAAGCGCAGGAACTTTGCGAGATCCTCGCGCGTGGAGGTCCCTCTGCTCCAGACCTCCTGCAACTCGATCCAGGCCGAGTTGATGGTATCCCACATCTCGCTCGTCAGCGCTGTGCGCACCGAGCGCGAATTCAGCCGCGCGGCCTCGATGCAATTCCTGATCGAGGACGGATTATCCGCCGAGAACGAGAGATAATCGACGACGTTGCGCTCGTTGGCTTCTTCGTACTGCTGATAGAAGCTTGCGGCGACGCCGGCGGTCAAAAGCGCCGAGTCCCATTCGTTGGTCTTGCCGATATAGGCGGCGGGAAGCGCGGTGACGCGCAGCGTCGCATCGATGGTGCGCGCGAGATATTCGGCCCGTTCGACGTAGCGGGCGAGCCAATAGAGGTTTTCGGCGGTACGCGACAGCACTCTCTACTCGTCCAGGATCCAGGTATCTTTGGTGCCGCCGCCCTGGCTCGAATTCACCACCAGGGAGCCTTCCTTCAGGGCAACGCGTGTCAACCCGCCGGGGACGATCGTGGTGCTCTTGCTGCCGGTGAGCACGAACGGCCGCAGGTCGACGTGGCGGGGCGCAAGGCCGGATGCCGTGCAGGTCGGGCAGGTCGAGAGCGCCAGCGTCGGCTGCGCAATGAAGCCCTCGGGCTCGCGTTTGAGCTTCTCGCGGAAGGCTTCAATCGTCGCCTTGGTCGCGGCAGGGCCGATCAGCATGCCGTAGCCGCCGGAGCCGTGCACCTCCTTCACGACGAGCTCGCTCAGATGGTCCAGCACATAGGCGAGATCCTTCGGCTCGCGGCAGCGCCAGGTCTGCACGTTCTTCAGGATCGGCTCCTCGCCGAGGTAGAATTTTACGATGTCCGGCATGTAGGAGTAGATCGCCTTGTCGTCGGCGATGCCGGTGCCGACCGCGTTGGCGAGCGTGATGTTGCCGGCCGCATAGGCCGACATCAGCCCGGGCACGCCGAGGGCGGAGTCGGGGCGGAAGGTGAGGGGATCGAGGTAGTCGTCGTCGACGCGGCGGTAGATCACGTCGACCCGTTTCACGCCCTCGGTCGTCCGCATGAACACTTCGTTGTTCTTGACGATGAGGTCACGGCCCTCGACCAGCTCGATACCGAGCTTGTCGGCGAGGAAGGAGTGCTCGTAATAGGCCGAGTTGTAGACGCCCGGCGTGAGCAACGCGACGGTCGGCTCGCCGGAGGCGCTTTGCGGCGCCACCGAGCGCAAGGCGGATAGCAGCTCGTCCGGATAGCGTTCGACCGGCGCCACCCTGTGGCGGGCGAACAGGTCCGGAAACAGCCGCATCATGATCTCGCGGTTTTCCAGCATGTAGGACACGCCCGAGGGCGTGCGTGCATTGTCCTCCAGCACGATGAAGTCCTCGGCATCGACCCGGACGATGTCGATGCCGGCGATGTGCACGTAGACGTCGTGCGGCACCTGCTGGCCGTTCATCTCGGGACGGAAGACCGGGTTCTGAAAGATGAGGTCGTCGGGCACGATCTCGGCACGGAGGATATCGCGCCCGTGATAGATGTCGCGCAGGAACATGTTGAGCGCGCGCACGCGCTGCTTCAGGCCCTTCTCCAGCAGTGACCATTCCTTGCCGGACATGATCCGCGGGATCACATCGAAGGGGATCAGGCGCTCCGTGGACTCGGAGTCGCCATAGACCGCGAAGGTAATGCCGATGCGGCGGAAGAGGAGCTCGGCCTCCTGGCGGCGATATTCGAGCGCCTCGGGAGGCGTCTCCTTGAGCCAGCGCGCCAGCTCCTGATAGGCGGGGCGAAGGTCCCCACCGGGAATGTTCATTTCATCAAACGCGACTGCCATAGATCCCGACTTGTCTCCGCAAGGCGTTGCGCCATTCGACAGGTCGCGAGGCCCTGGTGAAGACCGCAACGTCCTGGCCATGCGGCAAGAGTGCATGACTTTCATGCGGTAGCAAGGGCCGGGCCAGCGCGATAAGCATGGGGAGAGGACATTTGCCGGGGATGGCCGGCGGCTTGCCTGAAAAAATGGCTGAGGACTGCTTATTTCGGCAGCAAAACCGCGTGACTTCAACGCGTTACCTCGGCAAAGTCGGGCCGATAGGTGAGGGACTTGAGGTATGAGCGAGATCGTCACGGCGGGTATTCTGGTCATTGGGGACGAAATCCTGTCCGGCCGGACCAAGGACAAGAACATCGGCTTCATCGCCGAATACCTGACCAATATCGGCATCGACCTGAAGGAGGTCCGGGTCGTCTCCGACGACGAGTCCGACATCATTGCCGCGTTGGATGCACTGCGGCATCGCTACACCTATGTCTTCACCACAGGTGGCATCGGGCCGACCCATGACGACATCACCGCTGATAGCGTCGCCAAGGCGTTCGGCGTCGGCATCGACCATCACCCGGAGGTGGTCGCCCGTTTCCGCGAGCGCTGGAGCGAGCAGGACCTCAACGAGGCCCGCCTGCGCATGGCCCGCATTCCTGATGGTGCCGAGCTGATCCAGAGCGCGACCATCCTCGCTCCCGGCTTCAAGATCGGCAATGTCATCGTGATGGCGGGCGTGCCCTCGATCATGCAGGCGATGATGGACATCGTCTCGCCCAAGCTGAAATCGGGCGTGCGCATGCTCTCTGAATCGGTCCGCGCCAATGCGCGGGAAGGCGACATCGGCAGCCCGCTGCGGGCGATTGCCGCCCAACATCCCGACACCATCATCGGCAGCTATCCCTTCATGGATGAAGAGCAGAAGCCGAACACCAATCTGGTGGTGCGCTCGCGCGATGCGGACAAGCTCGCAGCCGCAATGGCGGCGGTGAAGGAAATGCTGGCGGGATTGAACATCACCCGCTAGCAACCTAGCTGCCGGCAGACGAAGCAGGAGACGACGATGGCTGGTGAAGCACCGGAACTAAGTGCGGAAGAACGGGCGGGCCGCCCCTTTCCGGTGTCGTGGGACCAGTTCCACCGGGATTGCCGGGCACTGACCTGGCGGCTCAATGAAGTTGGTCCGTTTCATGCGGTGATCGCGATCACCCGCGGCGGGCTTGTGCCGGCGGCGATCGTGGCGCGCGAGCTTGGCGTGCGCGTGATCGATACGGTCTGCATCGCCAGCTACGACCACGACAAGCAGGGCGACCTTAAAGTGCTGAAGGGCATCTCCGAAGACGTGATGAAGCTCGGCGGCGGCACCGGCAAGGGGCTCCTGATCGTCGACGATCTCGTCGACACCGGCAAGACCGGCAAGCTGGTGCGCGCGATGCTCCCCGACGCGCATTTCGCAACTGTCTACGCCAAGCCGAAGGGACGTCCGCTGGTCGATACCTTCATCACCGAAGTCTCGCAGGACACCTGGATCTTCTTCCCCTGGGACACCGCCCTCTCCTATCACCCGCCGCTTCGCGACGGGGCGGCGTGATTATCGCCGTCATTGCGAGCGCAGCGAAGCAATCCAGAAATGTGTCCGCGGAAACAGTCTGGATTGCTTCGTCGCTTCGCTCCTCGCAATGACGGGTGGAGGCGACCATGCCCCTGCAAAACCGCGTCACGCCGACCGGCGAGATCATCGCGACACCGCACCGCGGCATGTTCACCGGCAACCGCGGCATCATTCATGATCCCGCGACGAAGACGCTGCTGAAAAAGCGCTGGTCGTCGCCGGCCTGGATCACCTGCCTGTGCGAATTCCGCGGCTGGCGTCGGCCGGTGATGGCGCGGCGGAGCTGGACCGAGCTGTTCTTCCTCGACGAGGCCACGGCTTTTGCCGCCGGCCATCGGCCCTGCTTCTTCTGCCGCCGCGACGATGCGAAGCGATTTCGCGTTGCATGGGAGATGGGCAACGACGCCCGCGGCATCAGCGCCAAGGCGATGGATGCCGTACTGCATCGGGAGCGGCTCGATCGTGGCAAGAAGCGGCTGCATGTGCTGTCGATGCCGCTCGCGGAATTGCCTGACGGCGCGATGGTGCAACAGGGCGATGACTGCTTCCTCCTCGCGCAGGGCAAGGCGCTGCAGTGGTCACCCGCGGGCTACACCCCGCATACGAGCGCCCTCGATCACCCGATGCTGCTGACGCCGCCTTCCACGCTGCGCGCGATCATCGCTGGATATCAACTTGTGCTGCATCCGACCGCGCGCCGCTAGCGCAGCGGCTTGCCGTGCTCATCCACTGTCGTCCGCGCATCGCGCAGCGCCCATTCGCGGATCACTTGGCGGCAGCGCGTCAGCTCGGCTTCGCTCGCGGCATTCGCATCCTTCGACGCACGGTCCACGATTGCCTTGCAATTGAGAAGCACGGAACGATCCTCTGCGCGCGCCGACAGCGCGAACGCGGCAAGCGTTGCAATGGTGAACGCCAGACGGATCACATCCCTAACCCAGCTTCTCGCGTGCCAGCGCGGCACCCGCGCCGAGCGCCATCAGCTTGGCTTCGGCGATCTCGCGCCGCATCGGCGCCATGCCGCAATTGGTGGTGGCGATGATGTTGCTCTTGGGTACGAATTTCGACACCGCGTCGATCACCTGCACGACATCCTCGGCCGTCTCCACCGTGTCGCTGGCGACGTCGATCACGCCGGCCTGCACGATCTTGGTCTTGAGCAGCGCAAGCAGGTCGAGCGGCACCTTCGAGTTGCGGCACTCGATCGCGACCTGCTGGATTGGGCTGGCGTCGATCGCGGGAAATATCTGCTCGTACTGCCGCCATTGCGCGCCGAGCGTTTCCTTCCAGTCGGTGTTGGCCTTGATGCCGTAGCCGTAGCAAATATGCACGGCGGTGGCACAGGTCAGGCCCTGCGCGGCGCGCTCCAGCGCCTTGATGCCCCAATCGTTGACCTCGTCCATGTAGACGTTGAACGCGGGCTCGTCGAACTGCACGAGATCGACGCCGTCGGCCTGGAGCGCCTTGGCTTCCTCGTTCAGCAGTTCGGCGAACGCAAAGGCCATCTTGACGCGGTCGCCATAGTAGCGATCGGCAATGGTGTCGATGATGGTCATCGGGCCGGGCAGGGTGAATTTCAGCTTCTTCATCGTGTGCGCGCGGGCGACACGCGCCTCGTCGGCGTGGACGCGGCTCTTCAGCCGGAGCGGGGCGACGACCTGCGGCACCATCGCCTTGTAGCGATCCTTGCGGATACCCATCTCGACCTTGTGGGCGAAATCGATGCCCTCGATCTTCTCCAGGAAACCGTGGACGAAATGTTGCCGGGCCTGCTCGCCCTCAGTGACGATGTCGATCCCGGCGTCCTCCTGGACTTTAACGGCAAGCATCGTCGCATCGCGCTTGGCGCGGACGAGCTCGTCGCCTTGCGACTTCCAGGGCGCCCAGAGCATGTTGGGTTCGGCGAGCCATTCCGGCTTCGGCAAGGAGCCGGCGATCGTGGTTGGAAACAGCATGGCGGCCCTCTCGGCGGGTTATGATTGCGCCCCTTCCTGCCATGTCTTAACGTCGAGGTACAGAACAACAAAAGTCGCCTTGAAACCGGCGGCGCCGGACCGGAAACGCCATGATCGAATTCTTCTTCGACTGTTCCAGCCCCTGGACCTATCTCGCCTTCCACAACATCCAGCCGCTGGCCAGGGAGGTTGGCGCGGAGATCATCTGGCGGCCGATCCTGGTGGGCGGCATCTTCAATACGGTCAACCCAAGTGTCTACGCGCAGCGTGAGACGCCGGTGCCGCTGAAGGCGCGCTACATGAAAAAGGACCTTGCCGACTGGTCGCGCTCGGCCGGTCTCGCGATCAAGATGCCGCCGACGGTATTTCCGGTGAACAGCGTGAAAGCGATGCGCGGCTGCATCTGGCTCGGGCAGGAATCGGTGCCTTTCGCCACGGCGGTGTTCGAGACCTATTGGGGCGAGGACAAGGACATCTCGCAGGATTCAGTGCTCGCGGAGATCTGCAGGAAGGTCGGCGTCGATGAGCAGAAATTCTTCGCGGGCATTTCGGGGCAGGGGATCAAGGATCAGCTCAAGGCCAACACCGAAGAAGTCGTCGCCCGCGGCGGCTTTGGCTCGCCGACGATCTTTCTCGGCAAGACCGACATGTATTTCGGCAATGACCGCCTGCCGTTGATCCGCGAGGCGCTGCTGCGCGGCAAGGTGAGCGCGGCCTGATGGTGCGGGCTGTCGTTTGCCGCGCGCTCGGCGCGCCCGAAAAATTGCAGCTCGAAGAGTTTCCGTCGCGCGAGCTGAAGCCGGGCGAAGTGCGCGTCGCGATCCGTGCCGCCGGCCTGAATTTTCCCGACGTGCTGATGGCGGCCGGCGAATATCAGCTCAAGCCGGAGCTGCCGTTCACGCCGGGCATGGAGGCGGCCGGCGACGTGACCGAGGTCGGCGCAGAGGCGAGTGGCGTCTTCCTCGGCGACAAGGTCATCGTCAAGATGCGACACGGTGCCTTCACGGATGAAGCCGTGGTGACGCCGTCGCAGCTCACCCCGATGCCATCGACGTTCGACTATGCGGAAGCCGCGACCTATCTCGCCGGGCACGGCACCGCCTATCACGCGCTGATCGACCGCGGCCGGGTGGCGCCGGGCGAGGTGCTGCTGGTGCATGGCGCCGGCGGTGGCGTGGGCCTTGCTGCCGTGGAGATCGGCAAGATGCTGGGTGCCACCGTGATCGCGACGGCGTCCAGCGACGAAAAGCTCGCGGTCGCCAAGGCGCGTGGCGCCGATCATCTCGTGCGCTACGATCGCGAGCCGTTTCGTGATGCTGTCAAACGTATTACCGACGGGCGCGGTGCCGACGTCGTGTTCGATCCCGTCGGCGGAGAAGTGTTCGAAAACTCGATGCGTTGCATCGCCTGGGGCGCACGGCTGCTGGTGATCGGCTTCACCGGCGGCATCGGCTCGGCGAAAACCAATCTCTTGCTGATCAAAGGCGCCAGCGTGCTCGGCGTGCGTGCCGGCGAGGCCGTGCGGAAAAATCCAGCGCTTGGCGAAGTGCGCCTGAGGGCGCTGCTCACATGGGCGGAAGAGGGCAAGCTGCGGCCCCACGTCTCGCACCGCCTGCCGCTGGAGGAGGTTGCGAAGGCGATGCGGTTGCTGATCGACCGCAAGGCGATCGGGCGTGTGGCGTTGTTGATGGACTAAGTGCCTACAAGGTCACTTGTACTCCCGCTCAGTCCACCACGGGAAATAATCCGGCATATCGCTCGATACCTTGTTCTTGAACTGCGCAGGGCGCTTTTCCAGGAACGACACCACGCCTTCCTTCACGTCGTCGGAGCGGCCGCGGGCGTAGATGCCACGGCTGTCGACCTTGTGGGCTTCCATCGGGTCGTCAGCGCCCATCATGCGCCACATCATCTGCCGGATCAGCGCCACCGATACCGGCGCGGTCTTGGCCGCGAATTCCTTGGCGAGCGCCCGGGCGGTCGGCAGCAGATCATCGGGGGCCACGACCTTGCTGACGAGACGTCCTGCGAGGGCTTCCTGCGCCGGGAAGACGCGGCCCGAATAGCACCATTCCAGCGCCTGCGAGATGCCGACGATGCGCGGCAGGAACCAGCTCGAGGCCGCCTCCGGCACGATGCCGCGCTGGGAGAACACGAAGCCGAAGCGCGCGGCATCGGAGGCGATGCGGATGTCCATCGCGAGCTGCATGGTAACACCGATGCCGACCGCGGGACCGTTCACCGCGGCAATCACCGGTTTCAGGCATTTGAAGATGCGCAGTGTCACCTGGCCACCGCCGTCGCGCACCTGGAGAATCACTGTAGTCGACCTTGCCGTCGGCGAAGCGCTTCACCGGTCCGCGACGCGCGTCGCGATCAAAGGTGTCCGCGCCCGACGAAAGATCTGCGCCCGCGCAAAACCCGCGACCGGCGCCTGTGACGATGATGGCGCGGACGTCGTCGTCCTTGTCGGCGGCGTCGAACGCGTCGATCAGCTCTCCTTGCATCTGCGCGTTGAAGGCGTTGAGCTTGTCGGGCCGGTTCAGCGTGATGGTGAGGATCTGCTCGGCGACCTCGTATTTGATCGTCTCATACGCCATGGTGGTTTCCTTCCCTGTCCTGAATTCTGTCTCGAAGAGACGTCATGCATAGCCGCCAGCGTCCGTCTTGCGCGGACTGGGCATGTGGCGGCCAGTAAGAGAACGCGGATGGCCAGTCTAAACAACAAGCCCGGCCATGACGGAGTGTATCTAATTCGCCGGCGGGCTCGGCCAGGGCTTCTGCGGCCCGCGCAGGCTCTCGAAAGCCTTGGCCATGCCAAGCACGCCGATATCGTCGAAGCGGCGGCCGACGATCTGCACGCCGATGGGAAAACCCTTGGCGTCGAAGCCGCCGTTGATGGAGATCGCCGGATTCTCCGACATATTCCATGGCACGGTATAGGCAATGTGTTCGAACGGCTTCATGGGATCGTTGGTCGGCGAGGCCCACTCCGCCGGATAATTCACGTTCGGCGCGGTCGGCGAGATCACATAGTCGAGCTCGCAGAACAGCTTTGATGCCGCAGCGCGGATTGCCATGGTCTGGTTGAAGCCCCTGATGACGTCGACGCCCGAGAGCTTCGCGCCGGACTCGCCCCACTTGAAAATGTAGGGCAGCACCTTTGCCTGTTCGGCGGGCGTCAGCTTGGACAGATCGTCCCACATCCGTGCGCGCCAGAAGCTGTCGAGCCCGTCGAGCATCTCGCGCGTGAGGATGCCGTCGACCTCGGTGACGACGGCGCCTGCGGATTCGAACGCTTTCGCCGCCTTTACCGCGACCTCGCGCCCCGGTTTCTCCAGCGCCAGGCCAACGCCGGGATCGAGCATCAATCCGATGCGCAGTTTGCGCGGGGATTTCTCCGGCCCCTTCCAGTTGAGGGGCTCCGCTGGAAGGCTCATGCCGTCGCGCCGGTCGGGTTTTGCGATCACGCTCATCATCAGCGCGCAATCGTCAACGGTGCGGGTCATGGGGCCGGCGACGCGGCCGACATAGGTGGGATCGATCGGCACGCGGCCAAAGCTCGGCTTCAATCCGACGAGGCCGCACCAGCCCGCGGGCAGGCGGACCGAGCCGCCGATATCGGTGCCGAGATGCAGCGGACCATAGCCAGCCGCCGCAGCGGCGCCCGCGCCGGCGCTGGAGCCGCCGGGGTTCTTGGAGAGGTCCCAGGGATTGCGGGCGAGCGCGTGGAAGGAGGACAGCCCCGAGGACAGCATACCGTAATCGGGCATGGTGGTCTTGGCAAAGATGATCGCGCCGGCTTCGCGCAGGCGCGCGGCGGGCGGTGCGTCCTTCTCGGCCGGCACGAGCTTGACGCTGGCCGCGCCCAGCGGCACCGGCACGCCTTTGGTCGCGATGTTGTCCTTCACCGTCACCGGCACGCCGTCGAGCGCTCCGGACGGCTCGCCCCCGGACCAGCGCGCGGTCGAGGCCTTCGCGGTCTCGCGCGCGCCGTCGGGATCGAATGCATAAAGCGCCTTGAGGTGCGGCTCCCACGCGGCGACGTGCGCGAGCACGTCTTCCAGCACCTCGCTCGGCGAGAACTGCTTGGCGCGATAGCCCGCGATCAGATCGACCGCAGAGAGATCGTGCAGCGAGGTGACTTCCTCTTCGACACCCTTTTTATGCATGGGCACCCGCCGGCATCCGGGTCTCGATGATCCGGGCGAACATGCTGGCACCGATCGGCAGGATCTTGTCGTCGAGCACGAAGCCGGGATTGTGCACGGGCACCGAGCCGTCGTGGCCGACCCAGAAATAGGCGCCGGGAATGGTTTGAAGCATGTCGGCAAAATCCTCGCTGCCCATCTTCGGCTGGGCGCGGGTGATCACGTTGGCGGGGTCGACGATGGTGCGCGCGACCTCCTCGACCACCTTGGACTGCTCGACCTGGTTGACCAGCACATCGAAGGTGTCGCGGATGTCGACGTCGATCACGCACTGATAGGCGCTCGCAATGCCGGCGCAGATCGTGCGAATGCGTTCGCTGATCAGGATGCGGACTTCTTTCGAGAAAGTGCGGATGGTGCCGCAAAGATGCGCTTCGCCGGGGATGACGTTGTACGCCGAACCGGCGTGAATCTGCGTGATCGAGACGACGGCGGCCTGCAGCGGCTCGACGTTGCGGCTGACGATGGTCTGGATCGCCTGCGCCAGCGTGGTCGCGATGATCACCGCGTCCTTGGAGCGTTCGGGCATCGCACCGTGCGCGCCGTAGCCAGTGATGCGGAGGTCGAAGAAGTCGGCGCTGGCCATCGCGGGGCCGGGCAGGATCGCGATCTCGCCGTGGTTGAGGTCGGGCGCGTTGTGCAGGCCGTAGAGTTCGTCGCAGGGAAATTTCTCGAACAGCCCGTCCTTGATCATCGCGCGGGCGCCGCCGAGACCTTCCTCGGCCGGCTGGAAGATCAGGTGCACTGTGCCGTCGAAGTTCCTGGTTTCCGCGAGGTAGCGCGCGGTGCCGAGCAGCATGGTGGTGTGGCCGTCATGGCCACAGCCGTGGAAGCGCCCGGGGATTTTCGAGCTCCATTTCAGATTGGTGTTCTCCTCCATCGGCAGCGCATCCATGTCGGCGCGAAGCCCGATACGCTTGCCGCTCGAACCCTTGCCCTTGATGACTCCGATCACGCCGGTGCCGCCGAGACCGCGATGCACCTCGATGCCCCAGCTCTTCAGCTTGTCCGCGACGATTCGGAGGTGCGCACTTCCTCGAAGCCGATTTCCGGATGGGCGTGAAGGTCGCGCCTGATAGCAGTGAGTTCGTCGGCATAGCCGTCGATGCGGTCGATCGTGGGCATGTGTTCTGTCCAGTTAGCGTGAGGAGGGAGTGAAAATCGGGCCGTTCGGCTTGATGCGGATGCCCGGCCGCAGGCGCGTCCATGGCAGCGTGGCTGTGTCCGCGGGCATCGCGCCGGGGGCGGCGCAGATCATCAGCTTTTCTGCGATCGGCTCGAAATCGGCGCGGAAGTGCACCGAGCTCTTGTTGACCAAAATCTTCTCTTCGGTCGGCTCGATGCCGACATAGCGGTACATTGCCTGGTCGGCGAGCTGCGCCTTATGTGAGGATACGACGACCCGGACATCGCCGATGCGAAGGCAGGCCGACGGGCCCATCTCCATCTCGCGGCCGCCGTAGTAGGGACCGGGCGCGATGAAGCGGCCGTCCGAAAGTTTTTCGACGACGAAGGTCGCACGATAGGGCTCGTCGCCGGGAATGCCGGACTTGCCGCCGAGCGACAGCGTCACGGTGGCACCGGCGCCGGCTGCGTGCGCGGCCTCGGCCGATTCCGGATCGTAGATCGCGCCAGTCGCGGCGCTGGCCTTGTTGCGGACCAGCGCGCGTAGCATGCCGGTGGTGTCGGAATCGCCGCCGGCGCCGGGATTGTCCTGGGTGTCGGCGATGATGATCGGCTTGCTGGCGCCCTTCGAGAGTTCCATCGCGTGGCGTACGCCGTCATCAGGTGACCAGATCTTGCCGTCGAAATCGTCCTCGTGGCTTTCGATCAGCTTAACGATCGCATCCGCCGCGCGGTCGGCATCGGCTTGCGTCTTGCCATAGGCGAACACGCTCGGCCCGCAATCGCGGAAATCGGCGGCGGGGAAGCCGGGCGCGAAGGACAGCGTCGGAACCGCGTCGTTCTCCAGCGCGGCAAGCTTTTCGTAGATGCCCTTGGTCGGCTGGTCGTTGGTGCACTGCCAGCTGATCGGAATCAGGAACGGCAATTGCCGGAAGGCCTTTGCGAAACGCTGCTTTGTCTTCAGAAGCATTGCGAGATATTGCGCGCAGGCGCGGCCGGTCTCGGCCATGTCGACATGGGGATAGGTGCGGTAGGCGATCAGCGCGTCCGCATGCTCTATCATCTCGGGCGTGACGTTGGCGTGCAGGTCGAGGCTCGCGACAAGCGGAATGCCCTTGCCGATGACGCGGCGCACGCGCGCGAGAATCTCGCCTTCGCCGTCGTCGAGATGTTCCGTGACCATCGCGCCGTGCAGATCGAGATAGACGGCGTCGATCGGGCCGGCGGCTGCAATGCCATCGACCATGACCTTCACGATGCGCTCGAAGGCGTCCTTGGTGACATGCGCCGAAGGGCTCGCGCCGCAGGCAATCGTTGGAATGAGTTCCCAGCCGTGGGCCTCGGCGCTGTCGACGAAACCGGCGAGGCCGACATTGATGCGGCGCATCACCTTCAGCACGTCGGGACCTTGCGTCATCGCCGGCCAGCCGCCGCCGTGCTGGAAGTCCGCGAACGTCGCCTTCGTCGGAGCGAAGGTGTTGGTCTCGTGCAGGAAGCCGCCGACGGCGATACGTGTCATCAACTCAAGTCCAGCAATTGAAAGTGCGCGACGTTAGCCCTGTGCTTGCGGCGAGAGCAAGCCGGGAAGCAATCGCGCCGCGCATGGCGTCAAGCCGTTTTGGGAATGCTTGTCGCAACCGCCGTCATTGCGAGCGAAGCGAAGCAATCCAGAATCCCTCCGCGGGGACAGTCTGGATTGCTTCGCTGCGCTCGCAATGACGAGGCGAGAGACTAGGCGCTGGCCGCCGCGCCCTCGGCCACCGGCCGGAAGTTCGCAAAATCCCAGCCGCGGCCTGGCGCTGCCTCGAGCAAGGCTCTGGTGTACGCCTCCTTCGGATGCGTCAGCACTTCGGCGGCCGGACCCTGCTCGACGACGCGGCCGTGTTGCATCACCATGACCTCGTCGCAGATCTGTGCTGCGACGCGTAGATCGTGAGTGATGAACAGGATGGCGATGCCGAGCCGCTGCTGGATCTCGTCGAACAGTTCCAGCACTTGCGCCTGCACGGAGACGTCGAGGGCGGAGACCGCCTCGTCCGCGACCAGCACGTCGGGATCGAGTGCGAGCGCGCGGGCGATCGCAATGCGCTGACGCTGGCCGCCGGAGAACTGGTGCGGATAGCGCGCGACCGCATCGGCGGGCAGGCCGACCAGCTCGAGCAATTCGCGCGCACGCTTCGTTGCGTCGGCATGCGACACGCCGTAATTGATCGGGCCTTCCGCGATGCTTTCGCCGACGGTGACGCGCGGGTTGAGCGAGCGGTAGGGGTCCTGGAATACGATCTGGATCTTCTTCCGATGCGGCTGCAACAGCCGC
This sequence comes from Bradyrhizobium lupini, assembly GCF_040939785.1. NCBI lineage: Bacteria > Pseudomonadati > Pseudomonadota > Alphaproteobacteria > Hyphomicrobiales > Nitrobacteraceae > Bradyrhizobium > Bradyrhizobium lupini. The sequence continues at coordinate 6,683,628 of NZ_CP162553.1, forward strand.
CGCGAAATGTCCGAGATCTCGCGGCCGGAGAGGCGCACGCCGCCCGAAGTCGGGTCGATCAGGCGGACGATGCAGCGCGCCACGGTCGATTTGCCCGAACCGCTCTCGCCGACGATGCCGAGCGTGCGACCCTTGCGTAGCGTCAGCGTGACCTTGTCGGCAGCGACGACCTCGCGGCCTTTACCGAAGAACGCGCGCTCGCCGTAGACCTTCCCAAGCTCGTTGGCTTCCAGCACCACCGGTTCCTTGGTCTCAAGCCGTGCCGCGCGCGGCACCAGGCTCGGTACTGCGGAAAGCAGGTTGCGGGTGTACTCCATGGTCGGATTGCGCAGGATGGAATCCAGCGTTCCGGTCTCGACCAGTCGGCCCTGCCGCATCACGGCGACGCGGTCGGCGATCTCGGCGACCACGCCCATGTCGTGGGTGATGAACAGCACGGCGGTTCCGTGATCGCGCTGGAGGTCGCGGATCAGGGTCAAGATCTGCTTCTGCGTGGTGACGTCGAGCGCGGTGGTCGGTTCGTCCGCAATGAGCAGCTTCGGTTCGAGCACGAGCGCCATCGCGATCATGATGCGCTGGCGCTGACCGCCGGAGAGTCGGTGAGGGTAGGAGGCAAAGATACGCTCAACCTGGGGCAGGCGCACCTGCTCCATCATGTCGAGGATACGCTTCTTGCGCGCCTTCGCGTCGAGTTTGGTGTGCGCGCGCAGGACTTCGTCGATCTGACGGCCGACCGGCATCACCGGATTGAGTGCCGTCATCGGCTCCTGGAAGATCATCGCCATTCGGGTCGCGCGGAGCTGCCGCAGGCGGCGGTCGGTCGCGGTGAGAATCTCCTCGCCGACCAGCTTGACGCTGCCGCCGGTGGGAACGAGCGTGCCCTTCGGCAGCAGACCCATCGTGGTCAGGGAGGTCACCGACTTGCCTGAGCCGCTTTCGCCGACAAGGCACAGCGTCTCGCGCTCGTGCACCTGGATCGAGATGCCGTCGAGGATGTTTGCAGCATTCGGCTTCTTGCCGACGGACACGACGAGGTTGTTGATGTCGAGGATGGGGCTGGTCATCACTTGATCGGTCATCATTTGCCTTCCCGCTGCTTCATGCGCGGATCGAGTGCATCGCGGGCGGCGTCGCCGATCAAATTGATGCTGAGGATGGCGATCGAGAGCAGCAGGCCCGGCCAGAAGATCAGCGTCGGCTTGAGCTGGAAGTACTGACGGCCCTCGGCCATGATGTTGCCCCAGGTTGGCGTCTCCGGCGAGATGCCGGCGCCGAGGAAGGAGAGGATGGCCTCAGTAAGGATCGCGGACGCGCAGACGTAACTGCCCTGCACGATCAGAGGTGCGATCGTGTTCGGCATCAAATGCCGCCACATGATCTTTGGCAGGGATGTGCCGACCGAGATCGCCGCTTCAACATAGGGCTCTTCGCGCGCCGACAGCACGACCGAACGCACCAGGCGTGCCACGCGCGGAACTTCGGGGATCGTGATCGCGATCAGCACCGTCCAGAGGCTGGCGCCGGACAGCGACACCACGGCGATTGCCAGCAGGATGCTCGGCATTGCCATCAGGCCGTCCATGATCCGCATCATGACGGAATCGACCAGCTTGAAGAAGCCGGAGACGAGGCCGATCGCCAACCCAATGACGATCGACATGATCGCCGAGCCGATGCCGATCAGAAGCGAAATGCGTCCGCCATACATCACGCGCGACAGCAGGTCGCGGCCATAGGCGTCGGTGCCGAGCAGGAATTGCGCCGAAGAGGGCTTCAGCCGCTGCGAGGGCGCAAGCTGGATCGGATCATACGGCGCGATCAACGGCGCCAGGATCGAGATCAGCACAACCAACACCAGGCAGATGGTCGCCGCCGCGATGATCGGCGTCGAGGTCAGGAATCCGAGGCGCGGTCGCAGCGGCGACGTGATCGGGATGGAGGACTGGGGAAGGGTATCGACCGACATTTTTGTTGTTATCCTTAGCCCTAGTACCGGATCCGGGGATCGAGCAGCGTGTAGGCGACGTCGATCAGGAGATTGACGACGACATAGATCAGCGACGTCAGCAAGATCATCGCCTGGATCACCGGATAGTCGCGCGCCAGCACCGCATCCACCGTGAGGCGGCCGATGCCGGGGATGTTGAACACGCTCTCGGTGACGACGACCCCGGAGATCAAAAGCGCAAAGCCGGTGCCGATCACCGTGATCACGGGCACGGCCGCGTTGCGCAGCGCGTGCCGCATCATCACGGCGACTTCGTTGATGCCTTTTGCCCGCGCGGTGCGGACGTAGTCCTCCCCGAGCACGTCGAGCATCGCCGCGCGCGTCATGCGCGCGATCAACGCGATATAGATGAAGGACAGCGCACAGGTCGGCAGGATGATGCGCTCGAAGAACGGCCCAAACCCGTTCGAGATGCTGCGGAAGCCCTGCACCGGCACCCAGCGCAGGTCGATCGCGAAGACCTCGATCAGGATGTAGCCGACCACGAACACCGGCACCGAGAAGCCGAGCACGGACAGGCCCATCACGAAGCGGTCGATCCAGGTGCCGTGCTTCCACGCCGCGATCACACCTAGGGGAACCGCGACGATGACGGCGAGGATGATGGTCGACAGCGCGATCGAGATCGACGGCTCGACCCGCTGGCCGATCATCTTCATCACCGGAAGGTTGGAGATGAGTGACGTTCCGAGATCGCCATGCAGCAGCTTGTTCAGCCAGGTGATGAACTGCACGATCAGCGGCTCATTGAGGCCGAGCGAGGTGCGGATGCGCTCGAGCCGCTCCGGCGTGGCGTTGTCGCCGGCCAGAATCGCGGCGGGATCGCCCGGGGTGAGGCGGAGCAGGAGGAAGACGAACAGCGCCACCACGCCCATCACAGGCACGGCGGCGAGAATTCGGCGAAGGAGATATCCGAGCAAGTTGGATCCCGTCAGATGAGAGTCAAATCAGAGACAGCGGCTGGAGCCTGGGGTTCTGCCACCAGCCTAACATTTCAGCAATTCCCATGCCATCCGGGCCACCGTTTTTGCAGTGCGGTCAACTTGTTTCGGTGATCTGGCCCGGTTTTGGCGATGTGGCTCGCGCCGTTACTCCAGAGTCGCGAGCAGCCCCGCCATCAGCCGGCCGCGTTCGACCAGACTTTCAACCTCGATATACTCTTCGAGCGTGTGGCCGTTGCCGCCACGCACGCCCAGGCCGTCGAGAGTCGGGATGCCCATTGCGCCCGTGAAATTGCCGTCGGAGCCGCCGCCGGCGCTCGCATGCGGCAGTTCTGCGCCAAGCGACTTGGCGATCCCGCGCGCCCTTTCATACAGCGCCATGGTGCCGGCATCGGGCTCCCAAACCGGACGTGTCACGCCGCGCGTCACCTTGAAGGTGACATCATTGGTTGTACCGGAGAGCGCCAGCATCCTCTCGACGCCGCGATCGAGGTCAGCCTGGCGCTTGGCCATCGAAAGCGCTTCGCCGGTGGCGGTCGTGGCAACGCAATTGACCCATTGACCCCCGTGCACGACGCCGACTGAAAACGTGCAGTCTTCGCCCGTCATCGCATCGATGGCGAGGATTTGCCGCGCCATCTCGCGAATCGCCGAGCGGCCCGCCGACAAGGTCGCGCCGGCGTGGCTGGGACGGCCGGTCGCCTCGAGATTGAAGCGCGCGATGGCGTAACGTCCGGTGGTGACGCCGTTGTCGGCGCGGCCGGGCTCCGGCACCAGCACGTATTTGTTGCGCGCGGCTTCCGCCTCGATGATATCGCGCGTGGAGGGTGTGCCGACTTCCTCGTCGGGCGTGAACAGCACGGTGATCGGCAGTGGCGTCGTGAACGAGGCGCGGGCCAGTTGTCGGATGGCTTCCAGCGAAAGATAATTGCCGCCCTTCATGTCGTAGATGCCGGGGCCATAGCACTTGTTACCCTCGCGGCGCCATTTCAGCTTCTCAATGGTGCCTGTGGGGTGGACCGTATCCATGTGTCCGGCGATCAGGATGCCCGGTTCGCCCTGCTTCGGATGCGGAAAGCGGGCGCGGATCACGCCGCCAAAGCCCTGGCGACCGGCGATGCGCTCGATCGTCGCACCCATGATCGCCATCTCCCGCGCTGCGATATCGAGCATGCGGTTCACGGCGCTCGCGTCCCAGGTCGGGCTTTCGCATTCCACCCAGCCGCGCAGACCCTGGAGCATCGCTTCGGAATCGAAGGGAAGATTGGCTGGATTCATCTCAATGTCTCTCCAATGTCTCTTGGGCTTTGGAACATGGAACGCGCATTGCATCGGCGCGGGGCAGGACAGGCGGAGAGTGTTGTAGAGCCAAACCGATCCTTGTGGAGCCCGTGTGCGCGCCGCTTGGGCTTGCAGCGAAACCGGATTGACGCGCTCGGCACCGTCTGCAAGTCTCGAAAAGATAAAGGCATTGCATGAGGTTAGTTCGCCTAAAGAACGAACCGGATGCTCAATCAATAACCTGCCTTTGAACAGTTTCACGTCAGGAGAACTTTTTATGTTTAAGTTGATGCGCCGGGGGCCTCGCGCGTTCGCCTCCAAACTTGCGCTGTCGGTCGTCGCGCTTTCGACCGCACTGGCCTCGCCGGTGCTTGCGGCCGGCAAGACCATCACGGCGGTGATGCATTCGGATCTGCGCATCATCGATCCGATCTTCACCACGGCCTACATCACGCGTGACCATGGCTACATGATCTACGACACGCTCGTGGCGCCCGATTCGAACTTCAAGATCCAGCCGCAGATGGCGGACTGGAAGATCTCCGACGACAAGCTCACCTACACGTTCACGCTGCGCGACGGCCTGAAGTGGCATGACGGTGCGCCGGTGACGGCGGAGGACTGCGTCGCCTCGCTCAAGCGCTGGGCCGCAGTCGATGGCATGGGCCAGAAACTGCTCGACTTCACCGCCAGCATCGAGCCGACCGATGCCAAGACCATCACGCTGAAACTGAAGGAGCCCTACGGCCTCGTGCTCGACTCGATCGGCAAGCCGTCCTCCCGCGTTGCCTTCATGATGCCGAAGCGCCTCGCCGAGACGCCGCCTGACAAGCAGATCCCCGAGCAGATCGGTTCGGGGCCCTTCAAGTTCGTGCAGTCGGAATTCCAGCCGGGCGTGAAGGCGGTCTACGTCAAGAACACCGATTACGTGCCGCGCAAGGAGCCGTCGAGCTGGACCTCCGGCGGCAAGGTGGTGAAGGTCGACCGCGTCGAGTGGATCACCATGCCGGACTCGCAGACCGCGGTGAACGCGTTGCAGTCGGGCGACATCGACTTCGTGGAAAATCTGCCTTACGACATGCTCCCGTTACTGGAAGCGAACAAGGACATCACGATCGAGGTCTCGAACAAGTTCGGTTTCCAGACGCTCGGCCGGATGAACTTCCTTTATCCGCCGTTCGATAATGTCAAAGTGCGCCGTGCTGCCTTTCTGGCGATAAACCAGAAGGACGTTCTCGACGCGCTCGTCGGCAACGCCAAATATCAGAAGGTCTGTGGCGCCTTCTTCGTGTGCGATACGCCGTTCGCGACGGAGGCCGGTGCCGAGACCCTGGTGAAGGGCAACGGCATGGCCGAAGCCAAGAAGGCGCTCGCCGAGTCCGGCTATGACGGCACCCCGATCGTGATCATGGCCCCCGGCGATGTCACGACGCTGAAGGCGCAGCCGATCGTTGCGGCTCAGTTGCTGCGCGAGGCCGGCTTCAAGGTCGACCTGCAAGCGACCGATTGGCAGACGGTGGTGAGCCGCCGCGCCAGTCAGAAGCCTCCGAAAGAGGGCGGCTGGAACATGTTCTTCACCAACTGGGTCGCGGCCGACGTCTCCAACCCGATCGCCAATCTCTCGATCGGCGGCCAAGGCAAGAAGGGCTGGTTCGGTTGGGCCGAGAACGCCAAGATCGAAAAGCTCAAGGACGACTTCGTTCGCGCCGCCTCGCTCGACGATCAGAAGAAGATCGCCGCTGACATCCAGAAGGAAGCCTATGAGCAGGTGATCTACATCCCGCTGGGGCAGTATCTCCTGCCGAGCGGCTGGCGCAAATCGCTGACCGGCGTGCTCGACGGTCCCGCGACCCCGCTGTTCTGGAACGTCGACAAGTCGGAGTAGGGCAAAGGCCCTTCCTTTCGTCCGGATCATCATGCGGCGCCGCTGTCATCAGCGGCGCCGCTCTTTTGCCAGTCTCGGTCCTTTGTTGACCTTACGCCGGCTGAGAAAGCGGATGCTTTCAACGTTCCCAGTCTGCGGTCATTGCTATTTGTTTCGATCCAGAACTAGATGTGTCGTGCTCGCGCATCATCTTCCTTCCTCCATTTGATTCCAGTGCCGATCGATTTTGCATTCCAGGCGATGGCCGAACGGTCCGATCGCGCGCCGGCACGATGGCGCCGGCCATTCCGGCGTTGGCTCGATGGCGTCGAGACGGGCTGGGCCGTGCCGCTTCTCGTCGCCTGCTTCGTCGGGATCTGGACGCTCTATCTGGCAGTCGCCTATGCCGGCAGCGGTCTGCACCCCGATACGCTGGAGGCCTGGACGCTGGGGCGGCATTTCGCGTGGGGCTATCCCAAGCATCCGCCATTGACCGGCTGGGTTGCCGCGAGCTGGAGCGCCATTTTTCCGCTCACCGACTGGTCGCTGCAATTGATGGCGATGGCCAACGCCGGGCTCGCGCTGGTCTTCGTCGATCGGATCGCGCGGCAATTCGTGAGGGGGCACAAGCGCGTCCTCGTGCTGTTGCTCCTGATGCTGACGCCGGCCTAGCAATTCCATGCCCAGCGCTTCAACGCCAATGCGGTGCTGCTGGCGGTCTGGCCGCTGGCGACCTGGTGCTTCCTGCGCGCATTCGAGACCCGAGCGGCGTCGTGGGCGGTTGCCGTGGGATGCACGACGGCACTGGCCATGGTCGGCAAATATTATTCGATCTTCCTTGTCGCGAGCTTCACGTTTGCCGCGCTGGCGCATCCGGCGCGACGCGCCTATTTCACTTCCGCCTCGCCCTGGATTTCGGTCGTCGTCGGGCTTGCGGCGCTGTCACCGCATCTTCATTGGCTCGCGACCACGGGGGCATCGACCTTCACCTACGCGCTGAATCATGCCAACGGCACTGCGGCGAGTTCTGCTGCTGATGTCAGGAACTTCCTTTTGGGCCTGTTGGCGGCCATGAGTGTGTCAGCCGTCAGCTGGGTATTGATCGCCGGCACGCGGCTGAAGCAGTTTCCGGACGATTTCGCGGCGATGAATCCGGGCCTGCGGCTCCTCTTTTACGTTGCCGTCGGTACGATTGCGCTGCCGGTCCTGATCTCGCTCGTGATGGGCACCGATCTGCCGTCGCTATGGGCTTTGCAAGGGTTGTTTCTGTTCGCCATTCTCGTGGTCTGCGGCACAAATTATTCCATCGAGCGCTTTTACACCGTCAACCTCACCGTGGTCGTGGCCGGTGTCGCGCTCACGGCCGTCCTCGTCGCCGCGCCGACCCACGCGGTCTATCGCAACCATCACGGTTACGAGGAGGGGCGCAATTTCTACGCGCAGGCGGCGAGCCGATTGACACGCGACTGGCGCGAACTGACGGACGAGCCGCTCGCCGCCGTCAGCGGCGACGATTCACTGGCCTTCGCGACAGCCTTCTACAGCCCGGACCACCCGCACCACGTGCGGCCGTTCGAGGATCAATATCCCGGGGGCTTGCCGCACAAGACGACGCTGGAGCGCGGCTGGGCCGCGCTCTGTTTTCGCGATCAGGATGACTGCAGCCGGTGGATGGACTCGGTGGCCGGGCGCGCCGGGCATTTCATCAGGCGGGAACTTATCATACAGGCGCAGCTATGGGGCCGGCCCGGTCTCACGCGGGAAGTGGTTGTGCTGATGGTGCCGCCCCGTGGAAGCGGCGCGGCACCTGAAGGCATTGCGGACGATTTCAGCGCCAGCAGGCGCGCAACGGAATAGGCGTCTTGCTCAGCAGTGGCTGTCGCGGACCCGCTCGAGCCCTTCACTCGCGAATGGCACGGTGACGGCGGTCTTTTCGACGCTCGACGGCGTGCGTTCCGTCTCCGCCCGTTCCGCGGCGTCGTGGTCTTTACGGTGTTTCGGTTCCATTGAAGCGCCCTTTCAAATTGTTGCAGTACAACATCGAGAGCGCCACGGAGTTCCTCAGCCGATGGCGCGATGATGCGGGCTGAACAACCGTCCTCTCTCCACCACCAGCACGATCGCGAGCGCGGCGAGGGACGACACGAAGAAGCCGACCGAGAACGGCAGCAACGTGCCGTCGAAGCTTTGTCCGATGGCCATGCCGACGGCGATGCCGATCAGCGTGGTGATCGAGCCGTAGAGCGAGGACGCCGTGCCGGCGATGTGGCCCTGCGGCTCCATGGCGAGTGCAGTGAAGTTGGCGACCATCATGCCGAACGAGAACATCATCAGCGCCGAGAGCACCATGAACAGGGGAAGCGGCAACGCGGCGAGGCTTTCCGTCAGCAGCATCACTCCCGCCACCGCGGTGTAGAGCGTCAGCGCGCCGTGCGAGATCACGCGCATGCCGAGGGTCCCGACGAATCGCGCATTGAGAAAGCCGGCAATGGCGGTGCCGGCCGCGATCCCGGCGAAGGCGAGCGGAAAATAATGGCCGAGGTGATAGATGCCGACAAAAACTTGCTGAGCCAAAAATACGTAGGCGAACAGCGCGCCCATGACGCTACCGGCGGCGAGCGCATAGCCGAGGGTTTGGCGATGGGTCACGGTCTGCCAGTAGGCCGTGAGCACGTCGGCCGGCGCAAGCGACCTGCGTTCGCTCTCAGGCAGGGTCTCCGGAAGCCGCAGCACGGACCATGCAAGCGCGAGCAGCCCGTAGAGCATCAGCACGACGAAGATGCCGCGCCATTGCGTCACCAGCAGCACCGCCTGTCCGAACGAAGGGGCGATCACGGGGACGGCGATGAAGATCATCATCGCAAGCGACATCACGCTCGCCATGCGGCGGCCGACGTAACAGTCGCGCACGATCGAGGTCGCGATCACGCGAGTCGCCGAGGTACCGAAACCCTGCAGTGCGCGTGCCAGCAGCAGCGTCTCGAACGACGGCGCCGCAATCGCCAGCACGCTTGCCACCGCATAGACCGCCATCCCGCCGAGCAGCACCGGGCGGCGGCCAAAGCGATCCGACAGCGGGCCCATGACGAACTGCCCCGCGCCAAAGCCGATCAGGAAGGTCGACAGCACCAGCTGAAGATGGTTGGCGACGGGGATATTGAAGGCCGACCCGATATTGGGCAGTGCCGGGAGCATCATGTCCATCGCAAGCGGATTCAGCGCCATGATCGACGCGATCACGATGACGAATTCGGGGAAACCCATGGGACGGTGTCCCGAGGACACCCAGTCGTCGGCATTGACGTCGGACAAGAAGCTCACCTCTGATTTGAGGCCCTTATCTATCTTCAATGCTGCGTTGCACAAGCAACGTTTCGGGATGGCTGGCAGGCGGTGCAGGAGCAGACAGGAATTGATGAGGTATCAGCGCTCGCGGCCGCCGCGCGCGGCGGGATCCTCCGCGCAGCTTTCGTGGTGCGGGCAGCCGGGGTCGAACCGGCACAGCGCTTGCGCGCCGAGGGATTTTAAGTCCCTTGCGTCTACCAATTCCGCCATGCCCGCTTGATCCAACGAGATCAGCCACTTAAGTCCCTTGCCGGCGGTCTGGAATTGGCATTTGCAGGCCGGAGGGGTGGTTCTTCCTTAGGCGAGCCGGCGGCACAAGGCAAAGCCTCAATCCGGACATCTGTTGTTGCTTTAGGCATTCTCAATCGACGGGGACTATTCATCCGGCATGTCAGCTTTGATCCAATATCGCCTGCGCCCGTGCTGCGTGGTCGCCGCGCTGCTCGCGGCCGACTTCGCGCTGTCCGGCTGCGCCGGCATGAGCGAGACGGTCGCTCCGGCCTTTGCCGATCCCGCCAAGTACGAATTGTACGATTGCAAGCAGCTCGAAGGCGAGCGCAAGTCGATCGCCAACCGCACCGGCGATTTGCAGAGGCTGATGGACAAGGCACAGACCGGCGCGGGCGGCGCCGTGGTGTCGGAGCTTGCCTATCGCAACGACTACATCGCAGTACGCGGGCAGGCGCAGATGGCCGATGACGCTTGGCGCCGCAACAAGTGCCGGGAAACGCCCCCCGAGGCGACGCCGGCCGCCGCGGCGCCCGCAGCCAATCCTGGCCCGATCAAGCCTGGCCCGAAATCGACAAGAGCCGTGCGCTGAAACGTCCTGACATCAGCGCCTCGCGTCAGGGCCGCCAGCCGTAGATCCAGTCCTGCCGTGCCAGCATGCGTTCCGGGCCGAGGGCGCGGACCGCAAGATCGCGCGCGAACGCGAGCGGCCCACTGAAATGATAGATGCGGCCCTGCTGCCGCGCGGTCCGCTGCACCCGCCGCACGCGCGCCTGGCGCGTCCGGCCGTATTGTCTCAGCGCTGCCGTGATGCCCGCGGTGGTCTCGGCGATCTCAGGGCTCAAATGCTGCGCGAGCACTGCGGCGTCCTCGATCGCCATGCCGGCGCCCTGGGCCGCAAACGGCAGCATCGCATGCACGGCGTCGCCGAGCAGCGCGACCGGGCCTTTACTCCAGGGGCAGTCGTCGGGGACGCCGAACAGCGCCCATTTCCGCCAGCTGTCGACTGTGCCGAGCATCATGCGCGCCGGCGGCGGCCAGCGCGGCGCGGCGAAGGCGTCCAGCACTTCGCGGGGATCGCCGGGCGTGCTCCAGCCCGGCCTGTTCCAAGTGCCCGGCAGCACCGCGACCACGTTGATCTGGCGTCCGCCCGCGATCGGGTAGGCGACGAGATGGGCATTCGGGCCCATCCAGAGCTGGACCCGGCGCGCTGTGTAGTCCTTCGGCAGTTGCGTGGCATCGAGCGTACCGCGCCAGGCAATCAGCCCGGAGAAGCGCGGCTGCACCTCGGGGAATAGATGCTGGCGCACCGTCGACCAGATACCGTCGGCGCCGATCAGCGCACTGGCGAGATCGCTGCGCCGGATCGTGCCGCTGCGATGAACCACCGTGAGCCCCTTGGCGTGAGGCGCGACGTCTTCGAAGGTCGCGCCGAGTTTCAGGTCGATATGGGGATGGTCGGAAACTGCGCCGGCGAGGGCGGATTGCAGGTCGGCGCGGTGCACCACCCAATAGGGGGCGCCGGCGCGCTCGGCGGCGGCTTCTCCCAGCGGCATGCGCAAAAGCTCACCGCCGGCCCGCGCGCTCATGATCGAGACTGCCTCCGGGATCACGGCGCGCAACTTGAGGCGCTCGGTGAGCCCGAGCTCGACCAGCACGCGGCTGGCGTTCGGGGAGAGTTGCAGACCGGCGCCGACTTCCTCGAGCCGCTCGGCCTTTTCCAGCACGATGATGCGGAAGCCGCGGGCCGCGAGCGCAAGCGCAGCCGTCAGTCCACCGATGCCGGCACCGGCGATGACAATCGTTCGGGAGAGCGCCACCCCTGGCCGATGGAAGCGGTCAGGCCACCTTGTCCTTCAGGACGCATTCCGGCGGACGGGCTTCGCCCGCCTTCAGGTCGGCGGCGAAACGGTACAGAGTCGAGCAGTACGGGCAGATGATCTCGTTGTCGTTGCCGAGGTCGAGGAAGACGTGCGGATGATCGAACGGAGGGTTGGCGCCCACGCACATGAACTCTTGCGAGCCGATCTCGATGACGGGGACACCGGCATCGTTGTGGAAGTGCGGGACGACATGGTCGGACATCGTACTCATCCTGGAGTGGCAATGGCGGCAGACACAATCACGACTGCCGCGGCATTATTAAGGCGCCGCGGACCATACTGGTGGGTGGAGATGATTGCTAGTCCAGCGGAACCGAAAGCTCCGCAATGCCCCATGCTCATTTGCTCATGCAAATTCGACACAATCTTGCGGCCTGAGAGAAGCCCTTCTTTCGTCGGGGACGTTGTGTCGCAATTTTGGCATACTATGTCTGTGGACGAGCGTAATTGCGACGAAAGACAACCGTTAGGCGTCAACGATCTCAGGACCGTCCAGGCTCTCCGCATGAAGTGGTTGCGAATCAGCACAGCGTTGACCGGTATCGCGGCATGCGGCTTCATGCTCGCGCAGGTAGCACCGCACGCCCGCGAGGCCGGGGCGATTCTGGCCGCCCAGGACGATCCCGCCGCGCTCTCAGAGATCAAGCTCGACGCGCTGCTGCGGCACAACGACCGCCTGATTCAAAACAACATCGAGGTCGCGCTCGCATCGGGCGATGCCGATCTTGCCGACAGTTTTGTCGCACTGGCGCGCGACCGCAACATCGCGCTGCCTGACGACCTCCCGAGCCGTGTCGGTGACGCGGTCAAAGCCGAAAACTCCACCTCGCATTTCGCAAAACGGTTTGCCGCCGGTCTCGTTACCGGCAACGCGGATGATGTTGCGAGCTTGTCGGGAACCGTGGCCGGCGATCTCTTCGTCATCGGCGACATCAGGGACGTCGTCCGCGAGGGCAAGCACCTCGCCATGGGCGAGGAGACCGATCGCCTGGTGCTGGGCCTTGCGGCCGCGGGTCTCGCGGTCACGGCCGTGACCTACGTCTCCGTCGGCGGTGCCGCGCCGGTTCGCGCCGGGCTGACGCTGGTGAAGGACGCGCGCAAGGTCGGCCGGCTCGGCGAGGGACTAGCGGCATGGGCCGGCCGGTCCGCGCGCGAGGTCGTCGATACGCCGATGCTCCAGAACGCGGTTGCCTCCGGCTCGGTGCTGCGGCCGGGCCAGACCTTGAGCGCGATCAAGGCCGCGTTCCGCGCCGAGAAGGCCGGCGCGCTGGTTCGGCTCGGCAAGGATGTCACGCGCGTGGTCGAGAAGACCGGCACGCGCGGCGCGATGGATAGCTTGCGCATCGCTGAAGGTCCCAAGGACGTCGCACGCGCGGCGCGGCTCGCGGAAGCGCAGGGCGGCAAGACGCGCGCGATTCTGAAGCTGCTCGGCCGCGGCGCGCTGCTGCTGATCGGCGGGGCGTTCAATCTTGCACTCTGGCTGTTCGGTGCGGCGTTGACGCTGCTCGGCCTGTTGTCCTCGATCAAGGCGACGACGGAGCGCCTGACCCAGGCCTGGTGCGATCGCAGACGGGCGCGGCGACTTCGCCAGGCGCGGATCGCCGCCGAAGCCGTTCTGGCAAGCCCTGCCGTCACGGCCTAAGATACCTCTTCCCCTCAAGATTGCGGAACTGATGATGCCGAGCTTTCACAACGGCGCCGTTGAAATTGCCTATCTCGACGAAGGCGAGGGCGATCCGATCATCCTGGTGCACGGCTTTGCCTCCAGCAAGAACGTGAACTGGGTCTATCCGACCTGGGTCTCGGAACTGCGCAAGAACGGCCGCCGTGTCATTGCGCTCGACAATCGCGGCCATGGCGAAAGCGCAAAGCTCTACGAGCCCGCGCAGTACTCCATCCCGACCATGGCCGCCGACGTGCTCGCGCTGATGGATCACCTCGCCATCCCGCAGGCCGATCTCATGGGCTATTCGATGGGCGGACGGATGACGGCCTGGCTCTCCCTCAACGAGCCGCAGCGCCTGCGTTCGGCAATCCTTGGCGGCATCGGCATCGGCGGCCTGATCGAGGGCACCGGGCCCGGCGAGAACGTCGCGAAGGCGCTGGAAGCGCCCTCGCTCGACGACGTCTCCGATCCCGTCGGACGCACGTTTCGTGCTTTTGCAGACCAAACCCGTTCCGACCGCAAGGCGCTGGCCGCCTGCCTGCGCGGCACGCGCGATCTCATGACGAAGGACGAAGCCGCGCGCATCGACGTGCCCGTGCTGATCGCGGTCGGCAGCACCGACGACGTCGCGGGTTCGGCCAGCGCACTCGGTGCCATCATCCCGGGTTCGGAAGTGCTCGATATTCCCGGTCGCGATCACATGCGCGCAGTCGGCGACAAGGTCTACAAGACTGGCGTGCTCGATTTCCTCTCACGCCGCGCCTGAGGCGATGAGGCGGTTTCAGCTATCCTGAAATGTCTCGTTACAGTGGGCCATCCACTCCCTTCGGCAACCGTCCATTCCTGTACCTAGGGATCGGGGTTCGCTAAGGGCGCATATGAGACTCAGCTCGAAGCCACAGCTTTATCGAGGTCAACCGGATACTTGCAATTCCGATCCGTCCAACTGCGCACGGGCTCCGTCGGCGCGTCGCGCAGCCCGGTAACGGCCGGGCGACTGACCAATGTGCCGGTGAAACAACTTCGAAAACGCCGCTGCAGTCTCGTAACCGATCCGGTTGGCAATCCGTGCGATCGGTTCGTCGCTGGTTTCCAGCAGGAACGCCGCCTCCGCCATCCGGCGTTCGATCACATAACGTTGCATGGGCTGGCCCACGAGCCTAGTGAAGCGCGCCGAAAATGCCGAGCGCCCGAGCCCGACGCGACGGCCTAGGTCGCTCAGCGTCCAAAGCTGCTCCGGACTTTCGTGAATCAGCTTCAGCGCCGGTCCGATATGGGGGTCAGAAATGGCCCCGATCCAGCCGCCTTGCCCGGGACTGAGAGACGCGATCCAGCTTCGCAGCACCTCGACGAAGAGCACTTCCGTCAGTCGTGAAAGCGCGACGCCTTGGCCAGGACGCTCGAGCGCGGACTCGCTCATCATGCGGCGCAGGATGGCTTCAAGCCAACCACGGTCGGACGTCGGCTTCAGCAAGAGCACGGGTGGAAGCAACTCCAGCACGCTGCCAAACGTCGGCCGCGACACCGTGAAATTGCCGCAGAGCATGGTCGAGAGCGGCTTTGCACGGCTGCCGTGACGAACGAATCCGAGGCGTGGCGACGACCGTTCGATATCCACGATGCGCAAAGGCTCGGCCCGGCGATCCGAATAAAACACATGGGGCTCGCCACGTGTGATGATGACAAAATCGCCCCCGGTGATCTGGATTTCCTCTCCCTGTTCGAGCGCGAGGGTCGCTGAACCTTGGCTGAGATAGTGAAACAGGGCGTAGGGGCGCGCCGGCAACTCAAGATGCCAGGGATGGCCGAGCTCGAAGTGAAAGAGCAGCGTCCCGCCGAGACGAACCCGATCGAGCACCTGGGTGAGTATATCCATCCCCCGAGACTAGAACCGCGGACGATCGGACACAAGACACGGACGATTGGTCCCTATCGTCCGAGAGGTCCACGGAATACGTCATGCCACGGCGGGCCGACCGGACGTGCGGCAACCATTTCGCCAACGGCAGATGGAAGAACCGCGACCTTGCTGGAAACGCCTGTCCATTCCCCCGGACTACTTTCGTCCGACATGCCAACAGGAACAAACAATGCGAACTATTCTCCTCTCAGCCGCCACCGTCCTCCTGGCCGGAACGACGTTGGTCGGAGCCGTACATTCCGCCGAACTGCCCAAGGGGGCAGCGCACAACGTCGTGCTCGTGCACGGCGCCTTCGTAGACCAGACGAGCTGGCAGCCGGTTGCCGATATTCTCACCAAGAAAGGCTACAACGTCACGCTCGTCGAAAATCCACTCACTTCGCTCGCCGCCGACGTCGATGCGACCAAACAGGCGCTCGCGAAGCAAGCCGGCAGGACCGTTCTGGTCGGCCACTCATGGGGCGGCGTGGTGATCACGCAAGCCGGCAACGATCCCAAGGTTTCGGCGCTGGTTTATGTGTCCGCCTTTGCGCCGGAGGTCGGTGAATCCCTGGCGTCGCTGGCAAAGGCCGGTCCGCCGACCGAAGGCGGCAAGGCGATCCACCCCGATGCGAAGGGCAATCTGTACATCGATCCAAAGGTGTTTCCGTCAGCCGTCGCGGCTGACCTTCCTCCGGAGATCGCCGCGCACCTGGCCAACTCGCAGCTTCCGCTGAACCACGTTGCATTCGAAGCCCCGGTCGACGTTGCGGCCTGGCATGACAAGCCGACGTTCTACGTCATCAGCACGAAGGACAAAGTCCTCGCGCCCGAGGCCCAGAAGTCGTTCGCGGCCAGGATCCACGCCCAGACGACGGAAGTCACCGGCAGCCATGCCTCGCTCGTCGTCCATGCGAAGCAGGTCGCTGAGGTGATCGAAAAAGCCGCCCTCACGAGGTGACGGTGCCGCTCCCGGCGCTGTGGCGCCGGGAGCCCGCGCGCTCCCGCTCGACCATTTTAAGCCAGGCATCCGTAGAGTGCTGAAACGTCCTGACGACACTTCAGCTCACGGACGTGAACACCTCCAATCGCGGAACGCAACAAGTGTTGTCATGATGTGAGCGACGCATTGGAATGGACATTCCTGCATGTATAAGGCACTTCTTGTCACCCTCACTGCTGTGGCTCTTACCACCGTGTCTGCCGCGTCTGCTCCCGCCGTCAGCAGAGAGCCGCTGAATGCTGCGACGCTCAGCGCAATCAAATCGAAGTTCGGAAGGCTGATGAAATTGGCAAACAAGCATGATTTCAAGGCTCTGCATCGGATGTTCTGGCAATCGCCCTCGGCCCTTTTGGTGGCCAAGAGCGCGATCCCGTCCGAGGGAAACTGGGCCGGCTTTTGGGGTAACGCGGCGATTGATCAATAGCTGCATGATATCGGTAGCCCGGTCCGGTCGTACTCGAGCCAGATTTTTCGAAGCTCAGGGTTGTCGGCCTGACGCGCGACGTCGCCGAGTCCTATGTGCCGATGAACATCACCGTCTCTTATGCGGGGCAAGATGGAACAGCCAGGCCGTTTCTCATGATCAGCAACTGGCTTCGCGTCGGGAAGGACTGGAGGGTCGCTTCCGAAATCATTCTTCCGGTGCCGGCGGCACCGGCACAAAGAGCTAGCCGCGGAACGCCTCAGTTGTTGTACGGCACTGACCGTCTCGCACTTGGGTCCGTTTTCACGCAGCCGGCTGACTAACGGCTGGTCGTGCTCATGCCACCGCCCCGCCGCGTGTGCCGATTTGCGGGGGCGATGAAGGGCTCCAAACACCCTTGAGAACCAACGATGCGCTGGTCTTACTGGATAAACGCGATCGCTGCTCGGACGAAACCAGGCACGATGGCGCTTCACCCCAATCTCACCGCGCTTTGCTGTCTTCCCCAAGGCGGCGCGCCAGCGCCATCAGCACGGTGAAGGTCGCAACCCACACCATCCGCGCGCCATAGCGGTCGTGCGGGCCGGAGATCACGCCGCAGATGAAGGCGTTGCCGAGCAGCGCCAGCGTGATGGTCGCCGCCAGCAAGGTCAGGTCGTCGAGCCGGCGGTTCGCGAGGGCATGCGCCAGCAGCGCGACCAGCGCCAGCATCGAGGCCAGCGCGACGGGAACGTGCAGCCAGTTGATGGTGTCGAAATCGAGTCCCCAATTCTGCTGGCGCGCGGCGCGCATCGGCGCGGCCTGCGAGGGGACATAACGTTCGATGATGCCGCGGGTGTGCGGGATCCAGCCATTGGTGCCTTCGCCGGTCGCCACGTGCAGCAATTGCTGGCCCAGCGCCTGCAAGGCCGCGCCGGCCTGCCAAGCCGGATAGTCGGCGAGCGAACCCACGACGATGGTGCCCATCTCGTCGTTCATGCCTTCGAAGCGGCCGAGCGTGTTGAACATGCTCTTGCCCCACAGGAATTCGTCGGCGCTCGCCGGCAATTGGTCGCGATAGGGGCAGAGCTTGAGTTTTTCGCGTGGGCAATGGTCATTGAGATAACGCGCAACGATGCCGTCCTGCATCATGCGGCCGAAGGCGACGCCGGTGCCGCCGGGCGTCCATGTCCACTTGCCCGACAAGGCATGGTTCGCCGACACCAGCATCAGGCCGCCAGCGAGGATGGTGAGGCTCGCTTGGGCCAATCCGGCGATCGGAAGCCGGGGCCCCAGCAACGGCCGCGCCATCCAGCCGGCGATGCAGAGCCCGAGCAGCACGCCGAGCGTGGCGCTGTGGGTCGCGGCGGCAAAGGCCGTGAAGACGAACAGCGAGATTTTTTCGAGCGCCGAGGTCCGCGGCCCGCCGACGACCAGCAGGAATAGCGACAGCACCGACAGGCCTGCAAAAATGTCGGTGAGCAGCATGCTCGCAAGCCAGGGCAGCGCAGTCGACAGGATCAGGAGCAGGCTGATCACGACGAAACGGAACGTCTGCATCATCGAGAGCACGCGCAAGGTGAGTTGCAACAGCCACAGCGTGGCCAGCGACTGGACCGCGAGGTTGATCCAGAACCCTGAACTTTCGCCATAGTGCAGATAGATGCCGAACACGGTGGAGCGGCTCGGGACGAGATAGCCCTCGTACCAGCGCGCCAGATAGCCTCCGGTATCCCATTGCAACAGCGGATAGCGGTTCCAGAATGCCGGCGCGATCAACAGGAGCGGCAGGGCGATGGCGGCGAGCCGCAGCCAGAGTGAGCCCGCGGCGCCCGCGCGCGCATGATCGGTGGTGATGGTCAAATCCGCTCCGTCCTCACTCGGACCATGCCCGCAATTACCGTTGAGGCGGAATTCACCAATAGTTTGACGCCGCCCGGCTTGAATTTGGCGAAACCCTGACCATTTTGAGCCGACCTTGCCGCCCGGGGTGTCGGAAGAAACTGTTGTGATTCAACGCGTTGGCATGCCCCCGCCGGGCAACGCACTGTTCACTCTCAGGCAAGCACGTCAGGACTTTGTCGCCTAGACTGTGTTATAGAACCAGTGAAACGAGCCAATTCGAAAGAGCAGATCTCATGGCAGTGCATCAGGTCAATCCGGGAGGAAAGCTTGCAACGCTTGATCCGATCTGGGATCGGATCCGCGGCGAAGCGGAGGACATCGTCCATCGCGAGCCGGAGCTTGCGACCTTCATCTATTCGACGGTGCTGCATCACAGCCGCCTGGAAGATGCGGTGATCCATCGGGTCGCCGACCGGCTCGATCATTCCGCGCTGTCGGGCGATCTCGTGCGCCAGACCTATGACGAGGCGCTGCGCGACGATCCCGATCTCGGCAACGCCTTCCGCGCCGATCTCGTCGCCGTCTACGATCGCGACCCCGCGACCTCGCGCTTCATCGATCCCTTGCTCTATTTCAAGGGCTTTCACGCCATCCAGACCCACCGCCTCGCGCATTGGCTCTATCTGAAGGGCCGCAAGGATTTTGCGTATTATCTGCAGAGCCGGGCGTCTGCGGTATTCCAGACCGACATCAATCCCGCCGCGCGCATCGGCCGCGGCATCTTCCTCGACCACGCCACCGGCTTCGTCTGCGGTGAGACTGCGCTGATCGAGGACGACGTCTCGATCCTGCATGGCGTTACGCTCGGCGGCACCGGCAAGGAGAACGAGGACCGCCATCCGAAAATCCGCCACGGCGTCCTGATCGGCGCCGGCGCGAAGATCCTCGGCAACATTGAAATTGGTCATTGCGCGCGCATCGCGGCGGGCTCGGTCGTGGTCAAACCGGTGCCGCACAACGTGACGGTCGCAGGCGTGCCTGCCAAGGTCGTCGGCGAAGCTGGCTGCGCCGAGCCGTCGCGCACCATGGATCAGATGATCAACGCCATGGGACTCTGAGATGGGCCTCTGAGGCGGGCCTTCGAGCTTGTCGGAAGGGGCGGATTTTCCGCCCCTTTCGTCCAAAAATTCTTTGGCAATTCATGCTGGCGGTTGGTCGCGTCTCGTCCTAAAACCCGCGCCAACCCAGATTTCGATTGGAGACTTGCCGTGGACGTCAAGGAAGTTAGGAAGCTCGACGCGTATTTGAAGCGCGTATTCGGCAATCCCAAGATCCGCGTCGTGCCGCGGCCAAAGAAGGATGATTCCGCCGAGGTCTATATCGGCGAGGAATTCATCGGTGTGCTCTTCGTCGACGACGAGGACGATGATCGCTCGTTCCAATTCCAGATGGCGATCCTCGAGGACGACCTCGTCGACCAGGAATAGTTCGGCGATCGTCTCGCTCAACGGGGCCGCGCGGGCGCGGCTCCATGCCTTTGCTTTCTTGCAAGAACATATTTCTGCAAGGGTGATGTTCAGCTCAGGTCGTGCAGGTCTTTTCCGGGGGAGGTGTCAGACGAAACGTCGAGAATACGACTTCTAGCCCCGCCCGTTCGGGTGTGCAGGCCATCGGTCCCACAAGGTAGGAGTTTGCTTTAGGAAACGCCGCCAGCCGCATGAGGGGCCAGGATTTGCCGTCGGCCGAAACTTGCAGACGAAGGACACCGTTGGCGATGGTCGCGCGGACCCAGAAGTCGCTGGCATTATGCTCATAGGGTGCTGTCGCCCAGTCTGATTGCCCGTTTGTCAGCACGCTCGCGAGCATAGCGCGGCCATCTGACAATTCGATTCCGGCTTTGACCCAATGATGCGCGTCGAGGCGCACCATGATGCCCGCCTGATCATAGAGCGCCCGGAAATCGCCCTGAACACGCAAATCTGCGGTGAATGCTTCGCCTGTCGGAAAGCCCAGGAAATGTCCGCTATCGCGATTGAAGCCGTAATGGGTTTCGCGCCAGAAATCCGTGGCCTTGTCCGTGAGGATCCGCAGGTCATCACCCTTTGCCGCCCATCGCTGCGGTTCATTTAGCCACACACCGTCACTTCTGCGGAGAATCATGACTAACCTCTGTCGCGGATGCCTGCCGGTTCGGTCCGTGAGTCGGACGAGCACGGCATCGTGCATTGAGATGAAAAGGCAATGTAGCCGAGATTGCTTCGCTTCGCTCGCAAGGACGAGCAACAGCTTCGCCGCCGCCCCATCCTGACACCATACGCGCGAAGCTGACTTCGAAAAATACGAAGCATTACAGGAGCTTGGCTACTGTGCATGGGGTTGTTTTCGCAGTTTTTGTTTTGGAGGCGCAGGTCGCGCGGTCGCGTTCAGCCCTTCGGGCCGCGCAGCTGCGCCGTCAGCTTCTCCATCGCTTCCGCCGTATCGCGCCACTGCGACAGCCAGCTGCGCGGAAAGCGGAAGGTGAGGTCGGCGCCGCCGACGCGGCGTTCGGCGAGGCACATGCCGGGCGTCGCACCATCGCGCGTGCAGCGCGCGGTCAGCGCGGGACTTGCGGCAGAATAGAGATCCTCGGTGCCGTAAGGCGTGTCAGCGCGGAATATCCGCATCGTCAGCCCATCCTGAGGCATTGCCGCGGCCTGGTCGAGATAGCGTGGATAAATCGTGGCGGTGCGCTGCTCGGGCGAGAGCGCATCGCGATGTGCGGCGATCGACAGGAAGATGCGGTCGATCGGCTGCATCGCCGCATCCACGCTATCGGCGGTGACGTGCTTCGGCGCGCCCGGCGGCTCCAGCGAAGGGTACAGGAAGTCGAGATCGATCCGCTCCTGTGGCCCGGAGTGGCGCTGGATCTTCATGCGGATCGCGTTGGTCGGCAGGTTGAACAGCGTGCCGCCGACGCTCACCGGCAGCTTGTCCGGGGCGTTCGCGCCGCTCGGCCCCCAGGTCGGCCACAACAAATAGGCGACGAGCGCGACGGCGCACACCGCGGCAATGCCGCCGAGCACGATCGGGACGACGTGGGCCCGGGTGCGCACCCGGGGAGATTGAGGGGAAATTGCCGAAAACACCGTCATGAGCCGCGCGAATGAGCCGGAAGTCGGCCGATGGCCGACGAATCAGCGGCGAATATGCCACGTGGTGGCGATTTCGCGGAGCGTTGGCCGGCTGCAGGGAAGGGAGAGAGGCCTGCGTGGAACGGCTGGCGGCGTTAACCTTCCCTTAAGGATAATGTAGCGTTAACCGGCACTCTTTGTCACAGGAAGGTACCTCGCGTTGCGTAAGGGCGGACTGTTCCGATGACACCTGAAGCTCTCAACACATTCTTCTCGATCGGCATTGGTTTCGCGCTCGCGGGAGCGCTCGTGAGCGGATACCAGACGGTCGCACAGCGGCCGGCCGGCTTCGGTCTGTTGCAGGACGGCGTGGCGCCGAAGACCTTCGCGGCGGTTCCGTTCCTGGTGTTCGCGGCGCCTTTCATCATCATGCGCAATACTCTGCGCGGCAGGCAGGTGGAGAGCCGCCGCGTCGAATTCGTGATGATGGCGACCGTCATCGCCGGCTTCTGGAGCATGATGAGCGGCACCTTCTTCCTGATGACGCTCCGCGCGGCCGGCGTTCTGGTCTGATGCGCGCCGCTGTAGGGCTGCCTGCGCGGCGGCCCTTTGCGTCAAGGCCGCCGTTTCGCTATGGCTGGGGTTGACGCGACAGGAGACCCTCATGGCGATCTACGAGCTCGACGGGCAGGCGCCCGACCTTCCCGCCGACGGCAACTACTTCATCGCGGAGACCGCTACCGTGATCGGCCGCGTGCGCCTGAAGCCGGGCGCGAGCGTCTGGTTCGGCGCGGTGCTGCGCGGCGACAATGAGTGGATCGAGATCGGCGAGGGCGCCAACGTGCAGGACGGCTCGACCTGCCACACCGATCTCGGTTTTCCGCTTCAGATCGGCAGGAACTGTACGGTCGGGCATAACGTCATCCTGCACGGCTGCACCATCGAGGAGGGCGCACTCGTCGGCATGGGCTCAATCGTGATGAACGGCGCCAGGATCGGGCGCAACAGCATCGTCGGCGCCGGCTCCGTCATCACCGAGGGCAAGGAGTTTCCCGAACGGTCCCTGATCATCGGCTCGCCGGCGCGGGTGATCCGCACGCTCGACGATGCTCAGGTGCAGAAGATGGGGAGTGCTGCGAAGTTCTACGTCGCCAATGGACCGCGCTTCACAAAGGGCCTCAAGCGGATCGGGTGAACTCAGCTTCCTTCGGACTCGCGCGCTTCTATTGCGCTTGCGACCTTCTCGTGCCCCGCGGACCATAGGGCATGCTCATCGCTACCGTCCTGGTACGGATTGGCTTCCGCCGGAATGTTTTTACGCGCCGCGCGTTCGCCTTCTGCAAAAGCATCGCGATCGTTCATCGTGACTGCGCCTTTCTGTTTGCGGAGCAGAAGATCAGCTTGCGCGTGATCGTGCCCGCCTTCCCGGTTTCAAGCTGATGCGACGGCATTTGTTCCGGAACCGGTCCTTGCTGCGGCGGTTGATCGGCGAAGGAGAATTTCAATGGCCAGATTGCCTATAGCCCGTTCAATCAAGACCGTGATCGTGATCTTCGCCCTTGCCGCGGTGCCGGCCGCATCGTTCGCGCAAGCCACCGGCGGCTCCACAGGATCGGCCGGAGGTGTCGCCAATTCTCCGGCTCCCGCGCCAGGCACCAACAGTCTGGGGACCGCCCAATCGTCCGGTGCGAATGCACCCGGCGTCACCACTGGGACCGGCGCAGGTGGGTCCACCGACGCCGCCGTCAACGCCGAGAACCGGCTGCTCGACAAGAAGCTCAAGAGCATCTGCCGCGGCTGCTGACGCTCGCGGGGAAGTGAGACAGTGAGGCTGTCAGGAACGCCTCAAGCCGATTAGCTTGGTCCTGCTTTGGAGCGTGGAGGGTATCCACGCAGAGGATCGAGTGATGTTACGGAAGATGATGTTGACGGCGCTGGCTGTGGTGGCGGTTGGGTCGTCGATGCCGCAGGCGGCACAAGCGGGCGGTCACGGCGGCTGGGGTCATGGCGGCGGTGGCTGGGGCCATGGTGGCGGCTGGGGTCATGGCGGCCACTGGCATGGCGGTGGCTTCTGGCCAGGCGTCGCCATCGGTGCCGGTATCGCCGGCGCAGGTTACTACGGCGGGTATTACGGCTACGGCCAACCGTATTACGGCAATCCATATTACTATGGTACCGGATACGATGATGGCGGTTATGGCGGCTGCTACGTTGTGCGGAAGCGCGTCATGACGCCATCGGGCTGGCGCATCCGCCCCGTGGATGTCTGCGAATAGGCGGCGGTACCCGTCAAAAAACAAGGCCGTTGACGCAATATACCGTCAACGACCTTGCCAGCCCCGGACATTGAAATCGGCTCACGCCATCCGGTAACGGCGAGCATCGCTTGGAATCACACGGGCGAATGTGATCCAGTTCACAAGTCCAAAAATTTAAGGGTGGCGGCGCCGGCTGCTCAGCCGCGCGAGCGCTTGCGTGCACTGGCATGGACACGATGCCGTGCAGGTTTCCTGCGGGTAACTGAGGGAGTCTCCGCCTCGCTCGCCCGGGCGCTGGCAAAGGATTGCCGCAGGCCATCGATGGACTCGTTGAGTGTCGTGACCTGCTCGGACAGACGCTTGGTGTCGGCCTGCTGGAATGCGAGCAAGCGCTTCACACTCTGGAGCTGGTCTTGCACGACCTGGAGCTGGTCAATCGATTCCTGCTGGGTTGCCTCCAGCCCCTTGGTCTTCTCGACCAGCTGCTCGGATGCCTGTGCGGTGCGAGCCTGCAGCTGCCGCGACGCCACCACCCGGTCGGTCTCAGGGGCCGCACCGGTATAGGCACGCCAGATCGCGATCGAGGTCACCCCCGCGATCAGGAGCAGGAGCGCGGCGGCGGTCAGCGCGATAGGCTGGGCGCCAAGGCGAAGGAGGGGATGGGACCGTGTGTCCTCTGCGAGATCGATCATCGCTGACAAAACCCAAATTGAAACTTGGTGAGTGGCGAAGACCGGCAACCTGAGGTTACCGGGGCGTCCCGAAAGCGTTACGTGTCGGCAAGGAATGGGACCAAAAAGAGGCTAAGAGCAAAAAAACCAACAATCAGGATGCCTTAGGGCATCCGTGCCCCCGTCAGAGGCAGAGATCAGGGCTGAAACAGCGAAAACGGACCGGAATAGGTCTTCGAGCGCGGCGCCGCGTAGGGCCCGAGCCGGGAGGTCTTCAGTCCCAGTCGCACCAGTGATTCTGCCAAGGTCACCGCGGCGGCGACGCCGTCGATCACGGGCAGGCTGTGTGTGGCGGCGAGTTCATTGGCGAGATCGGCCATGCCGGCGCAACCGAGCACGATGGCCTCTGCGCGATCGTCGCGGATCGCGGCCGTGATTTCCGTAGAGATTTTTGCGAGCGCATCGGTGTTGCGCTCCTCGAGCGCGAGCACCGGCACCTCGGCGGCGCGGACGCGCGCGCAGCGTTCGGCGAGGCCGTATTTCCGCAAATTATGCTCGATCGGCACGATGGAGACACCGAGCGTCGTCACCACGGCGAAGCGCGCGGCAATCAGGCTCGCCATGTGGAAGCCGGCCTCGCCAATGCCGATCACTGGTGCCCTTGCCGCAGCGCGCGCGGCGTCGAGGCCGGTGTCGTCGAAGCAGGCGATGACATGCGCATCCGCGCCGTCGCGGTCGGCCTCGCGGATGCAGCCGAGCATGCCCGGCACCGCGAACGCCTCGTCGTAAAATCCCTCGATCGAGACCGGGCCCATCGTGGGCTGGCGCGCATCGATCACGGTGTCGGGCAGGGCGACCGCGCGCGCGGCAGCGGCGATCTTCACCGTCATGGACGCAGTGGTGTTGGGATTGACGACGTGAAGCCGCATCGGATCAGACAAGCCCCTTCTCAGACAAGCCCTTTGCCGGCGTCCGAGCCTTTGGCCGCCTGTCGCTTGTTGAGCATGTGGATGGTGCCAAGCGCAAGCGCGATCACCGTGAACGAGACGGCCGAGATCACGGTGCCGAGCGCATAGATGTCGGGGTTCGTCACGGTGGTGGTGAGGCCCTGGAGATCGAGAGGCAGCGTGTTCACCGCCCCGATCGCCTGGCTGGAACGCGCGAGTTCGTCCCAGGACAGTGTGAAGCCGAACAGTCCAATGCCGATCACGGAGGGCAGGATGATCGGCAGCACGACATGACGGAACGCCTGCCACGGTGTCGCACCGAGATCGCGCGCGGCTTCCTCGAGCCTGGGATCGAAGCGATTGAAGATCGCGAACATGATGAGAAGGCCGAACGGCAGCGTCCAGGTCAGATGTGCACCGAGGCCCGAGGTGAGCAGACCCATCGAGGTCTCGAAATTCTCGTTCCAATGCGCCTTGATCAGATCGTCGATGATGCGGAATTCAAGCGAGATGCCGAGCGAGGTGATGATCGAGGGCACGATGAGGCTCGCGATCGCGGAGTAGAACAGGATGCTTTGCGCCTTGAACTTGCGGCGAAACGCCATGCCCGCTGCGACCGACAGCACGACGGTGACGATCATCACGATAATGCCAAGCAGCAGCGAACGGCGGAAGGCGGCGCCGAGATCGACGATGCCGGTGCCCTGGAACAATTTTGCGATCCAGAAAGTCGATACACCGTTCATCGGGAAGGTGAGGCCGCCCTGCGGTCCCTGGAACGACAGCACATAGATCGCGATCATCGGGCCGTAGAGGAACAGCGTGTAGGCCGCGAAGAAGATCGCGAGCACGTAGAAAGAGCGCGGGCGTCCTTCCTTCATGCTCTAGAGCTCCTTCTTGATGTCGACGATACGCGACATCATGGTGATGATCAGGAACGTGATGACGAGCAGGATCACGGCATTGGCCGCTGCTGCCGGGAATTGCAGCGCATTCACCCGCGTCTCGATGATCTTGCCGGCGGCCGCGATCTGCTGCCCGCCCATCACGCCGATGGTGATGAAGTCGCCCATCACGATGGTGATGACGAAGATCGAGCCGATCACGATGCCGGGTTTTGCCAGGGGAATGATGACGTTGACGAGCGTCTGGAAACCGGTCGCCCCGGCGTCATAGGCGGCCTCGATGAGCGATTTGTCGATGCGAACCATTGAGTTGAAGATCGGCACCACCATGAAGAAGGTGAAGAGGTGCACCAGCGCCAGCACCACGGAGAATTCGGAGAACAGCAGCCATTCAACGGGATGGTTGATCAGCCCCGTCTTCACCAAGCCTGAGTTGACAAGGCCATTGCGCCCGAGCAGCGGAATCCAGGCGATCATGCGGATCACGTTGGAGGTCCAGAACGGGATCGTGCAGAGCAGCGACAGTCCCATCTGCCAAGTTTTCGACTTGACGTGAAAGGCGAGGAAGTAGGCGACCCAGAAGCCGATGAAGAGTGTGATGACCCACACGATGAAACAAAGCTTCAGCGTCTTCAGATAAGTCTTGGCGATCGTGCAGAGATCGGGGAGCTGCGCGATGCAGCCCTCGAACGTGTCGGTGTAGCCGCGGCCCGAGAAGGCCGGCAGCAACTGGTATTCGTTGTAGTCCCAGAACGAGACGATGACGACGAAGACGAGCGGGATCAGGAAGAAGGCGAGGAACACCAGCATCATCGGCCCGGCCTGGAGCCAGGAGATGAAGGAGGGTGACAGCCGCGCCGCTTTGCTGCGGCGCGCCGTCTCCGATCCCCGGACCAGGTCCGGAGATGCCTGTTGCAAAATGTCCTCCGACGTGTCCATCAGATTACGCCGCGATGAACTCGTTCCACTTGCGGACCATGTAGTCGTTCTCGTCCATCACGGCGTTCCAGCACGCGACGCCGCCCATGCGGTCCTCGTAGGAGCCGCCGTCGCGCACGGCGCCAGCCTTCTCGAGCAGCGAGCCGTCGGGCGCCTTGATGTCCTTCTCGGCCGCCTTGCCTTCCATCCAATAGGCCCACTCGTAAGGCTCCATATGCGCCTTCGCGGTGGAGAGCACGGCCGAGTAGTAGCCCTGGCGGTTGAGATAGGCGCCGGCATAGCCGGACAGGAACCAGTTGACGAACTCATAGGCCCATTCGAGCTTCGCACCCGAGACGCCCTTGGAGACGCAGAAGCCGGAGGCCCAGGAGCGATAGCCTTCCTTGAGCGGCTGGAAGGTGCAGGCAATCCCCATCGAGCGGACCTTCGTCACCGCCGGCGACCACATCGACTGGATCACGGTCTCGCCCGAGGCCATCAGGTTGACGCTCTCGTTGAAGTCTTTCCAGAAGGCGCGGAACTGGCCCGCCTTCTTGGCCTCGGTCATCACCTTCATGGTGAGATCGATCTCTTCCTTGGTCATGTTGCCCTTGTCGGCATATTTGTACTTGCCGGTGGCTTCCACGACCATCGCGGCATCCATGATGCCGATCGAGGGGATGTTGAGGATCGAGGCCTTGCCCTTGAACTCGGGGTTGAGCAGCTCGGCCCACGAGCTGATCGGACGCTTGATGATATCGGGGCGAATGCCGAGCGTGTCGGCGTTGTAGACGGTCGGGATCAGCGTGACGAACTCGGTGGCAGACGTCGCGAACTTCTTGGAGTCCTTGCCTTCGAGATAGAGCACCTTCCAGGGTGCGGTGCCCTGGCCGCCGATCTTCTTGCCGCCGGGCGTGACGCCCTTGGTGAAGACCGGCGTGATGTTGTCGAATTCCTTGATCTTCCTCGCGTCGAGGGCAAGGATGTTGCCCGACGGCACGATCTTCTTTAGCGCGAAATATTCGGTGTCCAGCACGTCGAAGGAATTCGGCTGGGTCATCACGCGCTTGGTGACGTCGTCGGTGGTCGCGGTGATATATTCGATCTTGATGCCGGTGTCCTTCAGGCACTGCTTGGAGATCTCGTCACCCTCGTTCACTGCGGTGCCGAGATAGCGCAGCACCTTCGGCTCGGCCGACATTACATAGGGAAAGCCTGTGATGGCGCCGGAGCCCGCGGCAAGTCCGGCGAGACCCGCGGTGCTCTTCAGTAGCGTGCGGCGGCTAAGGCCCTTCTTCCTGGTCGTTTCGGTCATATCACTCACTCCTCTGTTGCGCATTCCGGTGATTGATCGGCGCTATTGCAGACGTTGCGCCTTGGCGGGATCCCAGATGGCCAGCACGCGATCGCCCGGCCGGAACTGGTGGACGTCGAAGGCGGCCTCGGGAAGGTGGGAAAAAAGGGCGGTCCCGTCGTCGAGCGTGAGCGAGACGGCGATGTAGGAGCCCTGGTACTCGGTCTGGGTCAGTAGCGCGGGCGCGCCGAAGGCGCCGTCAGTGAACGGCGCGATGCCGAGCTGATCGGCGCGCACGGCGATGAGTTTGCCTGCGTCGCTGAGGACGTTGTGACCGCCGATGAAGCGCGCCACGAATTCGGTGCGGGGGTGATGGAAGATGTCGCGGGCGCTTCCCTGCTGTTCGATCCTGCCCTGGTTCATCACCACGATGTGGTCGGCCAGCGCCATCGCCTCTTCCTGGCCGTGCGTGACCTGAACGAAGCTGATGCCGAGTTCGCGCTGTAGCCGCTTCAATTCGCCGCGCATCCTAACCCGCAGGAACGGATCGAGTGCCGAGAGCGGCTCGTCGAGCAACAGGATCTGCGGCTCGGTGATCAGCGCGCGGGCGAGTGCGACGCGCTGCTGCTGGCCGCCGGACAGCTGTGCGGGGAGGCGGGCCGCATAGGGCGTCATCGCCACCAGCTCGAGCAACTCGCCGGCGCGCTTGTGCCGCGTCGCCCGGTCGATGCCGCGCATTTTCAGGGCAAACGCCACGTTGTCGAGCACGGTGAGGTGCGGAAACAGCGCGTAGGACTGGAACATCATCGCCGTGCCGCGCTTGGCGGGTTCGAGATCCGTGACGTTCTGCGGACCCAGGATGATGTCGCCTTCGCTGACGGCCTCGTGGCCGGCGATCATGCGTAAGGTCGAGGTCTTGCCGCAGCCGGAGGGGCCGAGCAGGCAACAATAGGTGCCGGCCGGGATCTTCAAATTGACGGTGTCGACCGCCAGCGTCGTGTCGTAGCGCTTGGTGACGGCGACCAGTTCGAGGGCGGCGGGAGTGGCCATGGCGTGTCCGGGGCGAGGGCGATGCTGCGCCTCTCTCCGCAAGGTCCATGCCAATCGCGCTTGAATCGTTCTCGGCCGGCCGAATTCCAAAACAGTGCAGCGGAGTCAGATCGTTAGATCGAATCCCACGGGCTTGGGCGGTTCGCTGCCTTCGCAGTTGCGTGCACACAAAACAGGCGCGGATTGTATAAAGTTTCGCCTGTGATTGGATACAGCTGGTCGATTAGGATTCAACGCCCTCGTCGACGATCGAGTCCTCACCCCCATGGCCGTCAAGTCCCGACCGAAATCCGACGCGCCAGATGCGAGCGATCGCGTCAGCCGCATCCGGGAAGGTGTGACTGCGGCGATCCTCGAGCATCGCCTGTTGCCCGGCACGAAACTCGGCGAGGACGAGATCGGCGAGATCTACGGAGCAAGCCGAACGCTGGTTCGCACCGCGCTGCAACAGCTCGCGCATGAAGGCATCGTCAACATCGAGAAGAACCGCGGCGCCTTCGTCGCGCGGCCGACGCCTGCGGACGCCCGCGAAGTGTTCGAGGCGCGCCGCCTGATCGAGCCGACAATCGTCGATCACGCCGTTGACGCGGTGTCGCCGGCCTGGATCGGGCGTCTCCAGCGGCATCTTGCCGAGGAGCGCGAGGCGGAGCTGCGTGGCGATGCGCGTGCTTCGGTCCGCCTCTCCGGCGACTTCCATCGACTCGTCGCCGAGATGAGTGGCCACAGCATCTATCTTGGTTTTCTCAAGGAGCTGATCGCGCGCTCCTCGCTGATCATCCTGCTCTACCGCCGGCACGACACGCCGGCCTGCGGCACCGATCATCACGCCGGAATCGTCTCCGCGATCCGCAAATGCGACAGGGAGGCCGCGCGCGCGCAGATGTTGTCGCATCTGAACGAGATCGAGGCCGAGCTGTTCCTGAAGGATCCCGCCGCCGACGAGTTGCGGCTCGCGGACGTGCTCGGGGTCTGACCTCCAGGAGGTGTCCGCACCCGGCTGGGCGCGGCGACGGCTATTGCGGCTCCAACCCGAGAGTCTTGATCGACTCGAGCCAGACCGGCCCTTCCTTTTCGTAGAGCGCAATCGAGGATGCGCGATCTATGGCCGGCTGGTCGACGCCGAAGGCATCGAGCAGCTTCTGCACGCGCTCCGTCTTGCCGCCTTCGACCATCAGCTTGGCGAGCATGTCGATCCGGTCTGCCGGTATCGCAGCGGGCGCCACCAGCGCGGTAAAACTGATGAGCTGGAAGACATTGCCCGTGACCCCTTGCTCAGCAAATGTCCTGGTCTCGGGCAGCTTCTTCATGCGCACCGGTGTCGGCACGGCAATCGGGCGGCCGATGCCGGTATCGAGCACCGGCAGCGCGGCCTGATAGCTGCCGACCGCCGCCTGGATCACCCCGGCGGCCAAATCCTGCCACATCGGCGCTTCGCCGCGGTAATGCACGATGGAAATGTCGAGACCGAATTGCCGGTTGAGCTCGGCGATCGCAATATGTGCGAACGAGCCGATGCCGTACGAGCCGGCCGTGACCTTGTTGCCACGTGCGTACGCGACGAACTCTTCGATCGTCTTTGCATTGGTGGCGGAATGGACCACCAGCGGCAGATGCCCCGAAGGCGTCATGGCGACGATCGTGAAATCCTTGTCCGGATCATAGGCCAGCGATTTCAACAACAGCCGGTTACCGAGCAAGGTGGACGAGATCGTGTACATCAGCGTGTAGCCGTCGGCCGGGGAATCCTTCACCGACTGTGCCGCCAGCGCACCGCTGGCTCCGGTTTTGTTTTCGACAATGACCGGCTGGCCAAGCTTCTGCGAGATATAGTCGCCATAGGCGCGGGCGAAGGCATCGGTGATGCCGCCTGCCGGCGTGGAGACGACGATCCTGATTGCCCGGGTCGGCCAGGCTTCGGCCAAAGCCGTTTCAGAAGCGGCCATCGTCAGGCATGCCATCGCGGCAGCCCAAATTCTCGCGGATGTCCGCACTTCGGCCTCCCCTTTTCCCTGTGTCATTGGGCAGCCGGCAGCCGCCTGCAACGAGGTGTCACACGGGCAGGAAGGGGGGTCAAGAAATCAAAATATCGTTTCACTGTGTGAAATGATCATCGCCGACCTGCAGGAGAACCCGGCGCAGCAAGCTTGGCACCGAGCGCCTCGGCAAGTGCGGAAGCGACCTTCTTCATCGGCGGTACGAAGCGCCGCACACCGTCCTCCAGACCGACCGCCTCGCGAAGCATCATCACGTTCATGCTGCCGAACAGGCGATTCCGCAAAACGACGGGTACGCCGATCGCCCACACTGCGCCCCCGAAGACGCGGCGGCTGTAGGTCTCGTCCATGACTGCGAACCCCGCGCTACGGATCGTGCGCAGCACTTTGGCAAGTCTGCCGGGATTGCGCGCCAGATCGTTCCAGGGCTCCGGACCAAGGGCCAGCCGTGCGGCAATGCGCTCCTGCTCGGCGGGTTCGCAGAAGGCGAGATAGGCGCGTCCCATCGAGGTGCCGAGGACGGGAAAGCGAAAACCCGGCGGGCGGCTGAACAGCAGCGATCCATCGACGCGCGTCGTGTGGGCGATGACCATGGACTCCTGATCGAGCACCGCGATGTCTGACGGCCAATGGATCTGCTTGCGGAATTTGTTCAGGATGGGTTCGGCGATGCCGCCAATCCAGGTCGGCTCATCATAGCCTGCGCTGAGCAGCAGCGCCCGTCCCGTCGGCGCGTAGCTGGCCGGCTCGGTACGACGTACCACATAACCTTCATGTTCCAGCGTCTCGAGCATGCGGACGATCGTTGACTTGTTCAGCCCCGTCGCCTTGTGCAGCGAGCCGACGGTCGACTGCCGTTCCTGATTGATCACCCGAAGGACTTCGAGGCCCCTGGACAACGCGATGACGGGACGGAACGACGTCATGCCAACTCCTTGTGATTGCCTGTGCCGCTAGCCGATGAAGCAACGGCCGGAGGGACAGGGCAGCGCGCTCGACGCCATCGCCACCGATTGCGGGAAGGTTGGCATGAGTCAAGCTCGCTGACGCGTTCATCTCGGTTTCGAGAAGGGCGGGATTCGCAGTCAACTCGATCGCTTGCTGTGCCCAGCGGCAATTTAGTTCCTGTGGTCAAGCTGGATTGTGCGCTCCCAGCCTCGTGTGGACGGCAGGGCGCTGCGACGTCACGTGACTATTCCTCGCGAGCCACACCGGCTATAGGATGGCGCTCTGTCATCGAACTGTCATGTTACCGTAAATGCTGAAGTCAGACGCAACGCCGGTTCGCAAGGCTCCGAGCGCGCGGGATGGAAATCCTGTTGCAAGGGAAAACAAGAGAACGCAAGTCGTTGCTGGCTTCTTCAGGCAGCGTGAGCCGGCCGAACTCGTCGCGGAACCTGTGATCGATCAGACGCCATTGCAAGACGCGGAACCGGCAACGGAACCACTGCGGTCGAGCGCTGCCGCGCATGGTGCCGGTGAGATCGAGCTCAAGCTTTTCGTCGATGCCGATCGCATGGCGCATTTCAAGGCCGCGCCTGTGATCGCGATGAACGCGCGCAACAAGGGCGCGCGCAAACATCTCAAGTCCGTCTATTACGACACGCCGGAGCGGACGTTGCGTCGCCACGGCTTGAGCTTGCGCGTTCGTCAGAGCGGCGCGCGCTTCGTGCAGACCGTGAAGACCGATGCGGTGGACGATCCGCTCCGCCGTGGTGAGTGGGAGATGAGGGTACTGTCGCTTGCGCCCGATCTCGGTTTGGCAATGCCGTTCATTCCCGAGAAGCTTCGCGGCAACCTGGAAGCGCAGCCGCTCGAATCGGTCTTCACTGCCGATGTCCATCGCCATGCGCGGCCGATCGAACTGCCGTCAGGCACGGTCGAGATCGCCTTCGACCAGGGTGAGTTGACGGCCGGCGACCGTTCACTGCCGGTGAGCGAGATCGAGCTGGAGCTCAAGAGCGGCAGCGCGAGCGCGCTCTACGAGATCGCGCTGCGGCTCGCGGAGCACGGCGACGTAAAGCCGTCCATTCGCTCCAAATCGGCACGCGGCTTCGATCTTGCCGCCGACAAGCCACCCTCGGCGCGGCGTCCGCGAAAACTTCGTCTCGATCCGTCGGTGACATTGGACGAGGCGTTCGCGACAATCCTGCGTTCCTGCTTCCTCCATTTGCTTCAGTCGCTGCCGGCGGCCGAGGATGGCCGCAATCCGGAAGGAATCCATCAGCTGCGCGTCTCGCTGCGCCGGCTTCGATCGGCGTTGGATCTGATGGGGTCGGTCGGCGCGCTCAGCAATCTCGATGCGCTACGGTTGGAAGCCAGATGGCTGGCGCAAGAGCTCTCCGCCGCGCGCGACTGGGATGTGTTCCGGCTCGATACCTTGCCGAAGATCGCAACAGCCTGTCCGTCGGTCGCGGGCTTCGATGCACTGGGCCTGGCTGCGGCCGGGCGCCAGTCCGACGCCTATCGCAAGGCGCATGGCGCCCTCGAAGATCGCCGCTGCGCCATGTTCCTGCTCGGCCTCGGCAACTGGATCGAGGCGCGGGGCTGGCGCAACGACGTCGCCACCGAGGATCTCGGCCAGCTCGCCGAACCCGCGGCCGACTTCGCGGCACGCATCCTATCGGCGCAATACGCCAAGGTGCTCAAGCGCGGCCGCCGCTTCAAGTCGCTTTCCGCCGAACAGTTGCACCGCCTGCGGCTCGCGACCAAGCGGCTGCGCTATCTCAGCGAGTTTCTGCTGCCGCTGTTCGCAGACCGCAAATCCACGCGAAAATTCTCGCGAAGGCTCTCCGGCTTGCAGGAGCAGCTTGGCGCCGTCAACGACATGGCGGTTACGGCATCATTGCTGGACGGGCTTGATGCCGAGCCCGACGGCACCATCGCCGCGGCGGCGATCGCAGGCTGGCAGGCGCGCGCGTCGATCGGGGTGCAACCCGTCCTGCAAAGCACATGGCGCGATTTCACCGTCGCGCGCGTGCCCTGGTCGCGGCAGGCGCCGCAGAACTAAGCGAAGTACACCCTAAAAAAGTTGCGGCCAGCCATTGGGGGATGGCTGGCCGCGCGCGAACCGGTCTGGGACGGGGAGGGGTGGGGATGTGACCGGGTCGCGTATCTCTTTCGTTTGTCTCTACTGATCCCTTGCGCTGGCGGTGGAGACCGCCGGCTTGGTGTCGCCGAGCGAGACCCAGACATTGGGATCGCTCTGCGACTGGCGCTTGACGAAGCGGTAGCCGGTCTCCGTCCAGGCAACGACGTTCTCGTTCTGATTGTCGAGAACGAACTCGCCCTTGTCGGTCTTCACCGTCAGCACCGCGTGTCCTTCGCCCTTCTTGTCGCGCACCACGGTGATGAGCAGGGCCTCGCGCGGCCATCCGGCATCGATTAGCATCTTGCGCTTCAACAGCACGTAGTCCTCGCAGTCGCCGTAACCGTCCGACGGCAGCGACCACTTTTCGATCACGCCCCAGTGCTCCTGGTCGGTCAAAGGCTTGACGGTCTCGTTGACCCAGCGATTGACCTTGACGAGGTCGCGCCATGCAGCCTGCGACATCACGATGTCACGCGGTTGCGTCGGTGCGCCCTGGCACTGAGCGGCATTGTCCGCACAGAACTCGACCCAGCCGATCGGCGCACGCGTGGTGTCGCCGAGGCTTGCGTAGAGCAGACGGCCTTCGCCGGCCTGCGCTGCCGCGCTCATTCCGAAGAGCATGGCGGCGAGCGCCAATCCCTTCCCCTGTCCCCTGAAATCAAACATTGCGGCCCCCGTTTCTTGTTGGGACCACATTGCGCAGGCAGCTTTTGAGTTGCCGCTAAGTCAGTCAAGTCAAGTCGAGACGAATGCAAGTAAAACACGCGGCGAATTCGATCTATACTTGAGTCAAACTTGAATAAAATTCGATATGACTGCAATTGATTCAAATTTTATGGATTAACGCGGAAACGCTGGCGGAACCGTTGTTTGCACGCTCCCGCAGCCTCCGCGTTAACCCGCGCGAGCCTCGACGCCACCCATGAAAAAGGCGGCGTCCGCATCGCGGAGGCCGCCTTCAGTACTGGAAATGCAGTGGTTTTGGTGCCTTCGCGCTTTACCGCGCGGTAACGCTCTCTTCGAGAGTTTCAATTGGCTGGGAATGCATGAACTCGAGCGCGAAGCCATCTTCGAGGTTTCGGACCACGCGGCCCTGCACCCGGCCGAGCAGAACCGTCGATTTCAGCGGGGGGCGGTTCTCCGCGGCGATGGCGGCGCCCGACAGCGAGAGGTCGATGATGCGGCAGGTCATCTTGGTGCCGTCCTCGAGCGTCAGCACCGCGATCGGATTGCGCGGCACGATACGATCGTGGCGGCGGTCTTCCGGCAAATTGAGGATGTCGCGGTTGGCGAGCCAGGTCAGCTGTGCCGCAAGCTTGTCGCGCTTTCGCGGCGTGGCACCGACCGTCATGGCGAAGCCATTGTCGATGATGCGGGTGATCTTGCCCTCGACGCGGCCGATATGGTCGAGATAGGCGACCACGCGGTCGCCGACATTGCCGATGCCGGGGGCCAGCAGCGCCAGCCCGCCCGGCGACATGTTGATCACCTGGCAGGGGAATTCACGGCGGTCCGGCAGCATGTAGCGGCCGAGCAGGTGAACCTTCACCCGCTGGAAACGCCGACGTTCCTCGGCGGCCGGAAGAAATCTTTTGTGCGCCAACGCCATTTTCACAACCCGACCCCCCGCCTGGCGGAGTCCGGGACGACCCTAAGGTGCACAGGGTTAATGCCGCGTTAGGATCGGGCGCGGCGATGACGAACAGACACAATGCGTTCGAAAAGCCACATCAGGGGCGGGCAGGCCAGCACTGTCAGCGCGCCGAGGTCGAGCGCGACCGCGGCCGTGCCGGCCGATTTGGCGAGCCGGCCCGCCACCGCCGGTCC
Source organism: Bradyrhizobium lupini (assembly GCF_040939785.1). Classification (NCBI taxonomy): domain Bacteria; kingdom Pseudomonadati; phylum Pseudomonadota; class Alphaproteobacteria; order Hyphomicrobiales; family Nitrobacteraceae; genus Bradyrhizobium; species Bradyrhizobium lupini. The sequence continues at coordinate 6,720,060 of NZ_CP162553.1, forward strand.
TAGCATCATCGCGGCATAGAAGAGAGTGTAGAACACGCCCATCCCGATCGCCCTGGTTTCCGGCACGAGCACGCGGGCGGTCAGGCTCATGATCGGCCCGGCCGGATGGCCGCCGATCAGGCCGATCAGGACGAGGATCGTGATCACGGCGTCGGACCGGGTCAGCCAGGCCAGCAGCCCGGCCACCACCAGGCTGGCCACGATAGCCAGCACGAACGGCCGCTTGAAGCGATCGGCGAGATAACCGCCTGCCGGCACCGAGATCACCGACAGCCACATCACGAGGCTGATCGCCGATCCCGCCGCGGCAATGCTCCAGCCGCGCTCGGCGAGCAGCGAGGGGCCGAACGAGAAGATCATGGCGAAGCCGACATTATAGAGGCCCCAGATCGCGCCCGCGACGATCACCGCCAGAAGCGCGAGCGGATCAAGCCGCCCGGAGCCGGCCGCGCTGGCGGTTGCTCCCGGCGGTGCTTGGTAGAACGTGATCAGCACAATGCCGATCGCGGTGAGCGCGCCGGCCACGAGGAACACGGCGCCCGCGCCATAGGCCGTGCCGATCGCCGGCAGCACCAGCAGCGAGATCGCAACGCCGGCCGGCCAGGAGTTGACGAAGATCGCCATCGCGGTAGCGATCTCCTTCCCCGCAAACCAGTCGGTGCCCATCTTGGTGAGCTGCACGGTCAGCAGCACGCCGCCGGCGCCGGAGGCGAGCCGGCCCGCCATCTGCCAGCCCCAGACGTCGGTGATGGCCATGACGAGACTGCCCGCCGTCATCAGCAGCAGCGCCACGATCGTGGTGGGCTTGTCGCCAAGCGTCCGGCCAATCGCGCCGCCCGGCAGCGCCAGCACGATGCCCGGTGTGAAATAGAGTCCGATCAGGATGCCGATATCGGCGAGCCCGACGCCGAAGCTCTGCTGCAGCAGCGGCGCGACCGCGGCTACGCTCTGGAACTGGAATGCGATGGTGAGGCGAACGACGAACAGGATCGCAAGTATGCCCCAGCGATTGCGCAACGCTTCATCTCCCCAAACCCTATATCAAGCGTGCGGTGGGGAGACGCCGGAGTCAACCGGCCGTCTTCCTCGTCGCGCGCCCATAGAGAAGACATAGCAGCGCCAGCAGCACCGCGGCCGAGAGCCCGAGCGACCAGTGAATGCCGATCGCCGCACCGAACAGTCCGACCGTGATGCCGCTGAACGCCCGCATCCCGAGCCCCGCCATGTTGTAGAGGCCGACGACGCGACCGCGAATGTCGGACGGCGCGTTCAACTGCACCAGCGCCTGCGCCATGGTATTGAACGACAGCTCGAAGAAGCCTGCAAAGAACAACAGCACGATCGCGACCGGATAGATCCGCACCGAGGCGAAGCCGAGCAGCGCCACGCTCCACAGCATGGCGAGCATGATCGCGGTGCGCGGCGTGCCCTTGAGCCGCCCCCAGGATTCCAGCGCGATGCCGGCGAGCAGTGCGCCGGCGGCATCGGCCGCGAGCAGCACGCTGTAGGAGATTCCGGGATCGCCGTGGCCGAGATCGCCGGCAAAGCCTGGCATCTGGGCGTGATAGGCATTGCCGATCATGAAGGAGGTGAGGCCGGCAAGCCAAGTCATCGCCGTCAGCACCGGCTGCGTGCCGATGGCGCGGATGGTCAGCATGATGTCGGCAAGGCCGCGCACGGCGAAGCGCCGCACCGCGACACTCTTGTCCCGCACCGGCGCCCAGAACAGCCACAGCAGCATCGGCAGATAGAACAGCGTGTTGAAGATGATGCCGTGCGAGGTGCCGAGCGTCAGCATGATGATTCCGCCGACGGCAGGTCCGACCAGAATGCCGAGATAGCGCGCCATCGCATTCAGCCGCACCGCGCTCGGAAGATCAGCGGGACCGACGAGATCGTAGAGCAAAAGCTGGTTCGGCGTCTGCCACAACACGCCGGCGCAGCCATGGACCACCAGCAGCAGCATGGCGTGCCACATCTGGATGGCGTCGGTGATGAAGAAGAAACCCCATCCGGCCGAGGCAACAATGAACAGCAGCATGCCGCACTGGATGATGCGGCGCGGATCGACCCGGTCGGCCAGTCCGCCAACCGCGACCGAGAACAGCAGGAACGGCAGCCAGTGTGACAGCACCGCAAAGCCGGCCAACGCCGGCGAATGGAATTTCTGGAACACCACCCAATAGCTGATCACATGCTCGATATTGTCGGCCATCATCGCCAGCACGTAAGCGATGAACTGGAGCCGGTAGGGCACCGACCTCATCGCTGCGAACGAGCCGGACGCGACCACGGGATTTTGAGGGAGGGGGTTCAAGCGGGCACCTGGGGTGGGACTTTGGCGCCGTGCCTACACGTTCGCCGTCGAGCGCTCAAGGCACTTGGGTGTGTGGAGACCAGGGTCCCGTAGCCCGGATGAGCGAAGCGATATCCGGGAATGCTGGCCCCGCATGTCGCTTCGCTCATGCGGGTTACGAGACCGCGGCTTGGCACCAGCGCGCATCTCACATACGCTTCGCTTCAGCCCGCACCAATCAATCATAACAGACGGGCATCGAGGACACGCCATGGACCAGATCCGCGTCTGCACCCACGCAGGGCCGGGCAGCGAGCCCGTCATCCGCAGCGTGCCGTGGCCGAAGGTCGGCAAAAAGGCCGCGCTGATCAAGGTCGGCGCGTGCGGCGTCTGCGGCACCGACCTGCACATCCTGAAAGGGCACTGGCCGAAGCCGCTGCCATGGCCGTTCACGCTCGGCCACGAGCTCGGCGGAATCATCGTCGAATGCGGCGACGAATTCACCGAGGACTTCATGAGCAAGCCGCTCAAGGTCGGATCAAAAGTGATGATCCCGCCGCTGATGCCCTGCGGCAGCTGCTATTACTGCATCCATTATCCCCTGACCGCCAACAAATGCCTGACGCCGGTCTATTACGGCCGCTATCTCGGCTTCGACAAGGCGCCTCACATGTGGGGCGGCTGGGCCGAATATGTCTATGTCGATCTCGACATGCTGCCGGGCACCAAGATCTACAAATTGCCTGACGACATGTCGCTGCGGTTGGGTGCGCTGTCGGAGCCGCTGACGTCCTGTATCCGCGCCTTCAATCGCGCCAGCCGCGCCGGCGGTTTTTCCTGGGGCGACACTGTGGTGATCCAGGGCTCGGGCCCGATCGGCATTCTCGCGGTCGCCGCCGCGCAGGAGATGGGAGCAGGGCGCGTGATCTGCGTCGGGGCGCCGGAGGAGCCGCGGCTCAAGCTCGCGCGCGAGTTCGGCGCCGAGGCGACGGTGAACATCGAGGAGATCAAATCGCCCGAGGCACGCATCGCGCGCGTGCGCGACATCGTCGGCGGCTTCGGCGCCGATCTGGTGATGGATTGCTCGGGCCATCCCTCCGCCGGCCCCGAAGGCATCGAGATGCTGCGCGACGGTGGCACTTATGTCGAGATGGGCCAGTTCACCGACGCCGGCTCGATCGAGACTTCGTGGCACCGCATCTGCACCAAGGATATCAACGTGCTGGGCTCCTGGGGTTTTACCGCCAACGATCTGCCGCTCGGCGTCGACATGCTCCATCGCACGGCGGGCAAATATCCCTGGCTGAAGATGCAAACGATCTATCCGTTCACGGAAGAAGGCGTCGCACAGGCGGTCAGGGATGCCATGGCGATGAAGACGGTGAAGTCGACCATCGTGCCGTGGCCGGAACTGGTGGAATAACCGATGTCGTCCATCCCCGGAGATCTCGCAGCGTTCCTGGTCGAAGCCAAGCGCCATACCTATGCGGGGATGGACGACGACGCCACCGCCGCTCAGAGGCTCAAAGCAGCTCGAGCATCGTGCGGCACCCTATGCCTATCGCGATATCTATTTCGGGATGGGGTTTTTCGTTGGCCAAGAAACCGTGTCCCGGGATGACCGCGTCGTTTGGTCGATGAGCTACAGCGGTGGCGTCCGTGCGGAGATCACGGATCGAGACATCTTCCTCGCAATCTACAAATTCCTGCGCCAGGCGTTGCTGGATGTCAGCGTCGAGTATCCGTTTCGGGGCCCGCATCTGTTCGAGCAGGCAGGCATGATTTATCGGAACGAGGTCGAGGGCGCGCTCGATCGTTTCCACGGTGTCGAGACGATTGCGCGGCAGGATGGCGTGCCGCTCTATGCGGTCCGTTACAGTGGCGGTTTGTTGCGATAAAGTCTCGCGAGCCCTGTAGCCCCGGACGGAGCGCAGCGTAATCCGGGATTCTCGCCTGGGGCTCCCCGTATTCCGCTACGCTCCATACGGGCTACGGGCCGGCGTTTTGAATGAAGGACGAGATGACAACCGAACCGATCCAACGCTCCCGCTCCCCCTTCCGCGCCATCCGTGCGATCGACTACACCGTCATTTTCGCGCGCGACATGGTGGCGATGCGGCGCTTCTACCAGGAGGTTCTCGCATTTCCGCTGCTGCGGGAGCTGTCGCCGAACTGGATCGAGTACGGCTTGGGCCCCAACACGCTGGCTCTTGCAAGGCCAAGCCGGACCGCGGCTGACGCGCCGACGCCGGCAGGCAGTGCCTCGCTGCAACTGGCCTTCAAGGTGTCCGCGGCCGAAGTCGATGCGTGTGCCGACGAACTCGCACGCCACGGCGTGGCGCTGCTGTCACCGCCGACGAACCAGTCGTTCGGGCATCGGACGCTGTTCTTCCGCGACCCCGACGGCAATCTTTTGGAGATCTATGCGGAGATCTGAACCGGGCAGCGGCGGGCCCGTACACGAAAAGTTCCATCGAAAATTCGCGAGTTATTCACGCCCGGGTGAAACTTAGGCCCGGGTTTCGGCTTTCAGTTCACGGGAGAGTTCATCGTGAAGCAGATCCTGAAGCCCCTGACCTACATCGCGGCCGCCATCTACTTCCTGGTGGATGCGGTCTTCATGGCCGTGGCGAGGCCAATCTCGCGCTGGATCGGGCGGCATCTCCAATTGAAGCGATTGCGGGGCTGGATCAGATCGCTGTCGCCTTATTGCTCGCTCGCCTTGTTTTCGGTACCCGTCATTATCTTGGAGCCGGTCAAGCCCGTGGCAGCCTATCTCGCCGCAACCGGTCAGATCGTGAGCGGGGCCGTGACGTTCATCATCGGCGAGCTGCTCAAGCTCGTGCTGGTCGAGCGCCTGTTCCATCTCACCCGTGACAAGCTGATGCGGATTCCGGCTTTTGCCTGGGCGTACGGCAAGTACTCCGAGGTGAAGGCGTGGCTGCAGGCAACCGACGCCTGGCGCGCCATCCGCGCACTGAGCCGCGCGGCCAGGGACACTCTTGTGCGGGCAAGAGCTAGACTGGTCGGCGGCTTCAGCAGCCTGGTGACCTCCAGGGATTAGGGCTGCGCCGGGCGAGTTGCCCTCTATGCGAACTTGCGCGCGGCTGCGGTCGTCTTGTCGCCCGTGTTCGGCGTGCCGGTCGGCTCGATCAACATGAGATGAACCTCCTCGCGCGCGACCGGGCGATGCTCAACACCTTTGGGCACGACATAGAGTTCGCCCGGACCAAGCGTCACCGTGCGATCCCGTAATTCGATCTCCAAACTGCCTTTCAGGACGAGAAAGAAATCGTCGGTGTCGTCGTGCTTGTGCCAGGTGAACTCTCCCTTCACCTTCACCACCATCACGTCGCAGTCGTTGAAGGTTGTGATCGTGCGTGGAGACCAGAAATCCCCAAATGTCGCGAGCTTGTCGGCAAGCGAAATGCCGTCGGCCATGTGTTCTCCCGTTCTTCCGTGCGGCTCGATTTGGGTCGAGCGATGCCAGCAGCTATTTGACATATCCCGACGATATGGCCCGCGCCCATTTCGGGTGGTCGTTGGCGAGGGCACGGGACGATGCGGCGTCCCAATCGTATTCGAGGGCCAAGAGTTCGGCCTGCCAGCCCCTTTGTCGCTTCGTGAGGATTGCATATCGCGCGTGCGGCGAGCGGTATTCCAGGTTTGCGGCAACGGGAATGTCTGCGAAGACCGGGCAACCAACGCTCCCTGGATTGAGAACCAGACAGTCATGAGGTCCGTGAACGACGGCCTGGCGGTGGCTATGACCACACAGGACCACACGCGCCGTCGGCTCACTCGCGAGGCGCATTGCCAGCACGTCGCGGCGTGCCGGTACGAAGCGGCCGTCGTCGAGCGTTTCTTCCAGCAGGCATGTCGTATCGTTGTCGGGCGTGCCGTGGCAGGCCAGGATCCCATCGTCCAGCCGTATTTGGGAAGGCAGGCTGTGGAGTGCGAGACGTTGCTCCGCAGTCAATGCGTTGCGCGCAAACAGACCCGCCGACGAGAGCTTGTCGTCCGGAAACTCCTCAATCCAGCGATCATGGTTTCCGCGTACGGTCGGCAACGACAGCGCCTCGAGCGCTTCGAAAGTCTCTTTCGGCCACAACGGGCTGGTGACGCAATCGCCAAGGTTGACCGTACGATCGACGCCACGCGCCTTGATGTCGGCCAGCACCGCCTCGAGCGCGGCAAGGTTGCCGTGGATATCGGAAATGACTGCCAGTCGCATCGTCGTGCTCCCTAGTCCAATCGGCCTGAGCTTAGCCCTGTTGTGCGTCTCCGGCAGCTTCAACCGCGCATAATTTAAGCGAGGTGGCCGTGAAAATCTGCAGCCTCGCCCCAAAATCCCGCTATATGCAGTAAAATGCCCCGAAAACGCTGGATGTAGTGGGTCGAGCTGGCCAGTAAGCTTATTCTCGGCATCACCAAAGCCATGCGTCATAGGCATGGTGATTTGCCCGCACTTGGCGTAAAGAGCGTCCAAATCAGATCACCACGCGTGCGGCTGGACCATTTGCCGCCTACGCAGCTTCGGGTCGCGCGGCTCGACGTTCCGCGCCTGGACCAACCAAGGTTTATCCCGTGTCTTTTCCGACCATGAGTGCGCCGCTCGCCCGAGCTTTGGCCGAGCGCAATTACGACCGTCCGACCCCCGTTCAGCTCGCCGTACTCACGGACGAGGCCGCTGACCGCGATCTCTTGGTCTCGGCACAGACCGGCTCCGGCAAGACCCTGGCCTATGGGCTGGCCATGGCCAAGGACCTGTTGGGCGACGCCGAGCGGTTCGAGCGGGCGGGTGCACCGCTTGCCCTGATCGTGGCGCCGACCCGCGAGCTTGCCTTGCAGGTCCATCGCGAGTTGGCCTGGCTGTACGAGCATGCGAGCGGGCGCGTCGTCTCCTGCGTCGGCGGCATGGATCCCAGGCGCGAGCAGCGCGAGCTTGCGGCCGGCGCTCATATCGTCGTCGGCACGCCCGGCCGGTTGTGCGATCATTTGCGACGCGGCCGTCTCGATATCTCGGAATTGAAGGTGGTCGTGCTCGACGAGGCCGACGAGATGCTCAATCTCGGCTTTCGCGAGGACATGGAGTTCATCCTCAAGACCACGCCGGACACGCGCCGCACGCTGATGTTCTCGGCGACGTTCCCGCGCGGTATCGTCGCGCTGGCCAAGCAGTATCAGCAGCGGGCGTTCCGGATCGAGGTCGCCGGCGACGAAGGCGGTCATGCCGATATCGAGTACCGCGCGATCCGGATCGCGCCCGGCGATGCCGAGCACGCGGTCGTCAACGTGCTGCGCTTTACGAGGCGCCGAGCGCGCTGGTATTCTGCAGCACGCGCGACGGCGTCCGGCACTTGCAGGCGGCACTGCTGGAGCGCGGCTTCTCCGTGGTCGCTTTGTCAGGCGAATTGACGCAGAACGAGCGAACCACGGCGCTGCAGTCGCTGCGCGACGGACGCTCGCGCGTCTGCGTGGCGACCGACGTCGCCGCCCGGGGCATCGATCTGCCGAGCCTCGATCTCGTCATTCATGCCGACCTGCCCAACGACGCCGAGGTCATGCAGCATCGCTCCGGCCGCACCGGCCGCGCGGGCCGCAAGGGGACGAGCGTCATGCTGGTGCCGCCCGTGCGGCGGCGGCGTGCGGAAATGCTGCTGAACGTCTCGGGCATCGACGCGGTCTGGGGGACGGCGCCGCAGCCGGATGAGATCCGCAAGCTCGATCACGAGCGCATGAAGGACGTGCTGTTCACGGAGGAGACCACCGCCGACGATCTGGCGCTGGCGCAGGCGCTATTGGCCGAGCGGTCGGCCGAGGAGATCGCCGCGTCACTCGCACGGCTCTATCGCGCGCGGCTGCCGTCGCCCGAAGACATTATGGATCCCGGCGAGCGGAGCAGTCGGCCGCGCGAGGATCGCGGCCGCAATGATACGCGCGCACCGCGCGACGATATCCGCGCATCGCGTGGCGATGATCGGCCCGAAAGGGCGCGGCCCAAAGCGGGAAAATCGTCGTCGAAACATGGCATGGCGGATGGCAGCGTCTGGTTCCGGGCCAACATCGGACGAAAAAAGAACGCGGAAGCGCGCTGGCTGTTGCCGATGATCTGCCGTCGTGGCGGCATCGACAAGAACGATATCGGCGCGATCAAGATCATGGACACCACGACCGAGTTCGAAATTTCCGAGCGGGTCGCGGAATCCTTCGCCGTGAAGATCAAGCGTCCGGACAAGGAAGACAATATCCGCCTCGAGCCGATGGCGGATGCGCCGCAGCGACAGGCGGCTTCGGAAGAGCGGCCCCACGCGCCGCGGCGCGAGATCGGCGACAGCGATCATCGTGAACGCCAGGGCGAACGCGCGCGCGAGCCGAACGGGTTCAAACCGCAAGGCAAGCCTCACGGCAAGCCACACGGTAAACCGCACGAAAAGCCGTACGGCGAACGCACACCGAAATTCGACGATGCTCCTTCCTTCGCAAAGAAGAAAAAGCACAAGAACAAGCCGGGCCACGCTGAGCCCTCGGTCACGTCGTGGTCTGGAGAAGGGCGCCGCCGGGAAGAAGCCGAAGACTAAAAAGAAGCATCGCGCCTGACTGGCGCTGCCCAGCGCGGACGGCAATGATGCCGCCGGATTGCGCCGGCGGCATCGTCTCAGAAATCAGGTGTGAGCGGCGAGATCGCGCAGCATGTAGGTTGCGCTGTCGCCGTAGGTCGCGAGCTTTACCCGCAGCTCCGCATCCGCCGTGACCGGCCGAAAGCCGAGACGCTCCCACAGCGGCCGCGTGGCGTAGACCGACACCAATGCGAGCGTCGCGATTCCTGACGCGCGCGCGAGCTGTTCGGTCGCAACGACATAGTCGCGCGCGACGCCGCCGCGAAAGTCGGGCAGCACCGCGATGTCATGCAAATAGAGGCAATCCGCATCGCCGGGCAATTGCTCGAGGAAGCCGTCGAGCGGCGGAATCCGGTGCTGCATCCAGGGATGCGCCAGACCGTAGCCGACGATCCCGTCGTCCGCGACGATCACGCGGCAGCCATAGGGATAGAGCCGCATCTTTTCCGCAAGCACCTCGGGGCGTTCAGGCAGATCGGGATGGATTTGCGCTGCGATCTTGCTGATCGCCGGCAGATCGGAGGCGCGGGCGGGACGCCAATGCGGCTTGCTCATGTCGATCCGTCGTCCATCTCCATCATCCCAGTTTATTCCGATGCGACGAGGCTTGCAGCGAAAAATATCTTTGCCGCGATCTCAGGAATACGACGGCTCGCGCGGCGTCCTACCCATGCAAGCCCATTGCCTGACAGGAGAGACCATGACGTCATCGATCCGCCTCGCGCTCACGCTCGCAATATCGCTGGCGCTGCTTCCCGCTGCCTTCGCGGCACCGCCGACCAAGAACGGCAAGACCGACAAAGGGAACGTGCTTACCGACGCCAAGGGCATGTCGCTCTATACTTTCGACAAGGATGCTGACAGCAAGTCGGCCTGCAATGGTCCGTGTGCGACCAACTGGCCGGTGCTGAAGGCCGAGGCGAGCGATGCCGCCGCCGACGGCTACACCGTCATCACGCGCGACGATGGCTCGAAGCAGTGGGCCTACAAGGGCAAGCCGCTCTACACCTTTGCCAAGGACACCAAGCCCGGCGACGTCACCGGCGACGGCTTTCTGAACGGCGCCTGGCATCTGGCGATGCCGTGAGCGCGGTGCACTGCTAGCGCAGCCCCTCATAGACCATCAGCCCGCGTGCGATCTGCAGCTTGCGGATCGCGCGCGGCAGCAGTTTTTCCGGCTGGTGCAGATAGCGCCAGGAGGTGAGGGCGAACGGGCCCAGCGCGCCGCATTCGTCGTCGAACGGCGCGAGCACGCCCGTCACGCTCACCGGTGTATGCGGGCGGGCGTTGAACGGCAGCAGCAGCAGCTCGAGATACGCCTTGCTGCCGTCCTCGCGCGCGGCGGTGACGCCGGCGATTGCCCCGAGGCTCTCATCGGCGACGATGGTCGTGATCTCCTCGATCTCGCGGCGGCTAGCCTCGTTGAACAGCGCCGCAAAGCTCGCATCCTTGAGGTCGCGCCCTGCGAGGGCGCAGACGCGCGTGCCGGCGACGCGGAACGGAAAGCCGAGATGGGGCTCGCAGGACAGCACGAAGATGTCACCGAGCAGGCCGCGCACGGCGGCCGGATCGATATCGGCCCGGTCAGGGGCTCGCGCGGTGCCCCGCTTGGTGTCCCAATATGCGAAGAACTCGCGGCTCGACGGATGTTTCATGGCTGAACGCTTACCCCGGGGCGCAACCTCGCGGGACAAACCTGTCCCGCTTCAGTGCAGCCGCGATCCCTGTGTTGTTGTGCAGGAGGGGCTTTGCAGCGTCCATGCCGCAGCGGCATTTTCGGTGCTCCTGGCGCTGCCTTTGCGTCGTTAACGTTAAATTAACTATGCGCTTTCCGTGCACCGCCCCGCTGCTATGGTGATCGCGGTCGCAAGCCTCGCCGCTTTTCTCCAGGTTCTCGGCGAGGCCTGTACACAGGCGTCAAACAGTTTGGTCACCGGCCGCGGGGAGGGGTGGGGATACTCCCGTCTCTCTGGGTACCGGAAGTCCGACACGGATAGGCAGGGCTTTCCCAGGGCCCTGCCTTTTCCTTTTGTGCACTTGCGCAGCGCGGGCAAAGGCGACTATCTCCAAGGCCTGTCGTGAAGCCTGTCGCTCCGATCGCGCCTGAAAGCGAAGCCGCCCTTGGAATTCCCGCCAAATTCTCCGCCGCAAGATCCTTCGTCGCAAGATGCTTCGCTGGGGGTGCCGGCCGTCGTTGAGGAGGCTCCGCGCGAGCCGATCCTGACGCTGCCGTTCGCGCTGACCGCCTATATCCTCCTGCTCGCGGTGATCCATCTGCGGGTGCTGCTGCCGCCGGAGCTCGAGAACTGGACCATCGACGTCTTCGGCTTCATCCCCAAGCGCTACGATTCCTCGCTGCTCAATCTGGAGATCCCCGGCGGAGCCGGCGCCAAGGTCTGGAGCTTCGTCACCTATTCGCTTCTGCATGCCAATCTCACCCATCTCGGCTTCAACGTGCTGTGGCTGTTGCCGTTCGGCAGCGCGCTGGCGCGGCGCTTTGGCGCCATCAGGTTCTTCCTGTTCCTCGCGGTGACCGCGGCGGCCGGCGCGCTCGCCCATCTCGTCACCCATGAGCACGCGGTGGCGCCGATGATCGGCGCCTCGGCCTCGGTGTCCGGCGCGATGGCGGCGGCGATCCGCTTCGCCTTCGTTCGCGGCAGCTTCCTGTCGTTCAGCCGATCGGATGCCGATACCGCCGCAAGAGTTCCGGCGCTGCCGCTGTCGCGCGCGTTGCGCGACGGGCGGGTGCTCGGTTTTCTTGCGGTGTGGTTCGGCGTCAACATCGTCTTCGGCGTCGGCGCGATTGGCGTCGACAGCGAGACCACGAGCGTCGCCTGGCAGGCGCATATCGGCGGCTTCCTTGCCGGCCTGTTGCTGTTCGCGCTGTTCGATCCGGTGCCGCGCGTGCGAAGTGATGCTGCGGATGCGTCATCACGGGACATTTCAGACCGCATTTGAAGCGGCGCTTGCGGCGCCGCCCGAATTCATCCATCATTCCCGAGAAGAATGTTCCGAAGCGACAGGCCGCTAGCGGCGATGCTTCGCAAAGCGCCTGAACGTGAAACCGGCGCTGAAACTGTTAGTTGAAGACTCGAAGAACAAGTCCGGACCGCGAACAGCGGACGGTTGCGATTCAGGGAGGCGACAATGACGGTACGTTCGATTCTCAACACCAAGGGCCACCAGATCATGAGCGTCGAGCCCGACGCCAAGCTGGCTGCCGCGGTCAAACTGCTCGCCGACAAGAAGATCGGCGCGGTGCTGGTGATGAACCAGAGCCGGCTGGAAGGCATCCTGTCGGAACGCGACATCGTCCGGGTGATCGGCGAGCGCGGCGCCGGCGCGCTGGAGGAGCCGGTCTCGCAGGTCATGACCCGCAAGGTGGTCACCTGCAAGGAGACCGACACGGTCGCCGAACTCATGGAGATGATGACCACCGGCAAGTTCCGCCATCTGCCCGTGGTCGACAACGGCAAGGTGGTCGGCCTGATCTCGATCGGCGACATCGTCAAGCGTCGGGTGCAGGAATACGAGGCCGAGCAGGAAGCTCTGCGCGACTACATCAAGACTGCCTGATCAGTAGACCGCCTGATCAGGCCTGCTGGTCGGCTTTGGGCGCGGCGCCCTCGGGCGCGGGCGCCAGTTCGTGGATTGCCTCCTGGATGGACTCCAGCGCACGCTCGGCTGCGCGGGTGCCCAGCGCGATGAGGTCTTCGGAGCGGTGGAAATCGAACCAGCCGAATTGGCCGATCCGCGGTGTGATCAGCATGTCGGGCGGATCGCCGGCGAGGCGGGCCCGGGTGATACGGTCCTGCATGATGTTGAAAGCGTCGACCATCACCGAGGAGAGGCCGGGCCGGGCGCTGCCGCCGCCGAAGAACTCGCGCTTCACCGTCTTCTCAGGCGAGAAGAATCTCGGGAAGCGCCGCTTTGACGCCGGCTCTTCGGTCGCGGGGATCACCGGTTCAGGCATCGCGCCGTGCGAATAGACCGTCGTCGAATAGGTGAAGATGTCGCTGGAAAGATTTGCGGCGATGACGATTTCCGCGCCGAGCGCGCGGGCGGCCGAGACCGGCACCGGGTTCACCAATGCGCCGTCGACCAGCCAGCGATCGCCGATCAGGACCGGAGAGAAGATGCCGGGCAGCGCGTAGGAGGCGCGCATCGCGTCGACCACGCGGCCGCGCGTCAGCCAGATCTCGTGGCCGGTGCGGACCTCGGTCGCGACGGCGGCGAACTTGACCGGGAGATCCTCGATCTGGCTCTGGCCGCAGGCAGCCTCGAGCCGGGTCGCCAGCTTCTCGCCGCCGATCAGGCCGGAGCCGTTGAGGCGGATGTCGAGATAGCCGAGGATGTTGCGCATGCCTTGCAGGCTGCGGCCCCATTCTTCCAGCGTATCGAGCCGGCCGGCTGCATAGAGGCCGCCGACCACTGCGCCGATCGAGGTGCCGACCACGACGTCAGGCACGATTCCGTTGGCGAGCAGGGTCCTGATAATGCCGATATGAGCGAAGCCGCGCGCCGCGCCGCCGCCGAGGGCAAGGCCGATGACCGGCCGGCGGATGCTGCCCAAGCCGACTTTCTCGCCGACCTTATCGCTGTTCGAACCCCGACCCTTCAATATGTCCAGCACCGAAACTCTCCTACGCCGGGACCCGCCGTCAGACTAGGCACCGCACTCGCGCTCCGCCAGAACCGGGCCGAAGCATGGTTTATGCCGGTTTGGGAAGCGCGCGGGGCAGGAGTATGGCGAGGGACGGGTGCCCCTGGGGTAATCACGCAGGCGTCAGCCGGGTTCCAAAGAACCGTATTGGCCGTATTTCTCGGGGATCCAGAGGCTTGAATTTGCCGCGTTTTCGGTGAAAAAGCAGGTGGCATGACTCTCGGGGGTGACGGCATCATCGGATGGCGGCGCAGCACATCGCTGCTGCCGGTGCTGGTCCTTGCTGCCTGCCTCTATACTCTTGGCCAAAATGCTGCGCAGGCGCAGCTTTTCTCCGATCGTCCGCCGCCGGTGCCGCCCGCTTCGGTGCCCGATCCCGGCGGTGCCGTCAGTCTGGCGCCGCCCTCCGGCCCGGGTGCCGGACCGCCGAGCCTGCCGCCGACCCTGTTGCAGCCGACCACGCCCAGCATGCCGCCGCCCGCGGTCACGACTGTGCCATCCGCCCCGCCGCTCAACGCGGCGGTGCCCGGACAGGGCGTGCTGTCGCTGACCGCGAAATACGGCAAGGATACCCCGCCGATCACCAGCGGCCTGGTCTGGCGCGTGTTTGCCGATCGTCCCGACGAGAACGGCACCTTCAAGCTGATTCGCGAAGATCGTAATGCCACGCCAAACATCGTGTTGCCGCCCGGCAATTACGTCGTGCATGTCGCCTTTGGCCTCGTCAGCGCGGTGCGCACCGTCAGCCTGAAAGCCGAGACCGATCGCGAGTCCTTCGTGCTGCCCGCCGGCGGCTTGCGCATCGAGGGCCGCGTCGGCACCAGTCGCATTCCGCAGAACCAGATCTCGTTCGCGATCTACAAGGGGAGCCAGTTCGAATCCGGCGAACGCGCCTCCCTGGTGCCGAACGTGGCCGCCGGCGACGTCGTGCTGCTGCCGGAGGGCACCTACTACATCATCTCGAATTACGGCGACGCCAATTCGGTGGTGCGCTCGGACATCCGCGTCCAGGCCAGCAAGCTCACCGACGTCACCATCACCCACCGCGCTGCCGTCATCACGCTCAAGCTCGTCAGCGACAGGGGCGGCGAGGCGCTCGCCAACACCGCCTGGTCGGTACTGACCCCGGGCGGCGACGTCATCAAGGAATCGATCGGCGCCTTTCCCCGCGTCGTGCTCTCCGAAGGCGAATACCGCGCCATCGCCAAGAACGAGGGCAAGGTCTACGAGCGCGGCTTCAATGTCGTCAACGGCGTCGACGGCGAAGTCGAGGTCGTCGCGCGGTAGTGCTTGAGCGGTGATGCCGCATGCGGCCCGACGCTGGTCTTCGTGCCTGGTGAACACTTCTCATTCAGCGCATGGATTCCCATATCTCATTACCGCCAGTCCCGTGTGCGAAAGCAGATGCTTTCCGCTGCTCCGCTTGCTGTTGCGATTGTTGGCGTTTCGATTTGAACAGCTCTGGCAGCGCTACCAAGCAGGACCGATCAACACCGGCACCGCCGGCTTATTCCAGCGGCGCCGCGACTTCCTCACAGCCGGTGCAAGATACCTATTTCCGATAATCAATTTTATTCGCTTTCCATCCTGCCGCGTTATATGTCGGACATCACTCCAACGGGGGAGGCCGGAGCAGGCTCGTGCGTCTGCGAGACCGGCAAGGAGCAGGGGACCAAGCTCGTCGGCATGTTCGAAGTGATCCTCACCAGGCGTAAGCGGTTCGGCTGGCGGTGGCAGGTGTGCGACCAATCCGGCAAGAAATTTGCCGATGGCTTCGAGCGCACTCGGCCGTCCGCCAAATATCATGGCGAGCGCGCATTGTTCTTTCTGTTGTCGCAGGCCCATCTGCGCAACCGCTTGGCGACGTCCAGCGAGGACTAGTCGGGACTGCGCGTGCAGTCCGATAAGTCCCGTAGCCCGGGTGAGCGAAGCGATACCAGGACAGCTCGTGGTCAGGAATCCCGGATGTCGCTTCGCTCATCCGGGCTACAAGACCTTGCGTTGCCCGACGGGCAAAACACCCAAATTGTCGGTCAACGCGAGCCGCGAAAATATTCCGCTTTACCGAATTTCGGAAACGACGTATGTGTCGCCGCAACCCGGCTCAAGGAAGAGGGGCGTATCGCGATCGTCACGAACGCGGGCCGGACGGCGGTGGACGTTAGTCACATCGGCGCGATCGGCTTCGCAGGGCGGGCAACCGTGAGCGAAGGCCTCGCGCACACGACCGGTGTGATCGGCGTACGGCAAAATCGTGTGGTCCTGACGCCCGGGGTCTGTGCGTCAAGCGTTGCGGTGATGTGGGTTGCCCAACCGGGCGCACGCGTCAGCCATCCGCAAGGCGACGGGGGCAATAGTGCATCGCTCCCCGGGGAGAGCGCGACATAAGCCGTAAAGCCACTGCGCAGGGAAGGCCGGATGTTTTGGCTTCACCTGTATGCTGCTGTGCAATTTTGTTCACGACAATCTCGCACAGTGGACCGCGGGTGCCAGCCGGCACCCGGTCTTCCCTGCGCCCTCTTTCATTTGAGGGTAAGGCATCGAGGCAAAGCTCGGGCGAACAAGCCGCGAGGATGCGAAGGTGCGTCTGCGATCCGGAATGCGATGAAAGTGCGACGCTTCCACCCACGGACTCCGTCATTGCGAGCGCAGCGAACCAATCCAGAGTCTTTCCGCGTGGGCAGTCCGGATTGCTTCGCTGCGCTCGCAATGACGAGGATGATGGGAGTATACGCCGCCGAGATCGCAAAGCTGCTCGCCGATTTCGGCGAGCGAGATTCACGGACGGCGTAACTCGGACGGATAGCAGTCGTAGACCAGCGCCTTGAAGGCCGGCGTGATGCGGCTGCGCTCGTTCTGGGTCTGCTGCATCAGCAGGTAGACCATGTCGAGCTTGGGATCGACGCCGAAATAGGTGCCACTGCCACTGTCCCATTTCAACTCGCCGAGTGAGCCCGGCGGCGGCGGTTTGGCGTTGCCGGGATCGGTCCGCACCGCGAGGCCATAGCCATAGCCGAAGCCGTCGCCCGGAAAATAGAAGTAATCGCGTCCGACGCCCGAGCCCGGCCCGACGTGATCGGTCGTCATGGCCTTGAAGGCAGCGGGGCTCAGATAGCGCTTGCCGTCGAACTCGCCGCCATTGAGCAGCATCTGCGCGAATCGCTGGTAGTCGGTGATGGTCGAGAGCAGCCCGCCGCCGCCGGACTGCCATTCGGGGTGATCGAGGCGCTCGCGCTCGGCGGCGAGCAGGATGTTGTCGTTCGGCAGCGGCCGCGCCATCCGCGCAAGCTCGTCCTCGGTCGCCAGCGCGAACTTGGTGCTGCTCATGCCGAGCGGATCGAAGATGCGCTGCTTGAGGAATTCGTACAGCGTCTGGCCCGAGATGATCTCGATGACGCTGCCGAGGACGTCAGTGGAATGACCGTAGCGCCACAGCGTTCCCGGTTGCCGTGCCAGCGGCAGCCTTGCGATGCGTTGGGCGAATTCCCTGTTGTTGAATTGACCTTCGAAGATATTTGCGGCCTTGTAGGCCTGCTCGACCCATTTGCCGCCGATGTAGTCGTAGCTGATGCCCGAGGTGTGCCGCAGGAGATCCTCGATGTTGACGGGACGGACCGGGGCCACGAGATCCAGGTGCAACGTGCCGTCGGGATTGGTGACCTCGAGGCCCACCTTGGTGTCGGCGAAGAGGGGAACGTATTTCGACACGGGGTCGGTGAGCGCGAGCTTGCCCTCGTCGATCAGCATCATCGCGCCAAGGCAGGTGATCGGCTTGGTCATCGAGTGGATGGCGAAGATTGTATCGGGCGTCATCGCGAGACCGGTCCTGGTGTCGCGCACGCCAATAGTCTTCAGATAGACCGGCTTGCCGTGCTGCTGGACCAGCACCACGGCGCCGGGCAGCCGGCCATTCGTCACCTCGTTGTCGAAATACGCTGTGATACGGTCGAGCCCGTCGGACCACGGCGCGGGGACGTCGGCGGCGCGGCTTCGCGCCATCGTGCCGGCCAGCAGCGCGGCTCCGACCAGAAATTCACGACGCTTCATCCGGGCTCCCTCCCTCGCCGGGATCAAAGCCGCAAGACGTCGAAGGCGTCAACACGCCTTCGATTAAAATCGCGTCACGATTTCAGAAAGGACCGGTCGCGGACGGTCTTCGCTCGGCCTGGTCGGCTTGCCGATATGGACGAAGCCCGCGAGCTTCTCGTCCGGCTTGAGGCCGAGGCCATCCAGCACGTCGCGATCGAACGCGAACCAGCCGGTCAGCCAGCAGGCGCCGTAGCCGAGCGCCGCCGCGGCCGTGACGATGTTCATAACGCTGGCCCCGGCCGACAATTCCTGCTCGAAGGCCGGCACCTTCGGATGCGGCTTCGTGAAGCTGACGATGCCGATCACCAGCGGCGCATCCATGAGGCGTTTGCGCTCGGTCTCGACATCGGCCGCCGCCGCGCCGGGATTCTTCCGGGCGAACACCTTTGCGATCACCTCGCCGGCGCGCTGGCGCGCATCGCCCTCGAAGATGATGAAGCGCCAGGGCGCGAGCTTGCCATGGTCGGGCACGCGCGCGCCGATGGTGAGGATGGTCTCGAGCTCGGCGGGGGAGGGGCCGGGTCCGGACATCTCGCGCGGCTTGACCGAGCGGCGGGTCTTCAGGAGTTCGATGGCGTCGGGCACTGCGGTTTCCTCTTCGGCTGGTCGTCGGGCGTGCAATCCCCACATAGGAATGCACGCCCGCAACCGAAAGCGAGTTTAGACCGATTTCAGATGTCGAGGCCGCGCTGCGCGCTCGCTTCACATCCGGCGGGGTCGCTTCGTCGACGAGGGCGGCGATGGCTTCCACCGTCGTCGTCACTTGCTGCCCGTCGCTGCCGAGCCGGCGGATCGAGACCGACTGCGTCTCCGCCTCTTTCTTGCCGACCACGAGCAGTGCCGGAATCTTGGCGAGCGAATGCTCGCGGACCTTGTAGTTGATCTTTTCGTTGCGCAGGTCGATCTCGGCTCGAAGTCCCGCACGCCGGACCTGCTCCAGCACCTGCTTGGCATACTCGTCGGCTTCCGACGTGATGGTGGTGACCACCACCTGCACCGGCGACAGCCAGAGCGGGAAGTTGCCGGCATAGTGCTCGATCAGGATGCCGATGAAGCGCTCCATCGAACCGCAGATCGCGCGGTGCACCATGACCGGCGGCTTCTTGCCGCTGTCGTGGTCGATGTAGAACGCACCGAACCGTTCCGGCAGGTTGAAGTCGACCTGCGTGGTGCCGCACTGCCAGTCGCGGCCAATGGCGTCGCGCAGCACATATTCGAACTTCGGTCCGTAGAAGGCGCCTTCGCCCGGATTGATCTCGGTCTTGATGTGATTGTTCTGCGACTGGATCTCGCGCAGCACCGTCGCCATCACGCGCTCGGCGTGATCCCACATCGCGTCGGTGCCGACGCGTTTCTCCGGCCGGGTCGACAGCTTCACAGTGAGATCGCCGGTGAAGCCGAAATCGGCATAGGTCGACAGGATCAGCTCGTTGATCTTCAGGCACTCGTCGGCGAGCTGATCCTCCATGCAGAAGATGTGCGCGTCATCCTGGGTGAAGCCGCGCACGCGCATCAATCCGTGCATCGCGCCGGACGGCTCGTAGCGGTGCACCACGCCGAACTCGGCGAGCCGCAGCGGCAGGTCGCGGTAGCTCTTCAGGCCATGCTTGAAGATCTGCACGTGGCCTGGGCAGTTCATCGGCTTCAGCGCGAACCAGCGCTTGTCTTCGGCCTCCTCGCCGGCCGACTGCGCCGCGAACATGTTCTCGCGGTACCAGCCCCAATGGCCGGAGGTCTCCCACAGCGACTTGTCGAGGATCTGCGGGGCGTTGACCTCGCTGTAGTCGCCGGCCAGGCGCCGCCGCATATAGGCGATCAGCTGCTGGAAGATGGTCCAGCCCTTGGCGTGCCAGAACACGACGCCCGGGCCTTCCTCCTGGAAATGGAAGAGGTCGAGCTCGCGCCCGAGCTTGCGATGGTCGCGCTTTTCCGCTTCCTCGATCTGCTTCAGATAAGCGTCGAGGTCCTCCTGCTTGGCGAATGCCGTGCCGTAGATGCGGGTCAGCATCGGGTTGTTGCTGTCGCCCCGCCAATAGGCGCCGGCCACCTTCATCAGCTTGAAGGCGTTGCCGACCTTACCGGTCGATGTCATGTGCGGGCCGCGGCAGAGATCGAACCAGTCGCCCTGGTAATAGATCTTGATCGGCTCGTTGCCGGGAATGGCGTCGACCAGCTCGACCTTGAACGCTTCGCCCTTGTCGCGGAACACCTGTTTGGTCTTTTCGCGATCCCAAACCTCTTTCGTGAAAGGTTTGTCGCGCGCGATGAGCTCGCGCATCTTTTTCTCGATCGCGGCAAAGTCCTCCGGCGTGAACGGCTCGTTGCGGAAGAAATCGTAATAGAAGCCGTTCTCGATCACGGGACCGATGGTGACCTGCGTGCCCGGCCACAGCGTCTGCACGGCTTCGGCCAGCACGTGGGCGCAGTCATGGCGGATCAGCTCGAGCGCGCGTGGATCGTCGCGGTTGATCAGCTCGATCCTGGCATCGGCTTCGATGGGATCGTCGAGGTCGGAGACCACGCCGTCGAGCGCCATCGCGACCGCGCGCTTGGCCAGCGACGGCGAAATGCCTTTGGCGAGTTCGAGCCCGGTGATGCTCTTGGCGTATTCGCGCCGGGCGCCGTCCGGAAAGGTGAGGGTGATTTTTTCCGGTGGGGTCACGGGTCTCAAATTGCTGAGGCTGTACTGGAAGCCGGATTCGGATTTGGGCTGCTCGGACTTGGATTGGTCCTTGGATGGGTCGTTGGGCTGGTCGGTCATGGCATGTCTCCTGAGGCTCACTCCTGCGAACGAGCGCAGGTAAGCGGGAACGAGCGATATATCAGGCGATTCGGCCTGCGCAATCCGGCATTTCCAAGAAACCGGCGCGCCAAAGCGGAGGCGCGGCACGAACTATTCCGGGCAATGCCCTTTAACTGGTCGCAAGGCGGCTCTACATGCGTTTGCATGGAAAATGCACGCGCCGGCCGTTTCGCGCCAACCGCCCTGATGCTCGGCAATCTCGTCACTGGCTGCTCGGTCTTGGCACCGGCGGGCATGCTGCCGGAATTGGCGACGGGGCTCGACGTCAGCATCCATGCGGCCGCGCTCCTGATCACCTTCGGGGCTGTCATCCTGTGCATCGGCTCGCCGCTGACGGCCTGGCTCACCAGCCGGATCGAGCGCCGGGCGTTACTCGCCACGACGCTGGCGGTGCTCGCTTTCGGCAATCTGGCTTCGGCCTTTGCGCCCGACTATGCGAGCCTCCTCGTCATCCGCCTGGTGATGCTCGCGGTCGGCGCGCTTTACACGCCGCAGGCCGCTGGTACGGCGGCGTTGATCGTGCCGGTGGAGCGTCGCGGCAGCACGATTGCCTACATCTTTCTCGGCTGGTCGCTCGCTGCCGCCGTCGGCCTGCCGCTGATCACCTTCATCGCCAGCCGCTATGGCTGGCGCGCGGCCTATGGCGGAATCGGCGCGCTCGGTTGCGTCAGCTTCCTGCTGTTGCTAATGCGGCTGCCGGGGGCTTGAAGGGGACGCCGGTGGATCTGAAGACCTGGAGCGCGGTCGGTCGCAACAGAACGATCCGGCTTCTGCTTGCGATCACGATGTTGCAGATGTCCGGGCAGTTCGTGGTGTTCACCTTCATGGGGCCGCTGCTCAACAAGCTGACCGGCGCAGGGCCCGATGCGATCGGCCTGGTGTTCGCTCTCTATGGCGTCTGCGGCTTCCTCGGCGTTGTCATCGCGACCCGCATCGTCGACACCTCGGGACCCTATCGCACCTCGCTGCTGTTCACCTGCCTGCTGCTTGCAGGAATCACGGGCTGGGCACTCGGCGCCGGCACGCTCGCGTTGATGGCGGGTGCGGTCGCGATCTGGGGCCTCGGTTTTGCCTCGACCAATTCGATGCAGCAGGTGCGGCTGGTCTCGGCCGCACCGTCGCTGGCATCGGCGACCGTCGCACTCAACACCTCCGTCCTTTATATCGGCCAGGCGGTCGGCTCTGCCGTCGGCGGACTGCTGTTCGCCCGCGAGCTCCTGCATACGCTCGGCTTCGTCGCAGTCGGTTTCGTGGTGGTGGCGCTGATCCTGGTCGTCCTGACCCGGCCCCGGCCGGCAACAGCCGCCCCGGCCTGAACGGAAGCGTGCCTGTGTGCGCAAGGTGCTTGGCAAACCGCGCGCCGGGAGGCTAGAAGGCCGGTCATGGGGACCAAAGAGGGTTGACTGAGATGAGGATGATTCTGGCGGTTGCCGCGGTGCTCTATTCAGCTTCCGCTTTCGCGCAAGCCGACAAGCCACCAATGATCGGAGACAAGCCGTTGGTGCAGGTCAAGCCCAAAGGGACCAAGGCGGGCACCAAGGAGGCTGCGGCCAAGCCGGCTGCCGCGCCGAAGGGCAAGCCACAATCCATCGCGGCGCGGCTGCAGGCTTGCCTGGAGCTCGATGACGGCACCAAGGACCGGCTCAATTGCTACGACGCCGTGATCCCGCCGACGCCAAAGCCGAAGCCGGCCAAGGCCAAGGGCTACGCCGATTGCCGTTTCTTCAAGGAAGAGGACGAGCGGCTGGCCTGCTTCAACGGCTTTGCCGAAAGCATTCCGAAGCTGCCAAAGACCTGAGGCAGATCAGGGCCTGCGACAGTTACAGGCCCACCTAGCCAAAATACCGACGGCGCAATATCGCGGGCTTACCGGCTCGACGGGGATGGATTGGTGGAGGCCACGCGCGTGAGCGCGAGTGATGGCGTCGCCGACATCTTCACGAGGACGTCCTTGAGCGGGTCCCGCGTCCACGCTCGCGTCACATAGTCACGATGCGTGATGCCGTCCCCGGTTTCGACGAACACCACGCTGCCCGGACGCAAGGGGCCGTCCATGTCTTCGGAGACGGTTATGCCTTTCTGCCGCAGCGTGCTCATCAGTTCGCGGTCGCGCCGCGCGGTGTAGCGGGTGTAGGAGCTGACGAAGAAGCCGGAGCGGTGGCTCTCGATCCATGAGGCGAACTTGTCCATCTCGCCATAGACGGCGTCGAGCAACACGACGCCGCGGACACGGTCACTGATGCCACCAACCTCGAGGCTCCAGGCCGTCGGCAGGAAGCCGCCGCTGTAGCCGACGATCACGATCGGCATGTTGGCGAAGGCGCGGGCGCTGTTGGGATCGCCAGTGAGGCGGGCGAGATGGTTCGCCGACTCGTCGATGAAGCGCTTGAGGCCGCCAGCCTGCCAGAATTTTCCTGCGCTGGAATCGGCGGCATCGACTGCCATCTGCGGTGCGAGCAGGATGGCGTTGGCGCCGGAATCAGTGATCTGTTGCGGCACCAGCTGGCGGTCGCGCACGTCGCGCTCCAGCGTCGCGCCATTGCCGTGGAAGAACACCACGATCACGCCTGGCTTCCGCACGTCGAAATGTTCGGGCACGTGCATCAGGACGCGGTTATCGTTGTAAGTCTCGTCCTGCCAGAACACGCGCCCGGAATAGCTGCGGTGGCCGCGGCGGTCGCCCTTGGAGATGTTGAGGAATGGCGCGTCGGAGGCAGGGTTGTTGCCGAAATAGGGGAAGGCTGACGATTTCATGCTGACGAGCGTCGTCAGGTCCTCGCGTGGCGGACGCTGGTAGGGGGCCTGCGGCGCGAGCGAAGCAACCTTGTAAGGCGCCTGCTCCGGCTGCGGCTGCACGGCGCGCTTGGGTGAGAAGTCCGACATCTGCCGTTGCAGAAAACCCTCGCTCGCGGATGGGAAGCGCTCCCTGAACTGGGGGGCCGGGAAGCGATCCTCGAACGTGTCGCTGCTTGCGAGCTGGTTTGTCTTCGCGACGACCTGGACGTTGGCTGGGACGTTGCCTTGGACGTTGGCCTGTGAGTTTGCCGCGAGCGCTGCCGGATTGGGTGCCTTGCCGCATTGAACCAGCGTCAGCGACAACGGCACCAAGGCTGAGATCAGAGCGGTCCGAAGCGCACGACCGCGTGCGCCGGACGTGGTCCGGTCAGCGCGGATGTCAGCTCTCGGCTTCGGAACGGCCCCGACCATTCACCCATGACCCCAAGTCATGACCACAAGTCCATCGGCAATCATTAAGGCAATTGAGCCGATGGGCGTTTAGGCGACGTTAAGTGTCCGGAGAAACTTCCCCACATCCGGAACGCTCAAAGGGACCACGCAATCGTGTCGTGATTGTGGGGGGAGGGAGACGGGATGTCCCGGTGTTTACGACGCTTTATTGCCCGCATCGTGCATTGATGGTGCTGCAGTACCGATTCGGCCCCGCCTCATTTAACCCTTGTTAACCCTGCTTGAATTGACTGGACCGAGCTGCACGATGCTTCCCACGAGACGTGACGCCTGAGGTTGAGGACGGCGATGACGGCATCAGATGCGGGTACTGCACCCTGGACCGGCCGGCTGACCGGAAGCGGGTCGGGGGTCTCCGTTCTGGTCGCAACCGCCATCGTCGTGGCCGACATGATCGGGGTCGGCGTCTTCACCAGCCTCGGCTTCCAGGTCAAGGACATTCCCTCGGGCTTCTCGATCCTCTTGCTTTGGACGGTCGGCGGCATCGTCGCGCTGTGCGGGGTGTTCTCCTACAGCGAGCTCGGCGCCATGTTTCCGCGCTCGAGCGGCGAATACAATTTCCTCGGCCGAGCCTATCATCCCGCCTTCGGCTTTCTCGCCGGCTGGGTGTCGGCGACGGTTGGCTTTGCAGCACCCGTCGCGCTCGCCGCGATGGCCTTCGGCGAATACGCCAAATCGGTGGTCCCCGATGTGCCGCCGATCCCGCTTGCCATCGCCGTGGTGTGGCTGGTCTCGCTCGTGCAACTGACCGGGGTCAGGCATTCCTCGACGTTCCAGTTGATCTCGACCATCCTGAAGGTCGTGCTGATCGTTGCCTTCCTGGTCGCCGGCTTCATCGTCGGCGTGCCGCAGCCGATCGCCTTCACGCCGCAGGCGGGTGATCTCGTGCATATCGTCAGCGCGCCTTTCGCGATCGGGCTCGTATTCGTGATGTATTCGTTCTCGGGCTGGAATGCCGCGACCTACATCATCGGCGAGATGAACATGCCGCAGCGGGACCTGCCGCGTGCGCTGCTCGCGGGCACGCTGATCGTGCTCGTGCTGTACGTCGCGCTGAATGCGGTGTTTCTCCATTCTACGCCGGTGGGCGCGCTCGCGGGTCAGCTCGACGTCGCCAGCGTCGCCGGCAGCGCGATCTTCGGCAATCTCGGCGGCCGGATCGTCGGCGCGATGATCTGTTTCGGCCTGATCTCCTCGATCAGCGCGATGATGTGGATCGGCCCGCGCGTGATGATGACGATGGGGGAGGATATTCCGGCGCTGCGCGTGTTCTCGCGGAGATCGGTGCGCGGCGCGCCGGCCTATGCCATCCTGTTTCAGCTCGCCGTCGCCAATTTGCTGCTGTTCACGCGCAGCTTCGAGGCCGTGCTCGACTTCATCCAGTTCGCGCTGCTGTTCTGCTCGTTCTTCACGGTCGCCGGCGTGATCAAGCTGCGCATCACGGATCCCGATTTGCCGCGGCCCTATCGTGCCTGGGGATACCCGTTCACGCCGCTCGTGTTCCTGCTCGTGACCGCGTTCATGATGTACTATTTATTGACTGAGCGGCCGGTGCAATCGCTATCGGGGATGCTCGTCATGGTCTCGGGCCTGTTGATTTATGCTGTTTTCCGCAGGCGGCCGGTAGCCGCTGGCACGTCACACAATCGCGAATAGACATGTTTCGACCCATGAGAATTGCGGCCGTGGCTCTCGCCTTGCTGGCTGCGGCCGTCTCGTCCGCACGTGCTGCCGAGGCAACCTTCGACGACACCGCGCGCTTCCTCGCGGGCATGCAGCCTTCGGCGGATTCGCCGCTGGTGCCGCTCACAAAGGACTCGGGTTGGCAACGCCACGCGAGATTCTTCGACAGTGCCTTCGCCCAGCTCGAGGAGCGCCAGCTCGCGAAGATCCGCAACTGGGCCGACGTCAATTTGGCGGCGACCAAGCCGACCATGTTTTATTGGTTCAGCGGCCCCGACTTCCTCTACGCCAACGGCTTCTATCCCAAGGCCAGCACTTACGTGCTTGGCGCGCTGGAGCCGGTCGGTGCAGTGGCTGACCTGACGCGATTGCCGCGCAGTTCGGTCGGCGCCGCGCTCTATAATGTCGAGCGCTCGCTCGGCTCCATCCTGAGTTTTTCCTTCTTCATCACCAAGCAAATGAAGGTCGACCTGCACACCAACCAGGTCAACGGCACCTTGCCGATCCTCTACGTCTTCCTCGTCCGCTCCGGCAAGATCATCCGCAATGTCGAGATGGTCGCACTCGACGACAGGGGCGGCGTGCATGTCGGCAACGACAATCCAGGACCGAACGCGACGCGCGGCGCCCGCATCACCTTTGCGGGCCCCGACGGCGAGGCGCGCACGCTGTATTATTTCTCGACCGATCTCTCCAATTCAGGTGCACGCGCGGCAGGATTCCTGAAGTTCTGCGAGACGCTCGGACCCGGCAACAGCCTGATCAAGAGTGCGTCCTATTTGCTGCACTCCGGCAATTTCACCGTGGCGCGCGACTGGTTGCTCGCCAACAGCGCGACCATCGTCCAGGACGATTCCGGCATTCCGCTTTCGAGCTACAATTCGCGGCAATGGCGGTTCTTCCCGTTCGGCCGCTATCTCGGACCGATCGGCGAATTTCCCGGCCGCTACCAGGAACGCTACGCCGCGCTGTTCACGCGCGCCCAGCCGATCGATTTCGGCGTCGGCTACCGCTGGCGGATGCACGAGTCGAACTTGCTGCTGGCGGTGAAGGTGCCGGGAAGCGAGACGGCGCCGGGGGCGGAGACCACCTCGTCCGCCGAGCCGTCGCCGAAACCGCTGCGTCCGAAGCGGCCACGTCCGCCTGAGCCGGTCCCGCCGCCACCCGGAC
Source organism: Bradyrhizobium lupini (assembly GCF_040939785.1). NCBI lineage: Bacteria > Pseudomonadati > Pseudomonadota > Alphaproteobacteria > Hyphomicrobiales > Nitrobacteraceae > Bradyrhizobium > Bradyrhizobium lupini. Next base: position 6,746,633 of record NZ_CP162553.1, read on the forward strand.
GCTTTTTCTGGTCCCGCTAATTACCAGTGCACGCTCTGGCTCGGTACGATGAACGCCGTTGTGCTAGGCGGCGTGGCAAGACTCGTCTCCAGATACCAGCCGGAGCCGACCACGAGCAGCAGCAGGGCGATGATGGCGAGCATGTCGAGGGTTCTGGGATCGTGGCCTCGCGAACCACCCCGGGAATCCGGTCCAAGTCTGACGTGAAAATGAGGGCTGATTTTCCAGCGCATTGTTGTTTCCTCCCGCGGGAGCATCACAGCAACGCGAGGAGAGAGTTTCGGTTCCACTCAAGGTAGCGACACCTGAGGCGCCGCATCATGCTCAGGATGCGTTGACGCCGCGCCAGCGGCCGTAGCGCCAAGGCAAGTACCAGCGCGCGCCCTGTGGTGCGGTGAGGGGCACGTTGTCGATGCCCGAGGTGCCGAAAGGGTTGCAACGGAGCAGGCGTGCGAGCGTCATCCAGCCGCCGGCCCACAGCCCGAACCGTTCGATTGCCTCGTCGCCATAGGTGGAGCAGGTCGGCAGGTGCCGGCAATTGTAGCCAACCAGCGGCGAGAGCGTGTGGCGGTAGAGCCAGATCAGCGCGCGGGCGAATCTGCGTGGAAGCCGGAGCGCGCCCGCGACGGGATTGGAACATGGCTCGCGGGCTGATTGCTTCATGGGCGCTTTGCTGAGATCGTGGGCGAGGTTTTGCGCGGTTCCGGTGCAGGGAACTGTAAGCTGTTGTTTGTACGTCATATTTTGCGTGCTTTTTGGGAGCAGTGCAGCAAATGCCTATGGACGAGCTGTATTCCCCCGGATACCATTTTTGTGACGTCCATGTGAGACTCATTGGAATGTCGGAACGGGGCTTGGCTGAGTCGGCTCGCCGTAAGGCTTGGGCTAAAGCTTGGGACTTGGGGAAGGGACCAGTTTGAAACTTCTGAAGGCGCTCAATCTTCGCGGCTGGTTGCTGGTGGGAACCGCTGCTTGTGGAGTCGTGCTGGCTGGCGCCGTCGCGACGCTCGGGTCGTCTGCCCGGGCCGGTGCTGCCCTCGAAGAGCGCAAGCTGCCGATGAAGTTCAATTGGGTCGCCTGCGAGCCGAATTGCCGCGGTTGGGTCAGTGCAGTCGGCATCATCACCGCCGATACGCCCCGGGACTTCGAAGAGTTTTCCCGCGGGCGCCAGCTCGGCGGCGCCACCGTGGTGCTGGATTCCAGCGGCGGTTCCGTCAACGACGCGATCACGCTCGGCCGGCGCTTCCGCAATCTCGGACTTCTGACCACGGTCGGCGTTAGCGTTCAGAACCGCGGCGGGCAGTCGGCCCGTCCGGCAGTCGCGCCGGAGGCCTATTGCGAATCCATGTGCGTGTTCCTGCTGTTGGCGGGCAAGAAGCGCTACGTGCCGGAAGCGGCCCATGTCCGGGTTCACCAGATCTGGATGGGCGATCGCGCCGACGATGCCAAGGCGGCGAGCTACAGCGCGCAGGACCTGATGATCGTGGAGCGCGACATCGGCCGGCTTGCCAAATACACGTTCGACATGGGCGGTGCCGGCGATCTGCTGTCGCTCGCGCTCAGCGTCCCGCCCTGGGAAGATCTGCATCAGCTCGATGCAGGCGAGCTCAAGCTGACCAATCTCGTGACGACGGATCTCGTGGCCGACGTGCTGCCGCATGTCGACATCTCCGCGCCGGCAATGGCGGAGCTTGCACCGAAGACCCAGGCGAGGTTCGGTGCGGAACCGGAGCAGCCTGCGAAGTCGACCAAGACGGCGGAAGCCCTGGTGCCCACGGGCGGCGTGGCCACGCCGGTTGCGGCGTCGCAGAAGTAGCCTCGAATCTCTGATCTATTTCCGGGTCGAGCGACGAGCCCGGATCAGCCTCCGGAATCAGCCTTGCGCCGCAGCCGGCTGCTTCGCCTTCGCCTCGATCTGGCCGATGGCATCGACCACGGCATCGAAGGTCAGGAGCGTCGAGGCGTGGCGCGCCTTGTAGTCGCGGACCGGCTCGAGGAACTTGATCTCTTCCCATTTGCCTTCAGGAGGCGCGCCGTTCTCCTTCAGCATCTTGCGAACAGTTTCGCGTAACTCACGGAGTTCGCTCGCAGTCGATCCGACGATCTGACTTGCCATGATGGAGGAAGAAGCTTGTCCCAGCGCGCAGGCCTTCACGTCATGGGCGAAGTCAGTGACCTTCTCGCCCTCCATGTTGAGGTCGACCTTGACGGTCGACCCGCACAGCTTGGAATGGGCGGTGGCAGTGGCATCGGGATCCGGCAACCGCCCGAGCCGCGGAATATTCCCGGCCAGTTCGATGATCCGCTTGTTATAAATGTCGTTCAGCATGTGATGGAGTCCAGCAGGACCGGCCTTGGCGTGCGCCGTCCACGGCCCTATATAAGGTCGGAACTGGCGGAAAAACAGTCCAGCGCCGCAGCGATGGTGTGATCCAGAACCGTGCTGCCGGCGTTATAATTTGAAGACCTTTTCGCCGAAACTGTTCTCTCAGGCGTCCGGCGGCTCGCCGCCCCGTCTGCCGGTGACACTCCGGCCGCAAGGCCGTCGAACGGAGTCGACATGGACGCTACCATCAAATCCATCCGCCCCAACAAGCCCTCCGATCGGCAGCCCGAGAGCCGTCCGGCGGAGCTCGATCCTTCCGAATTCCTTGCAGCCGCCGTCCGCGCCGACCAGCCGCGCCCGGCGCGCGCCGAGGCCGAGCAGGCGGTGAAGACGCTGCTTGCCTATATCGGCGAGAACACCAACCGCGAGGGACTGCTCGACACGCCGCGCCGCGTGGTCGAGGCTTTCGACGAACTCTATCAGGGCTACCACCAGTGCCCGGCCGAGGTGCTCGATCGCACCTTCGGCGAGACCGCCGGCTATGACGACTTCGTCCTTGTGCGCGACATCGAGTTCACCTCTCAATGCGAGCATCACATGATGCCGTTCTACGGCAAGGCGCACATTGCCTATACGCCGGTGGAACGCGTGGTCGGCCTGTCGAAGCTTGCGCGCCTCACCGACATCTTCGCCCGCCGGCTCCAGACCCAGGAGCACATGACCGCGCAGATCGCGGCAGCGATCGACGAGATCCTCAAGCCGCGCGGCGTTGCCGTGCTGATCGAGGCCGAGCATACCTGCATGTCGGTGCGCGGCGTCGCCAAGCATGGTGCCTCCACCTTCACCAGCCGCTTCACCGGCATGTTCCGCGACAATCCGGCGGAACAGGCGCGTTTTCTGTCCCTGGTGCGAGGCCTGCAGCGCTGACCTCGCGAATAGACCGGCGAGGGCGTTGTGTCCGCTCACTCCCATGAAACCGAGGAAGGTCTCGCCTTCCTTCCGAGATCTCGATGCGGCCGGGCTCGTCACGGTCGTCGCGACCGAATTTTCCACCGGCGACGTGCTGATGGTCGCGCACATGAATGACGAGGCGCTGCGCAAGACCATCGCGACCGGCGAAGCCTGGTACTTCAGCCGCTCGCGCAATGCCTTGTGGCGAAAAGGTGAGACCTCAGGTCAGACCCAGCGCGTGCTCGAGATCCGCACCGATTGCGATCAGGATGCGGTCTGGCTGCGCGTCGAGCAGATCGGCGCTGCGTGTCACACCGGCCGCCGGTCCTGCTTCTACCGCAAGGTCGAGGCCGAAGACGGCGGCGCCAGGCTCGTCTTTGTCGATGCGGACAGGCTGTTCGATCCGGACGCGGTGTACAAGAAGTAGTCCTGCCGTCATGCGGAGGGCAGCGCTGGCGGCCCGAATTTACCCCGCATTAACCATATCTGTCCCACGGTGAGACGACAGGGCGTCGAATTGCCGGCGCGCCTCAACGCCATGCGGGCGGGCACTTCATCATGTCGGTCGACAATTCCAGTGTCTCACAGGCGGCGGTCCTTGATCCGTCGCGGGCACGCGTCGCCAGTGCGATCAAGCAGGCCTCGAACGTAGGTGGCGTCAGCTTCCAGTACATGCTGACCACCGCCAAGATGGAATCGGATTTCGATCCCACGGCGGGGGCGACTACGTCATCCGCGCACGGGCTCTACCAGTTCATCGACCAGACCTGGCTTGGCACGGTGAAGGAAGCGGGCACCCAGCTCGGCTATGGCAACTATTCGGACGCCATCACCAGGACGTCGTCGGGCACCTACACCGTCGATGATCCCGCGATGAAGCGGTCGATCATGAAGCTGCGCGACGATCCGGAGGCCGCCTCCAGCATGGCGGCTGCGCTGACGCAGTCGAACAGCTTCAAGCTCACCGGCCTGCTCGGCCGCAGGCCGTCCGACAGCGAACTCTACATGGCGCATTTCATGGGCGTCGGCGGCGCCGCGAAACTGATCGCCAATGCCGAGGACAATCCGCAAGCGGTTGGCGCGCGGTTGTTTCCTAACGCGGCGTCCGCCAATCGCTCGATCTTCTACGCCAAGGACGGCCGCGCGCGCAGCATCTCCGAGGTCTATTCCGTGCTGGATGCACGCTACGCCGGCGCGGCAAATTCGAAAACCACCCGCAGCGCGATGGCGATGTATGGCGGCACGTCGACCACGCAGGTCGCGAGCGCCAACGGCGTACAGCCTGCCGCGCCGCTGATCGACAATGCCGCGTATCTCCAGACCTTTCCGAACACACGCGCGGTGATGCCGGTCAGCGCGACAGTGCCAACGACGGCCGCGGACAATACACCGATCACGCCGGTGTTTCGCTCGATCTATCAGCCCGGCGACACCACCCAGCCGGTCTCGACGACCGTGCAGAAATTGTGGGGCAACAATGCCTCGCTCACTTCGGTCGCACCCGCGACCTCGGCCGCATCGGGGACGCCTGACGTCCGGCCGCCCCAGCCGCTTGATCTGTTCAGCGATCGCAGCGGCACGTTCTCAAGCTAATACGCACTCCCGTGTCTCGGACACGTCGCAGCGGGAACGCTGCTGCGCAGGGCCCGGTGCGTGAACGGGCCGCCTTTGTTCCCTTAACAAAACGTCAATAAAACCAGCCAGTTATGGTGAACGCTTTATTAAGCGTCGTGGTTTATTTTGTGTTGCAGGTGACAAGCCGTCACCGCTTCGTCTTCGTTGCGTAAGCCGGAAGCACCATGATTGTTCGGCAGTTCATCAATTGGATCAGGACGGCGCCCGCCGGCGAGCGGGCCGAGGCGACGCGGGCGCTGGCCCGGGCCTGGCTGATCTCAGACCTTTCCCATGACGACCGTATTGCCGCTGAAGGCGCGCTTCTGATGCTGCTTGACGATCCCTCGCCGCTGGTGCGGCAGGCGATGGCCGAGGCGTTTGCGCGCAGTACCGAGGCACCGGCGTCGATCGTGCGGGCGCTGTCGGCGGACCAGCCGACCGTCGCGCTGTCCGTGCTCGAACATTCTCCGCTGCTGATCGACGCCGATCTCGTCGACATCGTCGCGACCGGCAACGACGAGGTGCAGTGCGCGGTCGCCCGCCGCATCGCGCTGCCGGTATCGGTCTGCGCCGCCATTGCCGAAGTCGGCTGCGCGGCGGCAGCGCTTGAGCTGATCGAAAATCCTCATGCCGAGCTTGCGCCCTTCTCCTGGGATCGCATCGTCGAGCGTCACGGCCATCTCGCCGCGATCCGCGAGGCGATGCTGGTGCTGGAGGATCTGCCGTCTGCCACGCGCGCCGCGCTGGTGGCCAAACTCTCGGAGACGCTGGCCCAATTCGTCGTAGCCCGGAACTGGCTGACTGCCGACCGCGCCGAGCGCATCGCGACCGAGGCGCGCGACCGCTCCACCATGAACATTGCGGCGCGCTCGCGCGGCGAAGACATGGAAGGGCTTGTTCGGCACCTGCGCATCACCGGCCAGCTCACCGCGGGTCTCATTCTGCGCGCGCTGCTGTCGAGCAATCTCGACCTGTTCGATGCGGCGCTGGCTGAGCTCGCCGAGCTGCCGCTGGCGCGCGTGTCCGCGCTGCTGCACGATCGCGGCGGCAACAGCCTGCACGCGCTGCTCCGCCGCGCCGGGCTTCCCGAGGCGACGTTTGCAGCCTTCCAGGTCGCGCTCGATGCCTGCCACGAGCAGGGCTTCGTCGACAGCGACGACAATGCAGCGAGGCTGCGCCGCCGCATGGTCGAGCGCGTGCTCACCCATTGCGAGACCGACCGCGGCGCGACCGAGCCGCTGATGGTCCTGCTCCGCCGCTTCGCCACCGAATCCGCGCGCGAAGAGGCAAGGCTGTTCTGCGACGAGCTGGTCGCGGACGAGAAGGTTGATCCGGTCTATGACGATCTGATTGCGGCGTAACGAGACGTGTAGGGTGGGCAAAAGGCGCATTGCGCCGTGCCCACCGTCTCTCCGCACAATTCATGTCGATTGGTGGGCACGCTTCGCTTTGCCCACCCTACAACACCTCGCGAACGGCGAAGCTACCCCGCCGGCGCGATACTCGGTGCCAGGATCACCTCGAGATGCTCGGGGCGATCGCGGTTGGCGTCGGCGAGATAGTCGTCGGCGACCTTGCGCAGGCGCCGGTTGAGTTCGGCGGAGACGCTGATGCTGTCGAGCTTCGTGTTCTCGTGCACGATGGCAAGGATGGCGTTGATGTGGTGCGTGAACAGCTCGGCCGGTACCTTTTCGAGATCGGGCGCGTGCTCGATGACGCGGCACAGGCTCTCGGCTACGCCCGCCGCCGCCGGATAGCCGAAAGTCGCGGCATCGCCCTTGATGTCGTGCGCGGCGCGAAACAACTCGTCGCGCCTGTCCTTGCTGAAGCCGTCGTGCCGGATGGCGACGTAGGCGGCCGACAGCCGGTTGATCTCGGTCGCCATCCAGTCCTTGAACTCGCCAGCAAGGCCCGCGAGCGCCTGTTCGGCGCGGCCGATCGGATCGTCCATGTCTTTGTCTTCGACGCGGCGCAGGACCGACCGCAGCGGGTTGGGCTGCGTGATGATTTGATGCGTGGCGAAGGCCGTGATCTCGATGTCTCTTGCGCTGTTCTTCGCCATGATATCGGCCTCGATCGTGAGAGACGTTGCGCTAGATGGAGGAGCGGGCCTTGTCGAGCAGCGAGGGTTGCTGCAGCACCTCGTGCTTTTCGCCGACGCGGCGCTCGGGGCCCATATAGGCTGAGTTGATGTTGCGGCGGCGGTCCGGGCCGAAATAGGTCTTGGTCTTGATGAAGGGGCGGGGACTGGCGACCACGTTGAGGATGCGCTGGTAGAGCCCCTTGGCCGAGATCGGCTTGGCCAGGAATTCGGTGACGCCGGCATCGCGCGCCACCGTGACGCGGCGCTTCTCGGAATGGCCGGTCAGCATGATGATCGGCGCGTAGGGATTGCCCTTGGATTCCGGCTGCCGGATCATCTGCGCCAGCTCGAGCCCATCGAAGATCGGCATCGCCCAGTCGGTGATGACGATGTCGGGCACGTAATGGCTGTACATTTCCAGCGCCGTGGCCCCGTCCTCGGCCTCGTAGACTTCACGCGCGCCAAAGGAATGCAGCAGCGTCCGCAGGATGCGGCGCATGTGCGGATTGTCGTCGCAGACGAGGAAACGCAGCTTGTTGAAATCGATGCGGAACATGGAGCCCGGGCCGAAGTGGTCAACTTTCGTTAACCATATCTCGCCGGGGGTTAATGAAGGGTTGCGATCGGCAGTCCGGCGGGCGGCTCAGGAGCCGAACTGTTCGCGCAGAATGCGCTCTTCCAGGCTGTGACCGGGGTCGAACAGCATGCGCATCGAGATGGTCTTGTCGGACAGCACCTCGACGCGGCGAACATCGCGCACCTCGTCGTGGTCGGCGACCGCCGCCACGGGGCGCTTGTCGCCCTCCAGCACCTCAATCACGACATAAGCCGTGTTCGGCAGCAGCGCGCCGCGCCAGCGTCGTGGGCGGAAGGCGCTGATCGGCGTCAGCGCCAGCAGCGCGGCGTTGATCGGCAGGATCGGTCCTTGGGCGGACAGATTGTAGGCGGTCGAGCCGGCTGGCGTTGCCACCATGATGCCGTCGGCGATCAGCTCGGACATGCGCTCGCGCTCGTCGATCAGGATCCGCAGGCGCGCGGCCTGGTAGGTCTGCCGGAACAGGGCGACCTCGTTGATGGCGTGATGCAGGTGGACGCGGTCGTTGGCATCGGTCGCGCGCATCAGGAGGGGGTGGATTTCTGATTCCTGCGCCGCCTCGAGGCGGGCTCGAAGATCGACGGTCGAGTACTCGTTCATCAGGAAGCCGACGGTGCCGCGGTGCATGCCGTAGATCGGCTTGCCCGTATGCATGTGCTGATGCAGCGTCTGGAGCATGAGCCCGTCGCCGCCGAGTGCGACCACGATGTCGGCGTCCTTCGGATCGCAATTGCCGAAGTCCCTGGTGAGCTGGCCGAAGGCGGCTTGCGCCTCGCTGCTCGGGCTGGCGACGAAGGCGATCTGGTCGTATCGCGCTGGCTTGGTCATGGTTTCCGGGCAGGGCCGCTGGCTCGAGAAAGTTCCGCCGGGCTCGTCTAACGATCTCGACCCCGATTGTCGAGGATGACCACCCTTCACAGCAGTCCGGCAACTGCCCATTCCGATTTGAGGATGAAACCGGGTCGATTTGTGGCCCACCGGGCTCTTCAGGCGCCGCCGGAGCCATGATCCCCCAAACCGTCGCAATTCCGCGCTAGCCTTGCGGTCCGCACCGGTGGTCGTCGCCGGGCAGGGAGAACGACCATGAATATGAATATGCCGGTGCTCCGCTGTGCGACCCTGGTGCTGGCGGTATCGGCATTCGCGCTCGCAGGATTGGCGCGCGCCGACGATCCGCCGCAGCCGCGCGCCGAGGCGGCAGCGCCAGCCGGACAGAAGGGCGGGCGCGGCGGCGCACAAAGCGCGTCGCAGAATGCATCGCCATCCGCCGAGCCGCACCGTCTTCCGTCGGATTCGACCACGAAGCAGAAACTCGATCTTCCCGGCCGCAGCCTCAATTTCGCAGCGACCGCTGGTTCGATCCGCGTGTTCGACGGCAAGGGTGAGCCGGTGGCCGACATCGCCTATACATCCTATGAGCTCGACGGCGCAGACCGTGCGACGCGCCCGGTGACGTTCCTGTTCAATGGCGGGCCCGGTGCGTCGTCGGCATGGCTCCAGTTCGGCGCGGCCGGGCCGTGGCGGCTGCCGCTCGATGGCGAAGCGCTGTCGCCGTCCGCCTCGCCCGAGGTGAAGCCGAACGCGGAGACCTGGCTCGATTTCACCGATCTCGTCTTCATCGACCCCGTCAGCACCGGCTACAGCCGCTTCGTCGCGACCGGCGATGACGCGCGCAAATCGTTCTACTCCGTCGACGGCGACGTCAATTCGCTCGCGTTGGTGATCCGCCGCTGGCTCGAGAAGCACGACCGGCTGACCTCGCCGAAATACGTCGCCGGCGAAAGCTATGGCGGCATTCGCGGGCCGAAGGTGGTGCGGCAGTTGCAGCTCCAGCACGGCGTCGGCGTCAGGGGATTGATCCTGGTGTCGCCGCTCCTGGACTTCCGCGAATTCACCGGCACCAGCCTCCTGCAATATGTCGCGACGCTGCCGAGCTATGTGGCGGTGGCGCGCGAGGCGAAAGGCCCGGTCAAGCGCGCCGATCTCGCCGACGTCGAGGCTTACGCACGCGGCGAATTCCTGGCCGACCTCGTCAAGGGCGAGGCGGACAAGGAGGCCACCAATCGTCTTGCCGACAAGGTCGCCGAGCTCACCGGCATCGACCAGGCGGTGAGCCGTCGGCTTGCCGGCCGCTTCGACGTCGGCGAATTCCGCCGCGAATTCGACCGCAAGAACGGCAAGGTGACGGGGCGCTACGATGGCTCGGTACGCGGCCTTGATCCCTATCCGGATTCGAGCAGCTCGCGGTTCGGTGATCCCTCCGGCGATGCGCTGCAGGCGCCGCTGACGAGTGCGGCGGTTGACCTGTTGACACACAAGCTCAACTGGCGGCCCGACGGCTCCTACGAGGTGTTGAACGGCGCCGTCGAAGGCCATTGGGATTTCGGCCGCGGCATCAACCCGCCGCAGTCGGTCTCCGAGCTGCGCCAGATCCTCGCCACGGATGCGAAGCTGAACGTGCTGGTCGCGCACGGCCTGTTCGATCTCGCCACCCCCTATTTCGGATCGAAGCGGGTGCTCGACCAGTTGCCGGCCTTCGCAACGCAGCGGGTCAAGTTCGTGGTCTATCCCGGCGGCCACATGTTCTATTCGCGCGACGGCTCGCGGCAGGCTCTTCGGAGCGAAGTCGAGACTCTCATTCGGGAGTAGCCCGTCGCTTGCGCGGCTTGTATCTTCGTCCGATCTCACGCGCCACGACGGCCGCAGGCTTGATGTTGGCGCCCGCGATCCAGACGTCACTGACCTTGCCGCGCTTGTCGCGGACGCGGCGCACCGGCTCGCCGTGGCTGGAGTAACCGGCGGCCCAGGCGAGCTTGCCGGTGTCGCGGCCGGTGACCTCGATCTCGGCGGCGTCCATGAACGGGTTGTTGAACTGGGGATTGGCGACCAGCACGCGGTTGCCGACCGGCACGAGGTCGTTCGCGCCCCAGATGGTCCACCAACGGCCGGTCCAGTCGCGCACGCGGCGGTCGGGTGCACCATGGGACTGGAAGACGCGCAGGATCTGCATCGCGCCGTCCATCCAGAACGGGGCCGCGCCGTCGATGGAGTTGCTGAGGATGCTGATCGCGAGCTCGCAAGCGGGGATGGAGCAGGTCCTGGAGATGTAACCTTGAAAGCCGCCGCCATGGCCCAACCAATCCCAGCCGTCGGTTTTGCCGGCGTTGACGCCGAGGCCGTAATAGGCCTCGAAGCTTTGCGGCACGCGCCAATGGTTTCGCGTCATCTCGCGGCGGCTTGCGACCGATAGCACGCTCTTTTTCGCATTGGGCGCGAGCTGCGCGTAGAAGCGGGCGGTATCGGCGGCGGTCGCGATGAAGCCGGCGGCGGAGGCCATCGCGTGCGCGGGATTGTCGCCGGGGATCACGCATCGCTCTCCGTACGGCAGCTTGCGAGTGTGGCCGCGCGCGAACGACGCGCCCTTGGGAAGCGGCGCGTCCGGCTCGGTCTCGCGCAGGCCCGCAGGTTCGATGATCTCGCGCTTGATCCAGACCGGGTAGGGCTCCTTCGTCACGGCCTCGATGACGAGACCGATCAGCCCAAAGCCGTGATTGGAATATTTGAAGCGTGTGCCCGGCTCGATTACGGTCGGCCGCTTCAATTCCGCGAGCAGCTCGTTCGCGTCGAGATAGGGACGGCTGTCGATGAACTGGCCGGAATCGGCGCCGTCGCGCGTCAGTCCCGCGGTGTGCGAGAGCACTTGCGCAATCGTCGTTTCGGCGACGCGCGGATGCAGGCCGGCGACATGTTGGCCGATGGAATCGTCGAGCCGGAGCTTGCGCTGCTCGCGCAGCTTCATGACGCCGGCCGAGGTGAAGCTCTTCGAGTGCGAGGCGATGCGGAAGCGATGGCGCGGGGTGAGCTTCTCGCCGGTGTCGAGATTGGCGAGGCCGAACGCATGCTCGGCAACCACCTCGCCGCGATGGACGAAGGCGACCATGACGCCCGGCTGCTGGATTGTGGTGTGCTGGAATTCGATCCAGGAGCCGATGTAGTCGATCGCGGATCGCAGCCACTTGTCCATTGCGCACCGATTTACCAAGAGAGTGTTTGATGCGAGAGGCTAACCGAGAACGCAGAACGGGCACAACCCTGAGGTTGTGCCCGTTCGTCCCATTCGGAGATGCGATGTTCTTAATAGACGAGGGTCGCTCCGGTCGGCTTGTCGAGCGCGGCGGCGAGCGAGCGATATTCGGAGCTGTCGGTGCCGGCGAGCGAGGCGAGCTTGTTCAGGTGATACTGCGCCTGCTCGCGGTTGCCCTGCTCGAGCTGCCAGAGGCCATAATACTGCCAGGTGCGGACGTGGTTCGGATCGTCCTTCAGCGCGAGCTCGTAATAGACCTTCGACGACTGGTAGTCGCCGAGCTTGCGATAGGAGTAGCCGATCAGATTGGCGACGTCGGCGACGTCGTCGCGCTTGAGCGACTTCAGCTGGCCGATCGCGCCGGTGTAGTCGTGATTGTCAAAGATCGTGGTGTAGGCGGTGCGATAGGCAGCAAGGAATTTCGGATCGCTGACCGAGGAGCTCTTCTTCTTGCCCTTCTTGGTCGAGGTGTCGGATTTCGGTGGCGAGGAGGGCTCATCGCTGCCGGCGGCATAGGCGCTGGTCAGCACCGGAGCCGCTGCCAACGACACGGCGACAAGTCCCGGCACAAGAAGCATTGAGAGTTTGCGCATATAAGTTCTCCGGTATGGAACGTGGCGATCCTACACGATTGCCCAAAGACCGGAACACCCATCAGGCAAAAACATTCCCGGCATCCTGGCCTAGGGCGGATGACAAACTTGTCATCCAGATGAACGGGAGCCTGCTGTGGGCTTCAGATTGGGTTCAGTGCGAGCCTCCTAGGCTCCAACCTACGATCAAAGGGTTGGCGAGAGGGCGCCCGCCTCAAGATCCTTCCAAGAGGAGACCAACCATGTTGAAGACCATTTCCGCAGCCTTGCTCGCAGCCTCCGTGATCGCAGCCCCGGCCTTCGCAGCCGAGACCACCACGACCACGCCGGTGATCAAGGCAGACCAGAGCCAGACCAAGGTGTCGACCACCGCCGCGAAAGCCGATGCCGGCCTCAAGGCCAACGCCAAGGCTTCGGATGTCAAGGCTTCGGACGTCAAGGCCGATGCCAAGGTGGACACCAAGTCGAAGGCGATGAACGCCAACGCCGCCGTCACACCGGACGAGCACAAGACCGTGCGCAAGCATCGCCACCACCACAAGCATCTGTCAGCGAAGAAGTCGCTGAAGACGCAGCCGGACGTGACCAAGCCGGCGACGATGGAGAAGCGCAGCTAACGACTGAGCCTGCGCGGCGGCGTCCTAGCATTGCCCCGGCCGCCGCGTGAGGAATTCAGGCCCGGCCCGTTCGTCACGCCTTGCGCGAAAGCTCGAGGTGCTGGCGGCGGGCCGGTATGACCATGCTGAAGCCCGCGAGCAACGTCCCAGATTTGGCGGCCGCAAACAAAACCTCGAAAACAACCCCATGCACAGTAGCGGGTCGTAGATATATCAATGGTTTAAGGGGTGGCGTATTTGCGGATTTTACAGAATCCGTTTGACTCGTCGGGCAAAACACCTGTAGACATGCATCATTGCAACCTTGGGGCTGGAACGTCTCCGAGACTGATCGAGCGGAGAGCGTAAGCGGTGCGGCGACTAGCGGAACGCGCAGTGAGCTTGGCGTTGATGCTGGCACTGCCGCTGGCGCTCACGGGATGTTTCGGCAGCGATGGTGACCGTCCAACCCTGATGGAGGGGACCCAGGCCGGAGGTCCACAACCGTTCCCGGATAATTTCCGTGGCGACACGCTGGCCTTGATGCGCAGCTATCTGAACAATCCCGTCGGCGTGCGTGACGCCAGCATGGCCGAGCCGGCGCAGCGCGAGGTCGGAGGCCGCCAGTTCTACGTCAGTTGCCTGCACTTCACCCCACGCGAGACCGACGGCACCTACAAGGCCATGAGGGAGCGCGCCGTGATCTTCGTCAACGGCCGGGCGGACCGCGTCGTCGATCGCGCGAGCGAGCTGTGCGCGGGCGCGGTTTACGTACCCTTTCCGGAACTTGAAAAGATGACGCGGTAGCGCAAAGCCCACCTTCATCGCTTGGTGATAGACAAAGCCAGCCGGAGCTGCCGGATCACATTTCGGGGAGCTTTGAACGGGGTGGTTTCGCGTTGCGACTAATCGTTACGGAAGGTTTTGTTTCCGACGGAAAAAACCGTCGGCACGCGCCTGTCCGACGGAACAAAATCGCGCTGTTGCCGCTCCGTCACAGTAACGAACGATCAACGTTCCGGCATCGCCTCGAAGCAACCCAATTCACGCCACGTTGTTTCCTGAGTGTCGAATTGAAAGAACGGGGATAATCATGAAGAGGATTTTGCTGGGCGCGGTTGCCCTGCTTGCGCTGGCTGCTCCGGCTGCCGCAGCCGACATGCAGGCGCGCACCTACACCAAGGCTCCGGCCTACACGCCGCCGCAGGTGATCTACAACTGGACCGGCTTCTACATCGGTGGCCATGTCGGCGGCGCCTTTGCCGGTGACAGCAGCTTCCAGTCGAGCGACGCGCGCTTCCTCGGCGGTGTTCAGGGCGGCTTCGACTATCAGTTCGCGCCCAATTGGGTCATGGGTGTCGAGGCCCAGTATTCCTGGCTGCCCGCCAACAACGGCGGCGCTACGTTCCCGCTGGGCACGCAGGTGACCTCCAATACCGACCAGCTCGGCTCGGTGACCGGTCGCATCGGCTACACCTGGGGACCGGCGCTGCTTTACGCCAAGGGCGGTTATGCCTGGCGCAATGGCGGTCTTGGCGTCAATGTCGCCGGCGTCCCGCAGCCCTTCACCGCCACTGGCAACAGCAAGGACGGCTATACCGTTGGCGCTGGCCTCGAATACATGTTCGCGCCGAACTGGTCCGCCAAGGCCGAGTACCAATATTACAACTTCGGCAACACGACGATCACCTCCGGTCCGGCTGACGTCGTCGGCGTCCGCGGCCGGGAGGACGAGCATACCGTCAAGGTCGGCGTGAATTACCGCTTCGGCTGGGGCGGTCCGGCAGCCTCGCGCTACTGACGCGCCACCAGCGACCCACGACCTGACAAAGGCCGGCTCTCGCCGGCCTTTCGTTTGCCCAGCCCTCGTTCGCAAGTCCTTTGTTTGCATCGCGTCAACCATCTGGCGCGTCATTTGCAGGCAAACGTTCTGGCGGGCGCTTTCTCGCGCGCGTCATGGAGCTCGGGTAAAGCAAAAATAATTTTTGCAGCTTACGGAACTCGCGCGCCGGAACGCGTTATATGACAATTACCGGGCTGGTGGGACGACGGACATGCGTATCTTGGTGTCGGCTGTGGTGCTCTCGTGCTTCGTCAGTTTGCCGTGCGCTGCCCAAACAATCCTCAAATCCGAGCCTCTGATGCTGGCACCCTACGAGGTGGCCTTCGTCAAGGACGCCTCGTGCTCCTCCGGTAAGGTGCTGAAGGTCACCGGCGCGATCCGTGGGCTGCATCGCCGGAAGGCCTGCGTGGCTCTGGCGGGCGAGCAGGCGTCACTGGCCACCGCGACCCCCTAAGCTTTTCGTGAGCTCTGGCTTCCCAGCTTCGATTCCTCTTTAGGAATTCAGCTCAAGCTCCATCCTCGCTTGGCGATCAGCCTCGGCCTTGTTCCGGGCCGGGTCCTCGCCCTGTGCGGCCCGGCACGGCTTGATCTCGTAATCGTTGTCGAGCACCCGGCGTGGCCCGGGACGGTTGTCATCCGCAGTTACGTCCACGACGAGGCCACTTCGCTCCGCGAGCCTCCAGACGTCGGACTCGTCAGGATAGGCCTTGCTGATCTGGGCATCGTTGCAGAACAGGGCGTAGGGCATTGTTCCCGCTCCTGGAAAGCGCATTAACGAATTTGACGGGGTAGGGGTTCCACTCGCCGGTCGATCACGCGGCCGTGATCAGGGCCGCCGGGTCCTGAGTCCTTAACGAGTCCTGAATCCCGAAAAAAAGAATCCACGGGACTCATTTGGCGGAATCAGCGGATGTTTTCGGTCATGACGACGGACCTGAAAACCTCTTGCGGGCACATGCTGCTGCCCCTCACGCTGGCCCTGTTCGGCGCCTGCGCGGCCAATCTCTGGCTAGTGTGGTCCTGGCTTTAGGCCAGCGACGGGAGATCCGGCTTTACTTGTCAGCCGGTGGACGGGAGGAGGGCTCGCGGATGGCGGCCCGCAATTTGGTCAGGGTGGCCGCGCAATATTCCTCGCGCTCCCGCTCGAACCGCTCCTGATGCTTGCGGAAATTGGCGATGCGGGCCTGTATTTCGGTGCGGACGTCGTGGCTCGCCACCCGGGGCGACGGGAGAGGTAACGGCTGCGGCGGAGCGGCCTTAAGTGGCTCGGTCCCGATGATGGTGTTGACGGGGGCGATCTGCACCGACGCGGCCACTGTCGCCGTCGGGATCTCCGGTGGATGCAAGTCATCCTTTTTGCCGGTTACCGATTGGACGAAAGCCATTGTCTGCGCGATCAGCGCGTCGCGTTCCGCGATCCACTTCATGGTGCACCCCTGTTGGCGCCATTCCAGCAAAGCTGGCCGGCCGAATCAAGAAGGTGTTGGGTGGGGGATTGCATATTTTTCCCGGCCGCCCGACAGTGGGGAATGGATGCCAAAGCAGACCATTCAGCCGAAGCCGAGGGCTTGAGGCTCGTCCGCGCGTTCCTATCGCTGCAGCCCGACAAACGGGCGGAGGTGATCGCGTTCGTTGAGGAGTTGGCCCGCGCCAAACGCCGTCCGGAGGAGGGCGCCGACGTCTCGCCGGGGTGAGCGCTAGCGCTCCCGCGGATTGAGGTTGGGCTCGAACGGCGCCCCGACCACCCGAACCGGCGTCGGCGTGGTCCCGTCTATTGCTACCGTTTCAGCCCGCTGCTTTGCCGGAGCCGGCCAGGGAGCCTGTTCGAACAGCGCAACAGCCCCGGCCAAGGCGCTACAGCACAGCGTCACCGTGGCCAGCAGAAACATGTTTCGATTTTCTTCCCTGATCCGCATGGGTCGACAACGGCCGACGCCCTTGACGGGTTCCGCCTGACCATGCCCGGATCGCTCCCCAAACTGCCGGCGGGACGCGATCGGGACATGGCCAGGACAAATCTTCAAAGACAAATCTTCAAAAACCACGGATCGAGGTCGTCTCACGGCAGCGCAGATCGAGGTTGAGAAGCAAGCCGCCCATCAGCGCAAGCGCGATATGGTCAACCTTGCCGACGGCTTTGAGCGCGCAGCCGGCGAGATCAAGACGGTGGGCGCGGCGTCCACCGAGCTTGAAGCGTCGTCCTCGACCCTGGCCAAGTGCTTTCCACGGCCAAGATGCTGGTGAGCGACAGCAACCGGCTGGGTGGCACAAACTCCGGCGGCACGGCGCCCCGGCAAGCAGCTGATTTATTGCGGCAGCAAGAGGGACATCGCGATCGCGAACAGGAAGCCCGTTGCGACGATCGCCGCGACAGCACCCGCGGTGATCTTGGCGATCTCTCGGCTGGTATAGGGACGCATGGGATGCGCATGCTACCTCATGTTGAACTCTGATCCAATCTGTGGTCAGTAGCCGCGCCCGAAATGCGTGCGGCCAACGTCCATTCCCGAAGGTCGATCCATGAACGAGGATATCAGCGACGGCTGGACCGCGTCCGCGGCTGCTTGGATCGTCGAGCAGGGTGAAGACGGCGACTATGGTCGCCGCTTCGTGCTGGACGCGCCGATGCGAGCGCGGATCGAAGGGCGCGGCTTCCGCAATGCGCTCGACGTTGGCTGCGGCGAGGGGCGCTTCTGTCGCATCATGCAGCGCGCCGGCATCCGCACCACTGGCATCGACCCGACCGAAGCGCTGCTCGCGCGTGCCATGAAATTGGACCCGCAGGGCGACTACCGGCTTGGCCGAGCTGAAACAATGGAGATCGAAGCGCCATTTGATCTGGTCGTCAGCTATCTCAGCCTGGTCGACATGCCCCATCTCGGTGCGGCGATCGGGAAGATCGTGGCAGCGCTGCGGCCGGGCGGTACGCTGCTGATTGCCAATCTGACCAGCTTCAACACCGCGGGTCCGCCCGACGGCTGGACGCGTGACGGCGACGGCGCCTTGCGCTTCAACATCGATCATTACATGGAGGAGCGGCCGACTTGGGTGACTTGGCGCGGCATCCGAATTCTGAACTGGCATCGTCCGCTCAGCACCTACATGACGCTGCTACTCGATCAGGGGCTCCTGTTGCGCCTTTCGTCGAGCCGCAGCCCAGCGGCGGCGACCCCGACAGGAATGCCTTTCATCGCCGGGTGCCTTACTTCCACATCATGGAGTGGCAGAAACCGGTTTGAGGATGGGATGAGATCTGGATGGAACGCATGACCACAGTGTTCACAACGTAATCTTAAGGTCCGGACGATGATCTCCAAGCGCCCACCCGTGCTCGCCCATGAGCGGTTCACCGCCGACCGCGAGAATTTTGTCGGCCTCGATCTGGCCGCGCGGTTCGAGCGCATCGAGAAGACCAACCTGTGGGGTGCGGCCAGTTCGGTGTCGGGCCTCGGCTCGGAGGATCCCGCGACCGTCGCGGTCCGCGAGATGCTTCCTGCACTGCTGCAACGGCTCGGCGCGCGCTCGCTGCTCGATGCGCCCTGCGGCGACGCGGGGTGGATCGGCCGCCTGAAGCTGCATCTCGACTACACCGGCATCGACATCGTGCCGTCGCTGATCGCGGCCAATCGCAAGCGCGTGGCTGGCGGTGAGTTGTCAGGCCGGTTTCTCGTTGCCGACATCACGCGCGATGCACTGCCGCGCGCCGATGTGGTGCTGTGCCGGGACTGCCTGGTGCATTTGAGTTTCGACAACATCGTCCGCGCCGTCGCGAACTTTCGCGCCAGCGGCGCACGTTTCCTGCTGGTCACGACGTTTCCCGAATGGGACGACAATCGCGATTGCGCGGACGGTGACTGGCGGGCGCTGAACATGGAGAAGGCGCCGTTCGACTGGCCGGCGCCGCGCGTGCTGATCAACGAGCGTTGCGAAGAGGGCAGTGGCGGCTGGCGCGACAAGAGCCTCGGGCTGTGGCGGCTCGATGAACTGCCCGATCGTGTCCTCACTGCCCGGGGGATATGACGGACGCGGGCGGAACGTCCGTTGCGTGAGTGATTGCCCTCGCGCTATACTTTGGGTTGCATGATGCCGTCTCGCATTGCGGTGACGATGTTGGAGCACGCCATGAGACCGAGTGTTGTCGCCGTCGCCATGCTTGTCTGGTGCTGCGCGCCCGCGTTGGCGCAGCAGGACGGCGCTGCGCTCTACGCAAGCCACTGCGCGCAATGTCACGATGGCGGTGATGGCCAGAGCCGTGTGCCAGGCCGCGGTGCCATGCAGGCGATGTCGTTCGATCATGTGCTGGGAACGCTGACTTCTGGAAGCATGGCGGCAATGGCGAAGGACCGCAGCGACTCGGAACGGCGCGCGATTGCCGCCTTCGTCACCGGCAAGGCCGCGGTGGGCGACAATGCAGTCGATGCGGAGGGACGCTGCACGCAGCAGGTCAATTTCTTTCCGCAGCCGCTCGATGGTCCGCGCTGGAATGGATGGGGCGTCGACGCTGCCAACAGCCGCTTCCAGTCGACCGAAATGGCCGGCCTGACCGGGGAAGAAGTACCGCGCCTGCGGTTGAAATGGGCTTATGCCTTTCCCGGCGCCTCGGTGTCGTTTGCGCCGCCGACCATCGTGGGCGGTCTGCTGTTTATCGGCGGCACTGACCGCAAGGTGCACGCGCTCGACGCGCGAAGCGGCTGCACGAGGTGGACGCTGCCGACCGATGCCGCGGTTCGCGCGGCGATCAGCTTCGGGCCGCTTCCCGGCACCGATCAGTTCGCGATCTTCTTCGGTGACCTGCGCGCCAATGCCTATGCGGTGAACGCACTGACTGGTGCGCTGATCTGGAAGACCAAGGTCGAGGAGCACCCGGCAGCGCGCATCACCGGAGCGCCGACGCTGCATTCCGGCGTGCTCTATATCCCGGTCTCCTCGCTCGAGGAGGCCGCCGGTTCGCAGGCCAGTTACGAATGCTGTACTTTCCGCGGCAGCGTGGTCGCGCTCGAGGCAGTGACCGGCAAGCCGGTGTGGCAGGCCTACACGATCCCTGAGGTGGCGCATCCGACCGGCAAGAATGCGAGAGGCACGCAGCTGTTCGGCCCGTCCGGCGCGGCGGTGTGGTCGGCACCGACGATTGATCCGAAACGCAACGCCGTCTACGTCGCGACCAGCAATTCCTATTCGAATCCACCCGCCGCAACCGCCGATGCGGTCCTCGCTTTCGAGCTTGCGACCGGTAAGCTGCTCTGGAAGCAGCAGGCGACGCCGAGCGACGCCTTCATCGTCGCGTGCTTCGGTGCGGACAAGACCAATTGTCCTGAAGATCACGGGCCCGACCACGATTTTGGCCAGTCGCCGATCCTCGTGACCTTGCGTGACGGCAGGCGCGTTCTTGCCATCGCGCAGAAGTCCGGCGTCGTGCACGCGCTCGATCCGGATGATGGCGGCAAGATCCTGTGGCAGACGCGGATCGGGAAGGGCGGTGCGCTCGGCGGCAGCGAGTGGGGCTCGGCCGCCGACCAGGATCGCATCTATGTCGCGAACTCCGACGTGCGGTTCCTGCGCGATGGTACGCGGCGGCTCGATGCCACCCAAGGCGGCGGTCTGTTCGGCCTCGACCTCGCCAGTGGGAAAATTGCGATGGAAGTATCTCCTGTCGCCTGTGGCGATCGCCTCCAATGCAGCCCTGCGCTGTCGGCTGCCGTGAGCCTGATCCCCGGCGTCGTGTTTTCCGGCGGCGTCAGCGGCTTTCTGCGCGCCTACGCGACGGCCGACGGAAAGCTGTTGTGGGAATACGACACGGCGCGAGACTATACGACGGTGAACGGCGCCCCTGCTCATGGCGGCGCGATCGACGGCCCGGGGCCGATCATCGCCGGCGGAATGCTCTACACCAATTCCGGCTACGGCCAGTGGGGCGGCGTCGCCGGCAACGCACTGCTGGCGTTCGAGGTTGCGAAGGAGTGAGGGTCAGTCCTGGATTGCCCTGCGCTCCAGCCGAGCGACAGAACCTGTCAGCCAATTGAGGAGGAAGGAGCTTCGATGATCGATGCCCAATGCAGGTGCGGCGCTCTCGCGCTGTCGCTTCCAGGACCTTCCAGCCTCGTCGTCGCCTGCCACTGCATTGACTGCCAGCGTCGAACCGGCGCGCCGTTCGGGGTCGGTGCGTTCTATCCGGCGGAGGGCGTCAGGATCTCAGGGACGTCGAAGGAGTACGTCCGGACAGCCGCAAGCGGCGGCAAGGTCCGCAGCTATTTTTGCCCCGAGTGCGGTTCGACGGTCTATTGGAAGGCGGACAATCTGCCTGCGATGATCGGCGTTGCCGTGGGCGCGATCGCGGTTCCGAACTACCCGGCGCCCATCCGCTCGGTTTTCGAACAGTCGAAACATGCCTGGGTGGAGATATCAGGCGCCGAGCACTTCCAGCAAAGCAGCGCACCGAAGCATTCGAAGTGAGCGTTGCGCGTCAAATTTCGCTCCAAGGCTTCGCGGCAAGATGAATTGACGCCGTTCCCGTGGGTTCCGCCGAGGGTTGGAATTTGCGGCAGTCCCTTTGCTTCGCGTGAGACAATAGCTAGCGGTCCGGTTTGGAACGAACGTGACAAAAATTCGTTTGCCGACCGGAGCTAACGATGAATAACGCGGAAATTTTCGAGCCTTTCTTGAGGCGGTTGCGGGTCAGCACCGAAATTGATGAAGAGGACGAGGCCGCTATCCGTCATCTGCCAATCACGGTGAAACGGATGGCTGGCGGTCAGCCGGTCGTTTCTCTCGGAGATCGACCTTCGGCGTGCTGCCTTGTCGTTGATGGCTTTATCCTGAGATCAAAGATCGTCGGCAATGGCCACCGCCAAATCATGGCCTTTCACCAACCCGGCGACATTCCCGATCTGCAGGGTCTCTTTCTACATGTGATGGACCATGACGTCAGCACGCTTGGCGATAGCGTTCTCGGCTTCATTCCGCATGCAGCGGTGCGCTCACTGATAAGAAAGCGGCCTAACGTGGCCGAAGCGCTTTGGCGCGATACACTGACCGACGCCGCGATCTTCCGGGAGTGGATTTGCAACGTTGGTCAACGCGAAGCCACAAGCCGCGTGGCGCATCTCGTGCTTGAGCTTTACACCAGATTGAAGGCGATCGGCCGAGCGGACGGCCTGTCCTTCGATTTTCCGGCCTCTCAGGCACTCCTCGCCGACGCCGTCGGCACGAGTGTGGTCCACATGAATCGGGTCGTTCAGCAGCTACGTGCTCAGCGCGTGTTGGACCTGGAGCGGGGAAGAATATCGATTCTTGATGAAGCCAGGTTGCGCGAAATAGCAGACTTCGACGTGCTTTACCTTCATCTCAATCCGTCGCTCTGAGCCATGAAGTTCTACTTCGATATCAAGGACGACTTTTTCGCTGCGGTCGACGAGGATGGGGTGGATTTGCCCGGCCCGGAAGCCGCCGAAAGAGAGGCGATCGCAATGGCGACCTCGATTGCCAGAGACGTTGCGTCGGCAAAGGGGGCGCAGGTCCTCATTATAGTCAGGAACGAGAAGCACCCGCTGCTCGAGTTGAGTGTAACGGTCGCCCGGAAAGCTCTGACGTGATTGCGTGGGAAATCGATTCTAGCTGTCGTTAGACGGAGGAGTGCCCCGATCTATCAGGCCGCGGTGTTGGCTAAATCGGTGGTGCCGGCTGAGGGGATTGAACCCCCGACCTTCGGTTTACAAAACCGCTGCTCTACCGCTGAGCTAAGCCGGCGACGCCTGGAGAAGCGGGGCAGGCCCGGCCTAGGCCGGGGCTGTCCGCCCGTGCGCGCCGCAATACCAGACTTGACCGGAAAGTGCCAGAACCCGGGAGCCCCGATGCAGACATGAATCAGGCGGCCACGAGGGCCGCCCGATCTGTCGCGTTCGGTTCAAACCGCCTTACTGGCAGATGTGGCGGCGGCCGTCTTCGCCCTTGAACCAGGTGCCGGGCGTGCAGACGAAGCCGTTGCGCTGGGCGTAGGTGCGGGTGTCCCAGCCGCGGTTGTCCCAAGAATTATTCCACGAATTATCCCAGCCATTGTCGTAGGCGTAGGCGTCGTTGGTGGCACGGAACGGGGCGGTTGCGATCGCGCCCGCAGTCCCGATGGCCGCGCCGGCCACGCCAGCGGCTGCTCCGACTGCGCCGGCGGCGACGTCGGTCGGCCAGAAGCCGGTGCGGCTCCTGTTCCAGTCGTTATTCCAATCGCCGTTGTTGGTCTGGCGATAGGACACGCGACGATGCCGATAGCCGCTATCGGTGTACGGATTTCCCGGTCCGACGTTCTGGCAGTTGGCGTTGGGGAATTGCGCCGCGCAGCGGCCGGGATTGGTGATCACGGCCTGCGCCATGGCAGAGCCCGTCACCAAGGTCGCCGCAATCGCCGTGGCTCCGAGAAGTTTGATGTTCATGATTGTTTGGCTCCCGTTTTGTTGACGGGGGCTAAATGCCGAGGGCGCCGGACGTTCCGCTGAAACCGCCGGATTTTCGTCAGCCATAGTCAAACGGAAGTGAGCACGCGCGACGGTTCCGGACTGCAGGATCCGGCGGCGTTAATGCTTCGCTAGTTCGCTTTGGCGCATTTGAGCGGCGCGCAATCCTTACACATTAGGCTTACCGGCAATTGGTGAGAGGGCCTTAACCCTCTCTGCGCCGCCATCGGGTAGGTTGTCGCCGAATAAATGGGGTCCCCTCATGCGCGCTGTGGCGCTCGCTGCCTTTCTGATCGGACTGCCCGCGACGGCGTTTGCCGGCGGCGGCTTCGATATCGTCGTTCCCGGTCGCCCCGGCGTGCCCATCATCATCAACAACATCGACGCGTCCTATGCCGTGATCGAGGGGACCTGGGGCCTGGGGAAGAACGTCCAGGTGCAGCCCACGATCTATGGCGGACGCTATGTCGCCGAGCGCCAGCCCACGGACGTCGGCCACTACTACCCGACGCTGGGCCTGCGGCCCGGCTATGGCCGGCTCGAGGTCGAACCGCCCGCGAACCGCAAATTGCCCAAGCCGCCCGATAGCTATCACCAGAGCTGGGGCGCCCAATCGGCGCCGCTGCCGCCGCAGATGGACGTGCCCGTCAATCCGCCGCCGGTGATCCTCGCGCCTGAGTTCAACGACCAGCCGCGGCGTCCTCGGCCGCGGCCGCGTGCAGAGATGCCCGGCAAGCCGCCGGGTTAAGAAACGACAATCCAAAAAACGGAAATCAACAGGAGAGAGTAATGCGTCAGATGATTTCGGGACTGGTCGCGGCGGCTGCCGTGATGTTCGCCGCCACCGCGCCCGCCGCGGCCTGCGGCTTCGATCCGTGCCAGCCGGTCGCGCCGGTCTATTCCGGCTGTAACACCGGCTGCGGCGGTTATGGGACCGGGTACGGCTACGGCGCCTATGAGCGTCTCGCCGAGCCCACCACGCAATATTATCACGTCAACCAGGGCCCGACCTACACCGGCCCGGGCGCCTTCGCGCCGTATCCGACCTACCGTGAGGACGCGGTGGTTGCGCCCGCCAATTACGGCTACGGCCGTGGCTATGGCTATGGGCACGGCTATGGCTATCGCGCCGCCGCGGTCGAAGCGCCGGCCGCCTATCCCTACCGCCGCCCGTATTACCGTCCGTATCGCTACGGCTACGGCCCGCGCGCCGGCTATCTGCCGCGCACGCATTACGGCTACGGTCCGCGCTACGGCTACGCCCCGCGCCATGCGCCGTATTATGGCGGCCACCGTGTGCTGCGCCGCTATTACTGATCGCTTGATCGGTTGAGCCAACGAGACGCCCGTCCGCGATGCGGACGGGCGTTCTGTTTTGTTACCGCTTCATCAGCCCGAGCCGGCTCGCGCCGACATAGAGCGAGAGCACGGCGGCATTCGAGACGTTGAGACTCTTGATCTCTCCGGGCATGTCGAGCCGCGCCACGACGCTGCAGGTCTCGCGTGTCAATTGCCGCAGGCCCTTGCCTTCCGCGCCCAGCACCAGCGCGAGCGGCTCGCGCAGGGTGACCTCGGAAAGATCCGCACTGCCTTCACTGTCCAGCCCGACAGTCTGGAAGCCGAGCTCGTTCATCGTGGTCAATGCGCGGGCGAGGTTTTGCACCGTCACCATCGGGACCAACTCCAGCGCGCCGGAGGCGGCCTTGGCCAGCACGCCGGTCGCTTCCGGACTGTGACGCGCGGTGGTGACGATCGCCTTCACCGCAAAGGCGGCCGCCGAGCGCAGGATGGCGCCGACATTGTGCGGATCGGTGATCTGGTCGAGCACCAGCACCATGCCGTCCTGCTCCAAATCCTCGATGTCGGGCGAGGGCAGGGGATCGGCCTCGGCGAGCAGGCCCTGGTGCACGGCGTTGGGCGACAGCAGCCGGTCGATCTCCTGGGGCCGGACGATCTCGGGCGTGACCGGGATCGCGATGTTCTCGTCCGCCAGACGCCTTGCGGCGTTCTCGGTCAGCGTCAGCTTGCGGATCTGCCGCTGGGGGTTGGCGAGCGCCATGGAGACGGTGTGCCAGCCATAGAGGATGACAAGCCCGTCGGCGTCCGAATCGCGATCGCGGCGGGCCGGGCGACCGGCCGATTTTCCGGGCCTGTTGAAGGGCTTAGACCCGCCGCGGGGGCCCCTCGGGTTGAATTTTCGATCCTTCATGGGCTCGCTTGTGTCACGGGTCCCGGAATATGGCAATTTGGGTGGTGTCGGGGGCGATTTTAGCTGTTCGCCTCGGTTGACTTTACCCCATCGCTTCGCCGATAACCGCGCCCGGTCGCGCCCCCATCCGGGCTGTCGCGGCCTTCACGTTCCATGGCCGTCTTCGGTCGCCGGCAAGGTCCGGCCCGATTGTGCTGCCGTCGAGCGGGGGAGTGTCCCGAGTGGCAAAGGGAGCTGACTGTAAATCAGCCGCCTCATGGCTTCGCAGGTTCGAGTCCTGCCTCCCCCACCAGTGAAATCAACGGCTTAGGCCGACGTCCCAAGGACCCGATTTCGCCCCCGATCGGGCCGGGGGCAGATTCCGTCCAACATTCCGACGTTGCCTCTTGCCGGTGCCGGAGCGATCGTCCCGGCATGAAAATCTTCATCGCATCCGACCTGCACGGCGAGGCCTGGTCTCACGGCTACGACGTCCCCGAAGGACTCGATTTCGACGTCGCGGTTTTCGCCGGGGACGTCCACCACGCCTACCGGGCGGTGAGCTGGCTGACCAATCAGCGCGCGCTGTGGGGCAAGGAGGTGCTCTTCGTAGCCGGCAACCACGAGTATTACGGATCCATCCTGGAAGACGCCGCGGCCGAGATCCGCGACCGGGCGCGCCGGACCAACGTGAGGTTTTTGGATGCGACCGAAGTGCCGGTGATCGACGGCGTCCGCTTCCTCGGCTGCACGATGTGGACCGACTACCGCTTCGATGCCGAGAGCCAGGCGCACGGCCTCCACGCCGGACGCTACATGAACGACAACAAATTCATCAGGACTTCGAACGGCGCCGAATTCCCCAAGCCCTTCACGCCCGTCGAGGCCCTCAAGCGCCACTTGGCCGAGCGGCGCTGGCTGACCGACCGCCTTTCGGAGGAGCACGACGGCCCGACCGTCGTTGTCACCCACCATGCGCCGCACCCCGGCTCGCTGCACGAGCGCTATGAGGACGAGCCCCTCAACGCGTCGTTCATCAGCGATCTCTCCGACATCATCGTGGAGCACCAGCCGGCGCTCTGGATCCACGGGCATGTCCACGACAGTCACGACTACATCGTGGGAAGCGACGGGGTCGTGAGCGGCGCCGGCGGCGACGGGACTCGCATAGTCTGCAATCCGGCTGGTTATGCCTGGGAGCCGAATACCGGCTTCATTCCCGACTTGGTCGTCGAGATCCCGGAGTGGGCGCCGCGCCCGCGCTTCCGTTAGTCATTGCGTCTCGGCACCCGTCTCCCGCGCAGGAATCCGTGGCTCGCCTTGGTGGGCGAGCGTGCTGGCGGACCCCAGGGCCGAGACGTCGCGCCCGCGCGCCGATCGCACGCTCGCGGAGATCAGGTCCGAGGACCTGCGCGTCGAATGCCTCAAGTGCTTCCGCGTCGTCTGGTTGACGCGCGCGGAGGCGCTGCAGAGCTACGATCCCGGCTCACTCTGGAAGGAGATCGCCGTGCGGCTCCTCGCCGACGGCTGCATGCACCGGACCGGGCGTCACGAGGAGGACGGGTGCTGGCCTGATTTCAGGAGCTGAAGCTCAGCCATGACGATCTCGAACCACTCGTCGCGAACCTCAGGCTCGGCGTAGAAGCCGTCTTCCCACTTGCGCTCCCTACACTCGTTGAGGAGCTTGTCCGCGATAGCTTCAGCAGCTTCTCTCAACGGCGCGGGGGGCTCCGTCTCTCGCCTGACAATCGTTTTGACAAACCAGAACAGGTCGCTCGGTGCCATCCGCCGCTCCGCCGCCAGCTGCACGATGTCCAGCTGGCTTTCCTGGCTGAAACCGTCTTCAGGCATTTCGGCGACGGTCATCACGCGCTCTCCTTCCGCTGGGATTCCACATGGACGCAAGCCTGCTCCCGCAACTCGTCGAGCGTGATGAGGCCATCTACATAAGCGCGGACGAGCGCAGGCGCTCCCGGCTTAACAACCCCGTCGATCACCGTCGCGGCGTCGATCAGAACGGCCCAGGCACGGAAGGCATTGCGCGTCACCCAGGGCATCAGCGATCCCTCTTCTTGCGCCGCTTGGCCGGCCGCCGCTTCTCCCAGTCGCCGTGCACCACCTGATGCCGCGGATGACGGAGGTCTCTAACCAGCGAGAAGATGCTAGGCGTCGGTCGCACGGCTTCGCGGACCGCCTGCACGACGACGTCGATTGCGAGATCCTCGATCTCACGCATCACGCATCTCCTTCCGCTGTCCGATCGTGCCGTAGACGGCCTCCAGATCCCTGAACGCGGCGTCCATGTTGTCGACGTGCTGGCGCGCCTTCGCGAAGTAGCGGTGGCGCCGGGATCCGTGATCGAAAGGATTCGTCGGGCCGCGGTAGGCAGCCTCCCGGGCGGCGGTGCGGTCGGCGCGCTTGGCGGACATCAGGCGCGGTCCCGAATTGAAACGATGAAGGACGGGTACGGAAATCCACCAGAGTATGGCTTCGGCGCCATGCTCGGGAAGCGGTGCGACCCGGTAGGATTCAGCTTTCTGACGACCAGGCCGCGCTCTAGCAGCGCCGCGATGAAGCGGCCGTCGAATTCTTCCTCCGGCCTGTTCGGGACGCCACCGCCGACGTCTGGGTCGTAGCTCGCCTCCTGCAGGGCCTCGTTGATCGCGGCGCCGTATGGCTCGGACTGATAATACGCGTCGTCGTGTTCGATCATCAGATCACCCGATATCTGGTCAGCGTCTGGTAGTGGAACGGCTTCTCCGGCCAGGGCGCCGGGCCGCCGTACACAAACATGTCGAGCATGCTCTTGCTCATCTCTGTCTTCACGTCGCTCGCCACGTTCTCGACCGTGCACGTCATGGCGTCGATCTCAGGCGCCGGCGGCGGCGTCATCGAGCTGCTATCGAACAGGCGGCCGTCGGCCATGGTCTCAAATTCCTTATCGAGGTCTCAAATCTCTTAGATTCAGGGGCGAGGTCTCAGATCTCTTACGTTTGAAACGCGGGCGCCGCCCCCATACGGAAGGCAGCGCCCGCGAGTGGCCCCGGCTCCGTGCCGGCTTTGCCCGCGGCGTCCGCAGGCGTCGGGATCGAACCGAACGCTTCTCACCAGATCTCGGCCAGCGAGGCGGAATTGAACCGCACCAAGCTCGATCACGCACAGATCATCCCCGACGCCCCGGCGAAACGGAAGCGCCTCGTGAGGCGGTCGTCGAAGAATTTGCTGAGAGCGCCGAGCGAAGTCCGCGCCTTTTGGATACCTAAGGCGTTTTAGCTTCCCTCTCCAGCCACCAGAGCCCGTCCTCGCACAGCGCCCAGCGGAGGCCGGCGTCGATCCAGAGGATCACATCCGTCCGGATCACGCCCTTGCGGCTCTCCGGGCTTCCGATGATCACCGCTTCGGGTAGCGAGAACGAAGGCGCGAAGGACCAGGCGTAGATCCTCCGCTGCCGGACGCGCATGTCGATCTCGTCTGGCGTCGGCCGCCATCCGGTCTGCAGGCGCTCCAGCAGTCGCGCCACATGCTCTTCGTCGCCGCTCATAGCTCGACCCCGTCGATCGGAATCTCGGTGCCCTCCGGCTCGCCGAGATTCCAGAGCCGCGTCAACGTCCGCGCCCACCGCCCCTTGCGGTCGAGCCAAACGATCTCGCCGGTGGTAGTCGGCTTTCCGTCCGGAACGCGTGGATGTCCGAACGGGAGTCCACACAGCGTCAGGGCATACCCGCCGTCAGGCGCCCTCGTTATCCCAGGTGCCCATTGCTCGAGCCTTGGCGCGACAGCCAGCACATCGGCCGGCGGCTCCTCGCCGCGCAGGTAGCTCTCGACGTCGTTCCGCAGCAGCTTCTCTTCCAATGACATCAATGCCTCCGTGCGCACATGTCGCGCGCCTCCAGCGTCGCGCCGACCAGGCGCTGCAGCTTGCGCATGCTGAAGCGCTCCCGCGCCCAGGCCCTGCCGATGATCTCCAGCTCGTCCGCGGCGAGCGGCTCGTCGTGTGCGCGCGCATCGTCCTCGGCCGCGAGGTCGCGCATCACCAGCGCCGCCAGCCGCGGCAGGTGCGCCAGCGTGGGCGCCGGGATCTTGATGGCCCGGAATCGGTCGCGCAGCTGCGAGGGCAGGCGCTCGACCGAGTTGGCCGTGGCCAGGTGGATCACGTAGGACAGGTCGAGTTCGGCGTCGATGCCGCTCTCCGGGTGCCTGCGCGACGTCTCGCGCTCCAGGAACGGCGTCATCGCCGACCATAGATTGCCGTTGTGCGTGCTCTCCGACGCCTTCTCGATCTCGTCGACCAACGCGATCGGGTTCGCGGTCCGCGACGCCAGCACGGCGCGCGCCGGTACGGACGCCTGGGCGCTAGTCCAGCCCTTCGGCGTTCCGCCGTACATGCCATCGAAAGCGCTCGCTGCATCAAAGCGGCTGACGTACATCTGCGGAGAAATCAGCTCGGCGAGCCTCCTGATCAGACGCGTTTTTCCGGTGCCCGGCTGCGACAACAACAAGCTCGGCTTGATCCTCGCCGGCTCGCCGCTGCGCAGGTCCTGCGTCAGCATCGCCACCTCGCGCCACGCGTGCGGATATTCGTCCTGCAGGCGCTCGCGCACCTCGGCGGCGTCGCGGCAGACGACGAGCGGCAGCGGTTCGTCGCGCAGATCCTTCCA
Organism: Bradyrhizobium lupini; assembly: GCF_040939785.1. Lineage (NCBI taxonomy): Bacteria > Pseudomonadati > Pseudomonadota > Alphaproteobacteria > Hyphomicrobiales > Nitrobacteraceae > Bradyrhizobium > Bradyrhizobium lupini. The sequence goes on from NZ_CP162553.1 coordinate 6,776,605, forward strand.
CGCCTGCGGCAGGCCTTTTTCCTCGGCGCGGTCCTTGGGCATCACGACGACGGTCGGCGCCGCGGGATCCGGTTCTGTCATCTCGGGCTGTTCGTCGGCCTCCTGCTGCGTTCGGTGACGGTCATGAATCTCCTCTTTATCCGCCAGCCGGGCGGTGATCGCGAAAATCGAGTCCTTGTGGTCGCCCCACTTTCCGGCGGCGGCTTCCCACCACAGGTGCAGACGGGCGCGCAGCAGGGTCTCCTCCGCGGCATTCGTGATCACGGAGCGGTGCCGCAGCGACCAGGCGAGCTGGGGCACCACGGCGTTGAACGATTCCGGGCGGCGCGGGTCGCAGCACATCATCTGCCAGGCCAGCGCCAGCTCGCCGCAATCCTCCCGGCCCAGCCCGTAGAGCGCGTCAACCACGCCGGGGATCTCCTGCCTCAGGTCGCCGCCCTCGCCGAACATGCGCCAAAGCCCCTCAGCGCCGTCGGCGCCGATCATCGAGCGGCTCCGGTCGATCAGCCACGCGAACGCATCGTCCCAGCGTGTGTGCAACAAAAGGGTAAGTGCCGGATGCGGGAGATCGGTCATCGTTCGTCCTCCTCGGGCCGCGGCGGGGGCGGCGGCGCGCTCTCGGCGCGGTCCTCTTCGACCGTCCGGCGCCAGTAAGCTTCGGTAGACGAATCCTTGGTAGAAGCGTATGCCATCGTGTACCAACCTGCCATCATTGGGTAGGTTTGTAGACCACAGTGTGTGCCATTGCAATGAAGGACTTGAATCATGGCTAAGGATTCGAAAATACCGGGCTTCCACGGCCACGGCCGCCTTCCGCCGCGCCCATCCGCCGAGGCGGCGAGCGAGGCAAAAGCAAATCGACTTACGCTCCGGATGCACCCAGATATTTTGGAGTTGCTGTCCATGCGGGCGGCCGAGCGCGGGGTCTCGCGCTCCCACCTGGTCGAGCAAATTTTGGTTGGGATGATGAGGGCCGACCCCCGCAATCCAAGGCTGGATCCGGTCGGGCGGATCGTCCCCGACTCCGAAAGCCCGCTCGCGCTCCGCGAGAGGAGCCCCGTGCAACTTGCTGACAAATGGCGCAAATTCGCCACGGCTCACGAAATCGTGATCGGAGCGCCACCATCGCAAGAATGGCTCGACGATCCGAAAACATACTGGGACGGCGTCCCGCACGCGGACCGAGGGCCGGTCGAACAGGATGAGACCCCTGAGGCAGCGCGCGCCTACGTCCGTCGCCGGCGCAACCTGGACTGAGCGACGATTCTAGTCTCGTAATCTCGTTTGTTGTCGGATCAATGGGTTAGCCGAGTCGGCCTCCGGTTCCGACATTACGAATCTAGAATTGTCGACGGCCAAGCCGACGATGACGACATTACGAATCTCGAATTGTTGGAACCGGGCGAGGGGTGGCTCGGAGGCGTCCGGGCACACTAGGGCGCCACCTGTGTATTTCGAGTCCTTGCGGGTTGCGCGCGTAGCGGCTATCGTATCCCCTGGATCGACAGCATGCACACCGCCCAGACCAGCCAGGACCAAGGACTCGCGCCCGCCATCTGCGGTGGCGGCGAAGCGTCGTGCGCCTACTCGCCCGAGGTCCAGGCCATGCTGCAGCCCGAACCGGGCACGCTGGAGCTGATCGCGCGCGTGGAGGCGCGGCTGGCCGAGATGGCGGATGCCGCACCTGTGCCCGCCGACTGGACCCCGAGCTGGTCCTGGAAGCGTGGCGAGGAGTGGCAAGGATTCCCGTGGGAGCAGGAGGCGCGCCGTCGCGAGGAGATCGCGCCGACGATCGACCACCGCCGGGTCGTCACGCTGTTCGACGCCTACGGCAACGAGCGCGTGATCACCCAGCCTTTGCCGCAGTCCGAGCGCTTCGACCCGGCGACCATCGCCCCGAGGAAGCGCGCTAATTTCGAAAAAAAAATGGCTCAAGCGCAACGCCGACGCCAAGCAGAACCGGAAGATGAGCTCCATGATGGAGCTCGCCAACCGGATCCTCGACGAAGAGCTTGAGGACGAGAAGCCGAAGAGGGCTCGCGCTCCGAAGAAGATCGAGAACGATCCAGTGAAGGCGAAGGCCCAGGCCGAAGCCATCGAGCGCGCCACGTTCAAGCGCGAGAAGCCGGAGCGCGAGCGCCAGCGCCGGGCGGACCGCTTGGAAGTCGGTTTCGTTCAGAACGGCATGGTGATCCGCGCCGACCGCACCTTTATGCCGTTCTCCGACTGCTATAAGGACCCCGACGGCAACGGTACGGCCCTGTCGTCCGAGCTCGGCATCATGGGTCTGGCGCTCTACAACGCCCGCCTGCCGAAGGACGCGCAGTACGGCCTGAACAAAAGGGAGGTCTACGACGGGGCCTCGGAAGAGGCGCTGTTCCTGCGCGACCGCGAGTATCTGACGATTGGCTGGTGGAAGGTCCGGGGCCAGCTCGTCTGTGACCTCGACGGCAAGTGGAAGAGCCTCAAGCAGCTGCGTAGGGACCTCGTCCGCGTGCTCGGCGTCGGCCTGCTGCCGGCCCTGATCGTCTATCGTCTCGACAAGGACGGAAACGTCGAGAATCCACACCTCATCTGGATTCTCCCCCCGGTGCCGAAGTCGGCGTCTGCGGCAAGTCGCGGACGGCCCCGGTGAGAACATTCAACATGATCCAGGACGCGCTCGTCAGCGCGCTGATCCCGCTCGGCGCGGATCCTGGCCACGAGAACAAGGGCAAGACCAAGAATCCGCTGGCGCCCAGGTGGAGCGTCGCCTGCTTCGAGAACTTCCCGGACCTCAAGGATTTCGCCGCCGGCCTGCCGACGCTCGCCGTCGACCGCAAGGCGATGCGCCGCCAGCATGCGAAGCTGAAGAATGCGGGCGAGGAGCTGGCCGAGCCCACGCAGTCCAACTTCCGCTACAACACCATGAACGACTGCTGGAAAGAGGCGATCACCGAAGGATTCCGTACGCACGATCAGGCGTTCCTGTCGGCGCTGAAGGCGCCGTCGTCGACCGCCTACGGCGAATGGCTCAAGGGTGCGGGCATCCCGCTCATCCGCCAGGCCCTCGGCATCCCTCCCGGCGAGGAGCTGCCGGAAGACGTGCGCAAGATCATGCGCAAGCAGCTCAGGTGGCGCTGCGCCAACCGGCCCTCCATCAAGACCCGCTACTACGACGGCGACAACCGCGGCCGCGACGCGCTGGTTCACGAGGCCGAGGGCCTGGTCGGCGCCGAGCTGCCGGAGGCTCGTAAGGCCCAAGGCGGCAAGCGCAAGGAAACGGCGGGCACGATCACCCGAGCCAACCAGGGCGCGGACTCCCGTGCGATCATCCAGGCGCAGCTCGAGCTGTACGCTAGGCTCGGCTTCGACCTCCACGACACGGAGGGTGTCGCCAGCTTCATCATCAGGTCCGGCCGACGTGAGAAGTCTTGCGTTTACAAGTGGCTGAAGGTGCTCCTACCGTCATTCCGCGATGCTTCCAGATATATAGCAAGGAATGATACCGGCTCAATCGAACAGCCTTCCCTCGTCTTCGAAGCCATCGAAGTCGCCATCGTGCCGGCTCCGGCCACCGTTCTCGTGTCCGATGCGAACGTCGCCAGCGCAGCGGTCGCCACCGGCAACACCGACCAGCCCCTCGCTGATCCGTCCTGTCGTCCTGCGGAGCCATCGTCGTCGACGCATGCGTGCCGTCGCCTGCCACGCCACGTCGGTAGTCCACCCTCGCATTCGTCGACGTGGATGCATTGGGGTGGTCGTCGCATCGACATCGACGGCGAGGGTGTGTTGCACGCCGACCACGAGACCGTGCAGTAGGCCGACAGCCGCGAGGCCTGACGCCTCCCGACGCGCAGCCATCGCCGGCAAGCCCGGCCACTCCTAGAATCTCCTCTCCTCGACGTCTGCCGTAGCGCCGCAGGCTGGTGCCATCGATGGCGCAGCACGCTGTGGGCGCGAACGCACCGCCTGCGGCGCCCTGGTCGCATGGCCTCCGGCCTCATCGCCCACTTCGGCTTTGCAGGCGCAGCCCGTAGAATCCCCAGCAGGTGGCCGGTCAGCCGGCTGACATGTTGTGGAGGCAACGATGACGAAACAGAGCATGCTCACCCCGGAGGACGTCGACAAGATCGCGGAGCTCGACGACACCAGCAAGACGATGTTCTTCCGTGACCCCATGCGGCCGGACGCGCGGTTCACCAAAAGCAGTCGCCGCGTCCCGCAGGAGGTGAAGCGGGCCCAGGGCAGGATGCGGACGGCGCGCTGGCGCTCGTCGATGGACCAGCGCACAGCTCCGACGGCCGAGCAGGTGGCCATGGCCATGGTCGTGGCGCTGACGACCATGCCGAACGTCGGAATCCTGAGCGAAGAGGACGTCGCCATCGTGCGGCGCGCGTTCGCCTATCTGAGGGCGAACGGATTCGACGTCGAGGAGGCGAAGTCGACTCTGCGTCGCATGAGAACTCGTCTCGTAGACCCGCTCGACCGTCAGGGTGAAGAATCAGAATCCTGCGGCCCGCCCATCCGGCCGGACGCGTGGGGGCCGGCGCTGTTCTAGAGGCGATTGGCCCGTAGTCATACTGCCGTTGACCTTCGCCGGAACGCCGGCGACCATGATCGCTCTCAGGCAGCCGGATGAAGCCCGGCTGGATGGGTTGACAAACTGGGCCGGGAGACCGGGCCTATTTTTTTGTCGGCACGACAGCGGAGCCCTGTTGACCTTCGCCGGGGCCGGCGCGATCGTCCTGTTGCTGCATGTCGATCCAACTCGCTCCGCGAGGACACGCCGCACCTGAAGCCCCGCAGCACTCACCCCGGTGAGACCCCCTGCGGGGCTTCTCGCGTTCAGGGTCATGTCGACCGGATCGTTTGCTGACGTTGTCACCGGTGACTGACAATGCGTGCATGGACAGCACGCGCAAGCGCACAGGCAAAGACAGGACGGCGGCATACCGGGCACGCCTCGCGGACTCGCGCGAGCCTCCGGCGTACGTCGTCGCCAACGCATGCGCAGCCGCCGTCATCGAGGCAAGGATGAACGGCGAGACCGGCCTCGACCCGGCCATGTTCATCGAGCGCGCAGCCGAGATCGTCGTCGCCGGAGGCAAGTACAGCCAAAAGGGATTCGACAACGTGCTCGCCCGCTTCACATAGCCGGGCAACCGACGCCGGAGGCTCGCATGACGCTCAAGCCGCGCACGCCGATGACGGCGCTCGACGCTCAGGTCTACGGACGCCTGGCGCGGTCTCGATGCAGCCAGCCAGCGCCGACAAGCGCTTCCGAGCCCAACTCGCCGAACGCAACGTCGCGGTCCGCGGACTCGCCGCGGGCGTGCGGAAGCACATGCACGATCTGGCGCACAAGTATCGCAAGCAGATCGGGCGACCGTACGCCGAGATCAAGCCCGAGCCGATCTGGTCCGGCGACAGGCCGACCAGATGGCGTGGGGGCGGTGGAATCGCTCGCAGTGCGTCGTGGGCCACGGCTCGCCCACGCCGGCCCTCATCACGCGCATTGGCACGCCACCGAGGCTCGGCTTCGGGCTGGCAAATGGGTGATTGAGCCTCACCGGTGACGCGTCACGCCTAACGGTCGTCCATAAATAGGGAAGGAAACCACTGCGAGACAGATCGGCTTTTCCGTGGATTTCTGTGAGCGCGACCTGGCTGGGGTGAGGGAGCACGGGATCCCAAAAGCTGCGCATGCGTCACCGCCGTCGCGCGCTGTTTGTGTCCGCGTCGGGGCCATCGCCGTTGTGCATTTAACTCATCTCGTCGCTGCTCGATTGTGTGGCTCGCTTCTTGACCGTCATCCGATTGGAAATTTTCCACAGCTAATCAAATGGCCCTGACGCCCGTGCAGATACAGCGATTGGACGGCTTTCCCTCGGACGGAAGTTTTGATGCAGACCCTCATCCTTGCCGCTCGCAGCTGCCTCTTCGCCGGCAGGAAGGGCCTTCTCTAAATGCCATCCGGGAAAGTCGACAATCGGTGTTGCGTGCCGACTTCTCCGCTCGCGATCGCTTTGCTCGACAGAATCGAAAGTGTATTTTCGAGATAGCGACGCCCGAAGCGCGGCAGAAAGCGAGCATATGCATGGTCATGATCTCCAAAGAGGAGCAGCCGATGATGTCTGAAAGTCAGGAAGTCGCGCACGGAGCCCTCAATGCGGCGCGCGGAATGTTGCACCGGTTTGATCCTAAGCCGGGTGACGGTGCGACGATCGCGCACCTCTACGACCGAGATGCGGGTACGGTCATTTCGGTCTCAGTCGAGAGCAACCACGTTTACGTGGTCGTGCAGGAGGATGCCGCCGTGCGGACGGAAAGTTCCGACCTGCAGACGTACGCGTACACGCCCAATCCGGAGGGACGGATTACGACGTTCCGTCGTAAAGTTTCGAGGCCTCCAACACTGCGTGGTGCATGGAAATGTTGCTGGCGCGATCCAGGTAGCGCGAGGTGGTACCACTCGAATGAGCCGCGTGTCACGTTCGGATACCGGCGGAAATACAGCTCTGCTGGCTGAGCGCTGGACTTGGACAAGTCAGACCCGAGTAATAGGCATGGGCCCACGGATCAAGCCCTCGCCCGAGAAGACCAAGACATGGCGCGTAGTGCCCATCCACTCGCACATCATCGAGCAAGGCCCGAAGGTCAGCGTTTCCTGGACTATGTGGCGCTCCGCACCAAGCTCAAGAAGCCGCTGTTCTACGATCCGGAGCGCCGCCGCGGTGGAACTGTGCGGCATCCGCAATTCCACAAGATCGCCGAACGGATCGGCGAATGGGTGCATGGCCTCGGGATCCCGTACGACGTCAAACCGAACCACGGATGGCGACACCTGTTCAAGAGCGTGGCCAGGCACGTCAAGATGGACCGCGAGGTTGAGGGTTTCATCACGGGCCACCGCCCGAAGGATTCCAATGCGGGCAACGACTATGGAGACCGTTGGATCGAGACCATGGCGGCGGAGATCGAAAAATATCCGCGCTACGACATCCCGGCTCTGAACTCTCCGCCAGTGCCGCACAAGCGGCGTCGACGCACTAACTTCGACGTCGCGGCCGCGAAGGCAGCCAAGCAAAAGCGCAAGGCAGCACGCGCGAGGCGAGCTCCAGATGGTGCTAGTTAACCGGAGGAGGGAGCTGGCGGCGGGGAAAGTGGGAATCTCTCCCCCGATGCCCCCAATGCGCGAAAATCCGCGGAAAACAAGGATTCCTAAAAAGCCCGGCCGAGTTTTGTGACCACCGGTGTGTACCACCTGTTCGGCCGATTCGGCCGTCAATCTCGGCCGATTTGGAGGCGAATGCGGACCTAGTGCTGCAAGGCCAAGCCTTCCATGGCCTCCGCCAGCATCCAATCACGGAACGCCATCGCCGGCGCATTGCTCTCTAGCAACGGCGGATGAACGAGGAAGTGCGATAATGGCAGGCGGCAGTTATGGTCGGACAACCGGACCAATTTGCCGTTGAGCAGATCGGCGCGAGTGACCGAGCGGCGCGCGAGCGCAATTCCTTGCCCGTCGATCGCCGCCTCCATCAGCAGATTCGCATCGGCGAAGGAGTTGCCGACGATCTTCCGGTCGATCTGCACTCCGAGCGATTTGAACCAGGTCGACCAGGGGACGTTCGGATCGATTAACAACCGCTCATTCACGAATGCCGACGGGTCTCGCGTGAACTGCCCTCCGTTGTAGCGCGGGCTGCAGACCGGGAAGATCTCCTCGTCCATCAGCCGGATGGCGTGAAGCCCCTTCCAGGTTCCGGTGCCGAGACGTAACGCGATATCGACCTTGTCCGACTTGAAATTGGCGAGTTGCCGATCCGACTTCACGTTGACGTGGATGTGGGGGTAATGCTCGTTGAATCGGGGCAAGCGCGGCAACAGCCAGCGGGCCGCCATCACCGGTAGCAAGCTCACCGTGACTTCGGCATCCATGGGGGAAGATCTCAGCGAAGTGAGTGCCCCGGTTAGTTCGGCTAACGAGCGCGCAACTCGATCATAGAGACGTCGCCCGTCCGGCGTGGGTACCATTCGGTGCCCCATTCGCTCGAAAAGCTTGATCCCGACCCGCTCTTCGATCTGCCGAATCCTTTGGCTTACCGCTCCATGAGTGATGTGAAGTTCTTCAGCCGCTCTGGAATAGCTGCCATGACGAGCGGCGACCTCAAACACGCGCATGGCTTCGAGTGGCGGTAAACGGACCATTTTTAGATTGTTAGTTTTGCTAACAGAGCGTGTCAATTCATATGGTTGGGCCGCGTTCGGCGGCCGTGGTCATGTCGCTCTCTGCAACGAGAGGAAGTGATCGTGAACGGACCCGCGAATATCGCCGATTCAAAGCCGCACACGGCGCGCATGACGCTGCGCGATGACCGACTTGACGCGCTGCTAGGCCATCCGGTCGCCTTGACGATCCTCCGCTTGGCGGTCCCGAATTCGACCGTGATGCTCGTCCAGGTGCTGATGGGACTTCTCGAGGTTTACTTCATCGCAAAGCTCGGGCTCGACGCTCTCGCCGGAGTGACGCTGGTCTTCCCGCTGCTCGCGCTTACCGTAGCGATCTCCCAGGGTGCGACAGGCGGTGGTATCGTCACTTCGGTGGCGCGGGCGCTAGGACGCGGCGAATTCGCCGAGGCAAGCTCCTACCCTTGGTACGCGATCGGGTTGGCGCTGCCGCTTGGATTGGCAACCACCGCATTCATGTATGGGCTGGGGCCCTTGATCTATCGTGCGATGGGCGGGCATGGCGCTTCGCTACAGATCTCCCTGCAATATTCGACGGTGGTCTTTGGCGGAGCGACGCTGATCTGGACATTCAACTTGCTGATGGCGGCGGTGCGCGGCACCGGAAACTTGCGACTGCCGGTCATTGTAGTGTGCTCAGGCGCAACGCTGCTGGTGCCGCTATCACCGCTTCTGATTTTCGGCGGCTTCGGCATTCCCGCGCTTGGCCCAATCGGCGGTGGCGTCGCACTGTTGATCAACTACGCTCTCGGAACACTTGCCTACGCAATCTACCTGTGGGGCCATATGGGCTTGTTGCGGCCTTCGCCAACCCCACCGCGCCTGGCGCTCGCGCCTGCCTTGACGATCCTCAAGATCGGCGGCGTCTCTGCCATCATCGCGGCGAGCACCAATGTAACGCTGACGCTTGTGACCGCTTACGTCGGCTCCCATGGTATCGCTGCTTTGGCAGGGTATGGCTCAGCCTCACGTCTAGAGTTCCTGCTTGTGCCGATCTCCTACGGTGTGGGCGGCCCGGTCGGCATGGTTGTCAGCGCCAGCCTTGGCGCCGGACTGATCGAGCGTGCGCGGCGCGCCGCCTGGACGGGCGCGGTTATAGGCGCTGCGGTGACCGCCACAATAGGACTCGTCGGCGCGCTGTTAGCGCGCCAATGGATCGGCCTTTTCAACGACGACCCCGCGACCATCCAGGCGGGCGTGCAGTACCTGCACGATGTCGGCCCCTTCTTTGGGTTCTTCGGTCTCGGCTTTGTGCTGTACTGTGTAGGCCAAGCCACCCGGCGGCTCGCGCCTTCGCTGCTCGGAGCTCTGACCCGCGCGCTGATCGCTGCTGCGGGCGGTTATCTGCTGCTACGCTGGAATGCGAGTCTCGACCTGAACTTTTTCGCAGTCTCTGCTGGGATGATGGCGTTCGGGTTGATACCGCTTTCTAGTCTGATGCAGCGCGTTGGCTTCGAAGCCGATGATATCTCCAGCAAGAGAACCAGATAGTCCGCCGGCAAGAACCGACCGGAGCCGCAATCACACTCGCCCCCGACACTCTTGGCTCCCTCATACCTTCGACTGCATTTTTCCCGGAAGCTTAACATGCCTGAATCCCCAGCCGGCAAAACCGGGCTACGCTACCCCTTTCCCTCTGGGGCGCCTCATGTTTGATACGGAGACAACCGCGCTTTTGCGCGCGGTCCTGGACGACGTCTGCGAAAGCGTTTCGCACCGCGAGATTGGAGCACGGACTCACGTCGCTTCGAAAATCCTGGAGGCCGCCACCAGAGGCGAGGTTTCGCCCGATGGGCTAAGGCGGGTCGGCCACGACGCGCTGTCCCGTGCACCCACGATGTGGCGCTGATTGATCCGGAGGGGGCGTGAATTTCCAGGTGACGGTCCTCAAGATCCTGGTGAGCTATCCGGACGGCTTCGCCGTGATGGAGGACCTCAAGCGCGACATGGCGATCCTGGCGACCAGCGGTCGCGACTGGGCGGACCGGACCAAGCGCCTGGCCGCGCGGGTGCCCGATCTCGACATCTTTTCGCACCGGCTGGTCGAACGGATCGTTGGCGGGTGGAAGATCACGGCAAAAGGACGGGCAGTGCTCGAGTTCATGGAAGCCCGCCCCGCTGCGACCGAACCGATCCAGGCGCCTTTGGTCGAGGAGGCTCCGGCGCCGATAGTCGCTGCGACGCAGGTTGCTCCGCTGCGGCAACCCGCTGACCGTGCCAAGCGGCGCCGCGAACGTCGCGAACGGCGGCGCGAGGCGCGCGAACGAGCGAGGGCGAGCGCCTCCTGAAGTGTCCTACAGCGCCGGCAACGCGCGAAAAGAGGAGGACGGGACCCGAACCCGCGCGGTATCGCCAGCCGCTACCGCTCCGGCGGCCCTGACCACGCCCAGCACCCCGCATTTGAATGGAGGGCCCGTTTCCGCCGACGAGAGCAACTGTCGTTTCAAACCGGAAGCGTTTAGCTCCGCGCTGCAATATCGGCGGAGAGCGGCTCCTTCCGCCGGCCTTGTGCTGAGGGGACGCTTCCTTGCTTCCTTGCTTCCTTGCCGCCTTGCCACCTTGCACCGCATCTTAAAAAAGGTGCGGCCTTAGCAGAAACAATCCGTCGCTCGCTCGGTTGAGGAGAATTGCCACGAGCATATGACATGCGTAAGTCAGCTTCAGCGACCGTTCTGTTCCTCTCCTCTTTCCTAGTCGCCGGCTTCGCCCTTGCTCAACAACCCGAGACTGCACCCGGCTCGAACGAGACCCAGACGACTCCTGTTCAGCCGGACCGTACGCCGCAGCAGTCCGATCAGGCGCGCGAGAGGGAGCGTAAGGCCGCTGAAGATACCCGCGTTAAGCGTGACTGGACAACACAGCGCGATGAGGATCGCACGGGTATGGACCGCATGCGTCAGCAGCATATGGGACGTATGATGGAAGATATGGACCATCGCACCACGGGCGGCAATTGGCGGACGCAGCGCGATGATGAAGATATGGACCGTCGCTCGCGATTCCGCGATGAGGATCGGCCGCGTCGCCGCGTCAAAATCTGCTTTGAATATGAAAACGGCGACGAATTTTGTCGTTACCGCGAGTGAGTTGAACGGACGCGCTGTTCTCACGTAACGGTCGCCGCTCCGGTGTCGGGTTGCGTCCTGGTCAGTTGCGAGGTCCCTTGAGGATGTTACGCATCCCGTTCTCACCCCAGCCTTGGCTCCGCTGGAGTGGCCGTGCCTCGCGGCTCTAAGGGGGTCAATGTAGATGCTTCCATGAGAACCGCTGATCTCGCAGCTCCCTTCGTGATCAGTTGTGGAACGCGCATCCAATTCGAGCCGAGCTCGACAGCTCCTTCTCCGAGCGCCGGATCGTCGCCTGCGTGCCGATAGGAGCACTAGACTACCGCGATCGCGGTCATCTGCTCGGCCTTGAACCGGCAGCCGATCGGTCATCCTACGAATGCTGCCTTCTCGGCCCCCGAGGTAGTTCCCGCGCCCCTCTGTAAGGGACTTCTCGCGATGCGTGAGGTTCTGGAGCAGTGTGTGCCTACATTGTATCTTTGGGGCCTCTGTGACGTCGCGGTAGGGCCATGGGGTTCATGCGTCACACCAGGTCACCAACAACAAGGCCGCGACTGAGCCAGAGGTATTTCACCTCGCGCCGGTGAGCTTGGCCATCCTCGATGCGGATCTGAGATATGTTTGTTGCGACCACCTCCTGGCAGAGATGTGCGGAACGCCAGTGTTTGGCATCGAATGTCCGGCTTGGGTCAAGGCGGCTGTCGGCCCCTGAGTGGGACGACTTCCACTCTACCTATCGCTCCAGGCCTACCGCTGCGGTTTGCCAGCGGCGATGGGCAACACGCGACGCCACCGACGCGCGACGCAACGCCGCCGCTACCGAAGCGGGCGGGACCGGCTGAACAAGAAACGGCTGGGAGTGAACTTTCGGGCTACTGCGAGCGCGCTGCCCTCGCACGTTTCGAGCGCGATCTTCTGGGCCAGCATGACGTCTCCAATCGGAAAGGTCGCCAACGGGCAGGAAACACAAGCCGATCCTTGGACGGCCGTTTTCGCCGACCTCGCAGACATTCGCAGCCGCTCCCGCATAGATTCTGTAGCGGTTGCCCGTGTCGCCACCGATTACCTCGAAATAACCCTTCTCCGCGAATTGCCGCCGTTGGACAGGCGAGAGGTAATGCCGCAGCAGCAGCAGCGCGCGTCCTTCCGGAGTGCTCTCGGCGCCGTGTCTAATGAACAGCGCCTTTGCAGCCCTCATCCGTGAGCGTTCATCCGGCCGCGACGGCCTGAACAGCCACACGGCTCAGCAATTCAGCCGCCGACCAGCCGGGGGAAGAAAAGAGTTTCTTCCGCCGTGGGGTCGAACGATCGGATCTGCGACACCTGACCTGAACCGGTCCGGACCGCAGCGGTGAAGCCGACGTTCGTCAGCTCGCGGAACCGCTGCTCCGCCTTGGCTAATTCTCGTGCATCGTCCGAGTCGAAGAAGTGACGGCTGTCGCCGGTACTGTCCATCACGGTCTGGATCGGCATGCGGATCCCTCCTTGTTGATCATGACAGAATATTGTTGAAGCTCCGCAGTTCCTCGATCGCAGCAAAGCTACTAGCTTTCGCGCCTCGCAACCTAGGCTTCGGTATGGTTGTACGCAGATGGCCCGCAAGCCGGGGCGCAGCTTTTTGGACTTCGGCGAACAGCATCAGCCCGCCACAGCGTCACCGGATATGGCCATTGGTCGAAAGTTGGTCCGCATCCTTCAAGGTGATCGAGATGGCAAAGCCGAATGCCGCAACCAGTTCGGTGGCTCGCGACGTAGTAGCGGAGCAGGGCTGGGGGCGTGGACGGTATCCAGCAGCTTGCGCGAAGTTCGGCGGAGCTTCAGCGTTTCTGACTCAACAGGTTCCGGGCTCTTGTGCGAGGATTTGGAACTTGGCGGCCTAAGAGGCCGTCGTCGCACCGGGCCTCGGCAGTGAAAGAAGAGCAATCTGTGAATTAGCTCATTTAAGGTTGAAGGAAGCCGTGTCTTAACACTCAGGCGAGTCCGAGGATTGCACCAGGAGACGGGCAATGCCAATCACTACGGAAACGACCTCGTTCACCAAAGACATTCAAGGCCGCTATCTCTGCAACAATCTCGCGGAAGTTGATGCCTGGAAATCCGCAGGCGGGCGTCCGTTCGATTTCATCATCGTGGGAGGCGGGACGTTCGGTTCTGCGATGGCTGAGCATTTGTGGTTCCGCCAGAAACAAACGGGTGGCGGATTGAGGACGCTGGTCGTCGATGCCGGGATGTTCACCGTCCCTGAGCATGTTCAGAACACGGGGATCCAAGGGTTTGCCGATCCGGCTAATCCGTTCCTTTTGAACGAAAGCCTGCCGCAGCCGGAGCCCCCACGCAACGAGGTCTGGGGAATTCCATGGAAGTCGACTATTCCCTTCAAAGGACTAGCGTACACGCTCGGGGGCAGATCGCTCTATTGGGGCGGTTGGTCGCCTCGTCTGCTGGACGAGGAGATGTTGGGTTGGCCCGCAAACACCGTAGTCGATCTGAACAGCCGCTATTTCGATGAGAGTTCTCGCCAGATCGGTGTCGACGAGGCGAACGACTTCATTTTCGGCGAATTGCAGAATGCGCTGCGTCGCCGGCTCTTCGACAGTTTGTCGAGCGTGCCCGGAGCGTTCGCGCTCGACGCGCTCCCGCCATCTCCGCTGCTGAAGTCGGGCGCCGACCCCGCACAGTTGCTTGGCCTGTCGTCGAGCGGCGGACTTTCGCAAAACGACCTCCTAAACCTGCTGAAGCTGGAAGCGCCGCTGGCTGTGCAGGCGCGCCCGCCACACGCGGGGTTCTTCCCGCTGAACAAGTTCAGCGTCGTTCCGCTGCTGATGAAGGCGGCTCGGACTGCGGCGAGCGACTCCAACGGCAATGATTCGGTCAAGGAATTCATGGTGCTGCCCGACACGCATGTGCTGACGCTGCGCAGCGTCCCCACCGCGGCAGGGACCTGGCGCATCTCAGGCATCGACACTAGTCGAGGTCCGATAGATCTGGCACCCGGTGGTGCCGTTGTCATCGCGCTCGGCACGATCGAGAACGCGCGGCTGGCTCTCGCATCGTTCGATGCCACCGGACTTCCGACCCTGTCGCTCATCGGCAAGAATCTGATTGCGCACCTTCGCTCGAACCTTGTCATCCGCGTGCCGCGGTCGGCGATTTCCGGGCTTTCGCCGGCGGTGAACGAGCTGCAGACTGCGGCCCTGTTCGTGAAGGGACGGGCAACGCGCCCGAATGGTGATCTGATCGGCCACTTCCACCTTCAGATCTCCGCGAGCGGCGGCGGCAACACCAGCGGCGCCGAGGACGAGCTCTACCGCAAGGTGCCCGACGTCGACTTTTTCGATCAGCTGAAGACCTCGACCGACACGCATGTCGCAATTGCAATCAGAGGGCTCGGAGAGATGGAGCCCGCCGATCCGGCCAATCCCGCCGCTCATCCAGGCCGCGTCGATCTGAGCTCGCGGACAGACGAATACGGCGTTCGTCGTGCATCGGTTGCGCTGACACCGACGCAGCGCGATCAGGATCTCTGGGCCGTCATGGATGCGGCGATGCAAAAGGTCGCCGCCGTCTTGGCCAACGGTCAGCCCATGCAGGTGCTCCAGAGCAACCAGGACGGGCTCGGGACGACCCATCATGAAGCCGGGACACTTTGGATGGGCACCGATCCGACCACGAGCGTCACGGACGGCAACGGACGCTTCCATCACACCGAGAACCTGTATGCGGCCGGCCCGGCGCTCTTCCCGAGCATCGGTTCGCCCAACCCGATGCTGACCGGGATAGCGCTCTCGCGCCGCACCGGCGACCTGATCATGACGCCTCCTGCCTTCGCGGCCGAGGCGGGTTTCGAGACGCTGTTCGATGGCACCTCTCTCGGGGACTGGACAATGTCGATGATCAGCAACCAGCCCGGCCGGGACGACCCTGGCTCGTTCCGGGTCCGGCGCGGGGTTCTCGAGGCACGAACGGGGACCGATCTGGGGCTGCTCTGGCTGAAGCGCCGGACGCCGCCTCGCTATGTTTTGCGGCTGCAATGGATGACGACGGCGCCGGACGACAATTCGGGCGTCTTCATCGGCTTCCCGGACCCCCGGAACGAGGGCTACGACAACACGGCCTATGTCGGCGTCAACTTCGGCTTCGAGATTCAGATCGACGAACTGGCCCGGCCGGACAATGCGCCCATCCACAGGACGGGTGCGGTCTACTCCTTCAAGGGGCCGACCGACGGTCCGCTGACGGTCCATCCGGTGGGAGAATGGAACAGCTATGAGATCACCGTCGATGGTGCCGACATCACCGTCGCGCTGAACGAGCAGACGGTGAACATTTTCCATTTCGCGGGCGATCCGCAGTCCCCGCGCCGCGGGCTGCCGTCCACCGCTCAGGACCCGCGCTTCATCGGCCTGCAAACTCATACGGGTCGCGTGCTCTTTCGCAACATTCAGTGGAAGTCGTTGGAGGGTCTCGTGGCATGAACCTGATGCCACTCGGATCCTTGGGCGCCGTGGAAAGCAACGGCGCGGTGACGTTCGGACTCTGGATGCCCTGGGTGTCGGCGGCCGACGGCAACGTCGTCACCGTGAAGATCATCCATGAGGCGGACCAGTTCCTGCAGGAGATGCCGGCCCGGGAGTTTCGGCTGGCGCACAGCGTTCGTGCTCCATATGGCGACTTCTGGTCGGTCACGGTCCCCGTCGCCGGGACGCCGCCCGCGGTGCCGGGCTCGGCCTGGGGCAGTCCGGGTCGCTATGTCTATCGCTACACCATCACCAACCCGAACGTCGGAACGCTCGACTGGATCGTCGACCCATTTGCGCGCGAGTTCGGTGTCGGCAGGCAATCCGCCTTCACTCTGGGCTACCAGCCCTACCTCTGGAGTGCCGGCGAGGCGCAATGGCGAACGCCCGCGCTGGCAGACCTGATCCTGTATGAGGTGAACATCGCGGAGTTTGGCAACGACCTCGACCGGGCTCGCGGGCTGGTCGCCTACCTCGCCGACCTCGGGATCAACGTCATCGAGATCATGCCGCTGTCCAACGTCGGCAACTCGGTCGATTGGGGCTATCTGCCGATCGGCTATTTCGGCGTCGACGAGCGTTTCGGCAAGCGGTCGGATTTCCAGCAGCTAGTCGACATCTGCCACCAGCACGGGATCGCGGTGATCGTGGACGTCGTCTATGGCCATACGGGCGTGGATTTCCCGTACTACGACGCCTACACGCGGCTGCGGTACCGCGATAATCCGTTCATGGGGCCGTTTGCCAAGGACTACTTCAGCAACTTCGGCAAGAGCACGGATTTCAATCGGGAGATCACGCGGGACTACTTTTTTACGGCCAATCACCATTGGCTCGAAGTCTATCACGTCGACGGCTTTCGCTACGACTGCGTTCCGAACTACTGGGACGGGCCGATGGGCGTGGGCTATGCGAGCCTGGTCTATGAGACGCACCAGCTGACCAGGGCGAACATCGCGGCGGGTCGCCCGTACTGGAGCCGCTTCGACGCAGGCGCCGGCAAGCCGGTGACCCTCGTGCAGATGGCCGAACAGCTCGAAGCTCCGGAGGAGGTGCTGCGCTCCACCTATTCCAACTGCACCTGGCAGAACGGCACCTACGGCGCGGCACGCGCGGTGGCCCAAGGGGATCGCGGCCGGCTCGCCGACCTCGGTCTGCAGCTTGGTCTCTTCGGCTACCCCGACCGGGAGACCGTCAACGGCGACGCCATTCCCAAGACAGCGCTTCAATATGTCGAGAACCACGACCACGAACGCTTCCTGTGCAACTTCGGCACCTCCAATCCGGACGAAGCCGGCAATCCGCTGTTCGCCGAGGGCGACCGGGCGCGCTGGTACATGCTGCAGCCCTATTTGATCGGCCTGCTGATGAGCAAGGGGATTCCGATGCTCTGGCAAGGCGAGGAATTCGCCGAAAACTATCATCTGCCCGATTTCGGAATGGGCCGCGTCTCTCTGCTGCGGCCATTGCGCTGGGATTTCTTCTACGATGAGTCCGGCCGGCCGATCGTGAGCTTGGTCCGCAAGCTACTGCGAATTCGGCGGCAGCGCGACCACATTCGTCAGGGCACGTACTTCTTCTTCAATGACTGGGACCGGTATCAGCAGTTCGGTGTTCTTCTGTTCGCCCGCTACGATGGCGGTCGCTACACCTTGGTGGCCGTGAATGTTGGCGATACCGACCGGACCGTACCGTTCTGGTTTCCGATAGGCGGGGATTACGTCGAAGAGCTGCATGGCGGCGCTCTAGATCTGGGGAACGTGCCTTCGCTTCAGCGAATAGATCTGAATATCCCATCGCACTATGGACGGATCTGGACGTTGACGTAGGCGCGCGGGGCGAACTGCCGTCTCCATCGGCCTGTTCGCGTTCGGCTTCGGGACTGTATTCCGAATTCCGAAAGCACTGTGATCGACTGATTATGCGGCAGGCGTGCAGGGCCTTCGCCCTGCTAACCGGCGCGGACACTTTGACTTGGGCTGAGCTGTGAGCTGGTCACGCCTGTAGCGCTGATAAGACAGCCCACTTTGTGCGACCGGTTACTCTGCGAGCCCAGCTGCTCGCAATGCCTCTTCATATCGGTGCACGTGTTCGACGTGCCGGTAAGGTCCAAGTACGCTTTTCAACTTAGAAAGACGCAGCACTGGGTTGAGGTCCTGAAGTCGTATCACTAACTTCCTCGCTTGCTCCCCGTTACCTGCCATGGCGTTGCTTGCCGCGGCGATCCGTAGTCCCGCCTGATAATCTGGAGTTTCGCGAAGGGCGCCCACCGCTAACGATGCCGCCTGCTCGTATCGCTCCAGAAAGAAGTACGCATGCGCTATCCCGATCCGCATCCGTACGGCCCACGGGTCCAATGGGCTCAGCCGCAAAGCTCTTGTGAACCGCTGAACCGCCTCTTCGGGCTCTCCCAGCCACAACTTCGTCCATCCACCCCAATTGAGGGCTTCAATGACATTCGGGTTCAGCGCGATCGACCTGTCGATCAGCGCGGAGCCTCCATCGAGATCGCGAACAACAAGACTGAGGGTCCAGCCACATTCAGCCAGTACATTTGCATCGTGCTTTCCGAGTTCGACGGCACGATGCACGAGCCTTGAGGCATCGCTAATTTCGTCCTCGGTCTCTGCGAGCCATCCGTTCGTTTTTGCAAAGGCGTAACAACTGGCAGCTCGGGCGAAGGCAGATGCATAATCAGGATCTAATTCAATAGCCCTCTTGAACAGTCGGAGTGCCTCCCTGTTAGCTTCCCGGTCCGCAAGCTGCTGATATAACTTGGCTTGGCCGCGCAAAAACAGGGTGTACGCATCAAGGTTGTCTGTAGGCTTTCGGGTCGCACGTTCTATTTCAGCCCTCTCCATGGCCGGCACGATCGCTCCTACCACATTTTCGGTCATCCGGTCCTGTAGATCGAAGATGTCGGCTAAATCACCTTCGAAACGGTCAGCCCAGTGATGCGCTCCTGTTCCGGTGTCGATCAGCTGTCCCGTTATACGTACGCGGTTTGCCGACTTGCGAACGCTACCTTCCAACACGTACCGGACACCCAGTTCACGCCCGACTTGCTCGATGTCGATGAGTTTGCCCTTGTATACAAACGAGGAGTTTCGCGCGATAACAAAGAGGGATTTGAACCGCGACAACGCCGTAATGATGTCCTCGACCATACCGTCGGCGAAATATTCCTGCTCGGGATCGCCGCTCATATTTTGGAACGGCAGCACGGCGATAGATGGCTTGTCGGGTAGGGCTAGTTTATTCGTCGGTTCGACAATTTTGAGTCCAGGCTGCTTGACACCAGCGAGCTCGAACACCCGCACGGGTCGCGCGATGTTTTTCAGCGCTATCTCCCCCTTGTCGTCGAATACGTTTTTGATACGGTCGCGGACCTGGCGATAAGCGTCATCGGAGATACAGACGCCGCCCGGCTCGGCTATGCCTTCAAGACGTGCCGCGATGTTGACGCCGTCGCCAAAGATGTCGTTGTCATCAATGATGATGTCACCGACGTGAATGCCGATACGAAATTCGATTCGCGTATGGGATAGTCCGGCAGCATCTTGCCCAGCCATACCCTCTTGCACTTCAATCGCACAGCGCATCGCATCCACCACACTGGCGAATTCGACTAGCATCCCATCACCGGTTGTTTTGACGATGCGGCCGCGATGCGAAGCGATGATCGGATCAACGAGGTTCCTCCTGACCGACTTGAGACGGGTCAGGGTCCCTTCCTCATCGGCGCCCATGAGGCGGCTGTACCCGGCGACATCAGCTGCCAGTACCGCCGCCAATCGCCGTGCCACCCGCTCTCCGGCCAAAAAATGCCCCCTAAAACTGGTAATTCTCAGCCACGCATCAAAGCATAACAGGCCGCTGCTGGACTAGGGCCGACTTCCGGTTTGGGCCAAAGGACTAAACCGCTCGCGCGGTAGGGCGACAGCCGGCAGGACGGCTGAGAGGATAGCGCAACGTCGCCGAGCTATTCGATAACATCATCAGCGCGCGCAATGAGAGCGCTGGGTAGCCGCACTCCAACTTGCCTTGCCGCTTTCTGGTTTATGATCAACTCAAACTCTGTCGGAGCCTGTACGGGCATCTCGGCAGGCTTCGCGCCTCGTAATATTCGATCGACGTATGAGGCGGCGCCAGCGTACATTTTTTCAGATCGGGCCCGTAAGAAATCAATCCGCCCGCGTCGCAAAAGAGCCGAAGCGAATAAACGGCCGGAAGTCGACACTCCGTGACAATTGCAACCATCCGATCTTTTTGAACCGCAGTGACCGCGTCGGGCAAGAAGATCAATCCGCTGTTGGGCTTCTCCCTGAATGAAAAGATAAGCTCTTCGATCCCAGCGACATCTCTCTCGGGTGTCTCAATCGAAGCTATCCCGGTCCGTTTCGCAACCTCATCGATCGAGTGTCGGAATGCGGCCGAGTTGTTTCCCGGCTCTGGGTTATAGATCACCCCTACTCTGACCAAGTCTGGCGCAACTTCCTTCAACAGAGATATCCACTTGCCGCCAAGTGTAGGCTCAAATGGGGTAAATCCTGTCACGTTTCCGCCGGGACGGGCGAAGCTTGCGACGTAATGCATCCCGACAGGATCGCTCACCATGGCAAACACCGTGGGAACGCGGGAGCCTTCGGCTTGGAGAGCAGCCATCGACGTATTCGTTGTGGCAAATATCACGTCAGGATTTGCAGCAAGCAATTCACGGGCTCCCTGCCGCGACCGTTCGGTCTCGCCCCCGGTAATCCGATAATCGATCAGCAGGTTTCGGCCCAAGGTCCACCCCCGTTCGCCGAGAACTTTCTCGAGAACCGCTTTTGCCAAGGGGGTCGTAATAAGGGCTCCGATACGGCGAACGCGATCCTGTGCTACTGCAAAGGAAATATCACTCACGGCTAAAACTATTGCACCGCCAACCAGCCGCGTGAACTCGCGACGCCGCATGACAAAGCTCCATATCAGCCTCCGACTTTAGAAGGTGTCGAGCGGGCAGAATCAAGTATTTTTATGTTCGGTAAGCCTCCTAATATCTGTCACAAGCGGGCCTCACGGCTTGCGCGCCGCAGGTCAGCTACGGCAGCTAAGCTGACTCTCCCTTATTCAATTACCGTGTCAGCCCGAGCAATCAGGCTGTCAGGAAAGGTCAGGCCGAGCGACGCCGCCGTTTTCAGGTTTATAGCGAGGTCGAAAGTTGCTGCCTGTTCGACTGGAATTTGACGAAGGGCAGTTCCCTTGAAAATATTGTCGACGTAGTGAGCTGCCCTGCGAAACACCGGCATGAGGTTGGCGGAATAGGAAGCAAGCCCTCTAAACGCACATACGCTTGGGTTTGATAGATCGGCGGCAGCGCTGCCCCGGCTGCCAAGGAGAAAATCTCACCTCTTGTAGTATCGGCCAGAACAAACAACGAGCAGCAATTCACGTGCGCTGCACAGTTGTCTTGTTGACGGTCGCGCCAATTGCTTTGTAAGTTCGTGCGAGTAACTGGCCCCAACAAAAGTATGTCTATGGTCAGCCATGACCCTCGAAAGGCAGGATAATGCTGACGGTCGGGGAGAGGCCAGCAGATCACTTAAAGTCATTTTACGCGTTCCTCCGTGCTGTGAAGGGTATTGTCATGAAAAACCGTTTCATTGCGTGTTTGTTTGCGAGCGTGATTACAGCAACGTCGACTGCAGAAGCCCAATATGCTCGACAAGCGATGCTCGCGTTCGAGTCGAGCAACGTTTCCGCCTCCGACTTTCTTCAAGGGAAGCAGGGGACACCTGTCATGATCGCTGGGCAGCTGAGGCTGCCAAAAATGGAAGGTAGACAGCCGGTCGTCGTCTTGATGCACGGCGCTCCTGCGGTCGGTGGAAGTGAAGGTCAAGTCGATACCTGGGCTCGTGCACTCAACGAAGCAGGAAT
Organism: Bradyrhizobium lupini; assembly: GCF_040939785.1. Taxonomy (NCBI): domain Bacteria; kingdom Pseudomonadati; phylum Pseudomonadota; class Alphaproteobacteria; order Hyphomicrobiales; family Nitrobacteraceae; genus Bradyrhizobium; species Bradyrhizobium lupini. Next base: position 6,798,338 of record NZ_CP162553.1, read on the forward strand.
CGGTGCCTTTGTCGTCGATAGTTTCAGTAGCCGCGGCGTTTACTCATTTGCGGATCTCGGCAAGATTTCGCCGATCGTGAGAGTTGCCGATGCCTATGGTGCGCTGAATATTCTCGCGAAACACCCGCAGGTCGACGCGTCGAAGATTGCCGTCATGGGATTTTCCCATGGCGGGCCGTCCGCCATCTACTCTGATCTGCAACGCTTCCAGAATATGTTGAACACTGAGGTGAAGTTTGTTGCGCATATTGGCGTCTACCCGATCTGCAACGTCGCCTACAACGAGGATGCCGAAATCACGAGTCCGCTTCTTTTGCTGCATGGCTCGGCGGACGACTGGGTTCCGTCGAAGAATTGCAGGGAATATTCGGATCGTCTCTCGAAAGCCGGCAAGAACGTTAAATATATCGAGTATCCGGAGGCGCATCACGTATTCGACGCACCTCTGTTCAGACAAGAAGCGAAATTTGCTCAAATTAATTCTCTGCGAAATTGTCATTTTGCAGAAGCAGGCGGCGGGAATATTGTGAACGTCGAAACCCAGCAGCCGACTGGGCCGAATGATCCATGTTACGAAAAAGGGTCACCGCTGCCTACAGCGAAGGTGCTACGAAGAAGGCGCACGAAGACGTGAAAAGCTTCCTGAAAAGTATTTTCGGGAGCTAACCTCGCCATAGTGCGCCTGAGGTCGACGACGCTCTCGCGATAGCAGCACAACTATTGATATCTGAAATTCGCACCGAAAGGCCCCGGCATCGTCCGGGGCTTTTTTGTTACCAACTTTTCGAGAGTTCGTATCTTTGCGGGCTCATTGGAGTGATTACGACAAGGCCAATGTCCGTTCCGGGGTCAGAGGACTAAACCGCTCGCGCGGTAGAACGCCGCGGCTGGCGACACGGCGAAGCAATAGGCGACAGCTCATTGTGACGAGCGGGGCAATTGGTGCGTAGCTGGCGACGATCCGATGATCGAGGACGTGCTGATCTGGAAGTTCGTGGCGGAGCACCAACCATTGCACAAGAGCCAGCTCGAATCCTCGATCGCGATTGTGTGCAACGTCGCGCTAGTTGGCCCCTGTCCAGGCATCTTTACGTAAGCAGACTTACAAATGCGGTGATGCTCAACGAGCAGCTCGAAACAGTTTCGGCTCTGATAGCTCCGGGGGCTTTCCAGCCGCCGGAGATCAGTTTGCCTCATGGCCTTCAAATATGAGGAGCTCACGTTTAGATTGTGTGGTGTGGTATTTTTGCTATAGCCAAGCCATTGAAAGTACAGGTGCCGCCAAACATTAAATCCCCATAGGCGATCGTCCTGATCGTCTGAAGGTTGTTTGACGCGACTAGCTCGATCACGCGGCATCGTCCCACGTCCCCCCAGCGCGGTTTCCTCCTGTGGAGGCTTTCGGACGCCGGCCCCCGTGTGCGCGGCGACGCCGTCATGGGCCCGCATCCGAAACCCTTCACAAAAGCTGCCGTCGAGGCAAATCCATATAGGCGTCCGGCTTATCAGCGGCAGCGGACATCACGACGCCGGGCGCTCTTCGGCTAACGGCAATAGGCGCCGCTCGGCGCGGGGTGCAAATGTCCAGTCTACTCTGAAAGACGGGACGACCTTGACTTCGGGCAGCGGATCTATTCAGACGGACGAGCCTAGACAGACGTGGAAAGTAACGGGTAGTCATTTGCATGGGCTGGATTCCGAATTGGCTGCGACGGGCGGATGTCAGGCTGCGGCCCAGGCCCGGCGCTCAGGTCGACTTACAACCGCTGTCGGAGCGGAGCGGCCGATGGCTGAAAGCGAATTTGTTTCGCTTCCCGGGCGCGGTATGGTCGCGCAAGCGAGGCTGTGTGGAACTGTCAGAGGGCGACGTGATCGCGCTGCATCTTGTTGTCGAGCGGATCACGGAAGCCGGGCTGAAGGTGCGGCTGTCGGGGCGCCTTCGCGGTTGGGACGGTGCGTCGCCTGTCTGGACTTTGCTGATGCGTAAGGGTTAGCGAATTTCGGCGCGTCCTGAATCGCACAGCGACGAGTGACGGCTTGGGTCAGGAGGGTCGGCTTGGGAGCGCGCGCTATATCCAATCTCCCTCCGGCGGTCCCGTGCGTGCCAGCAACCTAGCGGCCCTTTAACGGACAACTGTCTCTCGCCATGCCGACAATGAACGACAAAGCTCCAACTCCGTGCCGCGCGCTGATCGGGGTTATGAGTACCAAGCTCTAGTCCAACCGCGGCTCCAACGGGCGGGGGCGCTGAGCATTGCACCAAAGTTCCAGTTAGTGTTCGTGCGCCATCGCACTGGCCCTTTCTTTTTGCTGCGACCTCCGTCACGCAGCTGTCCATATTCAAACTCAAGGCGTTGCCGAGCTCGTGAAGCACGTGACCTGATCGCGATCATGGTACTTCGCCCGCCGAACGGCTCGATGAGTACGACACTAAACTAACATAGGTTTGGGGTTGCCAGAATTCCCGGCAGTCGTCAGATTTTAGTTGGCAGAAGCGAATCATCTTGGCATGCTCCTGTGACCGGGGCTGGCACGTTCATCCGCATCTATTTTCACCCGGGTTCTGAAGCAACGGCAACGCTGCGGCAGGCGTTTTAGCACGCTTTTTTAAGTCGATCTAAATGAACTTCTGGGGCCGCCTTTGGGTGGCCTCTTCGTTGGGCGTTCAATTTTGCGGGGACATTGCAATGGCAAAACCAGCCGTTTCCCGTGATGCCTTTCGTGGACTATTCGTTTTCTACGCGGCGAAAGCTCATCACGACCACAAAGTCGAAGCCGAGGAATGCCTTATGAGGTTGTTCGGGTCTTCGGAATACATTCCTGATAGCCTTCTGAATCAATGGTCTGAAAAAGCTGATCTACTCGGTCCAGAAACCGTAGGTAGTGTAGTGGAGCCGCGGGCCCGTGAAATTGCGAGCGGCGGCGCGCGGTACGACCATGCGAGTGATTTTCTCCACTCGCTCCTGAGAGACCTCGGCCGAAAGGTGCAGTGATCAGATGCGTTCCGCTGCTCTTGTCGGGCTCTGATCAGCTTTGAGGAAATCTTCTGTCCCTCACCAGGTCGTGAGGACCGGCGCGCTTGCTTATAAGCCCCCCGATTCTAACCCGCGCCTTCTCCTCGAGTCTGGGAGGTGCGTCGCGCCTCAATGTTCGAGGCGAGCGACCAGGCTGCTGGGGAAGTTTGATTTCGATACGGAGCCGTCAATAACATTTGGAAGACCGCCCTGGTGGCCTTGTAACGAGCTGCAGTCCTGCTGCACTCGCTGCCAGCCAACAGAGGGGTGCCTGACCGGTCAATGACGGACCATCGCCAGCCACGACCCCGTCTTTGTATAGACAGATCAAAGAGAGCAAAATCGCCGGCGTTCATCAGGGAAACCTTCACTACGCACTTGGAAATCGAGGATACATTACAAATTTGACAGGAGAACTTTCGGGCAGTGGTAGAGTTCCATGCCCGCACAGGCCTGATCTTATTTGAAGCTTAAATGTTTGACGCTACTCGACGATCTCCGGTAGCCATCCATATAGGATGCGACCAAACATCCGCGTCGCAGATTTCCGGGATGCTTTAAGCCCGAGTTGCTCCACCGAAAGCCTGGACAGATGTCCCACTCACCTGCCGATAAGATCGCGCTGTTCATCGATGGAGCCAATCTCTACGCGACGGCAAAAACTCTGGGCTTCGATATCGATTACAAGCGCCTGCTGAAGGAGTTTCAGAGCCGCGGGACGCTGCTTAGGGCGTTCTACTACACCGCGATCATCGAGGATCAGGAGTACTCCTCGATCCGGCCGCTGATCGACTGGCTCGACTACAACGGCTACACCGTCGTCACCAAGGCGACCAAGGAGTTCATCGACGCCTCCGGCCGCCGCAAGGTGAAGGGCAACATGGACATCGAGCTCGCCGTGAACGCCATGGAGCTCGCTGAGCACATCGACCAGATGGTGCTGTTCTCCGGTGACGGCGATTTCCGCTCCCTTGTCGAGGCGGTGCAACGCCGCGGTGTGCGGGTCACCGTGATTTCCACGATCGCCAGCCAGCCGCCGATGATCGCCGACGAGCTGCGGCGCCAGGCGGACGTCTTCACCGACCTCGTCGAGCTGCAGTCAAAGCTCGGTCGCGACCCATCCGAACGTCCCGCCCAGCGCGACCGGGGACACGTCCCTAAATTCTTGCAAGAGCCGAAGGGAAACGATCCCCTCGACTAAATGACCGGCGAATGCCTCTGGACGGGTCGGCCAGGAACGCTTTCGCGCTACACGGGCACCTACTATTCCTACCGCCCGGCGTGCCACACTGCATCGCTAATACCTGAGACAAGATCGAGCGCGTTCTTGTGACAGTGTCGCCGCCCGGCCATGAGCGCCATTTCGACGAGCTTGAAGTAGTTAAGGGGGGGTACTCCGGGGTCAAGTCTGGCCACTACCACGATCCTTCTGACACCCGAGCCAGCGCCAGGAAGCAAAGGCGGAGTATACGAAAGGTGCCTCACGATACGCCTCCGCCACAAAGTTGTCTGATGCACACGAGCAGATGGCCTCGGCTCGTAGCAGTCGGAAACGTTCAAGATCGTGGAGCGGCGGCTGTTGAGGCGATCATCAATTACGCCATGACCGTGACCTGGCTCGCCGGCCAAGTTCTATGCTGCGCAAGCTCAACATGCAGCCCGCCTGCACCGCTAATTCCTGCGGAAGGAATTGTGCGCTGCGTCCAAAGGTTGGATTTCCGACTGCTTAAGTGAAATGGCAGGCACGTTTCGTTGCTGCCGCGGACGCTTCTCATGCATACTCACTGATGCGCGGCTGAACAGCTCACCAGAATGGCTGAACAGTTTGTGCTTCAAGGGAGGACAACGATGCGTCATTCTTACGTCAAGCTTGTCTATTCGACCGCAATCACAGCGGCACTTGTTGCAGCGATCTCATCAAGCGCTAATGCTCAAAAGAAATACGACCCTGGCGCCTCGGACACTGAGATCAAGGTCGGCAACATTATGCCGTACTCTGGTCCTGCATCGGCCTATGCGACGATCGGAAAGACCGAAGCCGCCTATTTCAACAAGATTAACTCCGAAGGCGGCATCAACGGCCGCAAGATCAACTTCGTCTCCTATGATGATACGTACAGCCCGCCGAAGACCGTCGAGCAAGCCCGCAAGCTGGTAGAGAGCGATGAAGTGCTGCTGATCTTCAACCCCTTGGGCACGCCCGGTAACACCGCAATCCAGAAGTACATGAACTCCAAGAAGGTGCCGCAACTATTTGTCTCGACCGGAGCAGCCAAATGGAACGACCCGAAAAACTTCCCGTGGACTATGGGATGGCAGCCCAGTTACCAGGTCGAAGCTCGCATCTACGGCAAGTACATTCTGCAGAACTACCCCGGCAAGACTGTCGGTGTGCTTTATCAGAATGACGATTTTGGGAAAGACTACGTCACGGGCTTGAAGGATGGCCTCGGCGACCAAGCCGGCAAGCTTATCGTTGTCGAGGCAGCGTATGAGACGAGCTCGCCTACCGTCGATTCCCAGGTGGTGCAGATCAAGGGCGCAAACCCCGACATCTTCGTCAATATCGCAACCCCAAAGTTTGCCGCTCAAGCCATCAAGAAAGTAGCCGAACTAGGGTGGCATCCCGTGCAGTTCTTGACCAACGTCTCTGGCTCTATAGGCGGGGTCATCAAACCGGCGGGCTTCGAGGCCAGCCAAGGCATCCTGTCTACAGCATACCTCAAGGACCCCAAGGATTCAGAGTGGAAGAACGATGCATCGATGAACGAGTGGCGATCTTTCATGACAAAGTGGTACCCTGAAGGTGATCTCGATGACTCAGCAACCGTCTTTGGCTACGGTGTAGCTAAGGGCTTGGAGCAAGTCCTGCGTCAGTGCGGCGACACGCTGACCCGTGAGAATGTGATGAAGCAGGCAGCCAACCTCGATTTTGAGATTGGAATTTACATTACTGGCACACGCATCAAAACAGGCCCTGACGATTTCGCCCCGATCGAGCAGCTCCAGATGATGCGATTTAAGGGAGAAAGCTGGGAGAGATTTGGGCCGATCATGAGCGGTGCGCGAGGTTCCTGATTACGCTCCAGGCCGCTCCGCCTGTTTGTCAAAATGCTTGCGGAGCGGCCAGACGTCAAAAGCATCCCCGAGGGAACATCGGTCAATACCCGAGATGGTAAGTGCCGTCACATTTTTGGCGAGACAAGCAGATATGATTCAGGCTGAAATGGAAGCCGAGCTGGTCGCACTGTTCGGAGCTGGATTCTCAGGCTGCTAGATCCAAGGACGAGTGCGAAAGTCTTAACTGTTTCCGATCTGAATACGCAGGGCGGCCCTGGTCCCGACCGCGGGAAGCGGGGCAAGTACCTGATCGTGCCCGCCGGCCACAAGGGTGCATTGCCGAAGGACAAGAAGGACGCCGGTGAATATTTCATCGCGCGATCTCCTTCCAACGTGAACTGGCTGATCCTTCGATGGGGCCCATCGCCCGTCTCCTTCGCGGTCTTGGGTTTACGGACGACCAGGCGACCATTCAGAGGCAGCTGAGCTGGAGTTCGAAGCCCTTGCCGGATCGTGCGGCCATGCGGCGTCGGTCTTGGTCCAGAAGGCCTTATCGCCTTCCCTTCGACCACAATGAGATCCCGTGGGCCTGGCTCCCGCCGCCGCAGGTGCAGAAAAATCCTTGTCTACGGGTGTTCCGTCGTACGGCCAGGGACCGTTACGGACCTGCACGCGGTTCAGCCTGGCGTTGTCCGCGGCTGTCGCGACAGCGTGAGCGCCAGATCGGCACGCAGATCCTATAGCGGCAGCGCCCCTGTATGAATGGATAAACTTATAGCATGAAGCAATTGTATGCGGATTCCGACGAAGTCGCCCAGGCGTACCGATATGAAGTCGCCCGTGGATTCCGAGACGATGTCGCCCAGCTTTCCGATTTGATCTCCCCCAGCGGCGAGGCGTTCTGGCCGGCTGGTTCTCTGGCATCGGTCAAGCCGCGTGGTCAATCTGGAATCGCGACTTCAACCTGTTTTTCTTCTTCTGCAGTTGCTGTGGGCATGTGGGCAACGCGATTGCGTTGTCCAAGCGCAGCGGCATGTCCACAGCGCCACGGGCTCAGGTCTTTCGGGCGGATTGCCGGGTTCGGCGCAGGCTCTCACCGGTGAGGTCGAGCCGATGGGCATTGTGGACGAGGCGATCGAGCACGGCGTCGGCATAGGTGGGATCTCCAATGAGCAGATGCCACTGGTCCACGGGGAGCTGGCTGGTGACGATGGTGGAGCGATGACCGTAGCGATCTTCGAGGATTTCCAGGAGGTCGTGACGGGCACCGGCGTCGAGCGGCTCGAGTCCCCAATCATCGAGGATCAGCAGATCGACACGGCCAAGGCCGCGCAACAGGCGTGGATGGCGGCCGTCGCCGCGGGCGAGCGCCAGATCGTCGAACAGTCGCGGGACGCGCTGATAGAGCACGGAGCGATTGTCGCGACAGGCCTTGTGGCCGAGCGCCGAGGCGAGCCAACTCTTGCCAACGCCGGCCGGGCCGCAGATCAGGAGATTGACGTGGTCGTCGATCCAGCGGCCCTCGACAAGCTTAGCGAACAGCGGGCGGTCGAGACCGCGCGGGGTGCGGTAGTCGATGTCCTCGACGCACGCCTGCTGGCGCAGCTTGGCGTAGCGCAGGCGAGTGGCGAGCCGTTTGTCGTGCCGCAGCGAGGCTTCACGTTCGAGCAGCAGCGCAAGCCATTCGGTGTGACCGAGGCTTGCGGCCTCACCGGTGGCTTCGATGTCGGCGAAGGCCTTGGCCATGCCGTGGAGGCCGAGGGCGTTGAGGCGGTCGAGGGTCGGATGGGTGAGCAAGGGATGATCTCCTAATTGTAGTAGCGCGGTCCGCGGATGTTGGCATGCAGGATCGGCGCATCGTCCGCGGAACGCTGGTGAGCAGAACGCCGATCGAGATTGTTGGCGAGGATCGACTTGACCGAGCCATAGGTGCGCGCGCCGATGTCGATTGCCCGCGCAGCCGCGGCGTCCAGCCGTTCGCGCCCATAGGAGGCGGCGAGCCTGAGGATGCCGAGGCAGGCGCGGAAGCCTTGCTCGGGGAGCGAGCGCTCGTCGAGAATGAGGTCGCACAACGCGCTGGTCGCCGGCCCGATCGCGGCGGCGTCCTGGCGGATACGCGCGATGGTCCAGCCGGCGTAGCGCCGATGGCTGGAGGCCATGTGCTCCGGCACGGTGGTGTGTTTGTGATTGCCGCTCATGCGCTGATGCGCGGCGATCCGCTCGCCCTTGTGGAAGATCTCGACGGTACGGGCCGTGAACCGCACCTCGACCTCGGCGCGGGCGAAGCGATGCGGAACGCTGTAGTAATGCTTCTCCACCTCGACGTGGTAATCGAGACTGACGCGGCGGATCCGCCACTCGGCGAGGACATAGGGGGGACGCCGGCAATGGCTTAAGCGCCGGCCGGTCGACCTCCTCGAGCAACCGGCGGCGTGTCACGCCGAGCCGCCGGATCGGCCGTTCCTCATTCAGCCTCGTGAGCAGTTCGCCGATCGCCGCATTGACCTCGGCCAGGCTGTAGAAGGTGCGATGGCGCAGGCGGCCGAGCAGCCAGCGCTCGACGATGAGGACGGCCTGCTCGACCTTGGCCTTGTCGCGCGGCTTGCGCGGCCGCGCCGGCAAGATGGCGGTGCCGTAATGCGCCGCCATCTCCGCGTAGGTACGATTGATCTGCGGGTCGTACAGGCTCGCCTTAATGACCGCGACCTTGGTGTTGTCGGGCACCACCAGCGCCGGTATGCCGCCGATCGCCGCGAAGGCGCCAACATGGGCGCTGATCCAGTCGGCGAGCCCCTGCGTCCACGTCGCCTGCGCGTAGGTGAAGCTCGATGCGCCGAGCACGGCGACGAAGATCTGCGCCGTTCTGCGCTCACCGGTCAGGCGGTCGACCACCACCGGCACGCCATCGCCGGCATAGTCGACGAACAACTTGTCGCCGGCCGCATGGGCCTGGCGCATCGTCACCGACAGGCGGTCCTCCCAGGCGCGGTAGAGCTCACAGAAGCGCGAGTACCGGTATCCGCCGGGCTCGGTGGCGATATATTCCTCCCACAGGATCGACAGCGTCACGTGCTTGCGTTTGAGCTCGCGGTGCACGGTCGCCCAGTCGGGCTCGGCGATGCGGCGGTGACCCTGACGGTTGCCATTGCCGGTCTTCGCGAACAGGCGAAGTTCCAGAACCGTGTCGGTGACGTCGTCTGGCAACGGCCAGCTCAAGCCCGCGGCCTCGAACCGCCGGAGCGCCAGGCGCACCGTCGAGGGCGCCGCGCCCACCCGTCGCGCAATCTCGCGGCTCGGCAGCCCGGCCGCCTTCATTCTGATCACATCGCGCACACGGCGCATCGCAAGCCTCTCCGTCGGCATCCAGGGTCCCCTTCGCAAAGCCGAAAGAGTTGACCCTATGGGAGCCAGAAGAGGCCTCGTCACCCGGGCGACATCATCCCGGAATGGTGGGCGACATCATTTCGGAACGGGTGGGCGACTTCAAATCGGAATGGTGGGCGAGATCATCTCGGAATCCTGGGCGACATCGATCGGAATCCGCAAATTGTATTCTGGACGGCGCTCGTGAGCCTTGTCTCAGGATTTGCACTTCAGTTCCCGTCACTTTCGAGTTCGCTATCGCCAACCGAGCCATCCGGTATGCTGATGCATCTGTTCGGCTGCATGGCAATGTTTTTGGGGATCATGCTCATCGTATGTTCCCGGGACCTTACCACCCGTGCGCCGCTAGTCATGGGGGAAGCCGTTCTGCGGTTCGCCGGATTTGGTGTGATGGCTGGCTATGGCTTGTGGGGCAGTGGCGGAGCAAGCCTTATCGCAAGCGGTGCGTTCGATCTGATCGTCGCGTTGATCTACTTGATCGGGCTGCCTCGCTCCCTTCGCGTTTTCGGCCCTCGATTTGCTGTTCGATCGTCGCGTCAAGGCCGCGCGATGACCGCGGCGTCGAAAATTTCAAGTCCGGTTCGAGTTAAAGCCTGCGCAATTCAGCTTCACGTCCGGTGTACGCAGGGAAAGCAGACATCACGGCGGCTGAGGCGCTCTTTGGCAACGGAGCAATAGGGAAGGTGAGGTATCAGCTTCCACAGGTCAGCTCGTACGCCGGACGCGGAGCTTCCGAAAATGCCCGTCAGTGCCGTTGTCGACATAGAGCCCAACGCTGCCGTGCGCGTCCGGTCCGTGCTTCAGATCGTTGACGATCAAAGCTGGTTGCAAAGCATCGCCGACAAACAGCCTTGCGGTGTTATCTTTTACCTCGATGCGCACCGGCGTCCATTCGCCCGGACTCAAGTCGACGTAGGACTCGTATTGGCCCGGTGCCTCGCGGCGGAGGCGAGCAAAGTCGTAACCTGGATACGCGAAATACTGCGTTGAGTGATTGCGCCGAACTTGGTCCTCCGCACGGCCGTTGGTCGGGCGCACGTAAATGCCCTCGGTGGCAAAGGACCCATCACTTGTCTGGACCCGAAACACCACCCCAACGAACCCGCGCGCTCCTGGAGGTGCGTCGGGAAGTGGGCTACCGGCAAGTTCGATCTCGATGGTGCCGTTATGAAAGTCAAAGCTGGGCACGAAAGCAAAGGTGTCTATGTCCGGAGCAGCGCCCGAGACAAGGCGGCGAACCTCGAGCGCCGGACTGCCCCGGTAATCGACCGCCTTCACCGAGACGTTTCGTGCCGCAACCTGTGCCGCGTCATCGAGGGGGAGAAAGAACTCGGGCCCTCCCAAAGAAGACGCGTCAATCGCGGTTAATGCGGCCGCAGTGCAAGCAATGACACTCACAGTAGTCATTCTGGCAAACATAGTTGTCCCTCGACATTTTGGACGATTGCGTCCGTAAGACACCTAAAGATTTTTGCGTTCGGCCCCCCTCAATTGTGTGGCAGCCAACAAGCCGCGCCAGGGACGCACCCAGATCCGTGATCGCCGGTGCGTCCCAGTGCGCTCATGCTGAGCTTACGCGACAGGACGGGGTCAACCAGTCAAAGGTCCGTTAGAGTTACAGGGCCCCTGTTGGTCTGCTTAGCTATGCTGCTATGCTGCAATATCCGTTAGAGGAGAAGCCGCTGATGATGAACCGCAACTTCGTCGCCGCGCTGGTCACGTTTGGCCTGGCCTTGCCCGCTGTCACCCGAGCGGAGGACGCGCCGGTCGAGGAGCAGATCGTCAACCAGATGAACAAGGTATTCGGCGTCCACGCTGGATTCCGTGCCAATCACGCCAAGGGGGTCGTGGCCGAGGGGAAGTTTAAGGCATCTCCGGAAGCTGCCGGCTTGAGCAAGGCCGTGCATTTCGGCGGCACCGACATCCCGGTGACGGTGCGGTTCTCGGACTCCACGGGAGTACCAAATCTGCCCGACGGATCGGATGACGCCAATCCGCATGGCATCTCGGTGAAATTTCACCTGCCCGACGGCAGCGACACGGATATCGTGATCAATTCGCTGAAATTCTTTCCCGTCGCGACCAGCGAGGCGTTTCGCGACCTGCTCGTCGCAATCGCGCAGAGCCCGCCGGACGCGGCCAAGCCGACGAAGTTTGAGCAGTTCGTGGCAAGCCACCCCACTGTCCCGGCTGCCTTCGCCACGGTCGCCACGCCGAACAGCTTTGCTAACGAGGCCTACTTCGGGATCAATGCGTTTGTGTTCGTCAACAAAGGTGGTCAGCGACAGGCCGTTCGCTACCAGATGATTCCCGAGAAGCTCGTGCACCTGGACAAGGCGGAGGCTGCGAAGATGACGCCGGACTTCCTGATGGAGGAGCTGCCCTCACGACTGAAGCAGGGGCCGGTGACCTTCCGGTTCAAGGCGCAACTCGCTGCCGCCGGCGACTCAACCAAGGACCCATCGAAGCCCTGGCCTGATGATCGCAAGCTGGTGGATCTTGGCGTGCTGACGATCGACAAAGCCGTGGCGAACAGTGAGGAGGCGCAAAAGAAGCTCCTGTTCCTGCCGGGCCAACTCACCGACGGGATCGAGCAGTCCGATGATCCAATGGTGGATGTCCGCAACGCCGCATATGCCATCTCGTTCTCGCGGCGCAATCCCTGATCGTAACGGTCGAACAATGTCGGCAATCATGAAAGTGCTCTAGCACGAGGAGGATTTTGCAGGAGGACGCTGCTCTTCGGTGGCGCCCGTCGGGCTTTCCCGCTGGGAGCAGGCCGCCGTTCACCTCGCGAGTACGGCCTTGGCGAATCGACGAATATCCAGAACGAGGCTGCAAACAGGCCGATGTCCTTGAGGAGGAACTGGCCCGGCGCGACTGTGATCGGCTTCATGGGTACACGGCTAGGGGGGCAGTCCTCTTTTTGTCCCGGTCTGCTCGCAGCAGCTTGCTGTTGAAGTGGCGGTCGGCTGACCGAGTGCCGAACCGGCTTGAGCCCCTCATAAAGGAACCGAAGCCCATCCTCCTACTTAATCATGTGTGTCCGGGATTGAGGATTACGCGCTTATCGGTGATTGCGAGACCGCGGCCCTGGTGGGCCTCGACGGTTCCATCGACTGGCTTTGCTTGCCGCGTTTCGACTCGGACAGCGTGTTCGCCAAGCTGCTCGGCGACGAGAACAACGTGATCCGACCGGATGAACAGCATTCAGCCTGCCGCCGCTACCGGCCGGGATCGTTGATCCTCGAGACCACCTTCAGGACCGCTAGTGGTCGCGTGCGGCTGACCGACTTCATGCCCCCCAAGGTGAACGGTTCGAAAATCGTCCGGATCGTGGAAGGGCTCGAAGGGACTGTCGAAATGTGCACCGAACTGGTTGCGCGCTTCGACTACGGCGTGACGGTGCCCTGGACGAGTCGTCTGCATGACGGCGCGCTGAGCGCCGTCGCGGGTGCACACATGCTGGTGCTCAGGACCGTAGTTGAATTGCGGGGCAGAATCCGAGAAAGCGATCGGCTCGTTTTCCGTTAGGGCCGCCCAGAAGGTGACATTCGTGCTGTCGTACCAGCCATCCTACCTCCGCCCGGAGAAGCCTATCGATCCGGAGGACGCCCTCAGCGAGACGGACCGCTTCTGGGGTGATTGGTCCGGGCGCTGCAACGAGGCTGGCCCTTATTCGGATGCCGTCCTGCGGTCGGTCATTACGCTGAAGGCGCTAACGTTCAGGCCTTCCGGCGGGATCGTAGCAGCGGCGACCACTTCGCTTCCCGAGCAGATCGGCGGATCGAGGAATTGGGACTACCGCTTCTGCTGGGTTCGCGATGCGACCCTGACCCTCCTGGCTCTCATGGGCGCCGGCTACTACGACGAGGCGCGCCGCTGGCGAGATTGGCTCTTGCGCGCCGTCGCCGGGAGCGCGACGCAGCTTCAGATCATGTACGGCGTCACGGGCGAGCGCCGCCTCACGGAATGGGAAGTCCCATGGCTCGCCGGGTTCGAAGGGTCCAAGCCCGTTCGCATCGGTAACGCGGCACACGCGCAGCTCCAGCTAGACGTGTACGGCGAACTCATGGACGCGCTGTACCAGGCCCGTCGCGGGGGACTTCGCGAAAACAAGCGGGCCTGGCAGATTCAATGCGCGCTCCTTCACCATCTCAAATCGATCTGGACCGAGCCGGACGAAGGTATCTGGGAGGTTCGGAGTGGCCGGAAGCATTTCACGCATTCCAAGGTGATGGCCTGGGTCGCCTTCGACCGCGCGATCAAGAGCGCCAGCGAGTTCGGCATGGAAGGCCCTGTCGACGAATGGAAGGAAGTCCGAGCCGACATCCACAACGATGTCTGTAGGCGCGCCTTCGATCCGGAGCGTAAATCGTTTGTCCAAGCCTACGGGGAATCTCAACTTGACGCCAGCCTGCTCCTGATTCCGGCCGTCGGCTTTCTTCCGCCGGAAGATTCCCGCGTGATTTCCACGATCTCCGCCATCGAGCGGGATCTTGTGACCGAGGGCTTCGTCCGGCGCTACGATACCGCTTCGACCGACGACGGCTTGCCGCCAGGAGAGGGCATGTTTCTGGCTTGCAGCTTCTGGCTCGCGGACGCCTACCACATGGTCGGCCGGCATGAGGACGCCGTAAAGCTGTTCGAGCGCCTTGTAGGTCTCTGCAACGACGTTGGGCTGCTGTCCGAGGAATATGACGTCTCGCGGCGCCGGCTGGTCGGAAATTTCCCGCAGGCGTTCTCGCACATCGCGCTGGTCAACACGGCGCACAACCTGACGCACGTCGAAAAGCCCTCGAACCAACGCGGCGGCAGAAATGCAGCCGCACAGCCAGTGACGAAACCGGATGGCGTGCCCGGAGGAAAACATGGATGAAGCAGCTTCCGCGCCTATAGCAATCAGCCGTGACCATCCGGCCAGCCGCTACCCCCTCGTGCTCAAAGGCCAGCCGGCGCTGGTCACCGGAGCGAATTCCGGGATCGGAAAAGCGGTCGCCCTCGGATTAGCAGCAAGCGGCGCCGACGTCGTGGTCAACTACGTGGTCGATCCGGCAGCGGCGGAGGAGGTCGCCCACTCCGTCGAGACTTCCGGCGGCCGGGCGATCGCGATCAGGGCGGACGTCAGCGATGAAGAGCAGGTCAGGTCGATGTTCGCACAGGCCATCGAGCATTTCGGAACGTTACACATCCTGGTGAACAACGCGGGACTGCAGCGCGATGCTGCTTTCCATGAACTGACGCTCGAGCAATGGAACAAGGTGATCGGCGTGAACCTCACCGGCCAATTCCTGTGCGCGCGGGAGGCTGTCCGGGAGTTCATGAGGCGCGGGGTAGTCAGCGAGGTCTCGGTCGCCGCAGGCAAGCTCGTCTTCATGAGCTCGGTGCACCAGGAGATACCATGGGCGGGTCACGTCAACTATGCTTCTTCGAAGGGGGGCGTGATGCAATTGATGCGGAGTGTCGCCCAGGAAGTCGCCCCCTTGGCAATTCGCGCCAATGGCGTGGCTCCAGGCGCCATTCGAACGCCCATCAATCGCCCCGCCTGGGAGACCGCGGAGGCTCTCGGGGGGCTGATGTCGTTGGTGCCGTACAAGCGGATCGGAGAACCACATGACGTCGCGCAGGCGGTGGCATGGCTCGCTTCGGACGCAGCAGACTATGTGACTGGCGCCACCCTATTCGTCGACGGAGGAATGAGCCTCTACCCGGGATTCGCAAGCGGCGGCTGATCCATCCTGAGTTCGGTGTGCGGCAAATCGACAGACGTAGGCAAAAAATCGGAAACGAGCGACATCGTCGACGCTTAATTGAGCCGCGGCCGGCTGCCGCTTGGGCAGAGAGACTAAGCGTCCGGCCCGCAAGGCCAAGCGATCACCCAAGCCGAAGTGATCAGGCGATCGCGTCCGCTCTCCGTAGCAGCACGGAGAGACCGTTCTGCCGGCGGCAAATGAGGATCCTCGCTCCGAGGCTTGGGTCGGGAGTCGTCGCGCACCCAGACTGACGGTGACGAAGTTGGAGGGCAGAGCAGCGCGCGCGGCATGCCCAATTGGCGCCGCTCGCCGAGTCGCTGCAGCCGGCTACATCGGTGTGCCGAGAGTACGAACGCGAGCTGCCGCGTCAAAGAAATGAGATTTAGGAACCGCTCGAGCCTTCTCCGGAACGCCGGGTGCTGCTCCCGCGCGGCATGAAGTGCGGTAAGCGGGGTTCTCCGCGGTCGGGTGGCGGCGGGCGCTCGGGGGGATTTCGCCCCACCCTCGCTTGGAGCTCCACGAGATCGACAAAGACATCGGCCTGCCGCCTGAGTTCGTCGGCGATCATCGGCGGCTGGATTGATATCGTCGACACGACTGTCACGCGCACGCCCCGCCGCTGCACCGCCTCGACCAGCGAACGGAAATTGCCGTCGCCTGTGAACAGCACCATCTCGTCGAGACGCTCGGCCATCTCCATGGCGTCGACCGCCAGTTCGATGTCCATGTTGCCCTTGACCTTGCGCCGTCCTGAGGCGTCGAAAAATTCCTTCGTCGCCTTCGTGACCACCATGAAGCCATTGTAGTCGAGCCAGTCGATCAGCGGCCGGATCGACGAGTACTCCTGATCCTCGATAACGGCGGTATAGTAGAACGCGCGTACCAACGTGCCGCGCCCTTCGAACTCTTTCAACAGCCGTCTATAGTCAAGATCGAAGCCCAAGCTTCTGGAGGTGGCGTAGAGGTTAGCGCCGTCTATGAAGAGGGCAATTCTGTTAGATGCCGAGACCATTTCATGCCACTGCGGTTGCAGCCCAAGCGGAGGCGCTTCCGCACAGGCTAGGAGACACCCAAGTAAAGCTAAGGTAAATCGGAGCGGCTGATTGAGCTTGTGTCCGCTAACTCGAACTCCCAGAACGGTCGTTCAGTGTCCGAGCTCCAACGGCCACAAGCTACCCAAAACCGCTCTCGGATTCAAAACCTATTTGCCCTGCGCGAATTACATCGGGGACAGGATCGAAATCGATGGTGGACACCTTCAATGCAGACCATCGGAGGGCTTGGCAACAACGCATGAACTTTCTCGATCGGCCGATCGCTCGCCGTTATCCACGACAGCTTGAGGCATAGATCAGGCTGGAGGTTGCCGCACGAAGGTTCATCGAAGGCGAGATCACAAGGGACGTGCCGTAGCCGGACCAGGACCGTTGCGAGGAAACGAGCAATTGCTAGGCGGCTGCGCAGCCAGTTCGACCTGAAGCTTTGACAGACCGAGACCGGCCGGCGACCGCCGCAAACCGCGTGCAACGCGCCATCGCTCAGGCAGCTGGGGACGAATGCCCCGGGTTTCGAGATCTCCGGACTGCGGGGAACACGCGGGGTTCGGTTCGTCGCGACCGGATAAGTATACTTTTGAACGATAGCGGTGCAGGGCAGTTGCCCTGCATCACCGGCAAAGGGCACTCGCGAGCTTCCCATAGCCAAGAGCTTTATTGTGCTCCCGCTGCACAGACCGAGAGCACTCTATGAACCGGCCGGTTAGTGAGGAGACGCGGAAACTTCTGGAGCGCGCACACAAAGCCATCGAACATTCCATCGTGCTCTCTCGAGGCACTCCCCGAGGCGCGCTCCAGAAGGAGCCGCGGGCTCCCCGACGAGCGTCTATCGACGAATAGCAGCGTTCCGGCTCTGCCGTTGCGGATGGCCCACTTAGCGGCGAACTCAGGGCGTCGCACCCCGGATGTGTGAGGACGTCAGGTTAGATTGCTCCAGAAGAGGGGTCTCAGGTTCGCGGTGCGAAGAAGATGGCGCCTGGCTGCGGCGCTTCGATCGGTCGGCTCTGGCGGTCTAGACCTGGACACCAGAGCGCCGGTGATGGTTCCGCTGTTTCAGAAACCCAAATGCGGGAGTTCAATCGACGCATCATCTCCTGGCAAGCGTGACAAGCAAAACCGGCTGGACGCGATCCCGGGTGTCGCCGGCGTTCGCGACAGCTCATCTGACCCCGGTGCCTAGAGGTCCGCACGTAATCCCAAACGCGCGGTCAAGTCGGCGCCGCCGCCAACGGGCCCATGAGGCACGGCGCTTCCTACATAAAGTAGGCGAAGCGTGTCAGCGCGAGTGTACCGTAGCTGTACCCGCGGCACGCTCCGGACGATCTTCTTTGCGCAACTCTCCTTGCGCTCCACCTACGCGCAGCGTCGCAGCAAGCACACTCCTGCCGAGGTTTCGCTACCTGGATCAGGCGGACGGAAGGGGTCGCACCGCGACACTAAAGACCCGAGACCCCTGTTCCCTGTCGGAACTAAATGCACGTAAAGTGGAGTTCGGTTCCGCCGAAATTGTATTTGCAAACGAGCTCCGGCTAAGTCAGAATTTCGGTACCGGGGCTGGCTGCATACTTCACTTGATCTTTTTCACCCGGCTTCATTGACCAGGCGCGGGCCGCAGCGATTTCACATCACGCTGCGGCCTTCGCCGTATGGCCGCCAGCACACATGGGGCCGCCAGCGTCAACGGGCGTTCGGTGCGTCTTTTCCCCTAGGAAAAGTAGTCTTGGTTCTGCCCTGCCTAGGTCTCTCGGGGAGCGGCCCCTCTGATGGTTGAAGGAGGCGGTGCCGCGCCCCGTGCCAAAGGCCTCTCTCGTCGGAGAAAACTGGGGTCTCAGAGGGTTTCAGGCACGCTCGGGTGGCGCCCGTCGGGCGATCGCCCTTTCCGAACGACTGCCGGCTTCCGGCGAGACCATCTTGGTGGTTCTCGCCTCCGGCGACCGCGTCACCCTCCCGCGACCTGCAAGGATCGCGCGGAAGCATGTGTGGTCGTCGTGGAGCAGGCTATCGGCCGGATTATCAGTGGTCCATGCAGGACGTCGGGGGGCGCGCCGCGGGCGCGGTCGGACGGCGCGCGAGGTCGCAAGACCTCCGGCGCCGCCGCGACGGACCGGCTCGCGCCGCCCCTTCTCCGGTCGAGGGTGAGATGCTCTCGCGCGAGCGGGATCCACGGCTCGATCCCGCGACCCCGGACCGGCTTCACCGCCGGCGCGGGGGCGGATGCCACACGAGAATTCGGTAAGCCCGGCATCATCCACTTGCGTTTGACAAAACAAATGCAACTAAAAGCCCGACCACCACAAGCACTCCGGTAATCTTCTGCTCAACCTCGAAGGCCTCTGGGATCATGGTATTCACGACCATAGTGAGGAGCGCGCCGGCCGCTATCGCGTTCACCGTCGCAGTCAGCTTTGGCGAGGCCCCGGCCAAAAACGCTGCTCCGCAGAGCGAACTCAGACCGGACAATACGGCGATCGTGATCCACAGCCCGAAAATGTACTTCGCGCTGCGGCCCGCCTTGCGCATTCCGACCGCGCTCGAGAGCCCCTCCGGAAAGTTTGAGAGGAAGATCGCGGCGAGCATGGCGATGCTTACGCCTTTTCCACTCAAAAGCGTGAGGCCGAGAACGACGCTTTCGGGTATTCCGTCCAGGAGCGAGCCAACCGCGATCGCCATACCGGCCCCCGTTCCGGCTTGCTGCTGTTGATCGCCCGACTGCTTCCGGTGATGCCCGCCGCGTTTCGAAACGATGTGATCGGCGAGCGCATATGCCAGTGAGCCGATGAGGGCACCGGCAAGGATCGGCAATAGTCCGCCTTCCTCATAGCCATCTTCGAGCAGATCGTACGCCACCGCTGAAATCAGGACGCCGCATCCAAACGACATTATTCCGGCGACAAGCCATCTTGGCAGTGTCGCAAGGTAAGCCACAGCTGCTCCTGCCACCAGCGACGAAGCTCCCAGTACCCCCCACAGGCCAGCGCTCAACCATACGGGCATCACACGCCCACTCCATTGCGGACCGACGTCCGTACGGCAGAGCACAGAACCTGCGACGAAGTCTGCAGCCAGTGCTCACCGCAACACCCAGAGCAGGATGGCGAATAACATGCAAACCACCGCACCTGCCAACACAACAGCTGCCGTCGGTAAGCTGGAGTGCCCGGAAGATCCATGCCAAGCCGGCTGCTCCGGCGGACGGCTCGCGAGCCAATTCGCGCCATCAGTGCGCGGCGGGTCCGTCTTGGTTAATCTCACGGTTGGTTGATGGCGACGTGCTTCGGGGGAGGGCCTGGGGGACCCAACGAGCAATTTCGGGTCCACTAGGACCTCAATGCCTTTTTCTTCAAGATAGGCCATTGTTGCCGCGACGTCTTCATCGCTCATCCGATCGATCGGAAGCGACTTGCGAATGTCGTCAACAGTAAGCGCGCCTCGGAGTTGGCCTAGAGCCGCAAGATTCCAGAGCGAGCCATTTCGCGATTGAGAGCCGTTTGTTGTGCGCGCGTTCATGCGGGTACTTTCGCACAGGAGGGAGCGGAAGTGGGTGTTGCACCTACAACGCCGCGGGGCGCCAGTCGTTCGTTAGAACTCGTGCGCTCCACGAGCCATCGTACCCGTGAGTAACAAATTTTCACCGCCCATGGCGCCCATTGACGTGGGCGGCACGAATAGCAGAGGGAGCCCCACGGCTTTGTGCGCAAGCGTACCGAAAATCGAGCCATTGAACCTCTGCGGGAGCAGGATCTGTAGCTATGATATCTGCCGATGCGCCGACGAGGATCATCGTAGTGCCGCGATACTTCTTCCACATCCACAATCACAGATCCTTCAGCGACCGCGATGGAGAAGAGCTGCCGGACGATAACGCAGCGTGGCGCGAGGCGCTGCGGACCCTGAAGACGCTCGAAAGCAATCTGGACCCTGGGCAGCAGTGGCGCCTTTCCGTGCGCGGCCCTCGTGGCCCGCTGTTTGAGATCAGCATCGACACTGCACGCCTGAGCTGATCCTGAATTGCGCGGTGTCCTGAATTGCGCGGTGCGCTGCGCGCATTGCGGCGCCGCGGCAACAAAAGCAGCGCGCCTCTTTGGAGCTCGCCTGATCACGTCCAAAATAGCCCGTGCGTGTGCTAGTTCAGCGGGTCGCATCAAGGCACCTCTCGATAGGGCGCTTGGGATCTACAATACCGAGCGATACTTCGCCGGAACCACAGTTCGCGCGCTACATGTTGTACCCTCGACCGGCACTCTGGTCGTGTCGGCTATGACCGTCGAACTAGTTTCGATGGTTGGCCAGCTTCCTGCGATTTCTCACCGCGCGATCGAGCGTCGCGAACATCTGAATAATGGCCCGTCGTGCGGCCGCCTGGTATGGAAACGTGCTGAACGCAACGGCGCGCGCGATCTCCAGCTTTACTTCGTCGGTCTTATAGATCTCAGGCAGAGTTCGAAACGTTTCATCTATTGCGTCCTGCATCTGGTTGGCCATTTGGGTGTCGATCAACATCGTGGCCTCGCTTTGGACCCTGTGAACCCGGTCCGCTATTCAGCAGGGCTGGTCGCCGCCAGCTGCCCTTCGTTTAGACGACAAGTTACTTCCGAAAGCGGAGCTAAGTCCTGCCTGCTCGTCCGAGTTTGGTACGACACCGCGCATACAACGTGTCGCAGGAGCAATGGGATGTTGCACGGGCGTGTCTGGCAGAGTGGATACAGGGAGGTGTTCGAGGGCGCCGTCGTTGGGAGATGTAGCAGCTTTCGTTCCAAGCGGCAGCCGCTGTGCATCGACCGAGACGCTCAAAGGTTTGCGAAACTCGCCTGCCGTCAGTTATCTCTCTGCTCCTGTCCCAAGTAGTGCACTAGAGGAGAGCAAATACTGCCATGCAAACAAGGCTCGGCTACGGAGAGCGACGATCGCAAGAAGCTGAGCGATACCAGCCAGGTGTCCGTTCGGCGCGGAATTTCGCCGCTTGCGCTCGGGTTTGATGTGAGGAATCATATCCCGGAAAGTCCCCCGGTTGTGCTGGAGCCCGGCCTTGAACGATATAGCAACGGGGAGCGAGGCGACGGCGCCGGTTTCACGGAATCGGCTACTCAGGTTGCTTCCAAAAGAGGAATTCCAATCAATCAAGTCCAGGGCAGAAGAAGTGCGGCTTCGGCCTCGCCAAATCCTTCATCACTGGCGTTCCTCGTTGGAACATGTCTATTTTATTACGGACGGGCTGGTATCCGTGAGTGCGAAGGTCGGTGAGAACGACTATGTGGAGGCTTGGCTCATTGGCAGCGAAGGCGCTGTCGGTGCGCTTCTTCTCCTGACAGGCCAAGCTCACGCTCCACCGCACCGGCGGATCGTGCAGGTGGGCGGTTCGGCATTGCGGCTCTCCGCACCCGACTTCCTGGAGTTGGCCAACCGTCTTCCCACGTTCCGTCAGGTCCTTCACCGGTACCTTGCGGTGGTTGTGGTGCAGACGTCCCAATCTGGGGTATGCAATGCAGTCCATTCGCTCAAGCAGCGACTGGCTCGCTGGCTGCTGGTGGCCTGCCAAAGCTTGGATGATCACAACCTGCCGCTCACCCACGATGTCCTCAGCAGGTTACTTGGCGTGAGGCGCGCAAGCGTGACTGAATGCCTGAGCGACCTCGAGGATCAGGGCGTGATCAGCACTCATCGCGGGCACATCGAGATCACTAATCCTGACCTTCTTCGGCAGATCTCATGTGCTTGCTTCCAAATGATTCATCGCGAGTACGCCCGTCAGCTCACAAGCGTCGGTCCGCCGGCCTAGCTGATGCCCGACGGCGCAAGCTTTCTTTGTGTTGGCCCAGCCTCAAGCTGGTGATCTAGGCGGGTGGTGGCTAGGAGCGCTGTAGCGGGAGCAAAGGCGTTCACAGACCTGAACCGCCTGCCGGAAGCTGAATGCCCAGCCGCATCGGCCGGTTCTGGTTGGTTGGGTCCTCCGACGGCGATTCATTCGTCGCCGTTAGCTTCGGTCCAACCAGAGGAGTTCCGCATGCCGGCGAATGGAGCCGGACTACCCCCAGAGCGGGGGAGACGACGTCCCCCAGGTGTCAAGCTCAGCCCCTTTGGAGAAGACTAGTCACCGTTTCCACAACGCGTTGCTCGTTTCTGATGCGGATTGCGGGACGGGTCCCCGTGTCGGTCAGGGCGGCCTCGCGGAACGCCTCGGCCAGCTCACACAGGGCCTCCTTCCGGGCCGCATCCTCATTCGGGAGTACCATGCCCACCCGATCCAATCTCACCTTGAGCCCTTCGCACTGATCGAAAAAATAGCGCTGCATGGCGGAGAATCAACGCTGCTCGCCTTCGGCAAGATAAAACGCGGTCGGCGGCCAGCCGTTCGTCAGAATGGTACGCTGGAGCACCGGCTTTGTTTGGTGGGGCTAGATCTTCCCTGTCCTGGTCAGCACATCTGCAAAAGTAAGCAAGAACATGGCCGCGAGAAAGATCAAGCCGGAGACGGCGGCAAGCCTGACCAATGCGCGAGCTTGGATGAGCTCCATGAAAAAGACCACGACCAAGCTCGACTTGATGACGGCAACGATAACTCCCGACGCGACGGTGATAGGGCCCATAGGAATGTAAGCCAGGAACATGCTCAATAAGAGCAAAGCGAGAAGTGCGACCCAGATGACCCCGTTCTTGACCCACAGAGCTGACGAACTGCTTGGATGCGATCGATTTCCAGTCATGAGGCTCTCCCTGGCAAATAAATGAGCGGATACAGAAAGATCCAGACGATATCGACGAGATGCCAATAGAGCGCGGTGACTTCTATTTCGGGATTCTCGCGCAGGCGAATTCGCCTGGTTGCTCCAAGCACGATCAGCCTGACGACAAGCACGATGCCGATCGTGAGATGGATCGCATGTACCCCGGTAACCAGCCAATACAGACCATAGAAAAGCTGCGCAGCCGCCTCTGACAGTGCAAAGCCGGCTCCGGGGACCAGATGTTTGTCGATATCCTCCTTGTATTCGAAGCCCTTCACGACGATGAACGCGAATCCGAGCGCCGCAGTCAGGCCTAGGCAGGTGAGGACGAGAGTGCGGGAGCGTTCGCTCTGGGCCGCAGCTTGGGAGGCGACCGCAATGGTGAGACTGCTCGTAAGCAGGATGGCGGTGTTGATCGTGCCGAACCAGATGTTTGTGGCGCGACCAGCTGCCGCAAATGCGTCCGGGTGCTCGACCCGGCAGACGGCATAGGTGAGCATAAGTGCTCCGAAGAACAGGGTCTCGCTTGCAAGAAAGATCCAGATCCCGAACTTTCCCGCTCGTTGCTGGCGCTCGAAGCGCTCCCACGGTTCTCGAAGCAGTGCGGTTGCGTCGGTCATCGTAGCGACCTGGCGTTCTGAACTTCGGGGGCATCGGTCCCGGCCGACTCGCGTTCGGCGTGATACTGGTAAGGGCCACGATCCACAAGCGGCTGGATATCGAAGTTGTTCGGCGGCGGCGGCGACGTCGTCGTCCACTCCAGCCCGGTAGCGCCCCAAGGATTGTTCGGCGCGCGTTTGCCGTGAAGAAGGGACCAGGTCAGGTACATCAGCGGAAGCAGATAAGCGGCGGCCAAAACGGCCGCGCCAGCGGATGACATGACGTTGTAGACTTGAAACTCTGCCGGGTAGGTGTGATAGCGCCGCGGCATTCCGAGGTACCCGGCGAAAAATTGCGGCAGGAAAGTCATGTTGAAGCCGAAATACATCGTGATGGCGGCAAACTGCGCCCAGGACTCCGGGTACATTTTCCCCGTGATCTTTGGCCACCAGAAGTGCAGCGCACCGAAGAAGGCGGACACCGAACCGCCGACCATGATGTAGTGGAAATGCGCTACGACGAAGTAGGTGTCGGTTACGTGCACGTCGACCGGGATCGACGCCAAAAACAGCCCCGACAACCCGCCGGTCGTGAACAATCCAACGAACCCGAGGGCATAGAGCATTGGCGAGTTGAAGCTGATCTGTCCTCGGTAGAGCGATGCGGTCCAATTGAAGACCTTGATTGCCGAAGGTACGGCGATGACGAAGGAAAGGAACGAGAAGATGAGGCTCGCATAGGGCGATTGTCCGGACACGAACATGTGGTGTCCCCAAACGAAGAAGCCGATCCCCGCGATGGCAATGATGGCATAGACCATGAAGTCGTATCCGAAGAGGCGGCGTCGGGCGAAGCAAGGAATGATCTCGGAAACCACTCCCATGGCCGGGAGGACCATGATGTAGACCGCGGGATGCGAGTAGAACCAGAACAGGTGCTGGAAGAGAATGGGATCGCCGCCGCGTGCCGGATCGAAGATCGGCAGCCCCAACCAGCGCTCTGCGACGACCAGCATCAACGAGATCGCGAGCACGGGAGTCGAGAGCACCATGACGATCGAGGTGGCGTAGATCGACCAGACGAACAGCGGCAGTCTGAACCAGGTCATTCCCGGCGCGCGCAACATGTGCGTTGTCGCGATGAAATTCACCCCGGTTGCGATGCTGGCGAAACCCACGACGAACACGGCGGCAGCGGCCGTGAGGACGTGCGTGTTGGAGAACATCGTCGAGAACGGGGTGTAGAAGGTCCAACCAGTATCGACGCCTCCCGCTATCAGGGTGTAGACCGCGAACACCCCGCCGACCAGCGTCAGGTACCAGCTGAACAGGTTGAGGCGCGGAAAGGCCACATCGGGCGCTCCGATCATCAGCGGTATCAGGAAGTTGCCGAACGTGTTCGGGATCGACGGCACCAGGAAGAACCAGACCATGATGATGCCGTGGAACGAGAACAGCCGATTGTAGGTATCGGAGCTCAGAAACCAGCCGTTCGGCACGAACAGCTCGAGGCGGACCGCCGTGATCGCTGCGCCGCCCATGAAGAAGAAGACCGTGATCGTGAGCGCATAGAGTATGGCGATGCGCTTGTGATCGGTGGTGGTGAGCCAAGATGCGAGCGTGCTCCCCGCTCGCAGATAGTCCGGACGCGGCGGAAACGGCAGTTCGCCCGCGAGCACCACGTCACTCATGATCTTGCTCCTGTCCGAGAGAGCGAATGTAGGCGGTCAGACTTTGTACCTCCCCGTCGTCGAGCAGCCCCGCAAAGCTCGGCATGAGTGGTTCGAACCCCGCGACGATGTCGCGCTTTGGCTGGAGGATCGAATCCCGGAGATAGGCATCGTCTGCTTTCAGTTGCCGACCGTCCGACAACTGAACGGTCCGGCCGTAAAGGCCGTTGAGCTTGGGGGCATGCACGCTGGAAGAAGCTGCGTGGCACCCAGAGCAGCCTTGAGATACGAAGAGTTTGGCGCCGAGGTGAGCGAGGTCGTCGCCTTCGGGTTGTCTGCTCAACCACCGAGCGTAGTCGTCCTCACCCATGACCGTGATCCGGCCGCGCATCGCTGAATGGTCCGTGCCGCAATACTCGGCGCACAGCAGCGGGAAAACTCCAAGCTTGGTCGCCTTGAACCAGGTCTCCGTGTTGCGCCCCGGCAGCACGTCCTGCTTGATGCGAAACGCGGGCACGAAGAACGAGTGAATGACGTCCTGGGACGTCATGACCAGCCGAACCGGCTGTCCGAGCGGAACATGGAGCTCGTCGATTTCACGAGCACCGTTCGAGTGCTGTGTTTTCCACATCCATTGTTTGGCGAGCACGTGCACCTCAAGCGCGTTCGTCGGAGCGGTGAGCGCGCCCACATCGGCCGAGGCGGCCCACCAGAACAGAAATACGAACAGGAACCCGGTCGCGGCCGTCCAGCTCACCTCGAATTCGCGGTTCACGATCTCTGGCAACCGGCCGCGCTTGGCGTTGGAGCCCCGGCGATAACGGATGGCGAACGTGACGAGCAAGCCGAACACGAGGGCAAGCGTGAGCGCCGACACGACCACCAGAATCGCAAATATCCCATCGACGCGAGCGGCGTGCGTGCTTGCCTCCGGCAGGGTAAAAACGGTGGTCATGTCATCACCCCGGTGCGTCGCGACCGACGGCACATGATGACTATCGCCAACCCAAGAAGTGCGACGGTCAATGCGCAGCCGAGCTTCAGGGCGGAGTCGACCCGCCGGGTGTAGATGCCGTGAACCGGATCAAATCCGTAGCAGAGGAGGGCGATACGGCTCCTCAGTCCGCCCACACTGGCCCCGGCTTCCAGGATCCCGAGTTTGAGATCGAGTGGTTGCAAACCCAGGCTGGAAAACGCACGGGAAACGTGACCGTCAGGCGTGAGCGTGAGGAACGCCGCTGGGTGAGCGACCGCGCTATTTTGGCCATCGGTTTGGAGGCGATAACCGATGGCCGTGGTGAGATGGTCAATGCTTGCCTGGCTACCGACTAGAACCGATACCCCGGGGCCGCCGACTTGTCCGCCGGCGAATCTGCGAGCCGCGGCGGCATCATCCCCTGCATCGATCCCGAACACCACGAGGCTGTAGTCGCGCCCGGCCAACAATCCCGTCTGCTGTAGCGCGCTTGCAACGATAGTGAGCGCCGGGCCGCAGATTTGGGTACACGTGAAGTCCGCCGGCAGCAGCAAGGTCGGCCTGCCGTCGATTGCGTGGCCAAGGGTCGTTTCATTGCCATCCATGTCCCGAAACTCAAGTGTCGCCGGCGCCCTGGCTCCTTCAGGTGGCGCCAGTGCAACATCTTTGAGCTGCTGTTCCGTCAAAGCCGACAAGGCGCTCGAGGACCAGACGGCCATGAGTACCGTTAGCGCAAGCACTCTCATTGCTGCGCTCCCTTGATGTTCTCGACCTCCGGGGCGTTTGACTTGTCCAGAGGATCGTAACCGCGGTCGCCTCTGGCAATGACGATCTCGACGGCCTTCTCAATGGGTATTCTTGCGACACCTCTGCCTCGGTCGATCCAGCTGTACCGAGACAGAGCACTTCGTTCGCTCTGCAATGCATTGGCGAGGTCCTGGTCCGGGGCAGTTTGGAGGCCGGGCTGCGGGAATTGTCGTTCGATAGGCAGCTTGAAGGCGGCGGGTGCATCTGCCTTAACGTAAAAAAAGATCGCCACCATGGCCAGGCCGACGAAACCGAGGTAGCCGCCGACGGCAATGAGGATTTTGCGCGTGGCAACGTCGGGAGATTGCGGCAGCGCCCGGCGGTCCATCTCTTCATTCGGCATGCTGAGCCTCCAAAGCGGGACTGAGGGCAGCTCCAATCAGAAAAGAACTCATGCCCAAGGCGACCAGCGCACCCATGCCACAGGTGAGCACGGCGTCTTGCTGATCAAAGGCAGGAACGATCAGCCAGCAGAAGTGGAGAACGGAGCCGAGCAGCACCAATATGCCGGCCGATTGTAGGCCGTAACGGCTCCGCCGACACTTGCCTACGATCAAGATGCAGAACGGCAAAGCTGCGCCCAAGGCAAACGCAATGACTATCGTCGCTGCCCAACCCGGAGAGCTTCGCTTCAGGTACCATGCGGCCTTGTCGGGCAGATCGCCGTACCAAGCGACAACATAGGTCATGAATTCCAGGTAGACGACCCCAAGCAAGACCGCGAGCAGCAGCGCACCCACATCGGATGCCGCAGACTCATCGAGGGTGGGTGCGGTCAGGAGCGCAACAAAGGCCAGCGTCGCCGCGAGCTGTTGAATCGCAATCATCGCCGGAAAGGCAGTCGCGACGTAGTGCGGCTCGACAGAAAGAAACCAGTCCACCGCAACTAGGCTGATGGTAGCGCCGTAGAAGGCAAGTCCCAGCGCCGCGAGCAGACGGCCACCTTTGGCCAATGCAAACGTGATCCCGAGGACGCACCATCCGCCGAGTGCAACAGCGGCGCGCAAGGCATAGGAAGCCCAGTTCAGGTACCAGCGTCCAACGTCATGGGCGATGTGCGAACCGTCCAGTGCCCATGGGTAGAGTTGGCCGGACGTCGTCAGCATTGGAAGGAAGGCGATGGCCACCGCCGCGCACAGCGCGGCGGACGGTCTCAACATTGCGGCCGTTGCGGTGCCCCATTGGCCGCCGGTTAGTGAATGTATCAGCAACAAAATCATGCTGCCGATCGGCACGCAACTCCAGATGGCGAACGCGAGCAGCCATCCCTGAGAGAGGACCGGTGTCCTGTATCCGGCTGCGACGATCAGAGCGACACTCAGCAGCAGAATTCCCGAGACGGCTGGAAGCCGGCGCAGATTATGGAAGCTAACGATTGTCGCATCTGAGTTCATGGCAACCTGCTTCGTAGCTCGGGAGCATCCGCTACCTTCGCGCCCTGAGATTCCTGAAGTGCCCTTATGTAGGCCACGATCGCCCACCGGTCGTTTGGATCAACCCGGGCGGCGTACGAGTACATCACCCCGTAGCCATTGGTGATCACGTGGAAAAAGTGCTCGGCGGGCGCGGCCCGAAGTCTGCTATCGTGGTAGGATGGCGGCGCCGGAAACCCGCGCTGCACGATCATTCCGTTGCCCGTTCCGGACAGCCCGTGGCACGGTGAACAATAGATGTCGTAGCGCTCGCGGCCACGCGCGAGCAGCCTCGCGTCGATCGGCGGGCGCTGCTGCGCTTGCCTTTGACGTTCGATGTCTCCCTGCGCCACGGCGCCCTCCGGCAGTGGCTGTGCTTCGGTCCGATTTTCGAACAGAGCCGCGCGCGAAAAGGTTCCATATCGCCGCTGCTGTGTCATCGAAATGTCGTTGCAGCCGGAAAGCAGCAGTGCCAGCGTCAGCGGGATTGCCAGGCGACCGATCATGGCGCACGCACTTCCGTGACTCTCGTTGCGCCGGCCGTCCGAAGCAGGTGGCGGAGCTCGAGCGTGGTCTCGTCGCTCTCTCCGCGCGCGAGCAGGAAGTAGTGGTCCTGCGAAGCCCGTTCGAAGCCGGGGATGTCGAACAATGGATTGTGGAGCTTCGGCAACCCCGTTGACCACAGCAGAGCGATGAATCCGGCGAGGGCAGCTGCGAAGATCCCGACTTCAAAGGGTACGAGGAGAAAAACCGGCCACGAGTTCAATGGGCGCCCGCCGCTGTTGATGGGATAGTCGACGACGGCGCTGTACCACTGCAGGGCGAAGGCGAACACTGCCGTGGAGAACCCGGCCAAAAGCATCGTGACCGGAGTAGCGGAGCGCCGGGCGGGGATCAGCTGCTCGAGATCCTCGACGGGGAAGGGGGCGAAAGCATCGAGAAGGCCACAATCGGAACGGACTTTCAGGCTCCGAGCGGCGCCAATCAGAGTAGCGGCATCCGGAAATTCTGCCAGGAGAGGCCCACTCATGCCACGTTCTCCCGGTGCGCGAGCTCGCGCATGTCGAACATCGAAACCGCAGGGATCAGCCGCACGAAGATGAGGAACAAAAACGCAAAGAAGCCCAGCGGTGCAATGACGAACGCCAAGTCCCAGATGGTGAAGTGAAACACCCGCCAAAGGCTCGGCATGTATCCATGAGAGAGTGTATTCCAGACGATCAAAATGCGCTCAAGCCACATCCCGATGTTGATTGCGATCGCAATCGCAAATAGGGCGGCAAGGGACCTTCGCACGCGAGGAAACCAGAGCGCCTGGGGCAGGACGACATTGCAGGTCAGCAGCGCCCAGAACAGCGGTGCATAAGTCCCGGTAAACTCAAAAGCGACGAGACTGCGGTCGCTGCGGGCGCCCCCGTACCAGCCCATGAACCATTCCGTTGCGTAGGAATAGCCCATCACGATCGAGGACATCAGCAAGACACGACCGATGACGTCGAAGTGCTTGCGCGTTATGATGGCTTGAAGTCCGAACCCCCAGCGGATCGCCAAGGCAAGCACAACGACCATGGCGAACCCGGAGTACATCGCGCCCACGACGAAGTACGGCGGAAAAATGCTCTCCTGCCAGCCCGGCATCAGGCTTGCGGCGAAATCCAGCCCGACGATGGAATGCACCGAGCAAACCAGCGGTACCCCGAGTGCTGCCATCGTCGTATGAAGGATCCTCAGGGCACGCCAGTGCCGCAGCGAGCCGCTCCACCCGAGTGCAAAGGCCCCGTAGAGCAGCTGACCCGTGCGCGACCTCGTCCGATCGCGCATGGTTGCGAGGTCCGGAATGAGGCTGACGTACCAGAATAGGATCGAGAACAGCAAATAACTGATGATCGCCCAAAAATCCCAAACGAGCGCGCTCCGCCACTGCGGCCACAGCGACATCGTGTTGGGGTAGGGCGCCAACCAGTAGGCGTAGATCGGTCGTCCGAGATGCACGATAGGCATGAGCCCCGCAATGGCGACCGCGAACAGCGTCATGGCCTCTGCGAACCGGTTGATCGAGGCGCGCCATCGCTGCCGCGTCAGCAACAGCATTGCCGAGATCAGCGTGCCTGCATTGCCGATGCCGATCCACCACACGTAGTCGGCAATCGCAACGCCCCACACGACAGTGGAATTGACCCCCCAGACACCGATGCCCTCGTAAAACACCCAGACGATTGCTGCCAGAAGCCACGCGACGAAGGGCGCGCTGACCAGGAGAGCAATCCACCAGAACTTTCCCGGGCTTGCGAACAGAGGCGCCGTCACAGCTTGCGTGATCTCGACGTCGCTGGCCCGGTACGCAGAAACCCAAGGCGCCGGCGCGGCCGCATTCGGTTCGAGGACATCGCTCATTTGCCGTCCCCCCCGGTTGGAGGATTGCGAACGTCGGCGAGGTAGGTCGTGCGGGGACGCGTGTCCAAATGCCCAAGCAGGGCGTAGTGTCGAGGATCAGACTTGCGCCCATTGACGCTGGATCCATCCTGATTGAGATCGCCAAATACGATCGCCCCGGTGGGACATGCGTTCTGGCACGCGGTGCGGACTTCGTCGGTGCCGATTGTCCGATCATCGCGCTCTGCCGCTCGTCGTGCCGAACTGATCCGCTGGACGCAGTAAGTACACTTCTCCATGACGCCACGAGCGCGCACCGTGACCTCCGGATTCTTTTGAGCGAGATAGGATTCGAAGCCGAGGTTGGCGTACTCCTGGCCGTCGGCGTACCCCCGAAAATTGAACCGACGTACCTTGTAGGGGCAATTGGCCTCGCAGAACCGCGTGCCGATGCACCTGTTGTAGACCTGTGCGTTGAGCCCTTCGCTATCGTGAACCGAAGCAGCGACAGGGCACACAGGCTCACACGGGGCGTGCTCGCAATGCATGCACGGGACCGGCTGGAAACCGAGCGCCGGATTGGTCGCTGTTCCATGATCGTAGGCGTCCACCCGCAACCAGTGCATGTCTCGCCCACGAGCGACCTCTTCCGGGCCGACCACGGGCACATTGTTCTCGGCTTGACACGCGACGACGCATGCATTGCAGCCGATGCACACCGAGGTGTCGATGACCATGGCCCAAGCGTTTCCATCGCCGCTGCGAGGCGGTGCTTCCGGCAGCAAACTGGGGGGGCGCTCCGCTTCCGGAGCAGAGAGCGTCCTTGCAGCAACGGCGACTTTGCGCACCGGGTAGAGCTCGGAAACATAGTCCGAAGCGCGGACGATATTCTGGGTTGTGAGCGGTTCTTGATTTCGGCCGGTCCTTGTGATGACGGCTTCCGCGATGGTCCATGGGCTTTTTGTGGTCCGAAGCCGAGTTGCATCGCATCCGATGCCATTTCCGATAGCGCCGGCGCGATGGCGGCCATAGCCGAGCGTCAGACAACCGACACCCAGGGCAGCACTCGGCTCTACAAGCACGGGGGCCTCGATCGTGGCCCCGCCTGATCGGATCGAGATGACCTCGCCGACGGAGACACCGAGCTGCCGAGCATCTTCAGGGTTGAGCGCGAGAGCGTTGCCCCAGACCTGTTTTGTCAGGGGCTTCGGACATTCTTGCAGCCAGGCATTGTTTGCGAACGAACCATCCCAGATACTTGGATCGGGCTGCAGCACCACCTGGAATTCGGACGCGGCACGAGGTTCCGGCATCTGCGGTAGTTTGGGCTCTGCAGGTCGCAACGGGTCCGCCGCACTGCCGGCGATGACACCATCGTGAAGCGCGCGTGTCCACCAGGTCTCGAAGTCAGCTCCGGCCTGCGCCTGCCAAGTCCGTCGAACGAGATCGCGCGGCGAGGCCATATCGCCGTTCGTGAGAAGCGCAATGTATTCGTGCTCCGTATGGCTGCGATAGAGCGGTCGGATCAGCGGCTGAACCAGACTGGCTGTCCCGTCGATGCTACGCAGATCAGACCAGGCCTCGAGTGGATGGCTCAGGGGAACGTGCCAGTTTGAAAGCTCTGCGGTCTCGTCCGCATAGCAGCCGGCGTGCAGTCGAAACGGCGCTTTTCTGGAAGCGTCGGAGAAATTGAGATCGGCAGGAGCGTCGTACACAGGGTTGACGCCGAGCGTGACGAGCTGATCGACGCCGCCCCCTTTCAGATCGCGAACCAGTTCATCGAGCGCTTGGGGCTGGCGCCCGGCAGGTGTGCGGCCCACTGGATCAATGAGGTCCACTGGCGCATTGAGGCGAGCGTTGATCCAGTGCACGACCGCGTGGGCTTCGGCGGAAAGCGTTCGGCCCGCGAGAACGATGGCGCTGCCGGGACTGGAGTTCAGATCGGCGCTAATTTTCCGCACGAGTTCTTTCAAATGATCGGGCACCGCGGCGTCCCGGACAGCTGCGCCAAGCGACTTGGCAATCGCGAGCGCCACTTCGCCGATGATCGCCGGCCGGAGGGCGAGCCGATGATCAGCTTTCGCCCCGGTTAGCGTCGGGGCCGCCTCAAGGCAGTAAAAACGCGAGAAGCCCTCGTTCTGCGGCTGACGGCGCTCGGCAAATCCCCTTGCGCTTCGGAGTTGATCCGGACCATGGCCCAGCGGGTCGGCACCAAGCGCGATTACCACGCGCGCGCGCGCGAGGTGTGGCACTGTCTCGATGTCTCGTCCGTAGGCCAACATTGCGCCGGCGCGGGCACTGCCATCGTCGGCGGGATCATAGGCATGCCACGCGGCTTTCGGAAATTGCCCTAGCAGATCGTCGATCTGTCGTAGCAGGGTGGGCGAACTCACCCGACCTGTGACAAGTCGTAGCCCCTCGCCACTGCGTTGCTTGAGCAGTCGGTTCTGGCCAAGCACAGCTGCGCGGAATGCCTCAGCCGGAGCGATGGCCCCTTCGTGAAGCGTTGTCCGCGAGCGGTCCGGATCGTAGAGGGACAAAACGGCGGCCTCCATGAACACGTCGGTCGCACCGAGGCTCGCAGGATGCTTAGGGTTGCCTTCGACCTTGATCGGGCGCCCGTCGACGGAACTAACGAGCACTCCACGCCCGTAGCCCGAGAGCGCCAGAGTGGTCGCAAATTTCAAGGGCTCGCCCGGCACAAGGCGGTCCGGCATTCTCACGTAAGGAATTATCTGTTCGTCCGGACGGCTACAAGCGGCCAGTCCCGACGCGACGCCAGCTGCGAGGAAGCTCAATGCCTGCCGGCGGTCCAGCTCGGGGCGGGCTACGCGTGAGACCCGTTTGACGGGCAACTCATCTACCTGTGACATACCGAGCAATCCGTCAGATGATCAACACGAATGTGGTACTTCGCCATTAGCTCGCGGCCGAGCTGTTCCTGATTCTTTGCTGGTGACCATCCGGTGTCGAACACCGCCTCGCGCGGGCGCAGTGCTTTCTCGGGCGCTCGGTGGCAATCGATGCACCATTGCATGGTCAGGGGCGCCGCTTGGCGCATCAGTGGCATCTGATCGACCGCGCCGTGGCAGCTTGTGCATCCAACCCCTTTCGCGACATGTATTGAATGGTCGAAGTAGACGTAGTCGGGGAGTTTGTTCACCCGCTGCCAGGCGATTGGCTCATCCTTCGCCAGGCTCGCACGCACCGGGGCGAGCATGCCTGCGTTTGTCCAAAGCTGGGAGTGGCAGGTCATGCACGTCTCGGTCGGTGGCAGCCCGGCGAAGCGCGCCTTTTCGACCGAGGTGTGACAGTAGCGGCAATCAAGCCCCAAGCCGCCGACGTGATGCTGATGGCTGAACGGAATCGGCTGGTTGCGCGTCACATCTTGTCCAGTCGCGTAAGGCGAGCTCATGATACCGTAGGCTAACCCGACCAAAAGGATCGGGGCGGCGCCGCACGAGGCCAGGAGCACCTTCGCGATCGTGTCAGCGCCTGGGCGGAAAATCTGCATGCACCTGGCTCTGTCGGCGGCTTCTCATCGCCAATCCCGTTCATTGGTCAATCTCGGTTTAGGGCTGCTGGTGCCGAACTCTGCGCTCGGCCTGCTTACGTCGCCGTGAGCGTTCGTGAGCGCGCTTACTGTCGGTACGCAAGGTGGCCGAAGAAAAGGTGTGATGGATCCATCTTCCAGCATGAAGCCCCCGAACGCGCTTCAGCCTGCGGCGGCCTGCGGCCGAAGCGACTGCTCAACGATTTGACCGCAGCTCTGTGCCTCCGGGGAATGCGAGGCGCTCAGAATCTTTGCGCGGTAGCGTACAAACGGAGTTCGCGGGCGCGGCCCATTCGGAAACTTGCCCGGCTGCTTCCGATGACACATCCCGAGCACATCAACAAGATCGCGGGCGAACGGCTTTCCTAGCTATTGCCACCCCTTCGCAACTGGGTGCCGAGCTTCTAGGTACCAGATAGGTGCCTACGTGCTCCTGGATGGTCGGGGCGACGCCGCGCGGAGTACAGCTTTTGGCAGAATGACCGCAAGCGCAGCCGCAGCAGCGGCGTTCGCAAGGTTCTGCAGCCTGCCGGAGGTTCGATGCGCCCAGCCGTTCTGCTGCGTCCGCACCGGCTCAGATGCTCGACGTTGACTCCCAAATGGGTCCTGTCCAACCGGAGCGTCAGGCGCATCCTCCCCGGGCTGTCGGCCGGAAGCGGGGAGACGAGAATCCGGACGGAGGAAGCTCGGCCATTCGGGGTAGAGACTTTAATGCGTTGCTCCAGATCCAAAGTGCGTCCGAGGCTGTGGTTCCCAAACTTGCGGGTACGCTTTCGGAGGGCGGTGCTCTCTTGGCCCGGCAAATTCATTTCCTCGAGCGGCCCTCAGCGCCCGTTGAGATGGCCATTCATCTCTCGACGATGGCGTGGAACGCCAGCAGCAGCTGAGGGGCTTTGTGTGCTTTCGTGAAAGCTGGCTACGGGATCAACCTGAACGGAAAGGCAAATTGCAACGTCGAGGTGGTAAGCGCCGGTGGCCCCGGACTTGTGCGCAGGCTCATCTCCGTCGCGGCCGCCGTTTGGGCCAAGCTGGACGATCACAACATTTCGATCTTGTCTGCCGCCGTCGCCTTCTATTCCTTTCTCTCGATTTTCCCCGCCATTGCCGCGCTGGTGTCAGTCTACGGTCTCGTTGCCGACCCCAACGATATCGTGCGACAGCTCAATGCGCTCCAGATCATCCTGCCAGGTGAGGCGACTGCGCTCATTTCAGAACGATTGAAAGTGCTCGAGCAAGGCACGCATCCGCCCTTCGGCCTCGGGCTGATGGTCAGTGTAGGGATCTCGATCTGGAGTGCGCGTTACGCCACCGGGACGCTCATGACCGCCTTGAACGTGACTTACGCGGTTTCCGAGGAGCGTGGGCTTGTTGTCTTCAATGCCGTCGCTCTGTCGCTGACCGTGGCGTTGATCATCCTCGCAGGCGGCGCCGTGATCCTAATTGCGTTGATTCCCCTCCTGCTCAGCTACCTCCCAATTCCAGCCGGGTGGAGGGCTACGGCAATGTTGATCCGGTGGCCGCTGCTCGTGTGCATGATCATCGCGATTGTCGCTCGCTCTACCGCTACTCACCCAACAGGTCGAAGCCGACATGGGACCTTGCTTCGGCCGGCGGGCTCCTCGCTACGACCGGATTGATTGCCGGTTCTTGTGCATTCTCAACCTACGTGAACACGTCGCAGCCTATCAAAAGACCTACGGATCGCTCGACGCAGTTGCCGTGTTGACGACATGGCTCTGGGTCGCAGCTTACTTCATCCTGGCGGGCGCCGAGCTCAACGCCCAGATCGGAAGGGGGCTGACTCAGCGTTAGCCTTTGGCGTATCAAGACCCGACAGAGGCAAGATCTCTTCGGTGAATCGCCCCATCGGACCTGCCCGGACCATCAGAGTAAACAGCTGATGTCGGCCTTCGACGTCCTCCCTGTCGCTGCGAGCGGCAATCAGGCGATGAGCGTCCGCAAGGACGAGGTCGGCGTGGCTGGAGAGCGCCGAGAGCCGGGCGGGATCGCGCTCGCAGCTTGCGACCTGGGTCATCACCTCGATCATCCGGATCGACACTGCAGGTTGCGCGCCTGCGCTTTGCCGGATCATATGGAACATCGTCCCGAGCAATTGATCGTATTGCACATGCGGCACCACCAGGACCGGCTGACTTCCTCGGATCGACACCCCTGATGGCAGATGCAGGGGCACAAGGTCGCACAGCGCCGCGCCGAGTCGATCCAGGACCGAGAGGGCGGTGTGCGGATCGTTGATGCCGGGGGAAAGAGCCCTCACCGCGACTTCGACAAGTTGGCGAACGGCAAAGCGCAGATCGGAAGCAATGCTGCTTGTTGCGCCCAGCGCCGTCGCATTCCGGATAGCCGCTTCGGCACCGTCGACGGGAGGGTTAACCAGAGCGACGGTCGCCCCCGGGAAAACATAGTCGCCGGGGCCGATCAACAGCCGAATGGTAACTCTATGCTTAGCCGCCCAGGTGGCCAGGCCCTCTTCGTCAAGATGTTGCAGATAACCGCGCCGCGAGTCCTTCAGGGGCAGGGAGCCGATCCAGTACTCGCCCGGAGGAGGTTTCGGCTGCGGATCCTTGACGGTTAGCTGGCGCATAGCGCCGCCGAGGTCTTCACTGACGAGTTCGACGACAGTTTCCACGTTGATCCGGCCGGCAACGTGACCGACGAAATAGACGAGCATCGCCACACAAGCCAGAGCGAGCAGAATTCCAACGCTCAGTGATAGATGAGGGACGAAGCCGCCCTCGGGCTCCGTCCGAATGCTTCTCAGCACCACGAGGGTATAGCAGAATGTGCCGAGCAGCATCCCGAGCGTGGCTTGATTGCCGCGATCGCGGACGAAATTGCGCAGGAGCCGCGGCCCCATCTGACCAGCAGCGAGAGACAAGGCGGCGATGGTAATGGAGAACACCGTTCCCGCGACGCCGATCGTCGCGCCGGCGACTGTGCCAAGCAGGGTACGCGCGCCCGTCGCGCCGCCATCGTACAACCAACCCTGCAGATTTGCGAGCGACACATTGCTCCGGTCGATGTGAACGAGAGCGAAGGCGCCGCTCAGGCTGCAAAGCACCACGAGCATCGGGACCAGCCAGAATGTCTCGCCCAGATCAGCCAGCAGTTTTTCAGCGCGGGCAAGCATGCTTTAAGCCGGCAAACCGAATCGACTTGGAAGCAACAGCCGGAAGGTGGAGCGGTTCCGCCGAACCGCTCCACCTCACACTATTACCCGTTGCTTGGGTACTTGAACTCAGGCGCCGACTTCAACTGGTCGGCCGTCGTGTCCATCGTAGCGGTCCACTTCTTGGCCGCATGATCGAACTTCAAATTGATCGCCGAAGGTCGTACTGCAACGTAGTGGTCACCGATGCCCAGGAATCCTCCCACGGAAAGAATATAGCCGTCGATGCCGTTTTCATTCAGCGCAACATCCTTGATCGTGCCAATGTCCTGTTTCGAGTTGTTGTACACCTGCAGACCCACCAACTGCGAGCTCAGGCCGTCCTTGGGAGGCCCCGACGTGAAGGCCCCGCCGGGGTGATCCAAAGTCGCATTGGCGCTGCCGCTGGATGAGTTTGCGTCTGAGGAGTTCTTCTGCGCATTCGCCCCGATCGTTTTCACCTCGGCGAAAGTGTTGGGGCCAACGAACATCGTCACCGGATTTCCTGACCGATCTCTAGCCTCCACCAGGAACGACTGCGGCCGTACCTTTACGTCGGAGAAACCGGCCTGCTGCAAGTCGTTGACCATCTGCTGCCGAACGCTCGCCTCGCTACTGTTTGACTGGATCGCGTCGGCCTTGTTTGTTCCCTTGTTGCTGGTGGTGCTGCCACCATCGGCGCGGTGGTCCACCGACTGGTTGGGAGGCGAGTTCTGCACAGCGCCATGATCCGCAGGACCGGTGGCTCGCGGTGCGTTTTGCGCCACCGCAACGGATGATACGCCAACAAGAAATGCCGCAGCCAAGAATGAGGTTGCCTTCATAGGTAGATCTCCTTTTGCTCAAGTTTCGGATTTTTGACGTGCCGAACAGCGGGGTGCCGCGGGACACCTCCGGCCTAGGGACATGGGTGCCTGATGCCGTCGTAGCCCATGTAGGTCCCGGAGCTCGGGTCGTACGATTTGTACCGCTGGGAACAATACGTGTTGTTCTCAGCAGCTTGCGCCCGGCTATTGGCGAGGGCGCTTCCAATCGCCGCACCTGCCACAAAGCCGCCTACGGCTGGGCCCCAGCCCCGACCATAGCGGTGCCGGTATCCGTCCCGCCAATGATGCCAACCATGGCGGCGGTTATGCCTCCATTGAACCTTCACCAGATTGGCGTCGTTTTTGGCTGCTCCACTCGCCGTTATCATCGGCGCTGCCTGCATCGGCGCTGCCTGCGCCGCTCCAATCGGGACCGCCAGAGCCAGCACGGCAGCCGCGCCGCACCATTTATTCGAGTGATAACAAGTCTTCATACGCTCTGCTCCTTGCTGCATGCCATCAACGGAAATGCGCGAGCGGCGGTGCCGTTGCAGAGACACTCGGTACGGATGTGTACCTCAGTGCTGGCCGCAGTCGCTGCTGGCGCTGAGTGCAACTCTTGCGAAACGAGCTTCAGCTGCGAAACGAGCTTCGCCAGCCGTTGCGGAAGCGGACAAACTTTGCGCGAATTATTCGGCCGCGGCTTGATCACCGCGATGACCAGTGACAGTCCTGCACCAACGTGAGGCCAAGGCATGTCTCCTTGTGGCGCAGAGTTCTCGGGTCAGGCAAGCGCTCGAATGCAGTGCTAGTCAGGAGTACGTTAGCGCACCCACCCTGTACCGTGGCAGGGCGTTTTGATCGGAACGCCCAAAATTCATGGCGATTGTCGCAGGGTAGGCCGACAGCGCTTTGCGAACGGTCGACCTCGATCTATCAGTCACGGAATTGGCATACCTGTCTGTGACGAAGCCGGTAGGAGCGTGGCATGCTTAAGTGGGCGTTGATATTTTTTCTAGTGTCAATTGTGGCAGGATTCTTGGGCTTCAGTGGAATCGCCGCTGGCGCATCCGCGATCGCCAAGTGGCTATTTTTCGCGGCCGTCGCGATTTTCTTGATTTTCCTGGTCCTAGCCTTCGTGGCAGGTGAGGTGCTTCTCTAGCTCTTGTTAGGGAGCGTCACGGCGGGCAAAGGCGATCCGTAGGTTCGGCGAACCAGCGGCCGCAGTTCGTCGTCAATCATCAACGTTCAAACCGAGGGGCTCGATAGCGATACGTGCCAGAGATTTGTGGCGTTTCAGGAGTCTGTCACTACGGAACTCTGGCAAGCTCGCACGCGGTCGCTTCCGTTGAGAGCTCATAAGTCGTTGGAGAAGATGCCGTGTCCAGTAAGCAGATCGGAACTATAGCGGCCGGGATTATTGCTGCGTCCGTTGTGTTAGCGAGCTCGGAAGGAGCCAAAGCCCTGGAGTGCCCCACACCTCATCCGAACCACTCGGACTTGGCATTACCTCAAACCCAAACGGAGATCAGATCTTATTCTAAGCTCATTGCCGCGCAGGGGGGGCGAGCAATACCTACCATCCTTTATGGGCTGAAGAGCCGCTATCCTCACGCGACCGACGCTGCGCTGACAAACTTCATGATCGGCTTGTTCTGTCCATTAATCAAAAACAATGCGGCGTTGTCGGAGGAGCAAAAGAGGCGCGCCCTGAAGGTGATCGCAAAGAAAATCTACGCCCGGATAGCCGAGTGAAGCTGTTGTTGTGGTACCCGACTGATGAGCGTTGGCGTATGCGATCGAGTGCCTGTTACTAGCCCTCGCGCAGCGACCCACCCTAAACGGGCACGACCGCACTGTGGTTAAATCGCCATGCTTGAAGACGCAGCAAAGGGGGCCGAGCAGCCTGTGCGGGTCCAGAGAGGCCAAAGCGCGGCGGCAGGAGCTAAGACGATAGCCAGAGAGAAGGGTTCTGAGCTGAACCCCGGCGGCAGTCTTTGGTTGGTCCGTTACCGCACAATGCACAGCGATAAGTCGGAACGCAAGATCCTGCGTTCATGTTGTTAGGTACCGCTGTTGTCGCTGCCGCGAAACTGTGGTGCGAGCTCCCACGCACGCAGCTCCCTAGAACACTTCGCGTTCGAGATCCGCAGAGCGGGCCGTCAGAGCGACGAGAGGCAGAATGCACGACTCTGTCGAAATCAAACATGCGCGGGATGGAGCAATCAACGACACGCTGAGCTCGGCGGATGATCGGATCGTGCTTTCGAAATGGACGCCACCCCGTGAGGGCATCGTTCCGCACATCCGGCTCGGGAATCGATGGTTCAACGTTTTGTGGGTCATCCCACTCGGCGCTGCAGCATTAGTCCTCCTGATAGCCTTGGCGCAAAATCTTCGAGAGCTCTCAACCGTCCAAAACTTCATCAGACGGTATCCAGGAATCGCGCAAAACGCACCCTCCGTCGATACTGGTTTTCCATGGTGGCTCCAGCTCCAGCATTTCTTGAACATGCTCTTCATGATGTTGATCATGAGGGCGGGCATCCAGATACTGGCCGATCATCCTCGCCTGTATTGGAACAGGGATTGTACGCCAGGCACAGAGTGGTTCCGGTTTCAGCACCCCGTACCCAAGGATCGTATCTGGACCGCAAAGGACGATGCGGTGAGCCTTCCGGGCTGGCTCGGCATTCCCGGGCTGCGCCACACCATTGGCCTCGCCAGGTGGTGGCACTTCTCTGTTGATCTTCTTTGGGTGCTGAACGGCCTCGTCTTCTACGTCATGCTGTTCTCCACGGATCAGTGGCTGAGACTTGTGCCCCTGACGTGGGACGTCTTCCCGAACGCCCTCTCGACCGCCATCCAGTACGCCTCCCTGAACTTTCCGACGGAATCCAGCTGGACCCGCTATAATGGTCTGCAGCAGCTCAGCTACTTCGTGACGGTCTTCATAGCGGCGCCGGTTTCCATTGCGACAGGACTCCTGCAGGCTCCTGCGATTTCCAACCGTCTAGGCTTGCTCGGGACCGTGCTCAACCGGCAGGTCGCCCGCTCGATACATTTTATCTCATTCACCTGGTTTGTCTTCTTCATCCTCGCGCACGGGATAATGGTTTTTATCACTGGGTTGCGGGAAAATACCAACCACATGTTCGCTGGGGTGAAGAGCCAGCACTGGGTCGGATTTCCGCTGTTCCTGCTGGCGCTCATTTTGGTGGGCTTGGCTTGGTGGGCCGCTTCGCCGTTCACGGTCAAGCACGCCCGTCTGGTGCAAAAGACAGGGCGTCTAATGGTCGGCTGGATAAAGGCCGTCGCGGAGTGGTGGGCACCGACCGCGGAGTTGCGCAAATCTGACATATCGCCGCATTTCTGGCCGAACGGCACTATGCCCAACTCCGCCGAATACGAACGTCTGCTCAAAGGCAAGTTTCGCGACTATCGCTTGCGGGTCGGCGGGCTAGTGGAGACTAGCCGGGAATTCTCGCTGGCCGATCTCAAGCGGATGCCGAAGCAGAAACAGATCACCACCCATTTCTGCATCCAAGGATGGTCGGGCGTGGCCGAGTGGGGCGGCGTGCGCATGAGCGATATCCTTGATGCGGTGAAGCCCTTTCCAGAGGCTCGCTACGCCGTCTTCTACTCGCTCGCGGACGGCTCTGACGGAGGCCGCTACTACGACGTCCACGAGATGTTCAACATGCGTCACCGGCTGACAATCCTGGCCTACGAAATGAACGGTCATGCGCTCAGTGTGCTGCACGGCGCGCCGCTGCGGCTCCGGTGTGAGAACGAACTGGGCTTCAAGATGGTCAAATGGATCGAAGCCATAGAGTTCGTACGCGAGTTTAGCGATCTCGGCGCCGGACAGGGCGGTTACAACGAGGATCATGAATTCTACGGCTACCGAATGCCGATTTGAAACCGGACGCTTCCGTCCTCGGCCGGCTGCGACCACAGAAGAGAAACGTGAGGAAACGAATGGTTAGAACATCGGCTCGGCCCACGAGTTATGGGCTTTGGGTGCTGCTCTCTAGTTCTCTAGCTGGCTGCATCGTGGCAGGGATCGCCACTTTTGATCAGGGCAATGGAATCGCCCATTCCGGCGGAGCCTATCTCGTGCTGGTCACCACCCTCCTTCTCGCCGCGGCGTCTCTGTTCCTCGCGCTTTATCAACACAAACGCAAATGGCTAAGGGTCGTTCTTGCCGTCCTCGTCTTGTTCGATCTCCTCGGCACCGCATTTGCCGCCTACTTCCTGGAGACGCCAATCCTCGTCGGATCCATGGCATTCGGGCTCGTCGGATGGATTGTCTACATTCTCTCAAATCCGAGCCAGAATAATTTTTTACTCGCCTCTTCAAGGAGCAACAGATGAGTACAACCCACGGAATTTCGTTCTCTTTGGCAGCGTGCCTCCTGCTCCTTGCGGCCCCCTCCCTCGCATTCGGACAATCAAAGGGCCCGGCGCAGACTGCAGGCGAACCATTGTCTGTCGGCCAGGATGGAGTTGCAACAAATGGCTCTGCCAACCGACTGCCGAGTGGAGAGGAAGGCTCCTCCGAGGCGACTGCTCAGGTACAGCCCTCACGCAAGGGACCTGACAAGTGGATGAACGCGCGGAATACGTGGGGGACATTCAACGGTGACCTCAACGCACAGAAGTTTTCGACGGCCGACCAGATCACGCCCGAGAACGTCAAGGGCTTACGGAAGGCCTGGGAATACCACACGGGCGACGTCTCTGACGGTACTGGCGAGAAGCCAATGAGCGTTTGGTCCGCGACGCCGCTGTTTGTCAACAAAACCCTGTATGTCGGCACTCCGTTCTACCGGATCGTAGCGCTCGATCCGGGTACCGGAAAAGAGAAATGGAAGTTCGACCCCCACGCGGTGCTCAAAGCGCTGACGCAGCCGGACCTGAAGAACCGCGGCGTAGCCTACTGGCAGGCCGAGAATGTGCAAGGTGGAATGGAGTGCCAGAAGATTGTCTACATCGGCACGATGGACGCCAAGCTCTACGCCGTCGACGCCGACACCGGCAAGTCTTGCAGCGATTTCGGTCAGCATGGCATGGTCGATGTCAACCAGTGGAACACCGTGAATGCGAAATGGCCGCTATCGCTTCTGCAGCCGCCGACCGTTTATCATGACACACTCTATCTCGGCTGGGCAGGCAAGGACTGGGCTGACGAGCAGGCTCCCCGGGTACCGTATTTGCGCTCGACGCCCGCACCGGAAAATTGAAATGGACCTTTCACGCGCTCGACCCCACCATTGCTCAGCACAGTGGGACCTCAAACGTCTGGGCATCAATCTCGATCGACGCCGAAAGGGGACTCCTTTACATCCCGGTGAGCTCCCCGAGCCCCAACTTCTACGGAGGGGATCGGAAGGAGAAGATCCCGCTGGCA
The DNA here is from genome assembly GCF_040939785.1 of Bradyrhizobium lupini. Lineage (NCBI taxonomy): Bacteria > Pseudomonadati > Pseudomonadota > Alphaproteobacteria > Hyphomicrobiales > Nitrobacteraceae > Bradyrhizobium > Bradyrhizobium lupini. The sequence continues at coordinate 6,842,104 of NZ_CP162553.1, forward strand.
ACCTCCGTAACGGCACTCGATGCGGAGACAGGCAAGATGGTCTGGAGCCGGCAGCTCGTGCACCACGACATTTGGGACCTCGATACCAACGCAGCGCCCACCTTGGTCGACCTGGAGAAGGACGGAAAGAAGGTCCCTGCGCTAGTGCAGACGACAAAGCAAGGCTTCCTGTTCGTCCTCAATCGCGAGACCGGGGAGCCGATCTATCCTATCGAAGAACGACCGGCGCCGAAATCTGACGTCCCGGGCGAAGAGGCTTCGCCAACACAGCCGTATGTGGCGACGCCAGCTCCCACGATACCCGACAAATGGCCGGGCGTGTTTCCGCTCGCCGACTGGATCGGCTTCGGCAGTTGCAGCCGGGAAGCCAAGAAGCTGCGTTACGACGGTCGCTTTACGCCTCCCAGTCTGCAGGGCACGATCACATATCCTCCGACAACGGGCGGGACCGAATGGGGCGGCGGCGCCATCGATCCGCGCACGGGCGTGTTCGTCGTGAACTCCAGCAGCGTCGTGCAGATCTATCGGCTGATCAAGCGCGAAGATTTCAAGCAACAGGCGCAAAATGGCGAAAGCTCAGGCTACTACGCTCAGGAGGGGGCTCCATACGGCTTCAAACTGGAGACCTTCCTCAACTGGGCCGGTATGCCGTGCTGGAATCCGCCTTATGGCATGATCGCAGCTTATGATCTGAAATCGGGTAAGCGTCTGTGGAATGAGCCTTTTGGGCAAGTGCAGAAATACGGGTTCTACATGCCGAAATCCTGGGGCTCGGTGACGATCGGAGCACCCGCGATTACCCAATCAGGCCTGATCTTCATAGGCGCATCGATGGATTCGCGGGTGCGCGCTTTGGACCTGAAATCGGGTACGGAATTGTGGAGTAACCTGGTCGATGCGCCGGCTGTCGCCATGCCGGCCATCTATAACTACAACGGGAAAGAATACGTAACATTTGTGGTGGGCGGCAATTCGATCCTTTTGCCGAAGGTGAGTGATCAGGTGGTCTCTTTCGCTTTGCCGGGCTGAAAAACAGGAGCTAAGGCGGCGGGCTGCGGCAACCGAGATCAACGCGATGCTGCTTTGGAGACCGTGCCCATAAGCGGAAGGCACAAGACCGTATCGAACCCGCTACTCGGTCACTCGAACCTTTCCCGACGGGAGGCGTTTTGGGAGGAGAGAGCGAAGGCGGGTTGCCGTGAAACGACAGCGTTGGCGAGTTCTTTGAAATGGCGACGAATCAAACAACCCGCAACAGAAAGGGCGAAGCAGATGACGCGAGCAGATAGGATCGCCAGGCTTAACGAGAAAGTGAGCAGGCAAGTCGAGCGCCGCCGGCAAGAAGCGGATCAGCTAGGTCCCCCGTTTCCGGAAGCGAACTGTAAAGCCAAAGAACCAGTGATCCAGTCCGAAGAGTCGCTCAAGCCCGAGTAGACGCTGGCTCGAATGACGCACCAGAGTTGAACAGAGATTGTCGGGCATCCGGTGAGCCAGAGAAACGTGAGATTCATGCGGCGAAGGAAGGCCCATTGATGGCTTCGAGTGTCCATAGTAACCATGCATCCGCTGCGTCACCACCACGCCCTTCTGTGCTCGACGCGAATGTACCTATTGAGAACACCGACCAGTTGCGTATCGCGATTGATCAGGGGAGGAGCCGGGAGAAGGTCGACGCCCCGGATCCTGCGGCGGCTCCGCTCGGGACAGACGACGAAGCAGGCGGATCGCCGGATAGTGCAGGTCAGGTTCGCCTAGCTGCTGCGCAAGAGGTGAGGGCTTGGCCTGGCGCGGAGCGACAGCGGAGGTTTGGCCTCGGTAGTGCATGGTGGCTTATCGGATTTTCGGTGTTCATGAGCCTTGGTATTCTCGTTTCCTTGCTTTGGGTTAGAACCTAGAACTGATGTGTTAGTCGCGACCGTAGGGTATTAGCGGCTCCGCCGTATAGTGCAAGTTGGCGCCGCAGCTGACCGCTTGTGCGGCGACGAATCGAGTTCGAGTTGCTGCCAGAAAGTGCCACGCCTCGCGTCCGGCCTATCCGACCAACTGATCTTCGATCACGACGCGGCTATGTTGGCCCTCCCGGCGGCGGAGGGCCCCGCTGGTGCTTGGCGCGCGCCCCTCTCGGTCCTTTCCTACCACGGAAAGGGGCCTTCAGGTGCGACCTCCAAACTGAAGCTCAGAAGGTTCTAATCAGCACAACGCCAGCGAGTACGGCCACACTCGTTGGCGTCGCAGTGACTGCGACTGTTCTATGATGTCAGCGGCAACGAGAACCTCCAAGCCAAGTAGGACCGGCCGACCGGTGTCTTGGCGGAAGAGTCGGTACCCATCTGGCTGCTCCGGAGGGCGAACAAGTACCGGCCCGTTGCGATCAGCAGCCCGACGATGATCGGAAGTACACCCGCAACATTCTTAGCCCCGCCACACGGGCCCTGTCCTGCTTCAGGCCCCGATGGCTGTGCGAAATCCTCTTCTTCATGTCCATCGCACGGTCCCGATCCGGGCCTGACGAGAGAAGGTCCGCAATCAGACAGGAGCGGACCTCCTTCGGCTTTCATTCGTTACACGCAAGTCGCACGGCCGGCTCGCACCCAAATGCGCCGGTCACTCAGCGAGGGATGGGTCACCAAGGGACGAACAGGCGTCTCACACCGACGCACGATCAGCAGAAGGTCAGCCCGAAGGTAAAATGCGAAAATGATCACTCGTAATGACCGGCAAGTATCCGATCGTCGCGCCGAAAAAGAGGCTATCGAGCGCGAGATCAAAGGAATCCGCCGAGCAGTTCTCATCGTGAATACGCGTTCGCGGCGAGGTGCAGCCAACTGGTCGGAAGCCAAGGAACAGCTTTTGCAAGCAGGGATCGTACTTGATGGAGTTTATCCGGTTCGGAATGCCGAGAAGCTGCCGGACATCGTCCGTGACGAAATCGCCAAAGGACAAAAGCTCATCATTGTGGGTGGCGGGGACGGAACTGTTAGTTCGGTTGCGCGCCATTTTCGCGACAGGGGCGTAGTTTTGGGGCTTCTGCCGCTGGGAACAGCCAACAGCTTTGCTCGGGCCTTGGGGATACCGCTCGATCTTCAAGGCGCCATCGATGTCCTGGTCGACGGCAAGGTCGCTGATGTCGATCTTGGCACAATCAACGAGAGCCATTTCGTCAATGGATCCTCGATCGGAATGCCCTTGATCGTCGGCCGTGCCACACCTCACGTTCTGAAGAAATATTTTGGTCGCGCTGCCTACGCCCTTGTCGCCGCAGGCAAGTTCTTGCGATTTAAGCCGTTCCTCTGCGTTGTTACCGCCAGCGGGGTGGAGCACGTGTTCGAAGCGCTGGACGTCCGTATTGCGAGTGGAGGCTACCAGGGCGGTGTCCTGGTCGCCCGCGAAGCGAAGCCGGACGACGGGACCATCATGGTGCAGATCCTGACAGGACCATCCAAGTGGACAATGGCCAAGGAATGGGGCCGGCGGGCGTTTGGCGCCCCCTTTGGTGCGGCGAATACTGTTTGCCTAAAGGCTCCGGAATTCTTGATCGATACGGACCCGAGCCAGCATGTCTCGGTGGATGGTGAGGTCATTACGCAGACCCCCGTTCACGCGCGCTCCTGTTGATGACGCCGAATGCTTTCATAGATCGGAATGAGGCGACGCAACGTCCCTCGGCATCGTAGGAACCAGCATCGGAGCTTGGTCTCGATCGCCCGCTTGCGGCCACAACGCCGACGCACCGCCAGCTTCTCTTCCCGATGGAGCCGGAAGAGCTTCTTGTGGTTCATCAAATACCCCTCCCGCCTGAGCAGAACATGCAGCCAGTCCGGCATCGCTGAGTTCGTTCCCGAGCAGGGCGCCCGTCCGGCCAAAGCCGACCAGAAGTGCGTCGAGGGAGGACCATTGTGCCGCTTCCTAACCTTGTCTGGTCCATTGCGGGCGCCCGTAGGTGGAAATGGACGGCAACGGGTATTGCTCACCGTGCCGTTTGACCGAATCGCCGAGCAAGAGGACCCGTCGCATGACAAAGCCGAGACCCGGGCGTGGGCCAGCTTGGCCCGACACGATAGCTCCTCCTGAGGAAACGTGCCAACAGGCTGTGCTCGTTCTATGCTCTACGTTCTACGAGCCCTAGCCGGAGAGGCGACGATGTTTCCCTTTGATCCCTTTTTCCGTATTTTTCCGGACTGATATTTCTGGTTATCAAAATAGTAGGCTGTCTTCAGTGATCGGTTGGTAGACGCTTAGCAGGGTACAAGGCAATGCAGCCCGAAGTCGCATCCGTTTTCATCACTGATCAGCTTGCCCTCAGGGGTGCGGTGCGTCCGCGACTTTTTCAGGAGCGGCTGCCCATGCGGGATCTCGCCCGCGCTATGATTGACAATCCGCAGCAACTGCTCCCCGTTCTCGTTGATACGGCTATGGATCAGTGCGAAGCGGTGTCTGGCGGCATGAGCCTTTATGAGACTGAGCCTGCACCTGGCATTTTCAGATGGCATCACCTTCGCGGGGACCTGCAGCAGTTCAATGGCGCGGTGACGCCAAGGTTCTACAGCCCCTGTGGTGTTACCCTTGATCAGAGGAAGCCCATTTTGGTGCAGAGGCCCGAGCGCGTCTACCAGTGGCTTCAGGACGCGAACGTCTCCTTGCCTGAATGTCTGCTCGTTCCTCTCTACAGGGGTGCAGACGAGCCGCTTGGAACCTTGTGGCTTGTCTCTAAAGATGAAGGTCATTTCGACGCTAACCATGCCCAGATCGCAACCGAGATGGCGTCGTTTGCAGGCTTGGCACTCCGGCTGGCCGACCACGACCGAAAATTGGCGGCGGCGCTCGAGCGTCAGGAAATGCTTGTTAGGGAAATGTCGCACCGAATGAAGAACGTACTATCCGTTGTTCAGTCGCTGCTAAATATGGCGGCGCATCGCGAAAGTACGGCTCAAGACTTAGCGCAAGCCATGGCCCGCACGTTGCAGGCGCTTTCAGCGGCGCATGACACAATGCGCACTCCTTCGGATGAACGAAACGCGCCGCGCTCAACTCTAAAGGGTCTTCTTAAGACTATACTCCTACCGTACTCAGGACACACGAGTTGGCTGGAAGGTGCTGACATCCCGATCGGCCCGAACGCAGCCAACGTGCTCGCACTCATCTTCCATGAACTCGCCACAAATGCCGCCAAATACGGCGCGTTCTCATTGCCCGGGGGAAGGCTCGACGTCATTTGGCAGGAAGGTGATCGCGTTCGCCTGACGTGGAAAGAGAGTGGCGGCCCGCTGCTTACGGGTGAACCAAAGACCAGCGGTTTCGGATCTCATCTCGCAGCGAAAAGCATCATTGCCTTGAGGGGATCCCTGACACGCAGTTGGGGGAATAGCGGGCTAAATGTGACGATCGATGTACCCATGGCTCAGCTGAACTCGTGACTTCGAACACAGTTCAGAGAACTGCTTTGAGGTGACAGGCATCCACACTGACGGCTTGGCTGCTTCGGTCAAGGCACCGGAGACAGATTCGCTCTGGAGTGCCGGCCGCCGCAGTGTGACCAGCTTGCAATTACGAACAAATCTCTCGCGTATCGGTCGCACTGAGGGAGTTCTCATGGGCAGACAAGATCACACGATAGCAGTTGCAGGACATCTCCTTCAGGCGCGCCTTATCCAAAACCTCGATGTGAGCACGGCGTTGCATGACGATGCCTCGCCCTTCCATTTCGCCCATGGTTGCTGTGATGCCAGCGCGCCGTACTCCGAGTGCCTGCGCCATGCATCGATGCGTGAGCGGGATTTCGTCAGAGGCTAACTTGTCCTGTGCAACCAACAGCCACCGAGCCAGCCGCTGTTGCAAGCTGTGTCGTGAGTTGCACGCTGCAAGTTGCGAGCTTTGGATCAGAGTAGCCTGAACATAGCGCAACAGCAATTTTTCGATTTCGGTGCGTGTCCTCACCAGTTCAATCAGTGCATCAGCTTCTATTTGCAGCGCTCTGCCCGGAACCTGAACGATGCACCGGTGAGAGGAGACACGCATTCCAAGGATCAAAGGAATGCCGATGAAGTCCTTGGCTCCGATGGTCTGGATTTCAACTGGAAGGCAATCTCCGGCCCTGGCGGTCAAGGAGGCTGCGCCGTCTTCGAGGAAGTAGGCATACTTTAGCGGGAGATTCCGCTCTTGCAACATTTGTCTCGGGGTCAGGCGTACCTCGCTGCAACGTTCAACCAGCAGGCTGCGTGATGAAGATGATAGCCGACGGATCAGATCGTTGCTTGATCGGCGGGCAGGCGGCGCTTCCTGTGCCGGTTTGAGCGATCGCGTCTGACTTGACGGCGCAAGCCCGCTTTCGAGTTCTTCCCTCAACATGATCGCCTCCGTGCGAAAACCATTTGTCCAGATGTGGGGAGGGTGCTCTCCGTGTCACAGTCAGGCTGAAGTGAAGGTGGGTCAGGAGAAACCTGACAATCAGCAGGACCTGATCCACAGGCTTTGCGACTTCGTCTACCCGAGGCGCTCAAGCACCGGGAACGAAACGGATCGTGAGCGAAAGCATGCTGAACGCTTCGCTGGCTCGTGGGCGCATCTGCGCTTTCCAGGGAGGGCTCATAGTTGGACGCGGGCTCCCTGTGCTTGGCACGGCAGCGGACCATCTGTTGGGTGATGCGTAGAACTAGAAGCGCCGCAAGCGATTGTGAGTAAGGAGCAACGGTCGCATCTCAGGTCGCAGGAGTATTGGAATGCGTGGTAAGAGCAGGATCGCCCTCGCACTTCTTCTTGGTGCAATTGCAAACTCAGCTCTTTCCGGTATCGGACGAGCCGAGACGGCGAAGCCGGTTGGGATGGAACAGCCGGCCCAATCCCAGCAGTTCGCAAACACGGTTTATAGCGGCTACCGTGCCTCCCGGTTGCTCGGGAGTGCGGTGTTTTCGCTGAAAGGTGAATATTTGGGGAGCGTCCGAAACGTGATTGTTGCAGACGACGGGCAGATCGTTTCTTTGGTCGTTGAGGGATTTAGAACCAAGGACGAACCGGAGTTCATCTCTCGAATTCCGTTCAAGCGGGTACTACGGCCGGTTCATGAAGGCGCTATCGTGGCGGACTTCTCCGACTTGAGGTCCCGAGAATATGGGCTCTTTTTTGATCCCGGTCAGGCGCAAGAAGAGTCGCACGAGTTCTCGATCTCGAAAATAATTGGAGACTACGCGCGTTTGCAGGCAGGCCAGGGTTACGGCTATGTCTCCGATTTAGTATTCGATAGGGCCGGAAAGCTTGCGGCAATCGTAATATCTCGGGAAGCGTCTGCCGGTGGAGGCACCTATGCCTTCCCGTACCCGGGCCAGACGGGGCAGTGGAGCCCGAAACTAAGCTATTACGGCCTGCCTTACGTCACGGCAGATCAAGCAAACAAAGCCGGTCTGCGCCTCGACATGAAGGAGTTTCAGAACTCGTGATCACGGCGGCGGTAGATTGTTGCCCCGGTCTCCTCCGGATCCATCGCTGGCTTCACGCCGGCGGCCTCGAGCTCCTTCTTGACGCCATGTGATGCCGGCCTTGCTGGCGAGCGAGCGCGAACAGGTGACGAATTCGGCGTTGAACCGCTCGATATCCTCCGTCGGGACGATCGTGACCGGGCAGCGGTTCACGGGGTTGATCACGGTGACGGCGCGCAGGTGACCGCCTGCGATCAGCTTGCGGGTGACCTTGTCGGCGACGAGCAGCCTGTCTGCCCACCCCTCGGTGGTGAGCCGCCGATGTCGGCGCCGCGGACGAGGGCGGACCTCCTCCAGGTCCAAAAGAAGGGCCATGTAGTTGCGCTGGCAGGCGAACCCGGCCATCCGCGTCGGGCGGCTGTCGAGGACCGCCCGCGTGACGTCGACCGAGCCGCAGCAGGCCAGCCTGCGGCGCTCGGGACAGCCTGGGTGGGCCCGGCGGCCGCGACGGGCATGGCGCCATCGAGCAGGCGGACCAGGAAGGCGTCCAGGTCCTCGGGCGCGAACGTCGCGGACGGATAGGGTGGCCGGAGCCACCGCCTGAACCAGGGAAGCGGTCTTCTCGGCATCGTTTGCGTGGCGGCGAGTGGAACCCCGTGGCCTCCGCGGCGTCGTCACAGCATCTTTGATTCAGCATGAGAGCAGAGGTGGAACCCTCACACGCACCCGGGTTCAAGCTTTTCGGTGTCCCTCTGATCGGCGCGACGCCCGAAAACGCACATAAGCTTCTCTTGACGATCGGCCTCGTAGGATGCGTGCTTGCGCTCGGATGGGGGCTGCGCAGAGTCGTCGCGCTCGGGCAAAGACTGGTCAGTTGGCACAGAGTCCTGTTTTGGGTGCGGCAGGCGATAAATCTTCTGCTCGCTGTGACCCTCGTCCTCGGTGTGCTCTCGATCTGGTTTGATGATCCAGCGCGGCTCGGTACCGCCGCTGGTCTTCTGTCGGCGGGGCTCGCTTTTGCTTTGCAGAAGGTCATCACAGCAACGGCAGGATACTTCGTGATCCTAAGGGGCCGAACATTCAACCTCGGTGATCGCATCGTGATGGGAGGCGTCCGCGGAGACGTGATCGCGCTGAGTTTCATGCAGACTACCATTCTTGAGATGGGGCAACCTCCACCCGTTCAGTCGGATTCGCCTGCAATGTGGATTAGAAGCCGTCAATATACGGGACGCATCGTGACTGTGTCGAACAGCAAGGTGTTCGACGAGCCGGTCTACAACTACACCAGAGAATTCCCGTTTATATGGGATGAAATTAAGATACCGGTACGGTACCAGGATGACCGATCAAGGGTCGAGGAGTTGCTGGTCGACGCCGCGCGGGCGCATACCGCGGGTTTTAAGTCGACGGCCGAAGAGTTCTCGGACGAAATGAAGCGCGTCTACGGTCACACAATGTCGGACTTTGATCCCCGCGTTTACTGGCGATTGACCGACAATTGGCTCGAGTTGACGCTTCGCTTTCTCGCTCCAATCCACGGTGTTCGCGAGCTGAAGGACGCGATCAGCCGGGACATCTTGTCGGGCCTCGATGGCGAAGGAATTTCCGTGGCTTCTGCGACCTACGACGTCGTTGGAATGCCAACTTTGCGGATCTCGGCAGATGCTCGCCCAGGGGCCCCGCCTGCTTCTTAGCACGCCAGATCCGCTCGTTGCGTTGCGGGTAGGGTGGCGTCACAGGGCGCCCTGACCCACGACGCGGATCGGGATGATTAGTACCAAACACGAGAGCGTAGCGACCATTGCAGCGCGGATGAGCGCGTGCCAGCAACAGGCAAATTTAGCCGTACAGTAGCTTCCCAGCAAAGTGCCTGTCCGGCGCGTTCGTCCGATGGGTGAATGTGCGGGCACTTCGCTAGAAGCGCGGTGCATCACCAACGATGATACGCGCGGATGACCGCGTGATGATGATGATGCCGGTGGTACCTTGGCGCCCAACCGTAGCTATGACGCCAAGGGTGTGCGTGCCGGACGGTATATCCCCACGGCCGCGGCGCGGACCAGCCGTAGCTATAGCGCCAAGGCCGAGGCCCCCAAGCGTACGGTCGCGGTCCCCAGCCATAGCCTCCCCAGTAAGGCGTATAGGCGTATGCTGGATAATACCCACCGTAACTGTACGTGTACCGGTAGCCGTAGTACGGCGGTTCATAATAGTAGGGAGCCGCGATGGCGGAGCCTATCAACGCTCCTGCAAGTAGTCCCGCGCCGATCCCCCAGCCGCCACGCCAGCAGAATCTGCGTGAGATTATCCTGCACTGTGGACGTGTGCTGCGTCGGGCTCGCGGCAGCCGAGAGCGCGGTCAATGGTGCAGCCTGGCTACTGCCCACCGGAGAAATCGCGATGAGGCCGGTGAGAGAAAGCGCAATTGTAAATCTCCGCATCTGTGGCTCCTGTAGCTTCAGAATGCGGTCTCAACTTGAGCCTGCTATCTTGGTTTCTGGCGTCAAGAGTTTAGGACACTTTGTCGCGCCGAGTGCCCGGCCAGAGTCGCGAGTGTACGACACCGTACCAACTGAGAGGACACCGAACATGGCCCGGCAACGATCAACCCAATCAAGAGAGTGCTCAAACCGGTTTGGGAGAGTATCCTAAGTGCGGGCGGCAGCGAGACCGTTGGTTTCTGAATCCATCGTGCGATGACATTTTCATCCAACAGCTATATCGTCAAAGCAAGAGAGCGATCCAAGCGGCAAGGGCTGGAGACTGTGCCAGAGCCACAAGGATCGCCGGCGCTGCGCGCCTGCAAGTGCCCCGATGCAAGTTCAGCAGGGCCGCAGATAGTGGCAGGGCAAGCCGATGAGGAGGACCCATCCAGGAGCAGGCCGCACGATCAGCATGTCGACAGCCGAGAAACCAGAGCTTAAGCGTAGCCACGGAGCTCTCCATCAACTTCGCGGCCGCGAGGTCGCCACGCCGTTTTCAGGTGAAGCGCCATCGGGCCGGCGCGGCAATGGCGGTCCGCTCTGCCTCGCCCCGCCTGAACGATATAGTCGGCGTCCTAACCAAACGCGCGGTCGCAGATGCTGGCATCGACAGCTGCGAGGATTGAACCGGGTAGAGCGAGCGCGTCTAGCCCCGCGCTTAAACGACAGTTCGAGACGAGACTTATTGTCCGACCGTCCGCTTTGCCACCCAGCCTAGAGTCGAGCCTTGGATGATGATGCTGAACAGGACGACCCCATAGGTTGAGGCGAGCATTGCGGCCTTGGCCGGGTTATCCGGCATGGACAGGGCGAGTGCAACTGAAATTCCGCCTCGGACGCCGGCCCAGGTGAGAAAAGGCGCGTTGCGCAAGGAGAGCAGCCGAGTCCATCCGAACAGAAATGGTTGAACCGAAACAGAAACAAAGCGGGCGAAGAGAACGATTGGCACCGTCGCTGCTGCCAGACCGAGGCTGCGAGGATCGAAGCGCAGTATCAACGTCTCGAGCCCGATGAGCAGAAAAAGGACCGAGTTGAGAATTTCGTCGATGAGGGTCCAGAGCGCGAACAGATATCCTTGTGTCCGCTCACTCATTGCGTATCGAGGTCCTCGGTCGCCGATGAGTAGGCCCGCGGCGACCATGGAGAGCGGGCCACTGACGTGCAGATGCAGCGCAAGTGCGTAGGTTCCAGTGACGAGGGCAAGCGAGATCAGCACCTCGATGGCGTAGTCGTCGATGAGCCGCATCGCGCGATACGCAACATAGCCAGTCAACAAGCCCAACATTATTCCTCCACCAGCTTCGCGAACGAGTAACTCAGCGACATCGGCGGCCGAAACCTGACCGCCGTCTCCGGTGCTCGCAAAGCGAAGCATGATCGTGAACAGAACAATCCCGACGCCGTCGTTGAACAATGCCTCGCCTTCCGTCTCGATCTGCAGCTCTTTGGGCACTTTGGTGTTGCGAAGCGTACTCAGGACAGCAACGGGGTCAGTCGGGCTGATCAGTGCGCCGAACACGAATGCCCAAGCCAACGATACGGGTAGGTTCAAAAGGCCGCAGATGAACCAGAACATCAGGCCTACGAGGACGGTTGAAATTGAGGTGCCGAGGACGGCCAGAATAAATACCGGAATGGCGCGGCTTCTGAGTGTGTCCAGATCTACGTGCAACGCGCCGGCGAACAGCAGAAATGCAAGCATCCCATTCACCACGACTTCGGCAAAGTCGATCTGCCGGAGCCCATTGGCAAGCTGGTCTAGTAGTTGAATCGTCGGAAACGCCGCATCCAAGCCGATCAGGAGCAGTGACGTCAGGACGCTCATTACGAGAAGACCTACGCTGCGGGAGAGCGGCAGGAACTTGTGATTGAGCCAGCCGAAGACGGCACACAATGTAAGCAGAACGGCAGCGATATCCATCAGCGAAAGCACGACAGGCTCCCTTGTGCTCTGGCGAGAGTGCCTGTTCACTCCCTTCCATTAAGGCCGCTGTTCGCTCTACTCATTGAAGGCAGTGCGTTCGAGATGGCGACTTTTGAAACGTTAATAATCAAAAGCAACTTCGGCAGTTCCTGCGGGACATGTAAGCGGACTAGGATGCGCCTCAATCCCAACCCGTCTCCGCGACCGAGTCAGCCGTCGATTCTGCATCTGCGGCGAAAGATCGCGACGACGATTGTCAGTATCGTCGTTCACTCCGCATTCATTGGACCGACCTAGAGTGCGGAGGGGGCGTACGACAAGGAAAAACTATGAAGAAAATCGCCTATGGATTTGCGGCCGCTGCTTTGCTTGCGGGCACTCAGTTCTTGGTTCCTGCCAATGCGATGATGGCGCCACCGGTCGGCGCCGCGGCAACATCCGAGACGATGCAGGCTGGCTATCACTATCATCATCATCGGAGGGTCTGCACCGTGCGGACCGTAGTCACCCGCGGCTATCATGGTCGGCGTATCGTCAAGCACGTGCGTGTCTGCCGATAAACGCAAACTTGGAGGGCCGTCGATCGGGGCGGCCCTCACCTTGCATAAGAGCAATCTTTGCGCAGTGAGATGGGTGCGCCGCACGTTACATCGGAAGCTGACGCTCAAGAGTCCGGGAAAATCGACGTGCCGCGATCTCCAGCGCCGCGATACAAAGAGCCGTGAACAACATACCGAGCACCAGGAGCACCACGACTGTATCCATGATCGAGCGAGTTCCTGCAAAGGATCGGGGCGACGAATCTGACTTCGTCATTCCTCGGTGTCGGTTGCCACACGCCTATTGCCGTCAAGCAATCGCGTATGCCGAGAACAGAAGGCAGGTGAGATAGATGCAAGCGAGGCAAATGCCAGCGGTTCTCGCCGTGCGGGCATCTAGCCGCGAGCTCGTTCGGGTAGCGAGCCCGGGCAGTATCTCATACTGTGCAAAGAGCTGGCGACCGGCACGTCCTCGAAAAAGTACATTTCTCATGTGTGCCTCCACACAAACCTGATCCGATCCAACAAGGTGCGGAGCGCAGAAGCCGGAAAGAACGTGGCCGGCGATCCGCGTTGGTTCTCTCGTCCGCTTCACGCAAGATAGTGGACGGCGTCCCATCGGTCAGTCAGGAGATGAGCGGGGCTTGTCGGGATAATCCTGACGTCCGCACGTACGCACGGCCGTTTGGCCCACCTACTTCCCGGTCAAACTTGATCCGCACTCTTTCCCGAATGGCTCAACCAGCCAAGGGCCACGCCGTAGCGCACTATGTCGGCACGCGTGAACAGTCCGAGCTTTTCGACCGCCCTGGCCTTGTAAGTTTCGACGGTCTTGATGCTGATGCTTAGCTGAGTGGCAATTTCCTTGTTGCTGAATCCTTGTGCGATGAATCTGAGGACCTCACTCTCGCGCGGTGTCAGCTCGCCGGCTGTGGAAGCGCCGGAAGACGAGTGGGCGCCCTGCGCCGATGGAAGTGCTTTCTCCGCTATTGCTGGATCCAGATACAAACCACCGCCAGCGATCGCGCGAACTGCGCGCTCGAGTTCGTCGGCCGCAGAGCGCTTCAGCAGATAGCCGCGAGCTCCCGCTTGCAGCATCGGCTGAACGTAGGCGTGATCCTCGTGCACGGTCAGCGCCAGAAGACGAACTTGAGGAAGCTGCGTCGCTAAGGTGCGAGCAACTTCGAGGCCACTGATACCGGGAAGTGAAATGTCCAGGATGGCAATGTCCGGTGTGGCCTGGCGAATGATGTCTAGGGCGGCCTGTCCATCCGTTGCTTCCCCGACGATCTCGATGTCATGCACGTCCTGAAGCAACGCCTTCATTCCGGCCAGAACAAGCGGATGATCGTCAGTCAACGTGATCCGGATCGGGCACATAGCCCATCTCCTCTATTGGCACCGGTATTCTCATGAAAAGAGAGGTGCCGTGGCCGGGTTCAGATTCAATCGCCAAAGATCCACCGAGCAGCGTGAGGCGCTCCTCGATGACGGACAGGCCCAATTTTGCGTGGCGGCTCTCACCCTGCGAGAATTCCTGAAAGTCGAAGCCGTTCCCGTCGTCTTCGACGACGATCCTAAGCTCCGTTGTGCGTCGGTCGATGACCACGCTGACGTTTCGAGCTTGCGCGTGTTTGACCACGTTGTTCACGGCCTCCTGGACGGCGCGGTAAACCGCGATTTCGACGTCCTGGCCGAGACGATCTCTTCTGCCCAGAGGCTGAAAATCAACGCTGATCCCGAACCGGCGCCGGATCTCCGCGCAGAATGCCTCCAGCGCCTTGTAAAGTCCCAGGTCATCAAGGGCGGTCGGGCGCAGGTCAGAGGCGATTTGATGGATATCGCGCCCAATTCCTCTCGCGAGTCCTTGCAGCCAATTGAGCCTCTCCAATCCGAGCTTGCGTTTGGGGCTCGTGCCCAGAAGCGGCTCCAGGTTCTTCAGACCGAGAAGTAGACCTGTGACCGTCTGGCCGATCTGATCGTGAAGCTCTCTTGCGATTCTACGGCGTTCATTTTCTTCCGCTTCGGAAAGACGTCGAAGCAGTTGCTGTCGCTCCAGCTCGGCTCGCTTGGTCTCGTCGATATCCAGAATGACGCCATACACGACGTCCAAGTTCTTATCATCGATGCGAGACAGCCGCCCGCTGGCCCGCAGCCACCGGCTGTGAGGGGGAGCGGTCCGGAAATCAGCAATCGCCACGTTTCCCGAACGGCAACTCAGCAAGGAAGCCTCAAAGTTCCGCTGGTCGGCGGGATCAATACAGCTCAGTATCCGATCGATCGGAAGGATCGTATCTCCTTCGGAGCGCGAACCGTCTATCCGGAGCATCTCTCGGGCGCGGGGCGACACGATCGCTTCTCTGGTCGCAAAATCACAGCTGAACACGCCGAGATCTGCGGCATCAATCGTCAGCCTCCGTCGCTCTTCACTTGCGCTGAGTGCCAATGCTGCCTGCGCTTCTTGCTCGCGCCGGCGAAGCGAAATGTCGCGTATGGTGTACCAGGCCAAAGTCAGAGCCAACACGAAGCTCAATACCCCACCCCCGGCTAGGAAAATGGCTGAGCGCTGGACGGGACCATTCAGTTCCTGCGTCGGTATTCCGAAATGGACCGACCATCCGCTGGTTCCGGGGATGACTTTGTAGATCGAGTCGACTTGTTCGCCGGCAGGCGTGGTTTTGACGTAGCTTCCTTCTGGCGCTGAGGCTATCGCCTGGCGGACCGTAGCGCTGGCAGATTGTCCGAGTTCGGATTGTTCACCGAAGGTGCGGGCGACGATGTTCCCCTTGGCATCGACCACGAAACCGACCCAGCCGGCCGGGGCTCCTGCGCTCTTCAAAATCTGGCTTATTGCATCAGGCACCAGGGCCACCGTGAGTACAAACTTCAATTGCCCATCGCGCTCTACAGGGGCCCTGACGGCCACCACGCGTTTGCCGGTGATGGGACCACGTGGCCCAATTCCGCCGATCGCCGGCTTTCTCGTTTTCAGGATCTGTTCGAAATTCTCTCGGTCGGCGGTGGCGCGCATCCCATCTCCGAGTGGACGGCTGACATCAAGCACCTGATTCCCATCAGGATCGACGAGCTGAATCGTCTGCCAAAGAGGACGTGCTTCGTTGACACGCGTCGCTTCGCGATAGAACGCGTCAAGGTCCGGCTTGTCGAGTGTTGCGGACGCCGCGACGGTCTCGGCGATCTCGAGCTGGAGACTGATTTCGGAGGCAAGCCGGTTGACGACGCTGTCGAGCGTCTCCACGGCGGCAGCCTGAGAGCCCCTGCGCTGCTGCTGCGCGTTCAGGAAAACGACCCAACCCGCAAAAAGCGCAAGAGGCATCGCTGCCGCGATGAAGACGAGGATCAAGGGGCGGCGGGCTGCGCGCCGGGAGATTGAGGTGGGGGCCTCCTTGCCGGTGGGTATCAAATGAGACAGCAAAACGCCCACGTGCTGGCACTTCCTCGATGTTTTCTGGGTCAGGTTTTTCCCGACAGGACTAACGGACGCCCCGACTCCCAGCATCGCTCGATCCGTCCCATCGTACAGGCAATCATTGTTGCGGTCTAGAATCGGGAATTGACATGGAACATCAGCATTGCCGCTGCTGCCGAGCGAAGGAGATCGTAGAGACGGAAATGTCATCGCAAGAAATCAAAGTCCGAACCGATATCGAGGTGCTGGTTGGGGCCTTGGAAGAGGCACAAAGGCTTCTTGCGACTTACGAGAGCCCTTGCTGCAATCGTAGCAGGGACGACATTCTCGCTATGCTCGAGTTCATCATATGCGACCCTTCCGTGAGAACTGCGCTGCTTCGTCAAAGGAGCGCAGCCGCCCTAGGGGATAGGTCTTGCGCGAGAGCGCAGCTCCCAACCAAACGAAACTCCCGAGCGTGCTAAAACGGGCGACACTTTGTATCCGTTCTTTGCCACTGTGTTTGTGATCGACGCGTCCAGAGTTTTGCTGCGTGGCGCCGCGGCGGGTGAAGGCTCCGACTGTGAGTGCGGCATCGGTAGTGGCCTAGCCGAGGCCGCCGGGGTATCAACGTCAGCTGACCCTTAATTCACTGGGGCATGCTGCTAGAAGCGATTATCTTCGGCCCACGCGCAGCAGCGTGCTCCATGACGAAACCCGGTGGCCCTCGAAAATCGTCAAGAGAGGTGCCCTCGACAAGAAGCCATACTCTGCGTCTGATCGCAGCTCCCTGCCTCCCGGAATGGGAGGCGCTCAGGATAGTTGTGCGCCAGAGTACAAACCGCCTCGTGGGTCGGGAGCGCGAGGCCTTACCATCTGTGTTCGCTTACGTACCGACCTTTACTCGGCGTCGGCCCTAAGTCTCGGAACGTAGTGGCCGCCCGTTAGCTATATGGATGTTAAATCCTCCAAGTTGGAAAGGTCATCACATGAACAGGATGCTCATTGCGGGTTCGGCCGTCGTGCTGATGGCGCTGGCGACCCCCGCCGCCGCACAGAACGCCACGAACGGATCTCAGGCCTCATCACAACCTTCCGGTAACTCGAACCAGAATCTTGCCGCGGCGCAAAAGATCCAGCAGGATCTGCAGAAGGCCGGCTTCACCGACGTCAAGGTCGTAGCCGAATCCTTCGTCGTGCAGGCCAAAAGCAAGGACGGCAATCCGGTGCTGATGACAATCGGCCCGCATGGAATGTCGGTTTTCGAAGCCATGAATGTGAATCCGCCCGATTCCAAGTCGGGCAGCTCATCTCAAGGGACCACCGGGTCGAATTCGCCGCGGCAGGGCACTTCCAAATAGAGGCCGAGACGCCGGAGTGCTCGTTCGGAGGGAACACGACATGCAGCGGTTGGCTCGGCGAACTGTCCGAAAGAGTCCGAGAAAACGCCGGCGTCGGAGTCCTGACGTACAGCTCTCCTCGCTCCCCGAGCGGTTGAAGCAACTGGCGGACCGAGCAAAACGGGAGGCTGCTGATCTGCCTCCCGGCGAAGAACGGGAGAGCTGTCGTCTCAAGGCAGCTCAAGCGGAGAACGTGTTGGAGTTCGTACGCTTGCTGCAGAGCCAACCTTGAGCTTATCACATGGTGCGGGACCGTACCAACCTTCGATAAGCCGCCGGCTACCGTGCGAACCCGCGGTTCTCGCGAGCCGTTGATTGCTTCTCGTAAGTTGTTGGAGCCTTCACGAAGGTATAAGGGGCCCGCGATGGCGAACACAGAACGAGCCGCGAGTCCTGGCCTCAACCGCCGCGCGCTACTCACTGCGGGAATTGTCGCCGGATCCTCCCTGGCGATTTCTTCCGGCAGCGCAACGGCTGACACAATCTCGCAGCAGGTCCCCTGGGCGCCGGGCGAAGCCAACAACCCGGCGCCAGTTGCCACGGGCGGCTATCAGTTTTTCACCCAAGACGAAGTTGCCTGGGTGGATGCGGTTGTTTCCCGATTGATACCCAAGGACGAGCTAGGACCGGGCGCGCGTGAGCTTGGCGTCACGGTCTTCATCGACCGGCAGCTTGCAGGAGCGTACGGGCGAGCCGAACGCTGGTACATGGGTGGCCCTTGGGCAAAGGGCACGGAAACTCAGGGCTATCAATCACGGATGGCGCCAGCCCAATTGTATCGAGCCGCGATCAAAGCCGTCGATGGCTATTGCCGAAACGGGTTCGGTGGAAAGGCTTTCGTGGACCTCGGCGCGGAGCAGCAGGACAAGGTGCTCGGCGACCTCGAGGAGGGAAAAGCAAAGCTCGAGCAGGTCGACGGGAAGGCATTCTTCAAGCAGCTCCTCCTCAATACCCAGGAAGGATTCTTCGCAGATCCCTTGTACGGCGGAAACAAGAATATGGCAGCCTGGAAGATGATCGGCTTTCCGGGCGCGCGATACGATTACCGTGACTTCGTCAGTAAGCACGGCCAGCGCTACCCATTACCGCCGGTGTCACTCTATGGCCGTCCCCATTGGACTCCGAAAGGATAGGGAGACCTCAAGATGGCTACCAAGCTCCCTCCCGTGGATGCGCTCCTCGTTGGGTTCGGCTGGACCGGCGCGCTGCTCGGCCAGGAACTGAGTGATGCCGGGCTGAACGTCTTGGCACTTGAGCGCGGTGGCTGGCGGGATACGACGACCGACTTTGCCACAACGTTCATTCAAGACGAGCTCCGCTATTACTATCGCCATGCACTCTTCCAAGAGCCTGCGCGTGAGACGCTGAGCTTCCGAAACTCGAGGAGCGAGACCGCTCTACCAATGCGCCAACTCGGCTCCTTTCTCCCAGGGACGGGCGTGGGCGGGGCGGGAATTCATTGGAATGGACAGAACTGGCGTTTCCTGCCGAGCGATTTCCTCGCCCGGAGCCACAACACGGATCGCTACGGCGCGGCAGCAATACCACAGGACATGACTATCCAGGATTGGGGCGTCACGTATGACGACCTGGAGCCGTACTTCGACAAATGGGAGTACCTCTGCGGCATCTCGGGCAAGGCAGGGAATATCAAAGGTCAAATCCAGCCCGGCGGAAACCCGTTCGAAGGCCCGCGGACCAGAGAGTATCCCAATCCTCCCATGGAGATGACGTACGGCCCGACACTCTTCGCGCAGGCCGCGAATGACGTCGGCCTAAAGCCTTTCCCGGCTCCCTCCGCCAACATGTCTCGCGCTTATACCAATCCACTCGGGGTGCAGCTCGGCCCATGCACCTATTGCGGGTTCTGCGAGAAGTTCGGCTGCGGGAATTACTCCAAGGCAAGCCCGCAAACGACGATTCTGCCGGTTCTGCTTCGCAAGAAGAACTTTGCGCTCAAGACGGAGTGCGAGGTCATCAAGATCAACCTCGACAGCGACAGGAAACGGGCGGTCAGCGTCACATATGTCGATACCCAAGGTGAAGAGTACGAGCAGCCAGCTGATTTGATCGTTCTCAGCGCGTTCGTTCTGCACAACGTGCATCTGCTGCTGCTATCGGGGATCGGCACACCGTACGACCCGAGCACTGGAGCAGGTACGCTCGGCAAGAACTACGCCTACCAGATCGTGTCCAGTGTCGACGTATTCTACGACGACAAGATACTGAACCCGTTCATCGGCGCCGGCGCGCTGGGAATGGTCGTTGACGAATTCAACGGAGACAACTTCGATCATTCCAATCTCGGGTTTTTAGGAGGCGGCTATATCGCCTGCTGGAACACGAACGGGCGGCCGATCGAGACCCATTTGGTGCCTGACGGGACTCCGAAATGGGGCGCCAAATGGAAGAGGGCGGTCGTCCGGGACTACCTCAGGTCGATGTCCGTCGCCACGCATGGCGCCGTCATGAGCCATCGAGGAAACTACCTCGATCTCGACCCGACATACCGCGATTTCCTGGGCAGGCCGTTGATGCGGATGACCTTCGACTACACCGACAACGAGCACAGAATGTCGGATTTTCTGACCGGCAAGGCAGAGCAGATCGCCCGGGCCATGAAGCCGCGGGAGATCAGGAGCAATCCCCGTAAGGGACATTACGACATCACGCCATACCAGACGACGCACAACACCGGCGGTGCGATCATGGGTTCGAACCCGCGGGACAGCGTTCTCAACCGCTACCTGCAACATTGGGACGTTTCGAGATCTTTTTGTGATGGGGTCGTCCACTTTCCCGCAGAACCCTGGCTACAATCCGACAGGTACTGTTGCCGCGCTGGCGCTGTGGTCCGCGCAGGCCATCAGAACGCAGTACCTCAAGAATCCCGGCCCGTTGGTTCAGGCGTAAGGAGATCGGGAAGATGTCATCCAGTGCTCTGAAACTCGTATTGCTTGCTTCTTCCTGCGCCTTTGCTTGTTTCGCTTCGCCCGCTCGCTGCGAGCAGTTGTCCTTCGGCCAAGTAGAAAGAGGACGCTATCTGGCCGCGGCCGGAGACTGCGAGGCCTGCCACACGGCACCCGGAGGCAAGCCATTTGCGGGCGGCCGCGCGATTCCGACCCCGTTCGGCACGATCTACTCGGCGAACATCACGCCGGACCGAAAGACCGGGATCGGCACTTGGTCCGATGATCAGTTCTATGGGGCGCTACATCAGGGAATTGCTGCGGATGGAAGCTATCTCTACCCCGCGTTCCCATATCCCTGGTACACCAAGGTGACGCGCGAGGATTCAGATGCGCTCCACGCCTTCTTGAGCTCGCTTGAGCCGGCATCAAAGTCCCTTCCGCCGAACGATCTTGTTTGGCCGCTGAATGACCGGTTCGTCATGAGGGGGTGGAACGAACTGTTCTTCCGGGCAGGAACATTCAAGCCGGACGACCAAAAGTCGCCCGAATGGAATCGCGGAGCATATCTGGTCGAGGGCTTGGGACATTGTGGCGCCTGCCACACGCCCACCAATGTTCTGGGCTCCGCAGAGAAGCAGTCCGCCTTGCGCGGCGGCAAGCTGCAGGATTGGTACGCCCCGAATTTGACGGCCGACGTTCGGTCGGGGTTGGGGCAATGGAGCATCGACGAGATCGTCACGTTTCTCAAGACAGGCCGGAACGACCGAACCGTCGCT
The DNA here is from genome assembly GCF_040939785.1 of Bradyrhizobium lupini. NCBI lineage: Bacteria > Pseudomonadati > Pseudomonadota > Alphaproteobacteria > Hyphomicrobiales > Nitrobacteraceae > Bradyrhizobium > Bradyrhizobium lupini. The sequence continues at coordinate 6,862,959 of NZ_CP162553.1, forward strand.
TACGGTCCCATGTCGGAGGTGATCACCTTCTCGACCTCGAAGCTGAACGATGACGATCTCAAGGCTATGGCGACTTACCTCAAGGATATTCCAGCAGCTACCGAGGACGACAAGGTTGCTGAGCCAGATCCGAAAGCTATGGCCGCCGGCGGAGCGCTCTATGTCGACAATTGTTCGGGATGCCACCAGGCCGAAGGCCAGGGCGTGTCGGCTATGTTTCCGCGGCTTCAGGGAAGCAGCGCCGTACAGGACCGGGACCCGACCACTATCATCAGGTTGATCCTGAATGGTGCGCACGCGGCGACGACTGATGCCCGGCCGACGCAGGTATCGATGCCGGCCTTCGACTGGAAGCTTTCGGACCAGCAGATTGCAGACCTCGCTACTTACGTCAGGAACGCTTGGGGCAATTCAGCAACTCAAGTAGCCGCATCCCAGGTGGGAGAGTTGCGTCGTTCAACTCCCCAGGAGCTCAGTGGCCGATAGGTATTCTGCTTCCGGAGGAGAAAACCCATGAAGTCCAAGAACTTGTTCGGCGTACTGATCTGCGCCCTCACGCTCGTGCTGGTAGCTCCGGCTTACGCTGGGCGAGACAAATCCAAGGAGACGCCAGGAATGGCCGCATACCACGCTACAAAAGGCGCCTTCAAGCGTGATCGAAAAATCACCCGGCACATCCTTCGGAGCGAGCGGGAAAAACGGGAGCACCATGACCGCCACGCAACTTCCTCTCGTTAGCAGCTTTCAAGGTTCTCCAAACACTCCGGTCTGGCGGTGCCTCCGCAGGTTCATGGCGCTATGTTGACTGCGTTGCGAGACTTATCGGGGGGTCCTCAAGCCGGAAGAATGAAGAAGAAACCGAGTGCTGCGCAAATGATTAGGCCCAACGTAGCGAGATTTGTCCCGCTTACTGGAACTGAGGCGGCGCGCTGGGAAGCTACGCTTGGATCCCAGGACGTAACCGGCCCGGCGGCAGTGGCCGCAATGCAACGCCGATCATGATCGGCGGAGCCGCTCTCCGAGTCGGCCCCATATAGCGGGATTGAGGCGCGGAGCCCGGAGTGCGTAGGAGTCTGAGTTCAATCATCTCTACGCCGGTGCGGCGATGTTCGCCTTGACGCATCTCAAGTGCGAATGGGCCGACCCTCGGTATCTATCGGATCGCGCAACACGGCTATTCATCTAGATAAATGTCTGTTCATCGACGTTCTTGTTCTTTGGTTTGACGCCTGCAACCTGCCAAAAGCGCTTTCGTTACAGCTTCATTGAACTCAATTGAGGAGGAGCTTGAGGTGAAGAAAATCCTACTTGTTCTGTCAACAGCCGCCGTGCTCGGCGTCAGCGCCGTGGCCGCACCGAGTCCCGCCGAGGCCCGCTGGCGTGGTGGCGGGTTCGGGCCCGGCATCGCCGGAGGACTGATCGCCGGCGCAGTGATCGGCGGCATTGCCTCTTCGGCGTACGGCTACGGGCCAGGCTATGGTTATGGCTACGGCTATCCGGGCTATAGATATTACGGAGGCTATACGCCGGCGGCCTACTATGGGGGATACGATCCCTATCCGTGGGGCGGCTACACCACCGCCTACTACAGCAGCGGGTACGCGCCGGCTTACTACGGGCCTCGCTATCGTCGTGTCATTCGGCCCGCGTTCGCCTATTACGGTGGTCCCTATGCGCGCCGCGTCGTCCACCACGATCGCTGGCATCGCCACCACTGGTGATCACGGCTCCTCAAAGCCTTGGCTCGGCTCCGAGCGCACATGCGCCGAGCCGAGCTTCTCGAGGCGCATCGTCCCGCAACGTGCCACTGGTCTTGGGCTACTCCGTGGTTGGATCGCCGGACGTAACCGAGGTGCAAGGAGATCCAAGGAACGATTGCATCTCCTCCCGGTTGCCCGCGACGGACACCCCCGTCGAAAGGGCGTCGGTTGTGTCCTGTTTCATCTGAGAACACACGCACGATCGAGGAGGAGTTTTTGATGTTGAAGAGAGTGAAGAGTAGGTTGCTGGTCACGACGGCGGTACTGCTTGCGAGCGTGGGCTTCGCGTCTGCGCAAGGCGTGGGCGGTGGCGCGGGCAGCGCCGGCGGCGCGGCGACCGAAAAGGGAATGTCGGCGGGCGGTCATTCCGGCGGCGGGATGGGCAGCGGCGCATCCAGCCGCGAAGGTACTTCCCACAACGACGGAGTAACGCAGGGCCGCGGGTCCGAATCTCGCGACAGCGGCCGAGCCGAAGGACCATCCGCGCCAGGCGGCGAGTCCAGCCGGGCGCAACGCGATGAATCCGGCACGCAGGAGCGTGGCCACGCCGGAGGTCAGCGCGACAGCAGCAAGGATCCGACGGCGGGCCAAGGGCGAGAGTCTGAGCGTGACAATGCGCGCCACTCGCAGGACTCCAGCAAGGAGCAGCACGACAGCAACAAGGAGCGCGCGCAGCAGCACGGCCAGAAGGACAAGGATCAGGCGGCCGGTCAGAACAAGTCCGAGCGCGACAACACGCAGCGGACGGAGGACCGCTCGCAGGACAAGGGCAAGGCCGACGCAAAGGCGGACAACAAGGCTGACAACAAGTCCAGCCCGCAGAGCGGATCCGGCCAGAGCGCGCAGGAGCGGGATCCGAACTCCGGCACCAACCAGAACGCCGCCCAGGGCCACACCAACACGCAGGGTCAGACCCAGAGCCAGACCACTGCCAACAGCCAGATCCAGACCGAGAGCGGCAAGACCGTGTCGGCGCAGCAGCGCACGACACTGCAGCAATCGGTTCTGCAGGCCAGCAACGCTCCGCGCGTTAACGCGAGCTCGATCAACTTCCAGGTTCGTGCCGGCATCGCGGTCCCGCCGAGCGTGACCATCGCGTCTGTCTCGACTTATCCGGCGCTGATCGACGTCTTCCCCGCCTATCGCGACGATAGCTTTTTCGTCGTGGAGGACGAAGTCGTGATCGTCGACCGTGATCGCCGCATCGTTGACGTAGTCCCGGTCGGTCCGCGGGCGCGCTTCGCCGGCGCCGGTCACGGCGGCGGCGCGCGAGCAGCGGCGGCAGCACGATGGCGGTGGTCGATCTTCCGCCGGACGACATCCGCGTCATCCAGCGCGTGTTGATCGAGCGCGGTATCCTGCATGGTGAAGCCGACGGCATCTGGGGTCCGGAAACCCGTGAGGCAATCACGGTGTATCAGCGTCAGCAGGGAATCGCGGTGACCGGCAGCATCGACATGCGCACTGTGTCGTCGCTCGGCGTCTCCGGCCGGCTGAGCCAGCAGGCGAGCCAGAGCATCCAGTCGCAGTCGTCGACCGGGGCTCAGACCTCGACCGGCACCCAGACTCTGATGGGCACTCAGACCTCGACAGGTCAGGGCCAGAGCGGCACCGGTACCGCTCAGGGCCAGACCAGCCAGCCGTCGAACCAGCAGAACGCGACCAGTCAGACGCCGAGCCAGAACTCGGGTCAGGCGCAGAACCAGCCGTCTTCGACGGGGCAGAGCTCACCCAGTCCGTCGGGTACGACGGGTCAGTCGCCATCGCAAAGCGGAAGCTCGTCGACGGCCAACCAGCCGAGCGCAAACCAGCCGAGCGCGAACGAGAGCAGCTCTCCTGGTTCGTCGGGCTCAGGTCCGAGCAAGAAGTGATCGCCTGGAGCAGGCCAATGAGGGGTCCCGCTTCGGCGGGGCTCCTTTGTTTGCCGCCACTAGCGCGGCGCAATGTCGTTTTTCGCGGCCTTTGCATTTCAGTGTGACGGCCCCCAGGAAATACAGGCACGTCGAACTCATGAGGCTGCACGTTTGGCCTGCGGCATGGTGCCGGGAACGATCGGCAATCCGCGTACCTCGCTCCCAGCATTGCCTCGAGCCTTGGGAGTGAAGCCTATCGCGTCAATAGATTAACCGCCCGGGCTGAAGGGCCCCGAGCCCTTTTGGGCCGGCTATATTAGGATGTCGCTCGCAAGCCGAGAGCCCTCGCGGCAGCGTTCCCGACGTTGAAGCCTATTGTGCGGCCGAATTGTCGCTGCGTCTGCGACGATGCTCGACGGGCCGGTCGGATGTGAAAGCGGACTACTTAGGTGGCGGCTCGGGAGGAGCTGGCCTCGCCTGATCCGATGCTCCCGTCTGTGATGCAAGCTCGAGGCCGATTTCGAGCTCCATAATGATGTCCTGCAGCAGCCGCGTCGCCAGGGGATCGGTGGTGCCGGCCCGCATCTCCCGGAGGCGGGTCAGCTCTTCAACTGTCTTCTGTTTTTTCTCGAAGGTCATGCAAGTAGCTCCGAGTCCTTCTACGTCGATGCCGGATTTCGGTTGCACCGGCCCTGAAAAATCGAGGTGCGGTCGGGCTAGGCGACGATCGCACGTCATCGTTCCCATGTGCGTGGTCAGCAGCTTGATAAACCGAGTTCCTGGTCCGCTCTTCACCTCGCTTGAGCAGCGACGCCGTCGGCCGGGACGCAGACCAGGGTCCGATCCTCCTTGGCGGGCACGTCGACCTTGACCGGCACGGAGCGACCGCTGGAAAGACGCATTTGAAGCCATCGGTGACGAGTTCGTCGACGATGAGCCCGATGGACGCTGCCTGCGAGGTTCGCGCCGAGCGCAGCTTGGCGAAAAAAGCGATGGCGACCAGCCATAGGGTAAGAACTACCTGAGCCAGATCGGGAGATCCGATCGCCTGTTCAGCAAGCGATGCACAGTCGCTTGCATAGCTGGCAACGGACTGGGCGGGGACCCGGGTTCCCCTACGCTTCGTTCTCCAGACATCGTCCGGAGCGCGGCGGTAGACGTGGATGCTATTCGCGGGATCGTCGGCTCTCGATTCCGTGGACCCGGGGATCATGTACGCCTATCCGGTGGCCCCAGCCTGGCCGCGCTCTTCTAGCAATCACGGGCTTGGCGTTCCCGGGCGAACCAATGAAGCCGACCGTCGAGTCGCTGCGACGGCACTGAAGGATTCCGGAGAGCCTTGAATCCTGATCGGCGCATTGGACCCATCATGCCGCCGCAAAGTTCCAATTCTCGGTTCATCAGCCTCCTCTCGAAGGAGGGATCGGCCGCTGCTGACATTCCGCTCGAATCCGACGCCGAGGCGCTGGCGTGCGGCGGATCAAGCCCCAAATTGGATTGTAGGTGGAGAGGAAGATTCGGAATGGCACACCCCTTCTACACTATCGGTCACGGCACGCGGCCGCTGGATGAATTCGTCGGCCTGCTGCGAAGCGTCGAGGTGACTCTGCTTGGCGATGTGCGCACGATGCCGCGTTCCAGCACTAACCCGCAGTACAACCGGGAGCTACTCCCGGATTCCCTGCGGCCGCATGGCATACAATATGAGCACATGGCCCCGCTCGGGGGCTGCGCAGTCGCGTGCGCGAGGTAGCGCCGGAGGTGAACGCGTTTTGGACGAACAAGAGTTTTCACAACTATGCCGACTATGCCATGAGCGAGCGCTTCCGTGGCGCGCTTGATCATTTGCGCCGGCTGGGCGCAACCCAGCGCTGCGCCATAATGTGCGCCGAAACGGTGTGGTGGCGGTGCCACCGGCGGATCATCACCGACTACCTGCTCGCCGCCGGTGAGCAGGTGTTTCATATCCTCTCAGCGGCAAAGATCGAACGAGCGATCATTACCGAGGCGGCTCGGCCGCAGGATACCCGCCTTTTGGTGTACCCGGCCGACCCGCCGGCGCACCCGGACCTGTTCGCCGACTAACTTCCAAGGAGGCGTTTCGCCGCCAGAGATCTGCCAGCTTGCCCACTCAATGACCGCGGATGGCGCGATGGAGATATCCTCACACGATGAGACCACGACGGGACGGACTGTCTCGACCATGTCGAGACGGAAGGACCGCCAGCGTCGATCTGCCGGCGACCGCGCAACTTCGGGTCGGCCAGCAGCGCAGGGCTCTCGAGCGCTTCGGTCTGCGGCGCCTCCGAGCAGCGCACAACGGTGAAGGCGTGCAAGGCACCGCGCGTCCGGGCTCGGTTTGAGGTCCGATAGCGTCAGCAGGGGCGGTCACCCTGGACCAATGAAGAAGAAACCGAGCCCGAATAGCAAATACACGCCCACCAGAAGCAGGCCCTCGAACCAGGTGGTCTCGCCGTCGCGTGCGATCGCGTTCACGATGAATGCCGTGCTCGCGATTGCAAACAGATAGAGCGGATTGCCGAACACCAGGCTCATGGGCTTTGCCATGAACGCCGAGATAAGGACCAACAGCGGCGCGACCACCAGCACGAGTTGGATGGCGGATCCAACGCAGATGTTCAACGCGGCCGTCATGTTATCGCGGTGAGCGAACCAACTCGCCGCGAAGATGTCGGCGCTTGTCCCGACGAGGGCCAGTACGATCACGCCAAGGAAAGTCGGCGAGATGCTGAGCGCTGTGGCCGTCTGGGTCAGCACGTCAGAGAGGATTTCGGCTTCGATCGCGATTATCGCGGTGCAGCCAACTATGATGCCGATCGATAATGCCAGACCCCACGCAGGATCGCCCTCAGCTTCTTCGTCGGCGAAGGCGTCTCGATGAGTGATCAGTGTGTAGACGATGTTTCCTGCATAGAGCAGAAGCAAGACTAACGATGCACCTAGGCTCAGCTCCTCATCGGTAAGTCCGATGTTGTGCAAGTGATCCTGCCGACCCGTATAGTCGAACACCGCCGGCAAAAGCAGTGCGATAACTGATAGAATCAGCAACGTCGAAAGCAGCCCGGCCTTGGCTGGGTTAAATGTCTGCCGCTGCCGCGACAGGCCGCCTATCAGGATCGCAATCCCCAAGCCAAAAAGGCTCGTGCCGATGATCGAGCCGGTGATCTGGGCCTGAACGACGGCCGTTTCGCCGCTCGCAAGTATGAATAGAGCCAACACCAGTTCCGCGACGCTGCCGAACGTAACCATGATCAGGCCGCCGATGGTAGGTCCTGCGTGCCGCGCGAGCTGCTCCGTCCCGCGTCGGATCCACTCCGCCAGAACAGCAATCGCCGCGGCGCTGGTCACAAACCGCAGCGCCGGCGGCGCGGCCATGTAGGCAGTGCCGAGTGAGAGTGGGATCACAGCCATCAGCAGGAGGAGCACCCTCGATGGCCCGCCAGCGCAGTTCCTGGTGTGTATCTTCCCCCGCACTAGAAATGGTCCCGCGCTTGATGACGAGAAGTGGCTTGCGTTTGCCCTGAACCAGCGTGCGCAGTTCTCTCCTTTGGAGCCATTGTCTCCAGCGCGGCATAAATCATGACGCTGATAGGCGCGGCGAAAATTACGCCCGCCATCCCGAAAAAGCTGCTTACGGCCAAGATGCTGAACAAGATCATAGCCGGCGGAACGGCGATGAGCCGCCGTTGGATGATCGGGAGCAGCACGTTTCCCTCGATTTGCTGAATGGCAATGTAGGCCAGCAGGGTCCAAAGCAGCGTGGACCAACCCTGCGCGGTCGCGACGAGCAGCGCAGGCACCGCGGCAATGAAGGGGCCGGCGTACGGGATGAATTCGGCAAGCGCGGCGATGACACCCAGAGCGAGCGGAGATGGCAGGCCGATAAGCCAGACTGCCGCTGTCGTGAGCACTCCCACGAGTACCATCTGGATGGCCTGCCCGATACTCCAGAGCTGTAGTGAGTGGACGACGTGCTTGGCTGCCGCTTCTAGCGGGCTTGCCCATCTGCGAGGAAGCAACTTGCGGACTTCCTTTCGATATACCCCTGGCTGAGCCGCCATGTACGCGCCCATTGCGATCATGACCACCAAGGAAGCGAAGACGCTGCTGCTCACGCTGGCGATGTTGCCGGCCCAACTTGTGAGCGAGAGCTGGCTGGCATCCACGTGCTGCAGGAGCGAGACCCCCCAAGCGGAATTCTGCAAGGCGTCGGCGATTGTTTTGGCTGCGATATCCGCGCGCTTCAGCACGTCTTCCATCTCGCTCGATAGCGTGGTGCCGAACATATAGGCGGTGGCACCGAGCGATCCGAACAGAAGAAGCACGGCAAGCCCAACTGAACCGGCTCTCGGGATTCGGCACCAGCGCAGCGGCCGGGACAGAAGGTCCAGGACGACGGAGAGGAGCGTCGCGCCAACGGCCACCAGCAGCACCGACCGGAGATACCAGAGCAGGAACGGAACGGTCGCGATCGTCACCGCGATCGCGACGCGTTTGGTGAACTCGCCCGAGTCCATTCAGTATGTTCCTCGAGCAGGCCACATTTCGGGGGCGGGCCGGCTTGAGATCGGAATAGCCCGCTGCAGCGGTCTACCCGAAGGGTTAGGGGCACGGATGCCGGACGCCATCGTAACTGAGGTATGTGCCGGATGCGGGATCATAGGATTGATAGCGCTGCACGCACTAGGTCATTGGCATCGGCTCTCGCATCGCTAATCGCGCTGCCAATCAGAGCTCCGGCGGCGAGGCCGCCGACCATGGCGGCACCGGGTGCGTAATGTCCGCGCCAGTGCGGCCGATTCAGGCCACGATGCCAAGGCCGGTACTGCACCGGCTGAACGGATGCCGTCGCTCCAACCATCGGCGCCGCGAGCAAGGCCGAGGTCGAGTTAAAGGAAATCGCACCAGCAGTCGTGAGGACGAGAAGCAAACTTCGCAAGTTCATCCATGCCTTCGTGGCTGGGTTGTGTACGAATGCAACGATGTCTCGCGAGCTTGCGTTCCGATGAGCCTTTGGGGATCCAAGCGTCAGAGGGTCGCAGGTGCGCTGTTGCTCAGCGGCCCGCCAGGATACGTAGGCGGATGATCTCGGTCCGCCACCGTACAATACCTGACACCTGCCCGTTATGAGGGCACGCAGGCGAGGTCGCGACGACCGACACAGCAGCAGCGGCGCGTCACCCGTTTGCAGGCGCAATTCTGGCCTCCTGTACTCCTCGATCCTCCGGGATCGAGATGTTCGTCGCGGCCGTTCTATTTGACGGCGCCGCCGGTGATGCCAGAAATGAAGCGATCTAGGAACAGATTGTAGGCGATCGCCACCGGAGCGGCGGCGATCAGCGCACCCGCCATGATCTCGCCCCAGAAAAATACATCGCCGCGAATGAGGTCCGTCGACACGCCCAGCGTGATCGGCTTCTGGTCAGACGACGAGATGAAGGTCAACGCGTAGACGAACTCCTGCAGGGTCAAGGTGAAAGTGAATATCACCACCGTCAGGATTGCTGGGACTGACAGGGGGACTGCCATCTTGATGAACGCGCCAAAGAGGCTACAGCCGTCGACGATCGCTGCTTCCTCGATTTCGATTGGAAGCGCCTTGAAGAACCCCATCAGCAGCCACGAGCAGAACGGGATTGTGAACGTCGGATAGACCAGCACCAACGACCACATCGAATTTTGAAGGCCAAGTTCGGCAATGATACGGGACAGCGGCAGAAACAGCAGAGTCGGCGGGACGAGATAAGTCAGGAAAATCGCGATGCCTAGCGCTTCTCCCTTTCGACTCGTCATGCGGGCCATGGCATAGCCTGCAGGCACGGCAGTAATGACCGTTATTATGACGACGCAGAGGCCGATGATCAGCGAGTTCAATAGCCAGCGCGCGAACAATGTCTGATCGAAGAGATAGATCACATGGTCGAGCGTCGGTCGTTGGTTGAACCAGAACGGGTTGTTGCCGAGATTATAGAGGTCGCTGTTCGGCTTGAATGCGGTGATCACCATCCAGTAGAACGGGAAGGTCGCAAGGATTACGAAAAACGCCAAGGCGACAAAGAACGCGACTTGGCCGAGGGAGCGGGTGATCGTGCGGGGCATTTCAGATCTCCCGCCGCCGAATGAAACGGAGCATGAATATAACGACGACCAGGAGCACCGGCAGCATGAACAGAGAGATGGCCGCGCCATGCGAAATGTCACCTGAGACGATGCCGGTCTGGAAGCCCGCAAAACCCAGCACGGAGGTCGCCCCCACCGGGCCGCCCTGGGTCAGCAGAAATACAATGGATAGATCCGTAAACGTGAACACGATGCCGAAAATCAATCCGATCGCCACGATTGGCAAAATCATGGGCAGGATGATCTGGTAGTTGCGCCGCCAGAAGCCGGCGCCGTCGATCGTTGCCGCATCAAGTACGTCCTGCGGAACCGCGGTAATCCCGGCGAGAAAAATCACGATGGCAAACGGAAAGAAACGCCAGGCATTGATGATGATCACGCACAGCATTGCCAGATGGGGATCGCCAAGCCAGTTCGGCGCGTTTACGCGTTCCACGAGCCCCATGGCGATCAACGTCCACGTGATGACGCTGTAGAGCGAATCGAACATCCACCGCCAGGCAATCGTGGCGAGCGCAACGGGCACGGCGAACGGCAGGATGATTAGCGCTCTGACGATTTTGCGTCCGCGAAATGGCCGTAGCAACAGGAAGGCTCCGAACTTTCCGAGCACCAGCCCAAGCAGCTGGGATCCAAAAGTGAAGATGAAGGTGTTGGCCAAAGTGTGGGTGAAGGTCGGGTCTTTGATGATCTGCTCGAAGTTCGCCAGCCCGACAAAGTGCCACGTGGGATTGTAGAGAGTGTAGGCGCTGACCGAGTAGTAGATCGCCAGCAGCAGCGGCAACCCGACGAGCAAAAGGACGTAGAGGATGGCCGGTGCAATCAGGACCGCTTCCAGCGCATCGCGCCGATCGAGCAGAAATTGAAATCGTGTTGCCGGTCTGGGGAGTGTTTCAGCGACAACGACCATAGCGTACGGCTCCGTTCAGTGTTGGGCCATTCGGTTGCCGCTGCTGTCGAAGTGCCGAAGAGAGCTCCTCTTCACCGCGAACGCATGCCACTCGCCGGTGCGGATACTTGCCTCGGCTACGTGCGCGCCAGGCAGTTTTGCCGTGATCAGTTGTTCCGAACTAAAGCCTTCTAGCACCCCGTATACGATCCGCTCCGAGCCGAGATATTCCGATCGATCAACCCGGAACGAAAACTCGGCTGCACTTTCATCTTCGACCATGGCCTTGGGTAGGAAGTTCTCGGGGCGGAAGCCGAGGTATTCGCCGCCATTTTGGGTTACGATGTTCATGGGTGGTGCGCCGACAAAGGTTGCGACGAAGAGGTCGGCGGGGTTGTTATAGATTTCGACCGGTGTCCCCACCTGGCGAATTTTTCCCTTATCAATGACGGCAATTCGGTCGCCCATCCCCATGGCCTCAACTTGGTCATGGGTCACGTAGATGGTGGTGAGGCCGACGCGCTGCTGAAATTGCCTGATCTCCTGACGGGCCGACGTGCGCAATTTGGCGTCAAGGTTGGAAAGCGGCTCATCGAGCAGCAGCGCGGTCGGTTCTCGCACCAGCGCGCGCGCCAGCGCGACACGCTGACGTTCTCCCCCGACAACTGGCGCGGTCGCCGGTCGAGTAGATGGCCAATGCCGAGCAGTTGAGAGGCCCACTCGACCTTCTTGCCGATTGCGGCCCTCGAGACCCGCTGCGTGCGTAGCGGGAACGAGATGTTATTCCGCACTGTGTAGTGAGGATAGAGACCATAGCTTTGGAACATCATCGCCACGCCACGGGCGCGTGGGGGTATCTCGTTTACGATGCGGCCGTCGATCAAAAGATCGCCGCTGGTCTGTCTTTCGAGGCCGCAGATGATCCGCAAGAGCGTCGTCTTGCCACAGCCTGATGGGCCTAGCAGCACCATGAACTCCCCATCGGGGACCGTCAGACTGATTCCATTGACGGCAGGTACATCGCCCCCAAACGATTTGACAATGTTTTTGGCAAGTACTGCGGCCATTGCACATCCGGACTTCGGCTTGAGCCTCGTCCGTCCTCTCGTTTCCGACCTCGCCACACGCTATCCGCGGCCGAGGCCTAGCTGCCCTGCCATTTTTTGAAGACGGCTTCGGCTTGCTTGGCGGCCCATTTGACCGATTCCTCGGCAGACATCTGGCCAACGGCCGCCTTCGCCATCATGTCGCAGATGACGAAGTCGTTATAGACCTCGTCCACAGCAGGCCACGACGGCCCGGGATAGCCAGGAGCTGCCGACCAGGCATCCGAGCCCTGTAGCACCATGAGTTTGTCGTTTGGCGTAGAGGTCGGGTCGCTCGACAGGATAGGCATTGGCTTCGGCACGAGGTTGGCGAAGCAAGGATTGTTGTAGCCTTCGCTCGCCTTGAATGCCTCCGGCCAATGGTCCGCGTAGTACTTGAGAAAATCGATCGCGCCCTCCCGGTTCTTGGCGAAATTCCAGATGCCGTAGTACTCCGCCGAGCCGCCCATGATCTGGCGCGCCGGTCCCTTTGGCGGCATCATCACGAACGTGTCGTCGGCTCCTTTCGGATTAGTTTTCTGGAATGTCCGGTACGCCGAGATCGGGTTGATGATCATCGAGCCGATACCGGAGGCGAGGTAGCGGTTATTGCTGGAATCGTCCCACGACAGCACTTCGGGCGTCATAGCATCGTTATAGAGTGCCGCTGCGAACTTGACGGCTTCGACCGTCTCCTTCTTATCGAGCACGACATTCTTGCCAGCTTCGTCCTGAAGCGCGCCACCGAAGGCCCACAATAGCCCGCGCCAAGTCGTATTGGGGTCGTTACTATGGCCGAGCGAAATGCCCACCGGGTGACCTTTGGCCTTCAGCTTCGCCCCGCCTTTGCGCACATTGTCCCAAGTGTCCGGCGTTATACCGATCTCGTCCCACATGCTCTTGCGATACATCGAGGGAAAGCTGATGTAGAAATCGGGAAAGGCCGACCAGGTCTTGTCGTCCTGGTTGTAGCCGATCTGGCGGCCGATCGTGGAAATCTTGCCGTACTTCTTCTCGGTTGCCTCGACGAGGCCTGTCAGATCGACGAGGAATTTACGATATAGATGCGCTCCCCCGGAGCCGTTCCATCCGAAGATGTCGTGACCCGATCCAGCGGAGGCTTCGGCAGCTGCGCGTGCCGCAATATTCCCCACCGGAATGTGGTCGACGGCGACCGAAACGTTGTTCTTGTCGCCCCAATCTTTAGCAAATGCGTCGAACCATTTATCGTACTCGGGGACGAAGTGGCTCCACTGCACGATTGTCAGCGTCTTGGTATCGGCTAACGCCCGCGTCACGAATGGCGCGGAAATGAGTGGGGCAGCAGCAACCGCAAGGCCGGCCTGCTGCACGAAACGGCGTCTCGTGACGCGCGATCTGCGTCCTGTGTCCATCGTCGGTGCCTCCTCTGTTGATTGTCGGTGGGGTGAGGTGCCTCGGGCCGCCGCCTAGCATGAGCACCGGCTTTGGGACCACAATGCCGATGCTCTCACGCTTGGGTATCAGCGCTCTCGCTAAGGTGGCGAATGCCGTCGGTGGGCGGGTAGGGATCAGAGCTGCCCTACCGTCCACGCGCCGCTCCCAGCTACATAGTATGGCTACATCGGCTAGACGGGCGACGAAGTAATCGGCGGGGGTGCCGAGGGCATCGAAGCAATCATGCCATCCGGTCGCACTCCCAAGGCTGGAGGTAACCAGGTCTCGGCGACACTGAACTTCACGTTCGGCTTTTGCGGGAGAGAGGACGTCGATATCGAGCGTTGCCATGAAGGGCTCCTTCCCAGCACCTCGTTTCGTTCAAGGGCTGGGCCCTGTCCCATGAATGCGTTGGTCGATTGAAGGTTTCGTATCTACGTTGGTAGACCTTAGATGCAGTGGTGGGGACTGCATAAACAGATGCAGGCCAACACAATGACCCCCATCCCTATGAGGGCCTTTTAGCTCGCAGGTGACGGAGCGAGCTCGCAAACTGCCATCCGCCATCTGGATCACTAGATGTAGAGCGGAAGCTCGCCTCGTGAGCCATCGCGTCACAGATCGCCGCCAGCTTGCACGACCGGTGCCGGATCAATATCGACCATTGCTTCTACGTCTGTGCTGCTCGCACTTGAACACCCAATGTGCGTTCCCGTACCGAGTTCGTGGCTTGTCCCGGGCTGCGGCGCTGCCGCCTTGACTGGTGGATCGCTTGTCGCAGGTCAATTTGGAGGACTGTCGGCAGATCCTGTCGCCCGATTTGTCATTGAGCTGCCACTGATCTCAAGTCTGGAGTCGATCTTGTGAAGGGCCAAGCGCAGCGCTTCCTTACGTGACAGAAGCGAGACGAGATATGCAGGACGTCACCTCGTTGGCTCTACGTCCGAAAACCCGCCTGTCGAATCCGATTTAGCTCGTTAGGGGACTTCGTCGGCGCTTAGCGGTACGTGACCGTACAGACAGCGTAGCGCCCGTGACCAGCAGACCGAAACGTTAGTTTGTTTTTCACGTTGGTCTTTACATCGTCCGCTTGTGGCGGCGCCACCCCGAAGGCAATTCCAATGAACGTTAGCGATTTTGTTTGGCATCGGCTGTCCCAATGGGGCTTGAGCCGGGTTTATGGATACCCCGGAGACGGCGTCGGAGGTCTGGACGTCGCTTTAGAAGGCGCCAAGGACAAAATGGAGTACGTGCAGGTCCGGCATGAAGAGATGGCCGCCTTCATGGCCTCGGCGCACGCGAAGTTCACCGGTCAGGTGGGACTTTGCTACGCGACGTCCGGACCGGGTGCAATCCACCTGTTGAATGGCCTGTATGACGCCAAGATGGACCATGTTCCTGTGGTCGCTTTGGTCGGGCAGCAGGCGCGAAGCGCGATCGGAGCCAGCTATCAGCAGGAGGTCGATCTCCAAACACTCTTCCAGGACGTCACGGAGTACGTCGCGCAAGCGAGCGTCCCCGACCAGGTTCGCCACCTGATCGACCGGGCTGTTCGGATCGCGCACTTCAGACGCGCCGTTACGTGCGTGATCTTGCCGAAGGACGTGCAGGAGCTCGACTACAGCGATCCGCCGCTCGCACATGGCGCGACCCACACCGGGCTCGGCTATGCGGGGCCCGCCAAGATACCAAGCGAGGTCTTGCTCCGTGCCGCTGCTGACGTGCTCAACAGGGGCGACAAGGTGGCCATCCTGGTCGGCGCAGGCGCGCTCGAAGCAACGGACGAGGTCATCGCTGTGGCCGAGCGTCTCCAAGGGGGTGTCGCGAAGGCCCTGCTCGGAAAGGCCGCGTTGCCCGACGATCTGCCATTCGTGACCGGCTCTATCGGCTTACTCGGAACCAAGCCCAGTTGGGATCTGATGAAGAACTGCGACACATTCCTCATGGTGGGGTCCGCATTCCCCTACAGCGAGTTCCTGCCCAAGCCGGGAGACGCGCCTGGCGTGCAAATCGATATCGACGGCTCGCGGCTCAGCCTCCGCTATCCCATGGAGGTCAACATCGTTGGCGACAGCGCGGCAACATTGAACGCGCTGCTCCCCCTTCTTGACCAAAAGCAGGACTCGGCTTGGCGGCGGGACATCGAAAGCGGTGTGCGCGATTGGTGGGGCACGTTGGAACGACGTGCCATGAACTCTGCCGATCCGCTCAATCCACAGCGACTGTTCTGGGAGTTGTCCCCGCGGCTTCCAGATGATGCGATCATCACGGCCGACTCCGGGTCCGTGGCGAACTGGTATGCTCGGGATCTGAAGATCCGCCGCGGCATGAAAGCCTCGCTCTCGGGCGGATTGGCTTCACTAGGCGCGGGCACTCCTTACGCGCTCGCGGCCAAGATGGCCTATCCGGACCGGACCGTCATTGCGTGCATGGGGGATGGAGCCATGCAGATGAACGGGCTCAACGTGCTGATCACCATCTCCAAATACTGGAAGGAATGGTCAGATCCCCGACTCATCGTTCTCGTGCTGAACAACCGCGATCTCAATCAAGTCACGTGGGAAGAGCGCATCCAGCTCGGCTCCGGCAAAACGGAATCCACGCAGAGCATCCCGGATTTTCCATATCATCGGTACGCCGAGCTGCTCGGGCTGAAGGGGATTTTTGTTGACGATCCGGACAGGGTAGCAGCCGCCTGGGATGAGGCCCTCGCAGCCGACCGTCCTGTGGTTCTGGAGGCCTACACCGATCCGAACGTGCCGCCCTTGCCCCCGCACATCACGCTCAAGGACGCGAAGAACTTCATCAGCATGATTCCGTCAGAGCCTGAGCTTGGAAGCGTGCTCAGGAACAGCGCAAAGGAGCTGCTGACCAGTATCGTGCCCGGGAAGGAATAGATGAAGCGTGACGTTCCCATCGACCGCCTGCGTGCGCGAGCGTTTTCCGTTCCGACCGATCGGCCGGAAGCAGATGGGACTTTCAGCTGGGATTCGACGACTCTTGTCGTCGTCGAGGCGTGGGCCGGCAACAAGAAAGGCCTAGGCTACACCTATTCGAGCGCATCCATTGCCCGCCTGATCGAAGCCGAATTGTATCCGTCCATCAAAGGTCAGGACTCGATGGCTCCTCAGAGCTCGTGGTCATCCATGCAGCGAGCAGTGCGCAATCTGGGTCGAGAAGGACTCGCGGCGACCGCTATATCCGCGGTGGATGCGGCGCTTTATGACCTCAAGGCCCGGCTCCTGGAGATGCCGTTAGTCGGCATGCTGGGCAGCTACCGGCTTCGCGTCCCAATCTACGGGAGCGGAGGCTTCACCACATACTCCGATGATGAACTTCAAGAGCAGCTTGGAGCTTGGGTCGCCGAACAGGGGTGCGCCTACGTCAAGATGAAGGTCGGCTCTCAGCCGAAACGCGACCCCCAGCGAGTGAGGCTCGCCAAGCAAGCGATTGGAGAACGCGCCAGTCTCTTTGTCGATGCAAATGGAGCATATACACCCAAGCAAGCGCTCGAGCTTGCAAACGCTTTCGTCCAGGAAAGCGTGAGCTGGTTCGAGGAGCCCGTCTCCTCAGATGATCTAGATGGCTTGCAAGCGGTTCGCGCGCGCGTCCCCGCTGGAATGGATGTCGTGGCGGGCGAATACGCCTACACGGTGGACTACGTGCGGAGGATGCTCGCCGCGCGCGCGGTCGACGTGCAGCAGGCGGATATGACGCGCTGTGGTGGGATCACCGGTTTCCTCCAGATCGCTGCCCTGTGTGACGCATTTCACGTCGATCTGTCCGCCCATTGTGCGCCTTCGCTGCATCTGCACGCAGCCTGCGCTGCGCCGCGCTTGCGTCACCTGGAATGGTTTCATGACCATGTCCGGATCGAACACCTGCTGTTTGAAGGCGCTCCCGTTCCGAAGAACGGCGTCATCCGTCCCGATCTGTCGCGACCGGGAAACGGGCTGGCATTCAAAGAGACGGATGCCGCGCCTTATGCTGTTTGAGTACACCACATGACACGAACAAGACAGTCAGCTTTCCAGCATGCCGCGGATCTCTCGCGTTCGCTGGCCCACCGACCGGCAAGCCCGACAGGATCAGTAGTTCTCTGGCGACAAAAGAAATCGACGCAGAAGAAGTCCGTAGTCGCGGCGCGCCGATTGAACCGCGCGGCCGGCGGCCTGGCAGCCTCGGTGCTCGCCGATAGCGCGGTCGAGCACTACCGCGGCTCCTTCAAGAACAAGGCCATGTTCGTGCCGCTCGTCGTATCGGCCGTGACGCTTGCGATGAGTGCCCACGGCACCGCGGACACGCGCCCGGTCGCTCATGGAGCGCGTGATACAACTTATCTGTTGGCCGCCGCGACCGGTCTGATTGGGACCGGCTTTCATCTATACAACGTGACGAAGAAGGTCGGTGGCTTCAGCTGGCAGAACCTGTTTTATGGCGCGCCTGTCGGCGCTCCCATGGCGATCCTGCTCTCTGGCCTTTTGGGATATTGTTCGGAGCGCGTGCGCGAGAGCAAGCCACAAACAAGGCCCAAGGTCCTCTCGTTGCCAGCCGGTCGGACAATCGCGGCGGTGACCGCAGCTGGGTTGCTGGGGACGACGGGGGAAGTGGGATTGCTGCATTTCCGTGGGGCATTCCACAATCCGGTGATGGCCGTTCCGGTCACCCTGCCGCCGATCGGAGCCGGGTTGCTTCTGGCGGCATCAGCCGGCGCACGACGCCCACATCGGCTCGCGTGCTGGTGGATGCGACTGCTTGTAGGGATGGGCGTGGCAGGGGTCGGTTTTCACGCTTACGGCGTATCGCGGAATATGGGTGGCTGGCGCAATTGGAGCCAAAATCTTCTCAGCGGGCCGCCGCTGCCGGCGCCCCCGAGCTTTGCCGGGCTCGCCCTTGCCGGTCTTGCGGCGCTCGATCTGATGAGGGAGTACCCTGATGCATGACAGGACGCGCCCTGTTACCTCAAGCGAGCCTTATCCCGACTACGACGTTCTGAACAAGTGGGCCGGACCATCATGGAATGACAAGACCCGGGCAGTCGTGGCGCGCCGTTTGGCGATTGCACCCGAGCTGCGGTTCTTCACAGTCCCCGAGTTCGAGACCGTTTCGGCAATCGCCGCCCGCATCCTCCCGCAGCCGGCCGATCGGCCGGAAGTTCCAGTTGCCGCGCTCCTCGACAGCAAGCTGCAGGAAGGTACTTGCGACGGCTATCGCGTTGCCGGAATGCCGCGAGACCGGGAGGCGTGGCGGCAGGGGCTGAAGGCCATCGATGCCGAAGCGCAGCTGGCCTACCAGCGACGTTTCAACGAGATCACCGAAGCGGAGCAAGATGAATTGCTTCGTCGTGCTGAAGCTGGTGCGCTCACCGCTTCGGAGTGGGGCACGATACGCTCTGCGGACTTTTTCAAACGCAGATTATTACGCGACATCGTGCTTGCTTATTACGCACACCCGACCGCCTGGAGCGAGATCGGTTGGGGTGGGCCGGCAAGTCCGCGCGGCTATGTGCGTCTTGATTTCAATGAGCGCGATCCCTGGGAGGCAGCTGAAGCAAAGCCGGGCGCTGAGGACAAGGCAGCGAGGATCAATCGCCATGTCCGATGACCCCCTACAAAGTCCGCGCGCCAGGAACGGCCGCGCCCCGGATGTCTTCCGACCCGGCGCTTGGGTGCCGATGAGGCAGTACCGCGAGAACGAGGTTGTAGACTTCGCCATCGTGGGGACCGGGGCGGGCGGCGGCACGCTCGCTTGCAAGCTCGCTGAATATGGCTTTTCAGTCGTCGCGTTCGATGCGGGGCCATATTTTCGGCCACTCGAAGACTTTGCCTCCGATGAATCCGAGCAAACCAAGCTTTATTGGACCGACGATCGCATCGTGGACGGGGCTAATCCGCTGCAGCTGGGCAGCAATAACTGTGGCAAGGCCGTCGGAGGCTCGACGGTGCATTTTGCCATGGTGTCGCTTCGCTTCCGACCCGAGTGGTTCAAGGCGCGCACCCTGCTTGGCTATGGGGCCGACTGGCCATTGGATTGGCGCGAGATGTGGGACTATTACACCGAGGTAGAGCAGGCACTGAAGATATCCGGACCGATCAATTATCCCTGGGGACCGCCGCGACCCCGGTACCCCTATCGAGCCCATCCCCTCAACGCGGCTGCGCGTGCACTCGCGAAGGGTTGCGACGCGATGGGGATCAAGTGGACCGAAACACCACTTGCCACTCTTTCGGCTCCCCGAGGTCTGGCGCACCCTTGCGTCTATCGCGGCTTCTGCGTCGCCGGGTGCTCGACGAACGCGAAGCAGAGCGCCCTCGTGACGTGGATCCCGCGGGCGCTCGCGGCAGGGGCGGAAATCAGGGACCTTGCTATGGTCGGCCTTGTCGAGGTGGGCAGGACCGGTCTCGCCTCGGGCGTGCACTATCATCGTGACGGCAGCTGGCATTTCCAGCGTGCGCACAACGTCGTCGTCGCCGGATATTCGATCGAAACGCCGAGGCTCTTGTTCAATTCCGCGACGGACAAGTTCCCCGAGGGGCTTGCCAACAGCTCGGGTCTGCTCGGGAAGAACCTGATGGCGCAGTCCAATCAGGCAGTGTGGGGCGTGATGGCCGACGAGGTTCGATCCTACAAGGGGCCGCCCTCGCTCGCGATCACCGAGCACTGGAACTACGAGGATAGGGGCAAGGATTTTTTTGGCGGTTACGCCTACATGAGCCAAGGGCCACTGCCGCAACTCTGGGCGAATACGCAGGCGAGCGCGCACGGCCTGTGGGGGGCCAGGCTGGTCGCCGAAATGAAGAACTACAACCATATCGTCGGTCTCAAGATCGTCGGTGAAATGCTGCCCCAAGAAAGAAACTGCGTCACCCTGTCCGAGGAGGTCGACCAATACGGTTTGCGAATTCCGCGCGTGACCTATTCATGGTGCGAAAACGACAAGCGTTTGATCGATCATTCGCTCCGGTTCATGAGCCAGGCACTTCGAGCCGTCGATGCCAGGCATATCTGGACCCAGGAGGATGATACCTGCCACTTGAATGGCACTGCGCGAATGGGCACCGATCCTGGAACCAGTGTGGTGAACGCGGATTGCCGAAGCTGGGACATCCAGAATTTGTGGATCTGCGACGGCTCTGTATTTCCGACCGTTGGGGGAGCCAATCCGTCCTTGACCATTCAAGCGATCGCGTGCCGTACGGCCGACCGCATTCGCACTCTCGCGCGTCAGGGAGAGATTAGAATCTGAGCGAACGAGAGTATCTAACGAGAAATAGGTGAAACCCGATGAAGCATAAAATTCTCAGCAAGAACGCAGGCCAGCGAACCTTCGCGGCGGTGCTGGAGACGGGCGAAGAAGCAATGCATTGCTTGGCTGCACTGGCGAAGGAGCAACATATCTCGGCTGCACAAATAACTGGGATCGGCGCCTTCAGCGAGGTCGTTCTGAAATATTTCGATTGGGAAAAGAAGGAGTATTTGGAGAACCCCCTCAACGAGCAGGTGGAAGTGGCATCTCTGATCGGCGACGTCGCTCTGGCGCCCTCAGGCGAGCCCTCGATCCACGTTCATTTGGTGGTGGGCAAGCGCGATGGGGCGGCGCTGGCCGGGCATTTGGGATCAGGGCTGGTCCGTCCCACACTCGAGGTCATCGTTACGGAAAGCCCGACGCATTTGCGCAAGAGAAAGGATGCTGAAAGCGGCTTGGCGCTGATCAGGTTGGAGGATTGACATGCGAGAGCTCGGCTGCACCATTTGGGCGATTCCGGAGGGCTATATTCCCAGCGGTAGCGTTAGCGAGGCCCACGATCTCGTCTCGCACGAAACAGCTTGCTTCCTGAACACGGGAGACCGCGACGCCGAGGTCAGGATCACGTTGTTCTTCGAAAACCGGGACCCCGTCGGGCCCTACGTCCTGACCGTACCTGCCAGGCGAACGCTGCACATGCGCTTCAATGATCTTGCCGACCCCGCGCCCGTGCCACGTGATACCAGCTACGCCTCGCTCATCGAGGCGAGTGCACCGATTGTGGTTCAGCATACAAGGCTTGATTCGCGCCAGCCGGCAATGGCGTTGCTGACCACGGTCGCCTTTCCAGCGAATTAGGCTAGGAGTGCATCCGCTCAGTGCTATGAACATCAGGAGCGAGCCGTGAATAATCTGCCAGTCAACCAAAGTCAGGTCGTCGTCATCACCGGTGCCTCTGCAGGAGTTGGCCGGGCGGCGGCGCACCGTTTCGCGCGCGCGGGGTTCTCCATGGGGCTCATTGCACGGGACGCGACAGCTCTCCAGGACGTGCGGGACGAAGTCGAAAAGCTCGGAGGCCGGGCCGTCGTTCTCGCTCTCGATGTCGCGGATGCCGAGGCGGTATTTGCGGCCGCTGACCGAGTCGCAGCAACCTTCGGACACATCGATGTATGGGTGAACGACGCAATGGTCACCGTCTTTTCGCCGTCGTGGGAAATGACACCTGATGAATTCCGCCGCGTCACCGAGGTGACCTATCTCGGATTCGTGCACGGCACGATGGCCGCACTTCGCCACATGCGACCGGCAAATCGAGGATCGATCATCCAGATCGGCTCGGCATTGGCCTATCGCGGCATTCCGCTGCAGTCGGCCTATTGCGGAGCTAAGCACGCCATCAGAGGCTTCACCGATTCGCTGCGAGCCGAGCTTATCCATGATCGGAGCGCCATCAATTTGACCATGCTGCAGTTGCCGGCCGTCAACACGCCGCAGTTTGACTGGGCTAGGGCCCACATGCGCCGGTCGCCGCGGCCGGTGGCTCCCGTCGTCGAGCCCGAACTGATAGCGGACGTCGTATTCAGGGCTGCGAACAAGCCGGCGCGGGAATATTGGATAGGCTTGAGCACCCTCAAGCTCATCTTGGGTAACATGATCATGCCCAAGTTCCTGGACAGCTATCTCGCGAAGGTTTGCATCGGAGGACAGCAGACTGAGCACCCGATCGGTCCCGACCGAATAGACAATCTCTACCAGCCCGTGCACTCGCTTCACCGCACGCGCGGCAGCTTCAGCGCGGAATCCGGGACCACGGCTCTTCTGGCACCTGGCTCCCTCAGTCGGTGGGTGCCCTACGCTGCGACGGTACTTGGAGGGGCCGCCCTCGGGTTGTTCTTTGCATTGAACAGGCCCCAAAAGCAGCTTCAGCGCGCCCAACGCAAAAGGCCGTTTCGCGGAGGTAGACACGTTCGGCAAGTAGTGTTGAGCCGGAATTCGGACCGATGGTCTGGTTGATTTCACCGAGCACGGCCCCACGATGCGAAGTCTTAAGACCTCGCGCTGAAATCAAAAAAGGAGGAACGTAAAATGAAATACATTGCGGTAAGAACGTTTGAATTATTGCTTGCAGCGTCAATGGCGGTGACGACTGCACACGCGGCCGAAAACAAGGTTGTGATCGGCGATATAGACGACATGTCCGGCCTCTATGCCGACGTGATCGGCCCCGGCGGCGTCGAGGCGGCCAAGATGGCGATCGAGGATTTTGGCGGCAGCGTGCTAGGTAACAAGATCGAGATCATGGTCTCCGATCACCAGAACAAGCCCGACGTCGGAGCGCAAAAATTTCGCGAATGGGCCGATCGCGACGGCGTTACGATGATTCTCGGCGGATCGAACACGGGAGTTAGCCTGGCGATGAACAATGTGGCCAAGGAGAAGAAAATTCCGTTCATCGCTATCGGCGCAGCCGGCGCATCACTGACCGGCAAGGACTGCACACCCTATACGGTGCACTACGTCTACGACACGGCGGCGCTCGGCAACGGTACGGCCAAAACCATAGTGAAGCAGGGCGGTAAAACCTGGTTCTTCCTCACCGCCGACTACGCCTTTGGCACCCAGTTGCAGGAGTCCGCCTCGAAGGTCGTCGAGGCCAATGGCGGCAAGGTCACTGGCGCCGTGCGCGTTCCGCTCTCCACGTCGGATTTCTCGAGCTATCTGCTACAGGCGCAAAATGCGGGTGCGCAGGTGCTTGGACTGGCCAATGCCGGCAACGACTTCACTAACTCAATCAAGGCTGCCGACGAGTTCGGCATCGCCAGGACAATGAAGCCCGCCGCATTGCTCGCCTTCATCAGCGACATTCACAGCCTCGGTCTCAAGACCGCACAGGGCCTCTACCTCACCACGGGCTGGTATTGGGATCTCAACGACAAGACCCGCACCTTTGCCAAGCGCTACTATGAGAAGACGAAGCGCGAGCCCACTATGAATCAGGCGGGCTATTATTCGGCGACGATGACCTATCTCAACGCGGTCAAGGCTGTCGGCTCCACCAATTCAGATAAGGTGATGGCCGAGCTCAAGAAGATGAAGATCGACGACATGTTCACCAGCAACGGCAAGATCCGTGCCGACGGCCTGATGGAGCATGAGATGTATATCATGCAGGTCAAGAAACCCGAGGAATCCAAACAGCCTTGGGACTACTACAAACTGGTTCACACTATGTCGGGCGAAGAAGCATTCGGGAAGTTGTCCGACTCCGCCTGTCCGCTGGTTGCACACTGATAGTGGTGTTGCAATCGCTTGGTCGCAGGGAGGAGCGCACCCGCAGGTGCGCTCTTGTTGGAGTGCGGAATGCGAGCGCCTTTCCGCCGTTCACGCAGCGTTGCATATAACTCGGATCGCTGCGCCCGCAAAACGCCCACTTCCCGCTTTGCCGACGAGAGCACCAGCCGAGGCGTGCCTGGAGGCATCGAGGAGGACGCAGGCGTCCGGAGACTGGGTACGCCAGGCTAGGCGGGCACCTTCAGAGAATTGAGACGCTTGCGGAGAAATGCCAGCACCACGATCTCGTCGGAAGTGAGCTTGGCGTACTGGCGCTTGAACTTCTGCGCGATCTTGGCATCAATCATCTTCACGAGGTCACCGGACATGTAGGCGTTCAGGACTTCCGGGTGCACGTAGCACTTGCGGCAGATGGCCGGTGTGTTGCCGAGCTGCTTCGGGACGCTTTCGATCGCGGCGACGATGTTGCGCTTCGCCTCGGCCTGGCTATCGTACTTCTTGAATTCGGCAAGTGCCAACGCCGCCAGAACGGTTCCCGCCCAAGTTCGAAAATCCTTGGCGCTGAAGTCCTCGTCCGTGATGTCCTTTATGTAGGCGTTGACGTCGCCGGAATCGATCGTGCGGGGCTGTCCGTCGTCGTCCAGGTACTTGAAGAGCTCATGTCCCGGGATCTCCGCGCAGCGCTTCACGATCGCGGCTATCCGCTTGTCCTCGACGCGAAGCTTCCACTGTTTGCCCGACTTGCCCCTGAAGTCGAAACGAAGGACGCCGCGCCCGACCTCGACGTGCTTGCGGCGCATGGTCAGGTCGTTTGGACCTGTACGCAAGGCGCTCGGGCTGCCGCCCCTACCGCCGTGGCCTTCGGCGTCCGAGCGCGCCGCCATCTGAACTCCAGATCGAACGTTTCGTCTCGGCTGCACTATTTTCGCGACCACTTCTTTTCGCGAACGACGTCCTTGGCCAATTTGTCCGACCTCAGGCCGAGATAGACCGGCTGGCGCAGCTCGCCCTTGCTGGTCCACTCCGCGAATTTCACTTCCGCGACCAAGGAAGGACGCACCCAGGTCGTAACCCGCTCATTTTTCACCTTGCCAGGGAAGGGCGACTTGGCTGTCTTCAGCCTCACGAGCTTGCCGTGAAGCTCTTCGAGAACTTGGTGGCTGAAGCCGGTGCCGACGTGGCCGATGTACCGCCATGCATCGTCGTCGCGTACCGCCAGCACGAGGGCGCCGAAGAAGGGCCGGGTTCGCCTCGGCGCCGTGAAGCCGGCGATCACTACCTCCTGCCGCTGTGCCGTCTTTACCTCAGCCAATCGGCGGTCCGGCGTCCGGACGCGTACGGGCTGTCGGCGCGCTTGGCCATGACGCCTTCGAGATGTCTCAGATCGGCTTCTCTGCAAAGAATTTTGTGCCGCTGCCCTTGCGGTGCTTGCTGAACGCGGTCAGCTTGTGGCGTGGCAGGAGGGCCTTGAGCCGCTTCTTGCGCTCGAGAAGCGGCAGCGCCCGCAGGTCCTCGCCGGCTGCGAACATGAGGTCGAACGCGCAGTACAAAAGCTTGGCCTCGTGACGCAGGGCGTTTTGAAGCAACTGGAAATGGGATACGCCGTCCTTCCCGATCGCAACGAGCTCGCCATCGATCACGGCGTCCGCCTTCACTCCCTCGAGTGCTTTCGCGACCTCGACATAGGAGTGGCTGATGATCTTCCCGTTCCGGCTGTAGAGCGCGACCCGACCACGCCGGATTTCCGCGACCATGCGGAAACCATCGAATTTGTCCTCGAAGATCCAATCGGGATCGTCGAACGGCGCACCCGTGAGCGTGGCCAACATGGGTTGCAGGCGATAAGGCAGGGTCGATTTGCGGGCCATGTAGGCTCTTTCTACACGGCCGGCAGAGGCCGAAACGAGAAGGACGGAGGGCGAGCCCGCGCGGTATCACCAGCCGCGACCATCCCGCCGGCCCGTACCACGCCCAGCACCCCAGATTTGAACGGAGGGCCCGTTTCCGCCGACGAGAGCACCTGTTGCTTAAGGCCGGGCTGGAAGCGGTCGATCAGAACGCAAGGCGTCCGGAGGCCGGTCAGCTCCACGATCGCCGTTGGTCCAAGCTCGATGAGCGTCCGGAGAGGCATCCGCTCAAGGTCCAGACCGGCAGTGGTGACATTCTCGCCCAGGTCCCCCGCTGCGACCCGGAAGCCGGCATCCGAAAGGGATGCAAAGAGCTCGGCCGGGATGAGGTGCACCTGGTGGAGATTGGGTAGGCGCGGCTGCCCGGCGGCCGGGCTACGAAATCGACATCGAGAAGGTGCTGCGGGCATGCGCCAGGCATGACCTCGTCGTCGAGATCAACGCCCATCCATGGCGCCTCGACCTGGATTGGCGGCGGGCGAGATACCGGTGCTTGACGAACGCGCCAGCGTGGGCGTCGCCTTCGACGCCATCGCCTTCCACCAGCATGATCCAGTCCTGCGGCGGTTTGCTGAAGTGGTGAGCGCGATCGGCGGCAACTGCGACCACGGTGCCCTGCAGCGAGAAGCCGTGCCCTTGGAGCATCAGGCCGCCCGGGCGAACGAGCGCCGCTTCTGGCGGAGGTAGCGCGTGATCTCCGGAAGAGCCATCGCGTTCAGGACCCGGTCGGCGGGGACACCGCCCTTCCGAGCCATCTCGACGCCCCAGTGCATGTGGTCGAGTTCGGGGATCGAGTGCGCGTCCGGATTGATGCTCATCAAGCAGCCGAACTCAAGGGCGGCCTGGTGCCAGCGCTGCAGCTGCCGCCCGGTCATATGGCCTATGATGGTGGTGTGGGGATCGGAGATCGCACGAAGCAGGCGCTGCGTCTGCGCCTTGCGGTCGAGTTTGAAACGGCCGTGGATGCTCGCGACCACGAAGTCGAAGCGCTGCAGCACGTCGTCCGCATAGTCCAGCGAGCCGTCGGCCAGAATGTCGGACTCGATGCCTTTCAGGATCCGGAAATCCTTGCCGAAGCGCTTGTTCAACCGGTCCGCGTCCCGGTGCTGCTGCGCGATCTCTTCCTCCGAGAGACCGCCTGCGTAGTGCGCGGACTTGGAGTGGTCGGCGACCCCGAAATACTCGAAGCCGCGCTGGCGCGTCGCCTTGGCCATCGTCTCCAAGGTCTCCGTGCCGTCGGAGGCATCGGTGTGGCAATGAAGGATTCCGCGCAGGTCCTTGTCAGTGACGAGTTTCGGCAACTTGCCCCTCAGCGCCAGCTCGACCTCGCCGCGGCCCTCACGGAGTTCAGGATCGATGAACGGCAGGCCGAGGGCACTATAGATCTGGGCCTCGTCGCCGGCGATCAGGGTGCGACCCTTGTGCAGCCCGTCGCTCTCCAGCCGCATTCCTTTCTCCGCGGCCAAAGCCTGGAGCCTCTCGATGTGAGCGGCTGAGCCGGTGCCGAAAAGAAGGGCGGCGCCGAAGTGGTTGCGGTCGGACAAGCGGATTTGCAGTCCGTCCGCCGCCGAAGCATTCGCGGCCCTCTCGATCTTGGCAGCCTCCGCGACGATCGTGAGGTCGCCGACGAGTTCGCAGCCGCGGCGGAAGTCGCCTGCGATCGTCACCCGCTTGAGCTCCGGCCGGGCCTTCCGCAGCGAGTCCTTGGCGTGCGCGAGCAGGGCGGCGGCACGGTGCAGATTGAGGCGACCTTCTCCACTTTTGGCGATGGCCAGATTTTGCAGGATCTTGGTCTGCAGCGCGGCGCCGAGGCCTTTGGCCTTCTTGATACGGTCGTCCTTGGCGGCGGCCTCCAACTCGGCGAGCGAGGTGATGCCGAGATCCTTGTAGAGCCGCAGCACCTTCTCGGGGCGGAGGCCGGGAACGGCGAGCATCTCGAGCACGCCCTCGGGTATCTCCTTCCGGAGCTTCTCAAGGCTCGGATCGGTGCCCGTCTTGTGCAGCTTGGTGATGATGTCAGCAATGGCATCGCCGACGCCGGGGATTTCGGTCAGTCGGTCTTCGGCGATGAACACGTCCAGAGGGACGGCAAGGGCCGCCAGGCTGTCTGCGGCCCGCGTGTAGGCTTTAGCCCTGTAGGGATTGCCGCCACGCAACGCCGTCCGCTGTGCGTATTCTCGCAGGAGACTGACGATTGCGCGAGTGTCGACGGAAGCCAATCAACGAGCCTCCCGTTCCGCGCCCGGCCTCACCGGAGCAAAGGCTCGTTTAGCGGGTGGGCGGTCATCGCGCCGGCGATCGAGAGATGCATCAAGTTTCTGCGCTGCCCGGAAGTCCTCAAGGTGTTGCGTGTTCGGGCTATAAGCGGCCTCCTTCTTGAGGAGATTGTAAATTCGCCCCGCAACCAGCTGCAGATGCTTCATTCTGCCGCGCGGCATCGATCGGGCTTTCCAAAGAGCCCGGACGGGATAGGCGCGGAAGTAATCGAAAGCGTCAGACATCATGTCAGTAAACGCTGGCAATCGCCTCTAGTTCAGTCGGCATCGGTCAGGGAGTGAGGGGCGCTGGGGTCGTCATTGAGGAACTGGGGGCCCCCATTTGCGATCCAAGAACGCGGACCGAGGGGCGTTTGCCGGAACACCTCACCGCTCCCGAGGTTACAATAGCCGTGAGTAAGGTAGGCGGACTGCTCGCCGTCGGCCCTAACCCGGCGGGAAGCCGGGGGTCATCAGCCCCCAATTGGCGACCCTGAAGGGCAAGGCGCCTTCGGGAGCGCAGTGGATTCACGAAATCAAATACGACGGCTGTCGCATCCAGCTGCGGATCGACGGCGACGACCGCCGAGCCTACACGCGCAACGGCTACAATTGTATCAGCAAGTTCTCAAGGATTGCTGCCGCCTTCGATACCCGCTCCGGGCGATAGGGCGCATCTACACGCTTGGATACGATGCCCTCGTAGTTCAACTTGCTGGCGGCGGCGAATAGCGCCTGGCGATCCCGATAGAATCTTCAATGGGCATCGATGTTTCGGGAGTACGGGGCGAAATGGGGTGAAGGCATCGTGGCTTGGGACGGCCTGTTGCTCGACGGATGGACTCCCATCATGCATGGCCACCCAAGCGGCCACTAAGAGCCGCTAGGCAGACTAGTCGTCCATGTCTCTGGCCCAGGTGAACCGATATGTCGCTGTACGGTCGCTCGACTCGGCCGCAACAGCTTCTTTGCAGGAACTTGGCGAATCCTTGAAGCGTTGCACGCCACAGACGGCAGAAGGAGGAGCACATGCCAGCGAAGAAGAAGACCGCGCGTGGACGCAAGCAGGACCGCGCCCGCGTGGCGAAAGGTCAGGACTACGAAGTGCGATACGAAGCCAAGAAGAGCGGCCGTTCGGCCTCTTCGGTGAAGAAGGCCGTGAAGAAGGTCGGCAATAGCCGCAAGCGTGTCGAGAAGCGTCTCGCCCGCTAGGCAGAGGCGGCCAAACAGAATCGTCAGATCTGGCTGGAAAACCGGGTGAATGCGGTCAGGGTCTGCAGGCGCGGTTCGACCTCGCGAAGATAGATCTCGGTCCGCAGGAACGTGAGCTCGTCATCGAGCGCGGTCTCGCAGACGTCGACGTGCCAGGATTTCGGCCGACCGTCGCTGCCGTCGTTCCATCGATAGCCGCGGCGCTTCAGCGAGTCCTTGAGCTCGAACGGCGACTGTTCGGCCCAGATCCGGACGGTCTTCTGTCGTGCGGTCTCGAGCAGGACGGCGAGCGCGGGCGCGCCGCTCGTTGGTAGGTCGAAGTCCAAGATCTCGAGCAGCGCGTGACAGTCGTCAAGGGCGCGGTGCGCCTGGTGAAAATAGCCGGCGCCATTCAGCAGGTAGCCGAGCTTCGCTCCATCGAAGCCGTGCTGCCGCCAATCGACCTCGGTCGCGGAGCATGCCCACGCCTTCCGCTCGAAGACGGGCCAGTAGCGCTCGGCAAATTTGCGATCGAATCCACTGTTATGCGCGATGACCAGGACCACGGAATCATCGACGAAGGCATTCACGGCCGCCTCGTCGATTTTGTGACCTGCCACCATATCATCGGTGATGCCGGTGAGCGCGGTCACCTCGGGTGGGATCGGCGCAGTGGGCTCGTTGAAGGCGGAGAAAGTATCCCTGACCCCGACGATCCTGCCATCCGGGGTGTAATCGAATTTGACCATCCCGAGCTCGATGATCTCGTGCGTGGCGTGATCAAGACCGGTCGTCTCGGTGTCGAGCAGGATGCCGATCTTGGTTTCCCGTCCGGAGGCCGGCATCGACGTCGGCCGCGGCACCAGGCGCCGCAGCACCCGGTAGTCCGTCGACTGGCTCAAGGCCTCGGCCATCGCGGCCAGATCCGATGCGTCTTGAAACATCTCTTCTCGTGGTGAGCCGACGAGGTAGTCCTGTGAGGCCCCACAATATCGGGAGCGCCGGTCACGGGATATCTGAAAGACAAGCAATTCACGGGCTTTTCGGGCGTGTCGGAGCAGTTGGGTCGTCTTGCAGGTGCGCTCGCGCGAGCGCGGCTGCCGAGCGCGAGCGGTACGATGTGGCGCAGTCGGGCCCCTGCCAAGGCGCCGCCGCTGAGCCATCTTCGCCGCTGTTTAGCGCGCTGAAGGCTGGTCGCACCACGGCTCGTTAACGCTGTGGCGTGTAGGTTTCGGGGCCATGCAGTACACGGACGGTTCATTCGCCGATGTGAAGTCTATCAGTCAGCAGGCCATGTGCCGGTACTGGGCACGCACGGCCGGCGATCTGCGCTTCCCTTCGCTCGATCAGTTCAGGCCGGAAGCGCGCCTGCATGATCCAAAACAACTGATCATCTGGAGTGTTGAGCGCCGGGCAGACGGGCACACGTTTCGAGCGCTTTACCAAGGCGCCAGCGTAGGAGAGGTCTTCAATTCGAGCTGGGCCGGGAAATCGATGGACGAGGTTCTGCCGCCGGCGTTGAAGGAGTTCGGTCTAGCCGCCGCCGAACAATGCGTGTCCAGCGGCTGCGCCATCTACAATGTGTTTTCGACTTACAACAGCGGCGGCCATGCGATCGATTGCGAGCGGTTGCTCCTGCCTTTGGGAAGGGAAGGCCGGGTCGAGCAAATGGTTGGGTCGCTTCAACTGATCAGCATGGCGGGATCGTTCAACCGCGAGACGGTCATCCGACACTTCGAATGGAAAACGGACGTATCCTGCGCAATCCGCATCTACGCTTCAGGCGGTCTCCGGCAATCATCGCAATCGACACGCGAGGAGCGGGAAGCGCACCGCACTTCTTAGCCGGATGCGCGGCTAAGAATGGGGCCCGCCGGGCGGGCATCTCCAGACGGCTCGACAGCCCCGGCGTATGGTGCCGACCCGGATTGCTACGGTCCCACTGGGGCGTGATCGTTTACGATCTGCAGCTATAATTGCACGCTGGGAACGCGTAGGGATCGGTTGAGACGGCAGACGGCGGCGAAGCCGCTTGTCTCACGGGAAGCGTGCCGACACCCGGTTAAGGATCCGTGTTGCGGTCGGGGGTGACCATTTGCCTGGGAAGCTCGCGGACTGGGCTCCACGGCTCAGGCCGGGGCTGCGCGTCCGAGTGCGTGCTGCATCACTAGCCTAGTTTGCGGGCGGCTCTTCCGAGTCGCGCAGGCGATCGAGCAGGGATTTCAGGAAAGGCGGAAGTTCCGTCTCCAGCCCCATGATGTGCTGCAGGCGTTCTCCTACCTCGGCGGCGACGGCGCGGCCGGGTAGCTCGTCTGGGCTGACCGGATTCCTCATTGGCGCCGGCTATCCTCCTCGTCTTTGCCAACATTCGGCACAAGGAATCGTTCGGCGGGTCCGGCCCGAAATGTTCACTTTTGTACATTTCGCGGGAACGAGTCGCGGACGTTGTACTTTCCTTTTTGGGTGTGGGCGCGTGGTCCGTGCGTGGTGGAGACGTGGCGGGACAAGAGTATTTCAACCGGCAGGCTGCGACCCTGCTCAAATACGCGAAAGCGGTTGCCGATCCGGAGGTCGCAGCCGGCCTGGTCGAGAAGGCCGCCGACTTGAAGGAGCAGGCCGAACGACCTCGCGAGGATGCCGGTGACGAGGCGCCCGACGCCGCCGGCGGATAGTCGTTTCGGGCTGGTCGGCAATGGAGCCGTGAGTGACCGATCCCGTTCGCATTCTGGTGGCCGAGGATGAAGTCTCCATCCAGCAAATCGTCGAGGAGGCTCTCGCGGAGGGCGGATTCCAGGCCGACATCGCGCCATCCGGTGAAGAGGCGCTTTCCCGCTTCCAAGACGACGGCTCCGGATATCGCGCCTTGCTCACCGATATCGGCATCGGCGCCGGACTGAATGGCTGGGTCCTTGCTCGGCGGATCCGCGAGATCGATCCGGACTTTCCGATCGTTTACATGACTGGCGGGCACTCCGACGAATGGAAGTGGCAAGGCGTGCCGAACAGCATCCTCATCGAAAAACCGTTCGCGCCGGCGCAACTGGTCACGGCGATCTCGCAGCTTCTAAATGCGGGCTCGACGCCGGTCTGACGGGGCGCGCGGCCGCGCCGCCGACGTCAGAGCAGCGTGACGACCGCCACGACAATCGCCAGGCCTGCTGCCGTCACGCACCAGCACGACACTTCAAGGATTCGTATAACGCGCCCCCATTGAACCGTCCTGCCCGGCCACGAGCTTACAACGGGGAACCTTGCTGCCGGAACCGAAACCTTTTCATGCCCTCAGGAATTCAACACAGGGGCTTGAGCGGAAGGCGGTAGCGATGGCCCCTATGCCGATCAGCGACGTGGTTCTCACAGTATCCCTTATGACGGTCGCCTTCGTAGGTGAGGTCGCGGTCTTTGCTCTTCTTGGAATTTTCTAGGCGGCAGCGGCTCGGGCCCGGCGGCGATTGAGTGGAAGGCGCGATGTCGACTGTGCAAAGTCTGCTGGCACAGAAACAGCACTTGTAGAGCGCCTCGAATCCGATCCTGGTCCGAACGAGCGGGAGGAGATCGAGCGGCTTCTTGCGAAGATCGAGACCGCACTGAGGTTGCTGGATCCCGACGGCCCAGCCGGCGGAGGCGACTAGCGGTCGAAATGTCCGACTCTGGAACGTACTTGGCCTCGCCGGTTTTTCCCATCCTGACCGGAGGGAAGTGCGATGAAATCGACGATGGCCCTTGCGTTGGCACTCGCTGCCTCGACATCGACGGTTTTGGCGCAACCGGTCAGATGGACCAGGTACACGATTCCGCAGACCGGCACCGCGGTGGATTTCCCATCCTCTATCTTCACGGAAGAAGCCGGTCGCCCCGACGGGTACGGGCAGCGATTCCGAACCGCCGACGGGCGGGCCGACATCACCATCCAGGCCGCGCCCAACGTCGCGAACGATTCACCCGCTGCCTTTCTGGCAAGGAAGGGGCCGCCTCTGCGCATCCAATACAA
The DNA here is from genome assembly GCF_040939785.1 of Bradyrhizobium lupini. Taxonomy (NCBI): domain Bacteria; kingdom Pseudomonadati; phylum Pseudomonadota; class Alphaproteobacteria; order Hyphomicrobiales; family Nitrobacteraceae; genus Bradyrhizobium; species Bradyrhizobium lupini. Next base: position 6,895,984 of record NZ_CP162553.1, read on the forward strand.
GCGCGTGACACCGCGGTTCTTCGCGGTATCGAGCTACAAGGGCGACAAGGTCTGGTACGACCGCTGCAACTTCTCGGGGCGGCTGGTCCATTGCGTGCTGATCAATTATCCCGCCGAAGAAGAGCGCGCCTGGGACGATGTCGTCACCCGCATCAGCCTATCGCTCAGCGGCAAATAGTCGTCACCGGCTTTACGGAACCACGGGCTCCGCAGGCGCGCGCTCATAGCGCGCCGAGGTCGTCCGGCACGTCGCCGAACTTCCGGATCAGCTTGGCGTCCTGAACTTGCCGCTCGAAGGATCTCCCGTTCGCGAGAACGCGCTGGCGCCGGAATGGCCCGGCTTGCGTGAGAGCGCCTCCGCCGCATGACCGGGGCGTTGGCGCTCAGGCACTCCGCCGCCTCGCCGGCGGCCACGCCGTCGTCGGAGAAAACGAACGGCAGAGCGACATAGTAGGTCACATCGGACGTCTGGCTCGTCCTTGCGTTCGCGGGCCCTCGGAAGCCGTCCCGGGCGTAGCCGGTCGGCACCGTCGATCGGAGCTCGTCCAGTTGGTCCTCCAGAAACTCGGTCGTGAGCAGCAGGACCTTCACGGCTTCCCACGCGTCGCCGCCATTCGCCGCGATCGTCGGCGGCGGCATCAAGGCCGACGGGGGCCGGACCGGGTAGCTCCCGGGCATCCTCGTTAGCAACGCTTGACACGATGATCAGTGTACACTTATCATTAGTGATGGCTAATTATGCGCCGAACTGCCACGCAAGTTGCGGACCCACCGAGCATCGGGCGGCGGGTCGCTATGACTAAGGATAGCCTGCAACTAGCTGCGCTCGGAGATCCGACTCGCAGAAGGATTTTCGAGCTGGTCGGGGTACGACCACGCACGGTCGTTGAAATCACCCGCGAACTGACTGTTTCTCAATCGGCCGTCTCACAGCATCTCAAGGTGCTTCGGGAATCTCGCCTGGTTCGAGCTGAGCCGAAGGGAGCCAGCAACGTCTATCACATCGACCCAGCAGGGCTCGGCCAGATGCGCGCGTGGCTCGACCGATTCTGGAGCGGCACGCTGGCAGCTTACAAACAAGCCGTCGAGAAACCACCGGAGGTCTCCAGATGAACACACGCATATCGGCTGCGCCCGTAAAGCAGTCCATCGTTGTCGAGGCGCCGATCGAGCGCGCGTTCAAGGTCTTCACCGAAGAGTTCGGCAGCTTCAAGCCACGCGAGCACAATCTGCTCGCCGTCCGGATCGCAGAGACCGTCTTCGAACCTCGGGTGGGCGGAAGCATCTACGATCGGGGCATAGACGGCAGCGAATGCCGGTGGGCGCGTGTGTTGGCCTTTGACCCCCCCAATCGAGTCCTTCTAAGCTGGGACATCAGCCCGCGCTGGCAAATCGAGACCGATCCCTCGAAGACCAGTGAATGGGAGGTGCGGTTTATCGCGGAGACGCCAAGTCGGACCCGTTTGGAGTTGGAACACCGCCACCTCGAACGGCATGGCGAAGGCTGGGAAGGCGTTCGCAATAGCGTCGATAGTGATCAGGGCTGGCCGCTCTACCTACGGCAATACATCAAGCTGGTCGCCGGAGAGGCTTGAGACGCACTTTTCCGACGCGGATTCGTGGAGGCGCAATGGCTGCTTACTCTCTCAGTATCATCGGAGTGCTTGTCCTCTGCCTGTTGTCCATCGTGCTCGCGGTGTACTCGGGGTCGTCCAAAGGTCGGGCCGGGGCGCTCTCCGGACCGGTCCTGCCGGCGGACGACGACAACCTGCTCTACCGCATCGATCGCGTCCATATGAACTCGGTGGAGGCGATGGCGCCGTTGGCCATCGCCGCCGTACTGGCGATGATGGTCGGGGCCAGGCCATCGGTAGTTGCAGCCCTGGTGTGGATCTACGTCGCAATCCGTCTGATCCACATCGTAGTCTATTTGCGGGGAGGCAATGCCGCCAAAGGCGGGAGTGTCAGAACCATTCTGTATGTTTCAGGAGCACTCGTTAACGTCATTCTCATTGCCACTGCTGCCGTGGCAGCCATCGCCTAAATCGCCTGTTCTTGCGCGACACGACAGCAGGAGGAACCGGACCACCGCGGCGAAGGCCTGCGGGTGCGGTTCGCCGCCCAACTCGAGCAGTAGATGGCATTCGCGACTGCACAGCGCACGCCTCGACGATCCGGGTTGGATCCCACGGCAAGCCACCTAGCGGGTAATGGCTCTTGATCTGCCGTCCCGGCCCGATCATGCTCACGGCGGTCGGCGCCGTTGGGGCGGCCCGCCGAAAAGTGCAAGGGATGAAACGATGAAAGTCTTGCTCGCTGTTTTTTTCGGTTTCGCTGGTCTGTGCCGCTGCGGCTCTCGCCCAAAGTCCATATGCCGGCATGCAGACCCGTTCGATCAAGGCGGTGTCCGATCAGCAGGGGACCGATCTCCGGGAGGGACGCGGAATGGGGCTCGCCCTTGCCGCCGAACTCAACGGCTATCCTGGCCCTTCTCACGTCCTTGAACTAACCGACGGGTTGGACCTCACGCCCGCGCAACGCCTTCGTGTCCAGGAGCTCTTCGACACCATGAAGGCGGAGGCCGTTCCGGTCGGGGTCCGGCTGTTGTCGCAGGAAGCAACTCTTGACGAACAGTTCGCCAGCCGCACCCTGAACGAAGAGACCCTGAAGAAGTCCGTCGACGAAATCGCACTGACGCAAGGCGCGTTGCGCGCCATCCATCTCAAGCATCATCTTCTGGTTCGGACGATTTTGAATGGCGAGCAGCTGACGAAGTATGCGCAATTGAGGGGGTATACTGCGGACGGCTCCATGCCAGCGCACCGTCATCCGCACTAGGTCTCCTGCCGCGAAAGCGGCCCACGCCCGAACCTGTGCTTCCCCACGGGCCCATGCCGGTCCGGGGTTCAGCGAGGGCCGCATGCGCAGAGTTCATGTGATCTCTCGTCCCTCAAGCGTTGACGAGCACTTCGATCAGGCGAAGCGCATCCGCGGTACCATCCGCTTCGCCCTTCTCGAAATCCTGCTCGCCGAGGCCCATCGTGTTTGTGACGTGAGCGATGCAAAGAACCTTCGCCTGCTTGGCTTCGGCGAACGCGTAGAGCGCCGCCGCTTCCATTTCGACCGCCAGGATGCCGCGATTTCGCGCCTGCGCGATCGCGTGTTCGGTCTCTCGAAAAGGAGCGTCCGTCGTCCAGCTGTCGCCGGTCATCACGTTCAACCCCGAATCCTCCGCAGCACGCGCCATGGTCGCGAGGAGTCGAGGTTCGGCACGCGCAAACTCTGCCGGATCGGCGTAATGGTAGCTGGTTCCTTCGTCCCGCAACGCCCGGTCGATCATCACGAAGTACGGCGGTGCTCTTACCGCCTTGATTTGGCCCGCCGAGGTGACGCTGATCAGCAGCTTGCATTCACTCGCGAACAATTCTTCCGCAACGAGAACGGCAAAAGGAGCGCCGACCGCGCAACCCACGATACCGATCCGCCTGCCGGCATCGAGGTCAAACGTATAGAGGTCCGTGTGGTAGCATGGCCAATCCTCCGCACGTCGAGCCCGTCCATCCCGCCTCAATCGGCGGACGATGTCGCCATCGGGATCGAGCACGCAGACTTCCGGTACGGACTTGAACGCGAGTTGTTTCTGTCGTCTTGCTTCCCGAAGCAATGCTCTGGGCTCGAATACCGAAGGGGCGGCGGAGTTCTTGTTGTCGAGAATTGGTGGGATACCCATACTGCACAACCGGAAAAAGCTGGAGGACGACCGGCATGTCAGCCGTGGATCGTGAGGCGCACTGGCAAAATGTCTACAGCACGAAAGGCGAGAAGGAAGTCAGTTGGTTTCAGGAAAAGCCCTCGAAATCGCTCGAGTTGATCGCACGTTGCGGCGCGGATCCGGACAGTGCCATCATCGACGTCGGCGGCGGCGCATCCCGTCTTGTAGACGAATTGCTGAAGGCCGAGTATCGCAACGTCACCATCCTCGATCTGTCGGAAGCCGCGCTCGCCACCTCGCGCGAGCGGATCGGTTCCCGGTCGGAGGAGGTCAAATGGATCTCCGGAGACGCGACGACCTGGCAGCCATCCGAGCAGTACGACATCTGGCATGATCGGGCCGCCTTTCATTTTCTGACGGAAGCACAAGACAGGCAAGATTACCTCGCGCGGCTCAAGTCGGCGCTTCGCCACGGTGGAAAGTTCATCATCGGCACATTTGCGCTCGACGGCCCCGAGCGGTGCAGTGGACCCCGGTGCAGCGCTACGACGCCAACGGTTTGGCGGCCGTGCTCGGTCCCGACTTCCGCTTGCTTTCCCATGAGTTGGAGGAGCATCGGACGCCTTGGGGAGCCTTGCAGATGTTCCAGTTCAGTAGCTTCACCTTCAGTCCTGGGTGACAGAGATAAGGTCCAGAGGGAAGGAATCGCCTTGCAACTCGAATCGACGCTGACGTGCCCCGATTGTGGCCACCGCAGCCTGGAAGTTATGCCCCAGGACGCCTGCCAGTTCTTCTACGACTGCAAGGGCTGCGGGGTTCGTTTGAAGCCGAAGGCCGGCGACTGTTGCGTTTTCTGCAGCTTCGGGTCGGTCCCGTGCCCGCCTATTCAATCCGGAGATGCGGACGGCGCGTGCTGCGGCTGAATCCGGGAGGCCGGGCTGGCGAACATGTGAACCCGACGGACTTCCATAGTTCCTCCGTCCGTGGGATGGTCGCGGCATGCGGCGACTGCTCAAAATCGCGTTTGCGGTCTTTGTGACCCTCGGCTTGGCGTTGACGCCCTTGGCGGCGCCGGCGGCCGCTGCGCATGTTCACGCGGACTGGATGATCGACATGTCGATGTCGGCCGACATGCCCTGCTGCCCCGACGAGCAGAAGAGCCCGGACTGCCATGACTGCCCGCTGGTTGCGATGTGCGTCCTCAAGACGGCGCAGGCGGGCCCCTCCGAGTCCGCCGCCCTCCCGCTGCGGCACGCGATCCGGACCACCCACCTGGTCGCGCAAGACTTGGCCGGCGACGGTTTGACCCGTCCACCTCCCGACCAACCCCCTCGAATCCTGGCCTGAGCGGCGCCTTGACGCCGACTGCATCCGTGCGCCTCGCGCCGCGCGGGTGACGCACGCCGCCTCGGCGGCGAATTCAGGATATGAGGACACAGAACATGAAGACGTCTACCTTTGAGCGCACCGTCCAGGCGGCGTTGATCGCTGCCGCCATAGCCGGCACAAGCACGGCCGCATTGGCCGACATCAAGGACTACAAGTTCGAACTCGTCGACCAGTCGGTCCAGGCGGGGCCTGACAAGATCGTCACTGTGAGGCTGGTGAACACCAAGACCGGCAAACCTGTGCCGGATGCGGTGATCTTCGCCAGCCGTCTGGACATGGCTCCGGACGGCATGCAGGAGATGGCGACCAAGGTCACGCCCATACCGGGGGCGGAGCCCGGCACGTACCGCTTCAAGGCGACCTTCGGCATGGCGGGGCGGTGGCAGCTTTCGCTCGGCGCCAAGGTCCAGGGCGAGACCGGCACCGTCGAGAACAAGCTCGTCATCACGGCGCAGAAGTGACCCGCGCCTTCGCAGCAAGCCTCGCCGCCGCGTTGATCGCGGCGGCGGGCATCGCGTTCGTCGTCGCCGGCCCGCAGCGGCCGGCGGCGCGAGCCGTCGCCGTGATCGGCTCGGCTGCGGCAGAGGAGAGCGGCGCCCCGATCTACTACCAGGATCCCGACGGCAAGCCGTTGTACTCGCCTGTCCCGAGAAAGACCCCGGATGGCCGGGATTACCGCGCCGTGCCCGCCGGCGCCGACGTCAGCTTCGACGACGAGCAGGCGCCAAGCTCGCCGCCGGCGACAACGGCGGCCGGGGGCGCCTCCGAAGAGCGCAAGATCAAATACTACCGCAATCCCATGGGCCTGCCGGACACCTCGCCGACGCCGAAGAAGGATTCCATGGGGATGGACTACATCCCAGTCTATGAGGGCGAGGACAGCGACGACGGCTCCATCAAACTCTCGCCCGGGAAGATCCAGCGGACCGGCGTCAAGTCGGAGCCCGCAGCGATGCGGGTGATCCGCACCACTGTCAGGGCGCCGGGCACGATCGCGCTCGACCAGCGGCGGATCTCTGTCGTCGCGATGCGGGCGGAAAGCTTCATCCTGAAGGTGGCCGACGTGACGACCGGATCTCACGTGGTCAAGGGGCAGCCGCTGATGGAGGTCTACAGCCCATCCGTCTCCTCTGCTGCCGCCGAGTACCTCACCACCATCACCTCGAAGACGACCAGTGGCGACGTTCAGTATGGCCGTGGATCGCGCCAGCGCCTGATGAACCTGGACGTGCCCGATGCCGCGATCTCGGCCATCGAGAAGAGCCGGATCGTGCCGACCTCGATCGGGTGGACTTCGCCTCGCGACGGCATCGTGCTCGAGCGCAACGCCGTCGAAGGCATGCGCGTCGAGCCCGGCGGGGTCCTGTTCCGCATCGCCGACCATTCGGTCGTGTGGGCCCTGATCGACGTCGCCGAACGCGACCTCGGCATGATCGCCAAGGGCCAGCCGGTCACGGTCAAGGCGCGGAGCTTTCCCGGACGGGACTTCACGGGGAAGGTCCAGGTGATCTACCCGGAGATCAACAAGGAGACCCGGACCGCGCGCGTCCGCATCGAACTGCAGAATCCGGACCTGATCCTGCTGCATGACATGTACGTCGACGCCGACATCGACACCGGGAGCGGCGAGGCGGTCCTCACGGTGCCCGAGAGCGCCGTGATGGACACCGGCGCCCGGCAGGCCGTTTTTGTCGACAAGGGACAGGGCCGGCTGGAGCCGCGCGAGGTCAAGCTCGGCCATCGTGGCGGCGGCTTCGTGGAGATCCGGCAGGGGCTCGCGGAAGGCGACGCCGTGGTGGTCTCGGCGAACTTCCTGATCGACGCCGAAAGCAATCTGAAGGCCGCCCTGAAGGGCTTTGCCGAGGGGGCGCAGCAATGATCGCCCGCCTCATCGCCCGGTCCGCCCGCAACCTGCTGCTCGTTCTGTTCGGCACCGGCTTCGCCGCCGCGGCGGGGCTGTACGCGCTCCTGCATCTGCCGCTCGATGCCATCCCGGATCTCTCGGACACCCAGGTCATCGTCTACACGGAGTACCCGGGCCAGGCCCCGCAGGTGATCGAGGACCAGGTCACCTATCCGCTGACGACGGCGATGCTGACCGTGCCGAAATCGAAGGTCGTGCGCGGCTTCTCTTTCTTCGGCGTCTCCTTCGTCTACGTCATCTTCGAGGACGGCACCGACATCTATTGGGCGCGCTCGCGCGTGCTGGAATTCCTCAACGGCGCCAGCGCGCGCCTGCCTGCCGGCGTGAGCCCCACGATCGGCCCCGACGCGACCGGCGTCGGCTGGGTCTACCAGTACGCGGTCATATCGAAGGAACTGAACCTCGCCGATACCCGCACCATCCAGGACTGGAATCTGAAGTTCGCACTGGCGAAGGCCGAGGGTGTCGCCGAGGTGGCGAGCGTCGGCGGCTTCGTCAAGCAGTACAACGTGATCCTCGATCCGCAACGCATGCGCGACCGCGGCATCACCATGCAGAAGATGCGCGATGCCATCCGCGCCAGCAACGCCGACGTCGGCGGCCGGACCGTCGAACTCTCCGAGTTCGAGTATGTCATTCGAGGCAAGGGCTACATCAGGTCGATCAACGACCTCGGCGACATCGTGCTGAAGACGTCCGGCGGCACGCCGGTGCTGCTGCGCGACGTCGCGCGTGTCGAACTGGGCCCGGACGAGCGGCGCGGCATCACGGAGCTGAATGGCGAGGGCGAGGTCGCGAGCGGCATCGTGCTGCAGCGCTTCGGCCTCAATGCGCTGGAGGTCATCCAGAACGTCAAGAAACGCTTCCAGGAGATCGCCTCCAGCCTTCCGAAGTCGGTCGAGATCGTGCCGGTCTACGACCGTTCCAACCTGATCTACGCCGCCATCGACACCCTCAAGCACACGCTGTTCGAGGAAAGCGTCGTGGTCGCGCTGGTCTGCATCGTCTTCCTGCTGCACGTCCGTAGCGCCCTTGTCGCGATCCTGATGCTGCCGGTCGGCGTCCTGATGGCCTTCGGCGCCATGAAGCTGCTGGGCCTGGGCTCCAACATCATGAGCCTCGGCGGGATCGCGATCGCGATCGGCGCCATGGTCGATGCGGCCATCGTCATGATCGAGAACGCCCACAAGCACCTCGAACGCTCCGAGCCGGGAAAGCCCAGGATCGACGTCCTGATCGCCGCCGCCTCGGAGGTGGGGCCTGCACTGTTCTTCAGCCTGCTGATCATCACCGTGTCGTTCATGCCGATCTTCACGCTGGAATCGCAGGAGGGCCGGCTGTTCAGCCCGCTGGCGTTCACGAAGACCTTCTCGATGGCCGCCGCCGCGCTCCTGTCCGTGACGTTGGTGCCGGCTCTGATGGTGATCTTCGTGCGCGGGAGGATCGTTCCGGAGCACCGGAATCCGATCAACCGCGCCCTGATCTGGATCTACCGCCCGGTGATCAAGGGCGTGATGCGTGCCAAAACCTTGGTGGTTGTGCTCGCCCTCGCCGTGCTGGCCGTGAGCATCTGGCCGGCGCGCCAGCTCGGCACCGAGTTCATGCCGAACCTGAACGAAGGCACGCTGCTCTACATGCCGACGACGCTGCCGGGCATCTCGGTGACGAAGGCCGCCGAACTGATGCAGACCCAGGACCGGATCATCCGCTCGTTTCCGGAAGTGACCTCGGTCTACGGCAAGGCGGGGCGCGCTGCGACCGCCACCGACCCGGCGCCCTCGGAGATGTTCGAGACGATCGTCAACCTCAAGCCCAAGGAAAAGTGGCGTCCCGGCACGACCATCGACGGCCTGATCGCCGAAATGGACAAGGCGCTGCAATTTCCCGGGGTGTCGAATGCCTGGACCATGCCGATCAAGGCCCGCATCGACATGCTGTCCACGGGCATACGAACGCCGATCGGCGTCAAGGTGATCGGGATCGACCTGGTTGAGATCGACAAGCTCGCCAAGCAGATCGAGCAGGTCCTCAAGGCCGTGCCGGGCACCTCATCGGCCTACGCCGAGCGCGGCATCGGCGGCTACTATCTGGAGGTCACGCCGGACCGGAGCGCGCTCGCGCGGTACGGCATCATGGTCCAGGACGTGCAGGACACGATCGCGACGGCGCTCGGCGGCCAGACCGTAACCACGACCGTGGAGGGCCGTCAGCGGTTCACCGTCAACATGCGCTACCCGCGCGATCTGCGCGACAACCCGCAGGCCATCGCCAACGACGTGCTGGTGCCGATGCCCGCCGGCGGTGCGGTGCCGCTTGGTGAAGTGGCGAAGATCGCGCCGGCGCGGGGACCGACCTCTATTCGGACGGAGAACGGGCAACTCGCGACCTACATTTACGTCGATATCCGCGACCGGGACCTCGGCGGCTACGTCGCCGACGCAAAGGCCGCCGTGCAGGCCAGCATCCAATTCCCGGCAGGCTACTACGTGATGTGGAGCGGCCAGTACGAATACCTGGAGCGGGCCGCCGCGCGGCTGAAGATCGTCGTGCCGGTGACGCTGCTGATCATTTTCCTGCTGCTGTACCTGAACTTCCGTTCGATCGTGGAGACGATGATCGTGATGCTCTCGCTGCCGTTCGCGCTGGTCGGAGGGCTTTGGCTGATGTGGTGGTTGAGCTTCAACCTGTCGGTGGCCGTCGCAGTCGGGTTCATCGCACTCGCCGGCGTCGCCGCCGAGACCGGTGTCGTCATGCTGATCTATCTCAACCAGGCGCTGGCGGAGATCAAGATCGAGCGCGATCTTGAAGGGCGGGCGCTGACCCGCCGCGACCTCTACGACGCCATCATGGAGGGCGCGGTGGAGCGCGTACGTCCGAAGATGATGACCGTTGTCGCCATCATGGCCGGATTGCTGCCGATCATGTGGAGCACGGGGACCGGCTCCGAGATCATGCAGCGCATCGCGGTGCCGATGATCGGCGGCATGATCTCTTCCACGCTGCTTACGCTGATCGTGATTCCGGCGATCTTCGGGCTGGTGAAGGGCTTCGGATTGCCGCGCGACGATCGAAAGCCTCCGCCGCAAGTCGAAAAGTCGACCAAACGCCTGCAACTAGTTCCGGAGCCGGCCGAATGAGGTGAAACATGATGCAAGACATGATGCCGGGGATGATGTGGGGAATGGGACTTCTGTGGCTGCTTGTGATCGTCGTCCTGGTCCTCGCAGCCGCAGCGCTGATCAAATATCTTCGCTCCTGACGCACGGAGGCCGAAATGAAGAGAGTTTTCGTCGTCGCGCTTTCCGCAACCGCCTTGCTGTCGCCTGTCTTCGCGGAGGGCGGTCCATCGCGAGGAGAGCAGGATTTCCGGGCGTGTGCGCCGTGCCACTCGCTTCAGCCGGACCGCAACATGACCGGACCCTCTGGCGGGCTTGTGGGGGCGCAAGGCCGGGTCGTTGCCAAGCTTTGAGCGCTACTCGGACGCGTTGAAATCGTCGGGTGTCGTCTGGGAGGATCGATCACTCGACGGATGGCTCACCGATCCGCAGGCGACGAATTGACCGCCTTGGCGGATTAACAGGGCGCGGCGCCAAAAGAACGAACATGAAGATCGGTAATCGCTGAAGAGGCGGGCGAGGAAACGTCCGCCGAAGACGTAGTGGCACAGTAGCCTGGAATCCGCCTGCGTCTCGACGAAACTCGCGCGTTATTTGACGCGTCCTTTGCTTGCCAACGCGTCGACCACGCTCGAAGATCTGCCCGGCGTCCCGAGCCGTACGGCCGAACCAACCCGCTGCAGTTCGAGCCCGTCGTAGGAGAGCCGCGCGTTGAGATAGTCGATGACGGCCCGGTGGCGGTCGGGGTCGTCGAGGAAGTCGCGCGGATCGGCCGCGCGCTCGACGATGCTCCTCAGGATGGTCTGGTTGCCTTCGCGGTTGGCGCGTTCGAGCGCCTCCACGAGCGTCGGCAATCGCGAGCCGGTGCCTACCGACATCGATACGTTGCAGCCGCGCATGAAGTTCTCAAGCTTCGATGCCGACCTGTAGATGCCAATAGGACGCGCCTGGTCGTTTCCGCCGCCGCCGGAGATGACCATGGCTAAAGCTTCGATTGATTGTGGCGCAAGACGTATATGCATTGGGTTCTAAAACGCCGTCGTCGTGATCGATTTCGACACTGTCAGGCGGGATCTCGATCGCGCGCTGAAGAGCGCCGAAGACGATCTGGAGGACGCTGTGACGTCGGCGTGCTCGGTGGTCGAGAGCGTCTGCCGCTCCGTGCTGATCGAACTCGGGCTGCCGTTGCCACAGAAGAAGGACATCCAAGGCCTCTACCAGGCCGTCCGCGAGCCGCTCGGCCTCACGCCGGACAAGTCGGGCGTTCCGGACGAGATCGCCGGCGACGTGCGCGCGATCCTGGGCGGTCTGAATTCCGTCGTGAATGGCGTCGGCTCGCTCCGGACCCATGCCGGCGACGCGCACGGACGCGAACGCGGCTATCGCAGGATCGACGCACGCATCGCCAGGCTCGCGATACACTCGGCGAGCACCGCTTCGCTCTTCCTGGTCGAAACCTGGCAGAAGCAATTCCCGACGAAGCAGTTGAAATCGCACTAGGGAGGCACCGCGATGGCGGCGGAAGCCTCGGCGAACATAGCGGATGCGGTCGCGGGGGCGCCGCTATGCTGGATCTGCAAGACCAACAAGTCCGATTCCGGCGAGCACAAGACGAAGCGGAGCGATCTGCTCCGGTCTACGCGATCGTGTCGGGTCGGCCGCACCGCGAACTCCATCTGTAGTTCGGGCGCCACGACGGCGGCATCGGAAGATCGAACCTCCACGTGTGGACCTCCGATCCCCCCGGCAGCGTCTTCGGCGGCTGGCTCTACCAGCTGGACACGATCGCCCTGAGCGTGATCTACGCGCGGTCTGGCAAGTTCGAGCGTCGAAGGGATGTCTGGCACCCCCATCCATGGACGAGCCGCAAGCGATTTCAGGTCGCGGGCTTCATGTACGGCAAGCGCGACAAGGCCGAAACCGTCGTGCAGGCTGCGCCGGCGACCGCCTAATCGACCCGTCTCAATGGAAAGAGCCCGTAGCGCCCAGAGTTCGGGTTGGCCGTGAACGTCTCGACCTGCATCGGTCCTTCGACGTCCTCCGGCACGTCCTTGTTCTCGATGACGACGAACTGCCCGAGGTCCTTCAGGCTCGTTAGGTGATCGTAGAAGCGCGTCGCCAGACCCGTGTTCGTGAGTTCGACCTCGTCGGGGGACAACTCCCCGTACTTGCTGTCCAGTGGCTCGCGATAGGTGAGCAGGGGCGTGTCGAGCACGATGAATCCAGGGTGCGGGAGATTCCGTTCGCGGCAATGGATGAGCAGCGCCACGTTGACGGCCGCATGCAGGATGGCCTTCACACCTTTGCCGCTTGCGGAGCGCTCCTTGCCCCCGATAGTGACGTCGCTGGTCGCCAGATCGAACTGCGCTTCTGAGGCGCGAGGAAAACGCCAGATGCCGAGGACGTCGCGCACGGTCTTTCCGAACGCGTAAGCGGTCGGCCCGTCGACGCCGACGAGCATCTTGTCCTCCGACTTCGTGGACGGCGGCTTCGTCTCGACCTGGGACTTCTTCACGACGAGGCCGTCGCGTCGGGCGAGCAGCGAGGAAGTCGTTTCGAGCTCGCTCTTCCTGGAGGAGAAGACCTCGTAGTCGTTCCGGGCGGCGGCTTCCTTCGGCCGCGCCTCGGCGATCCTCCGCTCGATGCCGACGAGGTCGCGATCGAGCTCGACGATGGCGGTCCGCAATCCGCCGGCTTCGGCCGTCAGGGACGCTGCGGTGCGCCCAAGGTCGCGCTGTTCGCGTTCGATCTTGCGGGCCTCGGCCGCGGCCGCGGCGTGCGACCGCTGGATCTCCTCGGCTGCGTGGTTGTGCCGCTGCGCACTCGGCGGCGCGCCGCAGACGGCGCAGTCCTGTCCGCTCATCGCGCTGAGGATGAAGCCGCCTTCCTCAAGGGCTTCGAGCCGCGCGATATCGGAGCGGTAGACCGCGTCCAGACTGGCGAAGCGGCCCAGCGTGACCTCGAGCTCGGTCAGTCGCGCGTTGAATTCCAGCTTGCTGTCGGCCTTTGCCCGCCGCTCCGAGACCAGGTCGTCGATGTCGTTCTGGGCACGCTGCATGGTTTCCTGCAACGAGGCCAGCGATGCGTCGACGTCGTCCATGCGCTTCCGCAGGTCGGTGCGGTCGATCTCGCGCTCGCCCAGCTGCTCGTCGATCTGTGCGATCAGTTCGTCGAGGATCTCCACCTTCGCGGTCGTAGCCACCGAGCGCGACTTGCTCGACATCACCGTCTGAACGCCCGAGTCGTCCTGACCGGTCAGCAGGAGCCGAAATAGGTTCTTCTCGAACGTGACCTCGGTGTGCTGCTGCGAGTAGAGGATCGGACTGCGTCCGGAGATGATCAGGTCCTCTTCGATCAGAAACAGCGGCGCGAGCAGCCGGATCGACAGCTTTTCCTTCTCCGCACTGGCGTTCCTGACGATCAACTTGTCCGCAAGTCCGATCTGGTCGAGCAGAAAGTGCGAGACTGTCTCGTCCTTCTTGTTCTCGGCGAGCGCTAGAACGGTGCCCGTATTCTTTGCGGCCGCCGTTACCACGCCTTCGTGCAGCCGCACGCCGCCGCCCTTGGTCGACCGGTGGAGCGTGACCTCGCGGCCGGACGGAAGGACCAGACCCAGCCAGGCCGCGTCGTATCCGTTGCTTTCGTCGATCTTCGGCAACTTCCCGCGAGCGCCCATCATGTAGGACATCGCCTTCACGATGTAGGACTTGCCCGTGTCCGAGGCGCCGAACACGACGTTCACCCCGTCGACGAACGACAGCGCGGCCGGATCGAGACCTGGGCCAGTGAAGACGAGATGTCGAAGGGCGAAGCCGCGATGAGGCACGGTCAGCTCATCGAGGTATGCGGGATCTGGAATTCCGCCGTCCAGCGCCCGATCTTGTCGTCGACCAAGTCGCGGATCGCCGCCTTCGATAGCGAGGCGAAGCGCTCGGCGATCCAAGTGGCCCGTTTCTTCAGTTCGACGGTGTAGGGCGCCTTCAACAGGGCGAGGAAGCTCGGTGCATCCTCACTGGCGCTGAACGAGATGCCGTCCTCGCCGTCGACAACGTCGACCAGATGTACGCGCTGCATCAACAGAAGGCTGTCTTCGATCAGCCGACGCCTGACCAGAAGCTCGGCCGCCCGGTTGGGAAGATCGGGGTGGAGGCTGCCGGGCACGTCCTCTCCTTCGATGTCGCCAGTGTGCACGACCAGGTGATCGAACCACGTGAGCTCGATCAGGTCGCATTGACGCGGATGGAAGGCTTCGAGCACCACCAGGGCGCGGATCCCGGTCTCAAGCGAGGAGTTGAACGGGTGGGGAGGGGACCCCTCTGTCACTTTTTCCACGGCAACCGTCCTTCGTTCGCGAATTGATGGCAGGTGCCCTGCTTAACGGGAACCTTTGCGTAACGCCCTAGTACGCCTGCCGGCGATACCTGCGACGCTTGCGCCAGAACCTTCAGGACCCGGGCCAGACCATCGGCATGCTGATCGCGGTGCGTGTCCACGACCCCATGGTAGAGGTCGTCCTTAAAAGTCGCCAGATAGTCCGGCGGCGTCGAGTCGCGATAGTAGCGATCGAACGCCGCGGCCTCGAAATACCGCGTCCGCTGCTCGCGCAGATGCTGTCCCCAGTCCGCATCGGCCAGCGCCGCGTCGTAATCGGCGAACGTCGTGTTGCGGCGTTCCGCGTAGAGGCCGATCAGCTGCTCGATGTAGGACGCCTCTTCGTCCTGAAGCGTTTCCGGAGTGACACCGGCAGGTGCCGCGCCGGGGTCGTAGTCGAACCACTGGACGAGCGCTGGTACTGCATATTCGTCTTCGGCGAGCCCGACGGCATCGAGCCAGTAGACGCTATCGAAGGCGAAGCGTTTGATTGCGTCCCGGATCCCCAGCGTGAGCAGCACGACCTGGTTCTCGACGAGTTCCGGGGCGACGAGTTCGTCCCATTTGTCGAGGAATGCCTGCCGAAAGCGCTCCGGATGGGCGACGTAATTCTGGACGTTACGGACCACGCCCTTCGGGGCGACGAAGGTATAGGCTCGCGGCAGCCTGTAATGTCCGGCGGCCGAGTGCATGAATATCTTGCCGAGCTCGACGAACGTGTCCTTCTCCGACAGCCTAGTGGACAGCTGCTTGCACTGGAAATTGTCCCAATCGCCTTCGTGCCGCTGCCGCGTGGCGTAACCGACCACGTCGCGACCCATGTCGCCGGTGCCGGACCAACGCTGCGTTTCAGCGTAGTCGCGCGTCCGGCGCTTAGCCCAGTCCTTCACAAATCTTTCCAACGCATCGTCGTCGAGCGCCCGGATGCGAGCGGCGTAGTTCGGTATCAAGCGTTGCTCCAGATTCGGTTAACAGCCCAGCGTAGGCTTTCGGATCGATCTCCGCCATCCATCCGAAGCTCAAACGCGGCGGTCGAGGAGGGCGCACATACCGATGGCTGGGCCCCTCGCCTTGGAACCCGTGCGATTGAGCACTCACGTCATTCGTCAAGAACCCGAAGATCCGGAAGGAAGGGCCGGGGCTATACGTTTTCCTGCGCCAGAGCCGCCGGCCCCATTGCACGACCGTCCATCGAAAACTTTACCCCCTTACTAGTAGGCGGCAATGCGACGAAGGGGTCTGAACGGCCCATTTCAGTTCCTGTTCGGTGGGATCGACTACGCAGTCACGGATTCCAGTCTGGAGCAGTACGGGCCATCTTCATCCTCGCACTGGCGCGCGAGATTCCGTGCGATCCGCGGCCGACGGTCGGGGCTGCACACACGCGGCTCCAGTGCCAAATTCTCGTCTGAGACAAGTTCGGGCAACCAACGCCGCAAGGCGAAGAAACTGGCGTCAAACCGAAAAGCTCATTCGCATCAGTGGCGCAGTGACAAAATCAAGCAGCGTCTCAGTGACAAATTCAAGCGCGGACAACAATTTTGCAACCAAGGGCCATACGCCGAGCGCACGAAGTTCGCATAAGGCTTCTTATGCGAATTTCGGATCAGCTAAAACTTTTAAACGATAGCCATTCCAGTTCGACATCTGGAGCAACGGAATGGCCACGCTGGAAAACGGGACGAAGAATCCTTCGCGATCACGCGGACTGTCGGCCGAATCAGACCGTAGTCCAGCAATGCGGCCAGCCCCGAGGGGTTCCTGACCTCGGGCGAAGCCTACCGCGAGTGAGGGCGCTGCCGCCGCGGTCAAGCGTGCCTGTGAGCCGCTGATGCTGTCGCCCGGTGGACGATCCCGCCGTGCCTGGCCGTCGCCGTCCTGCTGCGCCTCTCGGCGCCCCTGGTCCGCGAGCTGAAGGCGATGATCCCGGAGGGCTTTTCACTGACGGCTCCGCATGCGCCGGCGCCGGATTTGGATCGAGAGATCAAGCGGCTGCTCGACGGCGAACGCTAGTCGACCTGCCATCATTGGATCTGCCGAGGGCTCCGAGATGTAAGAAAGCCGGGGCACAAATCGATTCATGCCCCGGCTTTCTTACATTCGGCGCCCGGCCGACGAGCAGGGAACTCACCCTTAGCTTCCTATTCGATGCATCAGCTTGCAGGCTAGTTGCGAGTCTATCGCACCGTATCTCACCGTATCTCACCGCGTCACACCGTGCGCTGAATCGGAAGCGTCACCCGTGATGCTGTCACCAGTGATGGGCAAATTGACGACGCCCCACGTTACTCACCCCCTAAGGACGCGAATGACTCCGCTGTTTCTCCACTTTCGCCGCAATCCCATTCGCAGCCAGCCAAGCCCGACCGGCGGCGGAAATCCGCCAGTCGAATTTGTCGATAGGCTCGACGAGCGCGAGCCTGGTCAGCGTGTTGGCGGCACGCGCGTGAACTGACACCTCGGAATCGAGTTCGTCGCCTGGGCCCGGCGGCCTGACCAGAATGAACGGATAATCGCTACAGTAGCGCCTGAGCACGGCGCCGCGGGCGATCGAGACCAGGAGGTGCAAGGGCCCGGGCGTCAGGCGAGGGGTCAAGCAGCGACGTCGGCAGCGCGCATCCGGCGCTCGCCGAACATCCACCACGTCCGGCCGCCGCCGCGCTTGGTGCCGTCGACCAGGTGGTTGCGGAAGCGATAGACCGTGTCCGGCGTCGATAACTCGGGCGAGACCACGTCGTTGAGCGTGTCGGCGGATTCGGCGTGCCGCGGCGTAAATCCTGCGCGTCCACCCCAGCCCGTTCCGGTCAGCCGGTAGGTGCCGCAACTGGTCAGCAGGCGGTACGGCGCATCGAGCGGTAGCGGCATCGGGTCGAGCATGGCCATGAAGACCGGGTCGTGCATGCAGTCCATGCCGGTCTTTCCCAGCGGCTTGTAGCGCTCGATGAGACCTTCGAAAAATTCGTCCGGCGGTCTGCAGCCCGGAGTGATGTAGACCGACAGGCGCTCGCCGCGGTCGTCTACCGTCGGCGGCAGCGGATCACTCGGCTGCCAGTTCGACTTGGCGGCGATACTCTCGATCGACTCCCGCTGGCCCTTCGACAAGCTGCCGCGATTATAGAGATCCATCGCTACGGAGATCAGGAATCCCTGCGTGCCGATCTGGATCGGACGGCTCTGCAGGAAGCGGACGGCGAGCGCGTTGCGCGGGTCCAACGTATAGCTGTTGATCTTCATCCTACTCCTCCATCACCAGGGAATGTCGTCGGCCGTCAGCGTGGGCTGGGTCGGCTTTGCCTGGGGCCGCATCTGCTGCCGCGGCGGGGGAGCCGGCGGGTTGAGGGCCGCGATCACCGGCTTGGCTGCGGCAGCGACGACGGGCGCGCGCGGCAGCGACGTCGGAGCCGCGGGCCTCGGCGGGGGCGCCGGCCGAGGCGGGACGACGGGTGCGGGGAGCGGTGTCGCCCTCGGTCCGTCGCGCCACGACTGCGCTGTCGCCGGCGCGACCGGAGCGGGGGACGCGGGAGCAGGGGCCGCTGGCGTCTTGGGTTTTGGCGCCGGACGGGGCGGCATGGATCCGAAATGCACTACGCTGCCTCCCGTCCGGGCATGCTGACCTCGAGCAGACGATCGACCAGATCATCGTGCTCGACGATCTCCGCCAGCTCGATCTCAGCGAGGCGCTCGCGGCTGGCGAGCTGGAACGCCGCCACGTCGGCGGCGGCGGCATCGGCCTTGGCTTTCAGAGCGTCGGCGCGGTCGCGCAGCTTGGCGAGGACGAGGTCTTCGATGTACTCCGCCGCCTCCGCTTCGGCGTAGTCGAGCATTCGCAGCTCGCCGGGCCTCAGCCCGAACAGCTTTTCGCCGCGATCCAGTCCCCGCGGCCCGAAGGCCTTGCGCAGTGCCGCTTCGATCCGTTCTCGAAATTTGCTCACAGCAGGTCTCCTCCGGTGGCCGGGGTCTTCCACGCGTTGGCGGCGTCACGCCGTCCGACGGACCTCCCATCGAGCCACGTCATGATCAGGTCGGGGATCAGCGCCTCGGGAAATCCAATCATCCGCACGAACAACATCTTGTCGCTGGAGTCGCGCACCGAGAACCATCCGCGACCCGTCGTGCCGCGCAGGGTCCGGACCACGTAGTCAGATCCGAGCACCGTGATGACCTTCTCGGTCTTCACGAGGTTACAACCGACGTCGCCGGGATCGCGCCGGGAGTCGAGATCGATGATTTCGGCCATCATGCGCACTCCAGATATTCGCGGGACCTCTTGCAGGTGGGGCAGACGCGGTTCTCGAAGCCCTCGCTCCAAAAATCGCGACCGCACTGGCGGATGCAGCGCCGCATCTTGGCGTTGACGCCGCGCTTCGTGAACGCAAGACCCATCCGGGAGGCTTGGCACGCGACGTTGCTGTAGCTGCGGCCGAGCGCCGCTGCGATCGCTGCGACGTCCGGCATGTTGCCCTCGAGATACAGCGCGGCCAGCCGCTCCTTGTCGCGCGCGGTCCAGGGCCTCTGCATGCTTCCGCTCGCGGGTGGGGCGAGGCCACGAGAACAGGTCCGGCTGCATCTCAAGCTGCATCGCGCGTGCCTCCACGCTTGGCCTTGGCCGCGAACGCGACGACGCGGTTGCGGAGCTGCGTGAGCATGACGCCGCGCTCCGCGGCCGCGTCGCGCTCGCGCTCGATGAGGTCGACGAGCCGGTTGTCGATGTCGATGGCGCTGCGCTTGCCGTCGCCGCGCAGCATCGCCCAGAGCGTCATGCGCGAGATGCCGAGCGCTGCCGCCAGGCGCGCGCGCCAGTTGGCGCCGTAAACTCCGACGCCGGTCATCGTCAGCAGGTCGGGAAGGGTCGGGTTCCTATTCACTCTCAAGCACTTCAATCGTCCACCACTCATGAACAACATACGTAAATCAGCCGCATACGTCAATCCGGTCCGAATCCTTGGCCGTTTTGCGCCTTGCAGCCGCGTCGGCCATAGTCTCCCGCGCAACTACGGAGGTGACCACGATGCTTCGATCCATCTTTTCCGCCATCAAGTCCGCGCTCGGACGGCTCTTCGGGGGTCCGTTCGCGTTCCTCTGGGAGCTGGTGCTGATGCCCGCCAGGCTCGCCGATGGTGTGATCGGCGGCGGCGTGCCGGCCCCGCCGATCGGCGACGGACCCAATGCCCGCGCGCTCAAGGACGCGATCGCCTCGGAGGCTTCCATGGCGACCAACCACGACAAGGTGTCGCGCGCGGTGCTCACCTGGGCGGCGGACTCGATCCTCGCCGATCGGCCGGCGCCGGTGCCGCTCTGGCTGCCGCGGGACGTGAAGTCGTGGCTGCCCGGTCTGTCGCGGACCGAGTGCGAAACGCTGATTTCCTCGGACAAACCGGCGATTTCCGCGCACGTCAGGAATATCTACCAGCTCAAGGGCGTGCGGCGGGTGCAGCCGCTGCAGGCCGAGACGTGGCCCCCGGTGCCGCTCTACGTCGAGCCGACACCGGGGTTCGCGCACTACGCCGCCTCGTTGCCGCCGCGGCCGATCAAGACGCGCCGGCGCGCGGCCTGATGCTTCGCCTGCTCGAGGCGGAGCTCCTCGACCTCGCGACCGGCGCGCTCGAGCTTGAACTCGGTCAGCTCGAGGATCGCTTCGAGCTCGGCGCGCCGGAACGCCTCCCAGCGGGACGCGCGTTGGGAGGCGGCGTTCCGCAGGCCGGCGCCGAGAGCGCTCGCCAACATGCACGCGCCTCCGAGCGCTCCGCACGCGAAGCTGTTGGGGTTGAAGTCGGTGTGACCTTTGCTCATCGGGGTCTCCTTCTTGACTGTTGGTGGACTACGATGTCCAATACATATTGACCTAGGAAGTACACGACGGTTATTAACGGCCGGTAAGATCGGCGGCTCGCTTTTAAGGATCCGGCCGATTTCGAGTCCTAGAACGGGAGAGGCACCCATGACGGATACCGAGAACCTGGCCGCCGGAGCGCTGTCCGCCGGCATCGACCTGATCGTTCCGCCGCCGACGATGTCGGACATCAAGGCGACCGCCGCCGAGCTGCTGGCGCACATCGACAACATCCACATGTCGACGGAGGGAAGCCTCTGGCTGAAGAACGCGCGCGCCAACGTCAGGGCCGTGCTGCTTTGCATCGATAGCCACCTCGCTGAGTTCGAGGAGAAGGAAGGCCGAGGTCGCCAAGATCGAGGCCAAGCTCGACGAGCCGCCGTCGAAGGCGGACGCGGTCGCTCTCGGCTCGCTCATGCTCGGCGCGCTCATCATCTAGCGAGCTACCGGCGCCGCCACTGCCGGGCGGGCGGGCGGCGCCGGATCGTGGGGGCCGAGGGCAGGGACTGGGAATGGGGCGAGGAAATCGCACGCAAGCGCGCCGATCTGGCCGGGTTCGTCACCGCCAGCGCGGCCGCCGTGCTGTCGGAGGAAATGAGCGAGGAGGCGCGCGGCTCGTCGCCGTCGACCTGCTTCGCCTGATGATGGCGTCGGGGCTGCAGGCCCCGTCCGCGCCGATGATCGACGTCACGCCGGCGCCGGTGGAGCGGATCGAGCGCCCCGTCGCCCGGCCGGTCGCGCAGCCGACCGCGGAGGCCCTGGTGGCGGCCCTCACGCCGCCGAAGCCACGCGGAGGCAATCGGCGGCAGTATCACCGAAGGTTCACGGACGAGAAGCTGCTGGCGGCAATCGCCGAGCACGGGCACGACAACGTCGCCCTCGCCGCCGCGCTCGGTGTCACCGATCGTCAACGTCCACCGCCGCCGCCTCGGTGTTCCGAGCCCTAAGGGCCGGAAGCGTGCTGAGGCAGCCACTAGCTCCGTGCAGGACTGGCCCGTGTCAGTCGTGCGCTGGACCACGGAGAACGTCGCGAAGCTCCGCGACATGGTCTCGCACAGCCCCCGCCCGGCGACGGAAGACGTGGCGCGTACGTTCGGCATCTCGATCAGCGCCGCGCAGACGGCGATGTCGCGCTTCGACATCACCAAAGGTGCCGTGAGCAAGGGCAACGAGCCCAAGGATTTGTCCGCGCTCACGGAACGCAAGTGCATGTCCTGCCAGCGTCCTTTCATGAGCGAGGGCATCCACAACCGCCGCTGCAGCTCGTGCAAGCGCAACGATCACTCGGTGGCGGCATGACCGGCAGCCCGCACGATCCGCTCTACGGGGTCACGCCGCATCGACGAGAATGGCGCGCGCGACGTCATTTTGCGGTGGTCTGAGATGACGCCGGAGGAGCAGGCCGCCGCGTGGCGCGACTACGAGCGGGCGTTCGGCAAGCCCAAGGAGGCGGGCAAATGAGGTTCCTCCTAGACCCCAGCCTACCGCGGCCGCGTCGTGATCAGCAAGGACCAAAACGTCATCGCCATGGCGCCGACCGTCGAAGCGCTCGCGATCGTCTCGCGTGCCGTCGTGGTCGGACACGAGCTGCGCGCGCATCCGGACACGTGCCGCACGTGCGGCGCTGGATCATCGCCGACGCAAAACGGAGGGCTGGCCTGTGAAGCTGCTGACGAACCCCGACATCCCGGCCGGCCGGGTCATGATCGCGCAGGACGGCGAAGGATTCATCTGCCGCATCGCCGCTCTCATCTACGAGCCAGGCGAGGGCGACGACGACGTGCAGATCGTCGTGAACCCGTCGACTTCGAGTTGGCCAAGGCGATGTGGTTCGAGGACAAGGGAGTGGTGCAGTGAGCTTCGGACGCGCCCTCGGAACCTCACTCTTCATCGGTGGGGTTTTCATGATCTGGCTCGCGCTGCACCTCGGCGACAAGCAGCGCGAAGAGCGCCTGACCGCCTGGAATGACTTCGTCTCGCAGCACGCCTGCCAAGTGGTCGAGCGCAGGGATACGCCTGCCGAGACCGGATTCCGATGCGACGACGGCGTGACCTACTGGAAACGAGGGAAGCTCTGATGACCGCCACCCACACCATCCCCGAGCGCCTCGTCATGCTGGTCTGCGCGCTCCTCTCGCTCGCCGTCGCCGTGTTCGTGACGGCACGCGTCTTTCCGGTCCGGCATCTGCTCACGCGCACCGAGGCCCAGTCGGCCATCGGGCTACTGCTGTCGGCGGCCCTGCTCACGCTCGGCGTCACGCTGATCGTCGACTGGCGGCGGAAGCGGAGGGCGAGGGCGCCTTTCGAATTGTTCGCGTCACTTATCAGCGACGCCCGGGCGGTGTCGCTCGACGAGTTGAGCGAGGCCGACATATTGAGGATCAGCAGCACAAAGTCATCGAGCGACTACCATGTCGATGACATCAACGAAGACGGCAGCCTCAAACCCAGGGCCTTGATGTACCCGGACAGCAATCTGAAGCAGCCGGTCCGCGCCTACGCGGACACGTTCAGCGCCGTTCCGGTGATTAAGAAGATGATGCAGGGGCGGGCCGACCCGCAGGCCGAGCTGCAGCGCCACCTCACCGCCGCGCTCGCCGTCCTGCTGCGCGAGCCGGCCCTAACGATCGATGCCAGCACCATGCGCATGCTCGCGAAGCACAAGGAAAGGCGCGCCGTCGTGCGGGACGAGAAGGGCCGCTGGAGGAGGGTGCAGTGATGCAGCTGCAGCTCTTCGACCCGCGCATGGCGCCGACCGCGACCGCAGAGATGCTGGCGGACGCCGGCCTGCGGGGCGCCATCCGGACGATGCGCAAGGACAAGGCCGGCACCGAATGGCCGTTCGTCGAAGCCATCGGTGCGATCGGCGACGCCCGCGCATGGGCCGTGGATGATCGCGGCGTGCGCTACGTCGTCTTGGACAACACGGTCTTCCGCGACGAGGAGCTCTGGTTCGCCGTGGCCTGGGTCCGCAAGGCTGCGCGAAGGCGTTCACGCGGCTGGACGAGTGCAATGAGAGGGCGCCATGAATACGACTTACACGATCCTTGAGATCAACGATGGTGGCGATCCTGAGTGCGACATCGACACCACTGTTGTACGTTGCCTTTCGGATGGCGTCGAGAGCACGATCACGCGCGTTGCATACTCGGGGAGTCACAACGTCGTCCGCTTCGAGTTCTCGAACCGAGAAGGCGTCGACGAGATCATGAGCGGAACGCCGTGCTCGTCCTCCGAGTGGATGGAGGTTCTGGACGACTTCAAGAAGGCCGTCGCAGAGCTGCCCTCTGACTAGTCCTCAGCCAGCCCCTTGAAGCTGGGGTGCCGCAGGTACCCGTCCGCCGTGATGTCGCGATACTCGACATGGGCGACCAGCTTCGGCTCGACGGCCTTGATGTGCCGCTTCGAGAACAGCTTCGTCTTCGGCGGCGGCAGCGCGTCCAGGCGCCGGCGCAGATCGGCCGAGACCTTCATCTTGAAGCCGGTGCCGACCTTGCCGACGTAGGTCAGCTTCCTGCCGTCGCGGCGGGCGACGTGCAGGGCCGCTATGCCGCCCATCGCCGGCACGTAGCCGACGATCGGGAAGGCTTCCTTCTTCGACGTCTTGATCTTCTGCCAGCTGTCGCTGCGGTCGCCGCTCCGGTACGGCGCATCCGCCCGCTTGGACACGATGCCTTCCCAATTCAGCTTCGCGGCCCCTTCGAACATCGCGGCGCCGTCGTCCATGTGATCGCTGAACAGGATCGGCGGCCCGAGCTTCGTCCGCTCGATCAGCTCCCGCAAAAGGCGCTTGCGCTCCTGCAGGGCGACGCCGCGCAGGTCGTGGCCGTCGAGGTGAAGCAGGTCGAAGCAATAGAGCAGCAGGCGGTCGTGCCGGCTGGCGGCCAGGTCGGCCTGCAGGGCCCCGAAATCCGTCCGCTCGCCGACCACGACCACGATCTCGCCGTCGATCACGGCCTGGTCGATGCCGGCCCCGGCCAGCTCGGTGGCGACGGTCGGAAAGCGCTTGGTCCAGTCCAGGCCCGAGCGCGTGTAGATGCGGGTGCCGTCGGCGGAGACGTGCACCTGGGCACGGTAACCATCGAACTTGATCTCGTGGAGCCAGGCGGCGCCCGTGGGCGGCTTCGCTTTGAGCGTGGCGAGCTGGGGAGGGATGAATCGCGGCATCGGCGCCGGGACGGCACCCTCGGGGGGTACAAAGCGGGGGCCAGAGTCGGATATTGCCCCGCCGTTGTACCCCTTTGAACCGGACTTTTTGACCATGAGGAGTCCGGATATAGGGGCACAAACACCTGATTCCGAATCCTTTTTCGGGAATAACGTGGGGAACTGGCGGCCGAATCCTTGAAACCGGGAACCGCGATCGTCATCCTGCCGGGTAGCTGATTCGCAACCCAAGGTACCGCATGGCCGCCGATGATCCGGATTTCGCGAGCTGGCTTCCCGTGATCGGCAAGAGCCTGGCCTACCTGTGCATGGCCGACGCCATCAAGCACGACCCAGACCGCTTCAAGGAGACGCTGCCCAGAGTGGACTTCCTCGAGGCGCTCGGTCTCTCGCATGAAGACGCATCGAAAGCCGCGGGTTCGACCCCGGGCTCCGTCCGCGTCCTGAAGTTCAACCGCGACAAGAAGGCGAAGAATGGCAAAAAAGGCAGCAAGAAAGCGCGCGCCAGCCGCTGAGGGTGCGGAGGACAAGTCGTCGCCGGCGCTCGACAAGATCGCCGGCCTGCTTGCGCTGATCGCGACCAAGGAGCTGGACACGGATACGGCGGCGCTGAAGCTCGTGGCCTGCGGGTTCTCCGCGCGCGAGATCTCCGGCCTGCTCGACGTCGGCCCGAACTACGTCAACGTCGCCCGCCACCGCAAGAAGAACAAATAGCGTGGCACGCATCAACCCGCAGCTGATCGAGCGCCTCGCCACCAGGATGGGCATCACGCCGAAGGCGGTGTACCGGCACGTCCAGGGCGTCGTGAACGAGACGGGGTTGGAGAGGCACCTGGCCGCACTCCTGCTGGCGATGCGCAACAAGGACATCAACGTCACCCGGCTGTCGACGGCGGACGAGCGCGCGGCGGTGAGCGGCTGGCTCGGCGGCGGCCACCGGCGCCGGGATCCGGAAGAGCCGCGGCCGGCCGAGCCGGCTCGCCGGGCTGCGGCGCCGGCGAAGAAGTCGAAGCAGCGGCCCACCCGCGGCAAGACGGTCTTCGTGGTGCACGGCCGCGACCAGGCGCTGCGCGATTCCATGTTCGGCTTCCTCCGCGCCGCCGGCCTGGAGCCGATCGAATGGGAGGAGGCGGTGCATCGCGCCCGCCGTGGCGCCAATCCGTTCGTCGGCGATCTGATCGAGCGCGTCATGGATCAGGCGCAAGCGGTCTTGGTGATGTTCTCTCCAGACGACATGGTGCAGCTGCGCGACGTCTTCGTCGACCGGCACGAACGCAACACCGAGGGCAAGCTCCAGGGGCAGGCGAGACCCAACGTTCTGTTCGAGGCCGGCCTAGCGATGGGAGCGCACGCAGAGAAGACGGTGCTCGTGCAGGTCGGGCACGTGAAGCAATTTTCCGACATCGGCGGACGGCACATGCTGCGCTTCAACGGCTCCGCCGCCAGCCGGCACGATCTCATCGGACGCCTGCGGATGCTCCGCTGCGATCTCGAGGTCGACGGCCGCCGCGATTGGCTCGAGGTCGGCACCTTCGCGCCAACCGAGCGAAAGCCCGCAAAAAAATCGAAGCCGCTGATTGCAGGGTATACCCGGCAATTTCAACGTTAGATCCGATTTTGCAGGATATAGCAGGCAAATTAACCATCTATGGGAAGCTAACTTTTCTTCGCGCGCGTGATTCATGCTGACGTGAATCAAATGCCGCTTGCGCCTTTCTCCAATCTGTAGGCAGAATGACTACATGAGACGGAGCGATGTCGCGACGTCGAGAGGAGAGGCACCATGGCAGAGAAGACGCGCGACGAGATCGAACACCTGAAGCGGAATTGGCTCGACGATCCGCACTGGGATGTCGAGCACACCGAGGGGTTCGAGGACCACCGTGATGAACTCAAGGCCTTTCATGACGGCATCACGGAAAAACGTCGTCAGAAGGATCAGGCCGAGCACGAGGCTAGGATCGCGGCGCTCGATGCCAAAGCCGGTCTCGGCGGCAACCGCGCACTGGCGGAATACATCATCTCGATGGAAGACCGGATCGAGTCGCTCGATAGCCATGCCGAGCGCCTGAGCGAACGGATCGACGAAAACATGTACGGCAGCGGCCGCTTCGGCTGAAGCTTATAGACATCGACCTCTCGCCGGGCGCTGAAACAGCTACCCGGCTCGGGGCCGTAGAGGCCGGCCGTCGCCGGCGATAGGAGGAAACAGTATGGCTTCTCGGGTTCACTACAATCTGACGAACGTCGA
Source organism: Bradyrhizobium lupini (assembly GCF_040939785.1). NCBI lineage: Bacteria > Pseudomonadati > Pseudomonadota > Alphaproteobacteria > Hyphomicrobiales > Nitrobacteraceae > Bradyrhizobium > Bradyrhizobium lupini. Next base: position 6,922,744 of record NZ_CP162553.1, read on the forward strand.
AACCGGCGAGGCCATGGTCGATGGCACCCCGGCCGACCTGAACGCGCTTTGCGAACGGCTCGGGATCACGGTCGACGACATTTACGACGCCCTCGACGACGGTCAGGTGTCGGGGTCGGTGACGATCTCGGGCGAGGTGGTCGAGACGTGGCCCAAGGCCGCCTGACAGCCATCCACATCGACCTCACGCCCGGCGCCGAAAGGCTACCGGGCTCGGGGCGTCAGGAGCGCCGCCGTCGCGGCGCCGAGCAGGAGAGCAGACATGAACCATCGCAAGCGCGGCGACGATATCTCCCATGAAAGCATGGAGGCCGTCGTGGACACGGTTTTCGGCGTTGCGACCGAACCCGTCGCCAAGATCCTGGACGCAGAGCTGAGTGCCGGAATTCGCGATCGCATCAGGGCGGTGGCGGTCGCCGAATTCAACCGCGACTTGGACGACATGAAGTGGATTCAGAAGGTGTTCGCCCGCTGCCGCGGGGGCTACGTCCCGGCGTAGGCAGCCAGCATCGACCTCACGCCCGGCGGCCGGCGACGGCCCACCGGGCTCGGGGCCGTAGAGGAGAACGGTCATGGACGCGATTCAGATTTGCCTGGGAATGCTGGCGGGATTCCTCGCCTTGATCTCGGTTTCGATTATGGCGTTCGAGTTCTCGAACCTCTTCGCCGACTACGCCGCGCTGCGGCACTACGACCGCGAACACGACAAGGAGGGCAGGAGGAAGTGAAGAAGCTATCGCACCGAGCGGCGCGCGTGAAGGCCGCCGTCGAGCTGGCGTACGACGACCGCAGCATCACCAAGGCGGCCGCCGCCGTCGGCGTCTCGAAGCAGCTGCTCGCTTTCATCCTCGCGGGCGACCGCGAGGTCACCGACGACGTCTACAGCCGCGTCGCCGACGCGTTGCGCAATGAGGCCGGCCGCATGACGAAGGTGGCAGGAAAGATCGAAGCGATGGCGGGCGCGATGGCCGCCGAACTGAAGGAGTAGACCATGGACCTTTCCGCCATCACCGCCATGCTTCCGGACCACCGCAAAGCGCAGCTGGCCGACGCCGTCGACAGGCTGGAGGCCGGCGTCGCCGCGGGCCTCGTGCGCAACCAGGACTTCACCAAAGCCAAAGAAATGGTCAACTGGTGCGTCGTCGACGCCGTCGAGGCGTTCCTGAAGACCGGCCCGCAGGGTAGGGACGGCGGCAGCAACTGGTGGTTAGCAGCCTATGACGCCGACGCGCTGATCCATAGCTCCGATGTACACAACCTTCCCGCCATCCTGCGGCGCTCCCGTAAGCACGGCGGCTTGCCCGAGTATGTCGGCTTCATCGAGGCTGCGCTGATGCCGCTGCACGGCCTGCTGCAGGCCGCCAAGCCCCTGATCGTCAAGCGCGGCGACGCGAATGCTCCCCCGCCGCCGAAGACCCCCGCGCAGCTGGCCCGCGAAGCGGCCCAGATGACGTGCCAGTGCTGCGGCGGGCTCTACCTCGCCAATCTCGGCACCGTCGCACACCACGGCTACCGCCGCCCCGGCCAGGGTTGGCAGACCGCATCATGCGCCGGCGCCAAGAAGTTGCCGTTCGAGGTCTCCCGCGACTGCCTGGGAAACCTGATCACAGGCCTGAAGTCCTGGGAGGCAAGCGCTGTGGCCGACCGCAAGGCGGTCGAAGACGACGTCAAGCCGATCGTGCTCCGCTACAAGGATCCCGCCGATCCCGTGGATAGCTGGGGCAAACGCCCGGTCCGGAGTCTTGAAGTCACCAGCACCACGTTCGCTGAGGCCTGGGCCGAGAAGACGGACATCTTCAAGTCCTACGGATGGACCGATTTCGGGCACCTGAAGGCCAAGGATCTCGCCGACAAAGACCGAGCGATCGCCGGCGTCCGCCGCGAGATCAAGGAGCAGCAGGCTCGCTTCGACGGATGGAAGCGGACGCACCGCTGGGACGCCGCAGCCGATGGTTGGAAAACAATCTGCGAACGCGCCGCATAGGGAGAGGCCCCGGATCACTCCGGGGCTTTTTCCTTGATTGCGTAGCGCCGGCGCCTGATCTCCGCGGCCATCAGATCGCGGTCGAGGAGGGCGCTGTCCCCCTTGATGGCTTCGGCGGTCCGCTCCTCGCACCAGTCTACCCACAGCTTCATCATCTCCCTCTTGCGCTTGATCTGCGAGTCCGACGAGTAGAACGCCGACGTGACGTTGTCGGGGTCGTCGCCTTCGTGATGATCCAGGATCAGCGATGCCTCGCCGCGCCTGAAGGCGAGATCGCGCTCACCGTAGGTGGCGAACGCGTACCTCACTCCGTGCGGAGACCACGATACTCCAGGCATGGCGTCGAGATAATCGTTGAACAGGCCGGGCTCGGCGTGCGCGCGCTTCGACCTGTTGGTTTTGCCGGCCGGGAACAGGTAGCCTCGGCCGCCTTCGAAGTCGGCGAGCGGGTCGAGGCGGGCGAGGGCCTTCGCCGCGAATCCTTCGACCGGAACGATGTGGGAGCGCTTGCCCTTCTTCCTGCCGGTTTTCCTGAAGAAAGGTGGCATGTGCCAGGCACTGGCTCCATCGTGCAACTTGAAGCGGTTTCGGTTGGCGCCGGTGATCGCCCGCCGACGCTGCACCGTGCCGATCAGCAGCTCGAGCCCGAGGCCGATGCGCTCCGGCAAGCAGCCGAGCCTGGCTATCGCGAGCACGCGTCCGATCTCGATCTCGGGCGGAGCGTCGCCTTCGACATCCGTCGTCCCCGACTCTTCCTGGCCGACCTCGTTGCTGGTGGGATCCGGCGCCTTCAGCCCAGACATGGCGTGGGCCGCGACCGACGTCTGCGCCCGGCGGGAGGTCTCGGCGAGCCACGTGAACATCCGCTTGACCACTCGGACCATGCCGGCGGCCATTGTCTCGGCGCCGCGCGCGTGCACCTCGTTGACGGCGGCCGCCATCTCGTCGACGGTGATCGTATGCACGGCCCTGCCGGCGAAGCGGCCCAGCTCGGCGGCCCTCAACTTGCCCCTATAATCTCTGTGCGTGTCTTCCCGGCGCGTCCGGAGGACCTCCGCGAGGAAGTTCGATGTCGCCGTCTCCCAGGTCCACGCCGGCTTCGCAGCTTCAAGAGCGGCTGCCTGCTGGCGCTCGCGTTCCTGCTGACGCTCGCGCTCGAGCCGGAGCTGGGTCTCGACCGTCGTGCTGGTGGCGAGCGCCGCTAGGTAGTGCTCCGGGTTGATGTGGTTGCGGGCCATCTGCCGGACATGGCCGGCGCGGGCGCGGGCGGTGTCGAGGGAAAGGCCCCCCACGTCGTCACTACCTTTGACGGCAGGCCCGAGGTCGAAGCGCGTTCGCTTGCCGTGCAGCATCGTCCTCATCGACCAGCTCACGCCGCGGGGGCGGACGCGCAGCTCGAGTCCGGAGATACTGCCGTCGGCCAGGTCGTAGAACTTGCCCTTGCCCTTGTCCTTGAGGGCCTGCTCGACCGCCGCCTTCGTGATACCCGCCACCGCTTTGCCCCCCTTGCCCCCTCCGAAAAACCGGGGGCAACTGGGGGCAAAATGCCTAATCCGGCGGAGGAGTCAACGAAGCCGCGCCCGGCTTCAACAACTGCAGGATTCAGGGTTAACCCGCTGGGATCGCGGGAGCATTCTTGACGCGTTAGCTTCCCACTAATCCTTCCAAAGGTAGCTGATCTTTCAAACCCACGCTGACTGTAAATCAGCCGCCTTATGGCTTCGCAGGTTCGAGTCCTGCCTCCCCACCAGCCTTCGCTCGCTTCGCGAGCTACGGCTCGGCAAGCCGGCACCGATGGTCATGGCGCGAAGTGAGCGAAGGCTGTCGCGCCGCAGCCCGGAGGGCGCAGGCGGACTGGGTAAGCGCGCAAGTCACCCCATCATCTCCCGCACCATCGGCACTACCTTCCGCCCATAGAGCTCGATGCTCTTCATCAGCTTGCCATGCGGCAGCGGGCCCGCCGAATACTTCAGCTGAAACCGCGAAATGCCGAGCGCCTTTGCCGTCTTGGCGATCTTGCGCGCGACCGTCTCGGGCGAGCCGACATAGAGCGAGCCGTGCTCGGCCTCGTTCACGAACTCGTCGCGGCCCATTGGTGGCCAGCCGCGTTCCTTGCCGATGCGGTCGCGCATCGCCTTGTAGTCGGGCCACAGCTCCTCGCGCGCCTGTTCGTCGGTCTCGGCGACATAGCCTGGCGAGTGCACGCCGATCGGCTGTGCCGGGCGGCCGAACTCCCTGAATGCGCGATGATAGAGCTCGACGAAGGGCGCGAAGCGCGCGGGATCGCCGCCGATGATCGCGAGCATCAAGGGCAAGTCGTAATGCGCCGCGCGCACCACCGATTGCGGACTGCCGCCGACGCCGATCCAGGTCTTGAGCGTGCCGTTCTCGACCGGGGGATAGACCAGCTGCCCGTTCAGCGGCGGACGCAGCTTGCCTTCCCAGGTCACCGGCTTCTGCGACAGCAGTGCCGCGAACAGATCGAGCTTCTCCTCGAACAGCGCCTCGTAAGCCCGCAGGTCGAAACCGAACAGTGGAAAGGACTCGGTGAACGAGCCGCGGCCGAGGATCACCTCCGCACGTCCGTTCGAGAGCGCGTCCAGCGTGGCAAAGCGCTGGAAGACGCGGATTGGATCGTCCGAGCTCAGCACCGTCACGGCCGAGCCGAGATGGATCCGCCTGGTCCGCGACGCGATGGCGGCCAGCACGGTCTCAGGGGAGGAGATCGCGAAGTCGGCGCGGTGATGCTCGCCGAGGCCGATGAAGTCGAGGCCGAGCTCGTCGGCGAGCACCGCCTCGTCGACGACGTTGCGGATCACCTGTGCGTGCGGAAGCATCGCGCCGGAGGCGTCCCTGGTGACGTCGCCAAAGGTGTCCAGTCCGAATTCGAGCGTTGCGGTCATTGATGAGGTCTCTGCGGGCGCGGCTTGCGCGCCTGTCACTGGGGGAGGGGATTGCCTTGGTTGGAGCTAAGCAGCCGGGTCTGATGCACAATGCTGCTTCGAGAAACCCATTGTTTCCGTTTTTCATGGTGTCGGGGGCCCGCCGCCCGCGGCTTCAGTCGGACCTGGCGAACATCTCGACCAGGGTGTCGCGCAGCCAGCGCTGCGCCGGTACGGTGTCGTTGCGCTGGTGCCAGAACAGGCTGACGATGCGCGGCGGCGCCTTGAGCGGAAGCGGCATGGCGTGCAGGAACGGCGCGTGCCGGGATTGCGAGCGCAGATCGCTCGGCAGCACGGCGATCAGGTCGGACTGGCGCACGATTTCGTAGGCGGCGCTATAGTGATTGACGGTCGCGACCACGTTGCGCGACAGCCCGCGCGAGGCGAGGAAGAGGTCGTAGGACGGCAAGGTCTTGCCGGCGAGGCTCACATCGACATGCCCCGCGTTGAGGAAGCTGCGCGTGCTCAGCCGCTTCATCGCGGCGAGCGGATGGCTGCGCCGCATGAAGCAGGCGTAGTCGACGGTCCACAGCGAGCGCGAGCGGATGGCGGCCGGCTGCTGCGCCTCGTTGACATAGACGCTGAGGACGCAATCAACGCGATTGTCCTCGAGCTGGTCGGCGATCTCCAAAATGGTGTTGGGAACGGTGTGGATTCGCGCCTTGGGCGCGACCTTGCCGAAATGGTTCAGCAGGTTCGGCATCACCAGCGAGGCGACGTAATCCGACATCGACAGGCTGAACTCGGTCTGCGCACGGTGCGGATCGAACACCTGCTCGTCGAGCGCGCCACGGACGGTTTCGAGCGCTTCGCCGATCGGTTCCCACAGCACCACGGCGCGCTGAGTCGGACGGATGCCGGTGCCGGACCTGACGAACAGGGGATCGCCGAGCGCGTCCCGCAGGCGTGCGAGCGCATTGCTGACCGCCGGCTGCGTCATCAGAAGCGCGTTGGCGGCGCGCGTGACGCTGCCCTCGGTCATCAGGGCCTCGAACACTTTCAGCAGGTTGAGGTCGAGCGAGCGAAACGACAGAACATTCACTCCAGTGATGTACTAGATCATGATTATAAATTATGACGATAATATCTCCTTGTCTATGGTTCCGCCCGGGAACGAGCGGAGTGCCGGGCCGCCAGACAGAGGGGGACTTTCATGTCGATGATCTCGGCGCGGATCGAGCGCCTTCCGTTCGCACGCTTCCACGGGCATCTGCTGCTGATGGGCGGGCTCGGCTACATGTTCGACGCGATGGACGCAGCCGTGCTGGCGTTCATCCTGCCGGTGCTGCGCACGACCTGGAATCTGTCGAGCGTCCAGATCGGCGTGCTCGGCAGCAGCACCTATATCGGCTTCCTGTTCGGCGCGCTGCTGGCGGGCACGCTGGGTGACCTGATCGGCCGTCGCGCGGTGATGATGTCGGCGCTGGCACTCTATTGCGTCGCATCCATCGTCAGCGCTGCGGTGAACGACTGGTCGTCCTTCTTCGCCGCCCGCGTCGTCGCGGGCATGGGCACCGGCGCGGAGAGCGCGATCATTGCGCCCTATCTGGCGGAATTCGTCGCACGGCGTTACCGCGGCAGCTTTACCGGCGCGCTGGCCGGATTCTTCTCCTTCGGTTTCGTCGCGGCGGCCTTGCTCGGCTATTTCATCGTGCCCGCCTCTGAGAACGGCTGGCGCATCGTACTGGTGATCACCGCGGTGCCGGTCGTCATGCTGCTGTGGTGGCGCAGGGCGCTGCCGGAATCGCCGCGCTGGCTGGAAAGCCGGGGCCGGGAGAAGGAAGCCGCAGCCGTGCTGGACAGGATCGAGGCCGGATTTGCGAGCCAAGGCCATGTCCTGCCGCAACCGGTCGTCGAAATCACGGCGCCTGCCGTGACTGGTGGTACGCTGCTTGCCAATTTCGCCGCGCTCCTCGCCGGCCGCCAGGCGCGCATCACCATCATGACCTGGATCATGTGGCTTACGATCACGTTCAGCTACTATTCCTTCTTCGTCTGGATCCCCGGCCTTCTGGTCCAGAACGGCATGAGCATCACCAAGAGCTTCGCCTATTCGATCGCGATCTATTGCGCGCAAATTCCCGGCTATTTCAGCGCTGCGTACTTCAACGAGCGCATCGGCCGGCAGGCGACGATTGCCTCCTACATGGTGCTCGGCGGCGCCAGCGCGCTTGGACTTGCATTCGCGCAGAGCGATCAGCACATCATGGTCGCCGGAATCTTGCTGTCCTTCTTCATGAACGGCACCTATGCGGGGGTCTATGCCTATACCGCCGAGGTATTTCCGACGGCCGTCAGAACCACCGGCGCCGGGCTCGCCTCCGCCATCGGCCGCATCGGTGCGATCGTCTCGCCGATCCTGGTCGGCTATCTCTATCCCAATTTCGGCTTCGCCGGCGTGTTCGGCCTCACCACGAGCGTGCTGCTGTTAGGCGCGCTCACCGTGGTGCTGATGGGGGTGCCGACGCGCGGCCGTTCGCTGGAAGAGATCGCGGCGGGTGAAGTCGCATGAGGGAAACGAAACACCGGTCCGATCCGCTGCTCTGCGCGGTGGCGGCCGCGCAGAGCAGGGCGGATCAGCCGGATGCCCTGTACTCGGCGCTGGACGACGCCCTGAAGTCGGCGATCGGGCACAAGCTGTTCACGATCCTGACCTATGACGACGACACGAGGGAAGCCGCGCGGGTGTATTCCAATCTGCCCGGACCTTACCCCGCGGGCGGCCGCAAGCACCTGGCGCCGGGGCCGTGGACCGAGGCCGTGCTCGACCGCGGCGAGGCCTATATCGGCCGCACCCGGGACGATCTGCGCGAGGTGTTCTCCGATCACGAGCTGATCGCTTCGCTCGGCTGCGAAAGCGTGCTCAACATGCCCGTGCGCTGGCGCGGGCGCACACTCGGCTCGCTCAATCTGCTCCATGAGGCAGGCTGGTACGTCGAGGACGATAGCGCCGCGTGTCTTCCATTCGCCCAGCTCGCCTTGCCCGCGCTGCTCATCCAGTCCTGATAAGACAGGAAGTCGTCATGTCCCGTGTGCTCTTCAAGAACGCCGCTCTGCTCGATCCGCTTCAGCCGGACCTCCTGGAGGGACATCACGTGCTGGTCGAGGACGGTCTGATCAAGGAGGTCTCCGATCGGCCGCTCCAAGTGGAAACCGACCGCACCGTCGATCTGAAGGGCAAGACGCTGATGCCCGGCCTGATCGACCTGCATGTGCATGCGATCGCCGTCGAACTCAATCTGGCGCAGCAGGTGCACATGCCGAACGTGCTGGTGACGCTGCGCTCAACGCTGCTGCTGCGCGGCATGCTTCGGCGGGGCTTCACCACCGTGCGCGACGCCGGCGGCGCCGGCCATGCGCTGAAGCAGGCGATCGAGACCGGTCTCACCGACGGTCCGCGGCTGTTCGTCTCGGGACGTGCGCTCAGCCAGACCGGCGGCCACGGCGACATGCGGGCCCGCTCGGATTATCTTGCCAGCGACGCACCGTGCCCCTGCTGCGTGCGTGTCGGCGCGCTGGCGCGCGTTGCCGATGGTGTCGACGGCGTGCGCAGGGCGGCGCGCGAGGAACTGCAGATGGGCGCCGACCAGATCAAGATCATGGCCTCCGGCGGCGTTGCTTCACCGACCGATCCGGTCGGCGCCTTCGGCTACTCCGAGGACGAGATCCGCGCCATCGTCGAAGAGGCGCGCGGGCGTCAGACCTATGTGCTCGCCCACGCTTACACCGCTGCCGCGATCGAACGCGCGGTGCGCTGCGGGGTGCGCACCATCGAGCACGGCAATTTGGTCGATGCTCCGACCGCGCAGCTGATGGCCGAGAAGGGCGCCTATGTGGTGCCGACGCTCGTCACCTACGAGGCGCTGGCTAACGAGGGTGCCCAATATGGCCTGCCGCCCGAAAGCGTTGCCAAGATCGCCGATGTCCGCGACGCGGGCCTGCGTTCGCTCACGATCTACCGCGACGCCGGCGTAAAGATCGGGTTCGGCAGCGACCTGCTCGGACCGTCGCAGCGTCTGCAGAGCGACGAATTCCGCATCCGCGCCGAAATTCTCGGTCCGCGCGCCGTCATCGCCAGCGCGACATTGGTCGGCGCCGAGGTCCTCGGCATGGAGGGCAAGCTCGGCCGCATCATGCCCGAAGCCATTGCGGACCTGCTGGTGGTCGATGGCAATCCGCTGCGCGACGTGGCCTGCCTACTCGGCCAGGGCGAGCACATCCCGATGGTGATGAAGGCAGGCAAGGTCCAGTTCGACCGGCTGGGGGCGCGCAACTAATCCTATTTCGAGATGCGCACGACCATCTTGCCAAGCGCCCCGCGCGTCTGCATCGTCCTGAACGCTTCCCGGAAATCATCCAGCGCGAAGATGCGACCGACCACAGGCTTCAGCTGGCCCTCGACCAACCAGGCCGTCAGCTCCGACATCAGGCGCTTCTGCACCTCGGGCTCGCGGATTGGAAGCTGCGCGAGGTCGACGCCGAGCAGGGCGCCGCCCTTCAGCAGTGGCAGGTTGAATGGCAATGCAGGGATCGCGCCGGCGGCAAAACCGACCACGAGATGACAGCCGCGCCAGGCGATGGAGCGAAAGGCCTGCACCGAGATCTCGCCGCCGACGGGGTCGAAGATCACGTCGGCGCCGTGTCCTTCGGTCAATTCCTTCAGCGTGTCGCGCCAGTTGGTCTGCGTGTAGTCCACCACAGCGTCGGCGCCGTGCTGTCGCGCGAACGCGCGCTTGTCTGGTGTCGATGCCGCTGCGATCACACGGGCGCCGAGCAGCCTGCCAATCTGGACGGCCGCGATTCCCGTGCCGCCCGCTGCGCCCAGCACCAGAAGCTGTTCGCCTGCGCCGAGCGACGCGCGCGCACTCAGCGCATAGAGGGCGGTCAGGTAATTGGCACGAAACGAAGCGGCGACCTCCGCCGCGACGCTGTCCGGCAGGGGATAGAGCGCTTCGGGGGTGACGACGATCTCTTCGGCAAGCGCGCCCGAGCGCGTCATCCCCATTACGCGCATCCCGGGTTGATAGCCGCCCGGTGCGCCGGGGGCTTCGTCCACGATGCCTGCGAATTCGGTTCCGGGAATGAAGGGCAGGGGATCCTTGGTCTGATAGCGCCCCTCCATCTTCAAACCGTCCACAAATCCGATTCCTGCAGCCTCTACCCGGACACGCAGCTGTCCGGGCCCGATGTGTGGAGACGGAACGTCCTTCAGGGCGATTTGATCGATCGGCGCGTATTGCTCGACGACGACGGCTTTCATGTCGGACCTCTGTTGTCCAGTTATGCTGACACGTCTCGACACCAGCCTCTTGTGTCTTACCGCCACATTCCGCGCATCCGCGCCCCGATGTCGACCTTCGGCCCTTGCGCCGCCGTGCGGGCCGCGCCTGCCCCAGCCTTCGGCCAGGCGGTGCGCTCGAACAGATAGACCAGCGGCTCCGGGATGAAGCGGGTGCGCGAGGCGTAGACGTGGCGGTCGCCCTTGGCTTGCTGGCCGTGGGTGAAGAAGCGCTGCGGCACCACGAGGTGCAGGTCGTCCTTGGCGCGCGTCATCGCGACATAGAGCAGGCGGCGTTCCTCCTCGAGCTCGGCGCTGGTGCCGGCGCCGAGATCCGACGGCATGCAGCCGTCGACGACGTTGAGCACGAACACCGATTTCCACTCCTGGCCCTTGGCGGAGTGGATGGTGGAGAGGATCAGATAGTCCTCGTCGCGCAAGGGCGGCCCGGATTTGTCGCTGGTCGCATCCGGCGGATCGAGCGTGAGCTCGGTCAGGAATTTCTCGCGCGAGGCATAGCCGCTCGAGATCTGCTCGAGCTGCATCAGGTCGGCGCGGCGGGTCTCGGAATCCTCGTGGAGGCGATCGAGATGCGGTTCGTACCAGAGCCGCACGCGTTCGAGATCGGCCGGCCATTCCGAATAGCGCAAATTTTCGATGGTGCGGACGAAGCCGGTCCAGTCCGCGCCGGTGCGCGGCGGCACCGGGAGCTGGCCGAGCGCGGCGAGCGGATCGGTGCTCTCCGCCATCTGGTCGAGCACGCGCTGCGCAGTCGCCGGTCCGATGCCCGGCAAGAGATGCAGGATGCGAAATCCCGCGACGCGGTCGCGCGGATTTTCGGTGAAGCGCAGCAGCGCGAGCACGTCCTTGACATGCGCGGCATCGAGAAATTTCAGCCCGCCGAACTTGACGAACGGGATGTTGCGGCGGGTCAGCTCGATCTCCAGCGGGCCCGAATGCGAGGAGGTCCGGAACAGCACTGCCTGGTGCTTCAGGAGCGCGCCTTGCTCGCGGTTGGCCAGGACTTCCTCGACGATGTAACGGGCCTGGTCGGTCTCATCGTGCACGGTGACGAGCTGCGGCTTTTGCGCGGAGCTGCGGTCGGTCCAGAGGTTTTTTGTGAAGCGCTCGCGCGCCAGGCCGATGACGCCGTTCGCCGCCGCCAGCACGGGTTGCGTCGAGCGGTAATTGCGGTCGAGCGTGATCATCTCGGCGCGGGGCGAGAAGCTCTGCGGAAAATCCAGAATGTTGCGGACCGTGGCGGCGCGGAACGAATAGATCGACTGCGCGTCGTCACCGACGACGGTGAGGCCGCGTCCGTCCGGCTTCAGCGCCAGCAGGACCGAGGATTGCAGGCGGTTGGTGTCCTGATATTCGTCGACCAAGACGTGATCGAAGCGGCCGCCGATTTCTTCCGCGATCAGCGCATCGCTCATCATCTGCGACCAGTAGAGCAGCAGGTCGTCGTAATCCAGCACGTGCTGGGCCTGCTTGGCCTCGACATAGGCCGCGAACAGGCCCTTCAGCTCGGCCGCCCAGCCTGCGCACCAGGGATAGTGCGCCCCCAACACCTTCTCGATCTCCATCTCGGCATTGACGCAGCGCGAGTAGATCGACAGGCAGGTGCCTTTGGCGGGAAAGCGGCACTCCGTCTTCGACAATCCGCGCTCGTGCCGGACCAGATTCATCAGGTCGGCGGAATCCTCGCGGTCGTGGATGGTGAAGGCAGGATCGACGCCGATCCGCTCGGCATATTCGCGCAGCAACCGTGCGCCGATGCCGTGGAACGTGCCGGCCCAGGTGAGCGCGTCGCGCATGATCGCGGCATTGTTCTCGCCGAGCACTTTTCGGGCGATGCGCTCGACCCGGCCGGCCATCTCGGCCGCGGCGCGGCGCGAGAACGTCATCAAGAGGATACGGCGCGGATCGCTGCCCGCGACGATCAAATGCGCGACGCGGTGGGCCAGCGTGTTGGTCTTGCCGGAGCCCGCACCGGCGATGACGAGCAGGGGCGCGCCCACGGTCGCACCATCGGCCACGCCATGCTCCACGGCGCGGCGTTGCTCCGCATTGAGCGTGTCCAGATATGTCGCCACGAATCGCCCCGGTGAAACAGCCAGAGTCGGCGATCCCGCTGCGAATCGCAATGCGTCTGGACGGGACCGATGTTAAGACCTAGGGACAAGACGGCCCAAGGTTCCATTCCGAAAAGCGCCACCCGGCATGACCGAGCTCAAATCCGACCAGTTCGAGATGCGACGGCTGGAATCGCTCAGCAACACCATCTTTGGCGTCGCCATGACGCTGCTCGCCTACGACCTGCCCAGGGCCGCGGTCTTCACCAGCGCGCCCGACTGGAACGATCTCGCCCGGGTCTATTCCGGCAAGCTCGCGGGTCTTGCGCTCAGCTTCATCATCGCCGGCGTGTTCTGGATCAGCCATCACCGGCGGCTGGCGCGCCAGCCCGTCGGCAGCCGCGGCGCGGTGATCCTCAATTTGTTCTTCCTGCTGTCGATCGTGCTGCTGCCGGTGACCAACGGCCTCTACACCAACTACGCCACGAGCAGTGCGGTCGCCGTGCTCTACGGCCTGCACCTGACTGCAATCGCCGGCCTCAATGCCTGGCTGTGGTGGAGGATCCTGGGCGGCTGGCGCCAGGAGATCATGGCCTCGTTGTTTCCGCTGCTGGTGTTTATCCCGGGCACGGTCGTTGCGGCGTTCGCGCCGCAAGTCGCGCCGTTCGTGTGGTTCATCGCCTTCGGCGGGCTGCTGATCCAGCGCTTCTATGTCGGGCCCACCGGGACGGACAATTAGGCCTGCCGTTCATTCGCCGGAGGGCGTCGCGCCGAACCCGTCGGCCGGCACGTAAAGCTTGACCGGACGGATTTCGTAGACCGCTGAGGGATTGACCTGGCGCAGCGTCCGCGCCGCCGCGATCGCCTCCTCTTCCGTGTCGTACTCGACGAGGTGGAAGCCCAGAAGCTGCTCCTTGGTCTCGGCAAATGGGCCGTCCAGCACGACGCCCGCGCCGGGGCCGCGCAAGGTGCGGGCCTTTCGGGTCTCATCCAGGCGGGCGGCCGGGCCAAAATGCCCGCTTGCCCGGAGGGGAGCCTGAACCTCGATGACCTTTGCCACGACCGCGGCGTCCTTCTCGGGCGTCCAGGACAAGATCTCGTCTTCCACGTGATAGGCCAGGATGGCGTAAAGCATCGTCACCTCGTTGATTTTCGCTGCGCGCGTCCAAAGGACGTATCACCACCGTCGCAGCCGACAATGGGGCTGCGGAAAATATTGCGTCGCGGGGTGCGGCGACGAAACCTTCCCGAAACCCGATTGCGGCCGAAAGGTGTGAACGCCGCGCGAAATCGGCGCGACTGATTGCCACCAAGAGCACTTCGGAGGCGGCCATGTCGACCATCAAGATCATCTGCGACGCGCGTCGGACGGGAAAGTCGGAGCTTGCGGATCTGCACGACCAGAGCGGCCACCATCGCTATTACGGCAGCTCGGCCGAGAGCGGCGGCGAGCGCATCGTTGAAAGCCGGCGCGGCAAGCGCCCGCGCGCAATGAACGTTTGCGGCTTCTAGGCCCAATGCTTGCGAAACAGCCTGCGACCATGAACGTCGTGCAGATATCGATCGCCGCGATGCCGTACCTGCTCTCGCTCGCGAGCAGGTCCGGCAAGGCGATGGCGCCAAGCCTGCTGGCGGGCATCTTCACCGTGCTTCTCGGCAGCGAGCCGCCGCGGGCGGCCATGGCCTGGTGCGTCGGGCTGTTGATCGCGGCGGTTGCGGTGCGGGAGCGGACTCGCACGACCTGACCGCGTGTCACATCCCGCTCAGCACCTGCTTGATCAGGGTTTCCCGCAACCGGGCGATTTCGCCGCTCGCCTCCATCTGCTCGATCATCCTTCCGACCTTCGGCACGAGATCGCGATGCCGTTCATGCAGATGGTGGTAGATGCTGATGCGCTCGAGGGGTGGTGAGAGCGGGTGGATCCTGGCCTGGAGATTGAGTTTCCTCACCGCAGCCAACCCGCTGAAGAGGTCGGTGACCATCACGTCGATGCGGTCGGCGTCGAGCATCTTGACCATGTTGTCGAGGCTTGTCGTCGCCGTGACCCGGGTCATGCCGCGCGTACCGGCTTCGGACGAGCCGACGCCGCGTACGATGCCGATGCTGTAGTCCCTAATTGAATTCCAGCCGGCGACGTCGAACTGCAGTTTCGTGGTGAAGACAGTAGGCTCGATGTAATTGATCGCAGGTGTCACCTGGATCAGCGTCGGATAGTCGCGAGAGAGCGTTCCAATCCGCTGGACCTCGCCGGTGCTCGACAGCGCGAGCGCGCGCTTGCCGGGCACATCCTCGAATTCGAGCTTGATGTTCAGCCGGGCATAGACCGCGCGGAGCAGCTCGCCGCCGACATATTGATCGGGGATATCGGCGATGCGCGCCAGCCTGATGACCTCTTGCGCCTGCGACGGGCCTGCCGCGAGCAGCAACAGGCAGACCACGACTATCCGCCTCATGACGCATCTCCCTGGCCATGCCTCTTGGGCGTGCCCTGCTACCATCGGATTCCGGTGCCGCGATCTACCGGAGATGGCGGCTGCGCCGGTCCGCAACGTTGAGAGCGCGTTCCCGCTGTATGGCGGCTCCGGACTTTCACCGATGTCATTCTAGCACGCGAGGTGGTAGTTTGCCTGGGAATCCTGCTGCTGGGCGCAAGATATGACCCCGTCGAGCTCAAGCCGCCCAAGGGCCAACAGGATCATCGGCCGACAAGATCGCCACGTGTATCGCGTGCTGAGGCAGCGCCTCAACCGTTCACCTGCTCGCGGCTGCGATCTGTAAGCTGAGCAGGTGCCGCCATTTTCGAGGACATGGTGCATGGGCGACGCAGGTGACGATGATATCAAGCGTGGCCGCGCCATTGCGCCGGCGGCTGCGAAGCAGGATTTGACCGGCATCGGCGCCCCGCTCGCGCCTCCGATGTTCGCGGCGCTGCTGTCGCGGATCTTCAACTGGTCGCGCAGCGGCGTCGGGCCTCGGCTGCTTGCCGCCGTGCTGCTGTTCTCATCGGTCGTGACGCTGACCCTGACCGCGCTCCAGCTCTATCTGGATTACAATCGTGAGGTCGGACTGATTGAGACGCGGCTCGACGAGATCGGCCGCAGCACTACGGGCAGCCTCGAGAGAGCCTGTGGAATCTCGACCAGAACCAGCTCAAGCTCCAGCTCGATGGCATTCTGCGGCTGCCTGACATCCGTGCGGCGGAGGTCCGCGAGATCGCCGATCGGCCCAATCCGATCCGTGTCGAGGTCGGCGAGCGAAACACCCGTTCGATCATGACCCGGGACTTTCCGCTGAGCACGATGGTGCAGGGGACCTCGCGCGCCATCGGCACGCTCCGGGTCGAGGCGACGCTGACCGACGTCTATCAGCAATTGCTGAACAGGGCCCTGGTCATTCTGGCAAGCCAGGCGGCAAAGACGTTCCTCGTCTCGTTGTTCATCATCTACATGTTTCATCTGCTGGTGACCCGGCATCTCGTCGCCATCGCCGAGTACGTCGGCAAGTACAGCCTCGGACGGCCGCCGCCGCCGCTGCGCCTGGAGCGCCGGTCGCCTGACGATGCCGACGAGCTGGACAAGGTCGTCGTTGCTTTCAACGCCATGTGCGCCAACCTCGAACATGCCTATGGCGAGCTGCGCGAGGCCAATGGGAATCTCGAGCGTGACCTGAAGATACGGCAGCGCGCCGAGGAGAACGCCCGCGCGAGCGAGCAGCGCTTTCGTGATTATGCCGAGACCGCATCCGACTGGTTCTGGGAGACCGGCCCGGATCACGTGTTCACCTATATTTCAGATCGGGCCGGTGCTTTCGGCATGGACCCCAAGGCGCTGATCGGCAGGCGCCGTTCAGACGCCGCCTTCGACCACGATGCCGAGCCGCAGAAATGGCGCAGTCACTGGGCCACGCTGGATCGCCACGAGCCGTTCCGGAAGTTCGAGTATCGCGGCCGCGATGCGGCTGGCCGCGCGCACCATTTCAGCGTTAACGGCCAGCCGGTGTTCAGCGCCGACGGACGCTTCATGGGGTATCGTGGTTCGGCTACTGATCTGACCGAGCAGCACGAGACGGAGGAGCGGCTTCGCCAGTCGCAGAAGATGGATGCGATCGGTCAGCTCACCGGTGGCGTCGCGCATGACTTCAACAACGTGCTCACCTGTCATCACCGGCACCATCGAGATCATCCGGGAGGGACTGGCGGACAAGCCCGACCTCGCCGCGATCGCCCAGCTCATCGACGATGCGGCGGCGCGAGGCGCGGAGATCACCTCGCAGCTCTTGACCTTTGCGCGTCGCCAGCCGCTGGAACCGCGCGAGATCGACGTCAACGGCCTCGTGCTCGAGACGGCGAAGCTGTTGAAGCCGATCCTGGGCGGAAACGTCGAAATCGTGACCCGCCTCGCGGACGACGCCTGGCCGGCGATGGCCGATCCGTCGCAGCTGTCGTCGGCGATCATCAATCTCGCCGTCAATGCGCGGGATGCGATGCCTGGCGGCGGCACGCTGACGCTCGAGACCGCGAACCGCGAATTCGATGGCGCGGATGGTGCCGGTGACGGCGACGCCACGCGCGGCGCCTTCATCATGGTCGCGGTGGCGGACACCGGCCATGGCATCCCCGCCGACATCCGCGACCGCGTGTTCGAGCCGTTCTTTACCACCAAAGGGGTCGGTCGCGGCACCGGGCTCGGCCTCAGCATGGTCTACGGCTTCGCCAAGCAGAGCGGCGGCAGCGTTGCGATCGAGAGTGAGGAAGGCCGCGGCACCGTGATTCGGCTGTTTCTGCCGCGATCTGCGGGCGGAGCGCAGGCGAGGCCCGGGTCGCTGCAGGCGCCCGCGGCGGCACGCGGGCACGAGACGATTCTCGTCGTCGAGGACGATCCGCTGGTGCAGGGCTATGTCATCGCCCAGCTCGGCAGCCTCGGCTATCGCACCCTCGCAGCCGGCGACGGCGCAACCGCGCTTGCGCTGGTTCAGCAGGGCGCCCAATTCGATCTGCTGTTCACCGACATCATCATGCCCGGCGGCATGAACGGGCAGGAACTGGCCGAGGCCGTGCGCCGCCTCCGCCCGGGGATGAGGGTGCTCTATACGTCCGGCTATACCGACAACACCCTCGACGGTCATCTCGGTCCCGGCGTTGCGTTGCTGAGGAAGCCGTACCGGAAGGCGGACCTGTCATCGAGGATCCGCGAGGTGCTCGCCGGCGAGCCGCTCGCCTGAGCAGCCGGCGCGCGATGCCAACGAAAAAGGCGCGGCGGGGGAAGGCCCCCGTCGCGCCCGATTTCTTGCTCGCTGGTCCAGGGCTGAGAGCGCCCCGATGCCAAGCCTCTATTCAAGGCTTAGCGGGCGATCCCAGCGAGGTGACAGCGCTTGGTAAAAGACACTGGATCACCTCCTTTCGTTGGTTGCGGAAGATTTCAATATAGGCGGCAATTCCGCCATTGTTAAGGGGAGGCGGGTCCGGAGGAACCAGCGGCTGTTCGCAAGGCCGGGAAAGCGCTGGAAGCCCCATCTGGGCAGTTGATCCTGGGCAGTTGAGACCGCCGCCCGGCCGTGTTAGGGAGCCCCTGTCGCGGGTGTAGCTCAATGGTAGAGCAGCAGCCTTCCAAGCTGAATACGAGGGTTCGATTCCCTTCACCCGCTCCAATTATTTCAATAACTTAGCGCGTTAAGGCCTTTCCATTCTGACAAGCCGCGCATTCTCATTCTGACAAACGTTCACTTTCCTTTCGCTTGTTTTGCACGCCGCTTGATGCATTTCATTTGCGCATCTTGCTTTGCCTGATCGTCGTCGTGCAGATAGTGCGCCATAGCTGCCGTCGACGACCACTGACCCTTCTTCATTAGCTGCGTTTCCGTGAGCCCGGATGTGCCTTGCTTCGGTCGTGCCGCGGTGGCGGCCGAAAGAGGTAAAAGTTAGCTCGGGCCGTTAACCTGCAGCCAAGATAATCCTCTTCGTGATGCGTTGGACTTGAGTCAGCGTCTCGCCCTTGCCAAACCAGGGTAGACTGCTCCCATCACGTCGCAACATCAGACCTCCTGTCGGACGCAGCTCCTTGATCGCGTCGAGCTCTGCCATTAGCAGCGGGTAAAGTGCCTTCCCCTTGGCGTTGAATAGGGGGTCCCAAGATCCAGTGCTGGTCTTGTAGTTGATGACGTAGACGTGGCTCGGGGGGCGGTAGTGATCAGCCGTGGAACGAATGAAAATGTGGGCCTCGCGTTGAAGCAACTCCCAGCCGATTAGTGCACTGGTGGCAAGCGACGGATAACCCATTTCGATCGCTTTCGTCCGGAAAGCTGCAAGCTCCGCAAAGGTCGCGTGCGACGTTTCGCGCGAACTGGACTGCAGGCCCATCTTTTCGAAGGGATTCCGAGGCGGGAGCAAGCCCGGATGTGCTCGGGAAATGGCGTTCCATGCGCTACGTGCGGTCTTCATCGCGTGATTGACGTCGTACGGCGTTCGATCTTTTCGCCTTTCACTTCTTTGAAGAGCAGTCTTTCGAAGAGCTGATCGACGAAAGCGGTGTCAATACTTGCGACCCGGCGCGTCCCCAGTCGTCGGCCATCTTGCAAGATGTACTCACCGATTATTTTGATGCCAGTCTCATGAACCCGGCACTGACCGGGGCTCAAAGGCTGAAGTCGCTTAGCTGTCTTCTGGGGACCACGTTTGACGGTAGAGATGAAACATCCAATCTACCGTGCCGATGACCACGCCAATGCCAATCGGATTTTGCGTCCTCGCCGCCCATGCGCCAGCTATCTGAAGCTCGACCTGAACAGCACATCCTGCAAGAACTCATCCTGCAGGATGCGGTGTACATACTGCCAGCAAGAGATGTTAGCGGCAGACGTAGCTGCCGTTAACCAGAACGCGGACACAGGCGGTGCCCACCGCAGCCGCACCAACTGCCGCGCCGCCTACGACCGCACGCCTGGTGGAGCGCCGTGCAACGCCGGCCACTGACACGGGTGTCAAGGGGCGTCCGACCCGTGCTTCTGCCCGGCCTAGCGAGAGCGACAGGCCTTCGTCGGCCGACCAGTCGATTGAGCCGGACACTCCGAGGGCGATCACGGCACCTGCGAGTGATAATCTTGTGAGCATGCCACGCTTCATGATGGTCTCCGTCCTGTGAGAGTGAATTTGGATCGCTCCATGGTTCGCTGCTCGGACCATTGATCAAGGTCAAGGAATCGCAAGAAAACGGTGCAGCTGGTAAGCGCGGGCGACACGCGAAGACGCTTCCAGCAGAATGGGGGCGGGAGCGACAGCTTCTCCGACTCTTTACTTCTGCACGCAGAGCGGTCTCAGCGTCTCGTCGCTGCTGCGCGCTTTCGCGTATTCCATCAACGCCATCCGGGCTACCTCGCAACGCTCTGCGCTTGAAAACTCTTGTGTCGATATGACGGCGCCATTCGCGACGCCAAGCCAGCTGATGACGACCAGAACATAGGTCATGGTATCCTCCCCCTAGGCGTCGATCTCCTGAGCGCAGATTGGCGCGAGAGGCGGCGGCTCAATGAGCGCCGCCCATCGCGCCATCATCAAGCTCTATTGGCACACATACATGATGCCATCACCGCCCTTCACCAACGAGCCTGGGACGCATCCGGTGCAATTGCGCGCCGCATAGTCGGCCAGCCGCTATAGCCGTAACTCCACGATCCGCCGAAGTAATAGGCTCGCACCGCGTACCAGGGCAAACCGTCATTCGTGTAGTAGTGACCGCGATAATAAGGAGTGACGTACAATCGGGCGGCCGCTTGGGCGTTGTCGAGTCGCAGCGAGATCCCGCCTCGGTCGGTCAAGCCAATGAACAGCGTCGTGCCGCATACGAGCGCGGCGACGGCAACGGCAATCTTCCTTGCGCTTATCGACTTCATGGACGTTCTCAAAAAATGAACTTCAACGCCACAACAGGGCGGCGATTTGCGTTAGATCAAGGGAATCAAACAAATCGAATCTGCTTCTCCTTCGAATTCGCCGAATCAGTTCGGATCAAATAATGCAGATCTGGAGGATAGCGCTCCAGCCCGACAAGTGCGGCCCGCCATCGGAAAGCTCGCTGTCACGGTGGCAGCGCCGGCTCTCTCTGCACTGGAGCCAAGTATGCAATTGTGCGAGTGCTTTTCGCCAGAATGCTTCAGGCAGTCGGGGACGAGCTCGGAGACGGCATCGCGGTTCGGGATCTGCTCTTCATCATCTCTGCCGATCGGTTCGTAGGATCCTGTTGCGCAGCGACCAATTTGCTGAACGCAAAGAAGAATCTGGCGACGATACCCTCGTCCGATCCGGGCTCATCACGAAGCGCCTCTGCCGCCATAAGCGACCAGCTTCTTGCCTCAGCCATCCAGACGGTGCGGTTTGCCGCATCCTCACTTGCGAGCTGCCGACAAAGTGCTGCGCGCGAACTCAGCTCGAATTGACTCATCATCGTCCCTCCCTGCCAGAAGCTCGATGTACGCGGTGAGAACTCTGCGTTGCGTGCCACATCTCTGCAATTGACCTTCCGGTCATTGTACCAAGGGGCATGTCACAGCCACTGACCAAGCCGCGCGATACTACGCGAGGCGGTGTTGCGAAAATTCAGTTTGTTGATCTGGCTCAAGCGACGCCGCATTCGAACGCGGTGAACATTAGCCTGCTGCAGCGTGCGTGCGCTTACCAGTGAAGCGCCACCGATGCATCAGCAAGTGCTTCACCAGGGGCGCGCCGCGGCGGAAGCAACGGCGGCTCGATTTAGGCAGCCATGCCCATGCAGGTCGCATTTCTTCGCCAATCCTGCCGCCGTGGCCCGTTGCTTGCCAGACGAAGGTCTGCGGCGGCAATGGCGCCGACAATGCCCATCTCGCGATATCTGGTCTATGTCGGCGGTGCGTTGCTCGCGATGCTCTTCGTTGTGGACGCCCTGGTGCAGGATCGGCCTGCCATCCACGGTGGAGCTGCGCGCTCCGCGACCATCCGCATCCATTCCGATTGGAAATTGCCCGAGCGGGTCGTTCTCGACACTAGCCTGCCGACGATCGTCGCAACCGACATCGCCAAGGTCGAGCCTGGTGCCCTGCCGGGCGCCGACCTCTCACAGAGGCGCGCTCGCGAGGCCTTCGCTCAGCTAGGAGCAGCCGATGCCGAACGACCGCCGGCGCGTCCGTCGACAAAAGCTGATGTGAAGCCGCAGCGTCAAAACAAAAGTGCGAGGAGGCACATCGAAAGAAATATCCGGCTCGTCGCGCGGCCGCCGCAGTACGGCTGGTTTGGCAACCAGGTTTGGTGAGCATCTTCGGAGGGGGCGCCCGCCATCGACACTATCAACGAGTGCACGTCGAGGCATTGCCCAATCAAACGTCCTTTAAGATCGGGAGTAACTGGCATGAGTGAAACGTCAAGGTCTGACGACATCGATCGTCGCGGGGCTCTTTCATTGCTCGGATGGGCCGCTGTATTCGGATTGGCGGCATCCGGCACGGTGCTGTTAGGAACAGAAGTGTCGGCGCAGACGATCGGCATGGAGCGACGCCAGGAGAGGCGGGGAGCCCGCCACGAACGGCGTCAGGAACGGCGCACGGGCCGGACTGAACGCCGCCAGGAAAGGCGTACAGGGCGCACGGAGCGCCGTGAAGAGCAGCGCAACTAGGACGTCAACATGCTCTCACCGATCATCGTTGGCCGGCAGATGTCTGCTTGATCGCGATCCGGAAGCTGGCGGATGCCGCAGACCTGGTACGTCACATTCGAGGTGCACAAGCGTGGGACCTTGCCGAAGCGGCGAAGTCCACGGGAGACACGCACATTCGAGAGCGAAGCCGAGGCGCGGGCTTTCGCGCGAGAGAAATTCAGTGAGGGATTGATCGTGTTTGCAGGCACGCTCAATCCCTTTTTGCCACGACGGCTGATTCCCTCGAGCGACATTCCGTCCTGGATAGAGCAAGACCGAGGCGAAGAGGTTGGCGGCCACGATGACAAGCGCGACCCGGAGAAATAGGCAGCATGTCTTGGTGCTTCATGCCGATATCGCGCTCGAAATGTCTTGAGTGTTGCCATTATGGCACGTGGAGTTTGTGCCCTCGCCCGTAGAGTTTCAGCTGGAAGTTGGGGGATGATCGCAGTGCAACAAGTCGCCGTTCGAGCAATCAAAAAGCGGCCGGCAAGGAGAGAGCATGATGAAAAGACTTCTGCTGACAACCATTGGCGTGGTGACGCTGGCCATGGGACCCGCCATGGCTGCCGATATGGCCGTGAAGGCGCCGCCCCCGGCACCGATTATTCCGATCTACAATTGGACGGGGCTCTACATCGGCGGCAATGGTGGCTGGGCGCAGAACCACAATTGTGTCGATTTCCTTGACGCGGCCGGCATCGCCGTCGCTTCCGGCTGCCGCGATCGTTCCGGTGGTGTTATCGGTGGCCAGCTTGGTTATCGCTGGCAGGCCAGCCAGTGGGTGTTTGGTTTGGAAGCTCAGGGCGATTGGGCGGATTTGAGCAATCAGCGCGTCAGCCTGTTCGATCCAACGCTCTCCACGCGCGCCAAAACGAGCGCTATCGGCCTCTTCACCGGCCAGATTGGCTACGCCTGGAATGCGTCACTGCTCTACGTGAAGGGCGGCGCTGCGGTGACAGACAATCGCCTCAGCGTACTTGATACTGCGACCGGCGCCGAGCTCGCGGCGCAAAGCGCAACCCGCTGGGGTGGTGTTATCGGTGTCGGATTCGAGTATGGCTTCACGCCGAACTGGTCGGTGGGTCTCGAATACGACCATCTGTTCATGGGGCACCGGAATAATTCGTTTACGGTCGCTGATCCGCGACTTGCTGCTTTCGTGAACGATCGGATCACCCAGGACGTGGATATGCTCACCGTGCGCTTCAACTACCGGTTTGGCTGGGGCAGCAATCCGGTCGTCGCGAGGTATTGAACTCTCCCGATCGGATGTCTTCAGGGGGCCGGCAGCAACCGGCCCTCTTTTTTTGCGCTTTGTCGCGTCCTATCCTCAGCGCCTGACCACGCGATCGACCGGACCGCCGGGATTGGTCGGAGTGCCGGGCCGCACTGCTTCTCGTGCGGCAGCGCGCGCGACGGGACGCACTCCAGGACGACGCCCGGTCTTGCAACGCAATGCGCGGGATAGTCCAACGTATTGGCAGTATGCGACGGCGTTGGCGCTCCCAGAACTCGTGAAGACGAACCCGACCGTCATCAATGCAACTGCTAATGCGATGATGGCTTCATTTTTGGCCTCCTGTTTTTGGAGCCGTAGTGGAAGCCTGCGCGTTGCGGACGTTACCGGCACAACGGTTCGTCTGCCGCGAGGATCGTCCGATGCGGCTCTCGCGCCATACCATGTCGATCGCTCAAAACTGTTCGTGCTGGAGCGGCTGGATTCCGTCGAGCAGGTCGATGCTGACCGGGTCTCTCGGGCGATCGAATACACCCGGTTTCCTTACACGATGTCTTCGAATGACAGCCTCATTGAAGAGGAGGGATTGCTGTTACGGGCCGCCGATCTCATCGGTCAGCTCGGCAATCCCAACTATCTGAAGAAGTCCAACGCGCTGTTCTACGAATTCGAGGAGATCGGTCTCAACAAGACCCTGGGCTACGCGACGCCGGCGGATATCGTTTACAAATATCCGCCATTCTCTTGGAGTAACGTAGCTCCCCAGATCCAGCCGGCGATACGTCATCTCAACGTGACGTCCCGAGGCCGGCAATGGATAGCGAGTCTCTACGGCAACGTAGTTCGGGCCGAGCGCGAGCTGACTCTGTCCGGACCACAGCCCTAGACCGGACCACAGCCCTAGAAGAGGCTCGACGCTTGATCTGGATCAAGCGTGCGGCGTGAGAGCAGGGCTAGTTCGCCTCAGCATGCGCGGCATGGCTGAAGGCGCGTCCGTGAAAACACTCCGTCAGATATTCTCCGGAGACGAGATCATCCAGCTTCTGATCCGGCTCGGATTGCTGGGGCTGCTGCTCGTCTGGGCGCTCCTGCTGGTCCGTCCATTCATCCCCATTTTGGCCTGGAGTGTCGTGCTTGCTGCTGCGCTGAACCCGGCTTTTCGGCGCCTCAGCGACATTCTCGGCGGACGGCCGAAGCTTGCGGCGACGATCCTCACGCTCGTCAACCTGGCTGTGGTGATCGGACCGGCGACCTGGCTGGGCATGGGCGCGGTCGACGGGATCACCGATCTTGCCGCCCAGGTGACGGCCGGTGAATTGCATGTGCCTTCGCCGCCGCAGTCGCTCAAGGAGTGGCCAGTCATCGGGCCTCAGCTCTTCGATCTCTGGGATCAGGCGACGACCAACCTCCGGTCGCTCTTGCGCGCGGTCGTGCCCTATTTGAAGCCATTCGCGACCACCTTGCTTGGGTTTGCCGGCAATGCCGGTGTGGGAACGGTCAAGTTTCTGCTGTCGGTGGCGGTGGCCGGCGTGCTGTTTCCGTATGGACCTCAGCTCGTGGCCGCAGGGCGCAGCTTTCTGTCCCGCATCGTGCCGGACCAAAGCGAGCATTTTCTGGACCTGGCAGGAGCCACGATCCGTGCGGTGGCTCAAGGCGTGATCGGCGTTGCCATCATCCAAGCCTTGCTGGCGGGAATAGGTTTCAAGCTCGCCGGCATCGCCAGCGCGGGCCTTCTTGCTTTCGTGGTGCTGTTGCTGTCGATCGTGCAGATCGGCGGGACCATCGTCATCCTGCCGGTCATCATCTGGATATGGACCGACAAGGAATTCCCGATCGCGCTCCTGCTGACGGTGTTTCTCGTGATCGTGTCGGTGCTCGACAATATCCTGAAACCGCTCGTCATGGGGCGCGGCCTGACCACGCCGGCGCTGGTCATCCTGATCGGAGTGATCGGCGGAACTCTCTTCCATGGAATCATCGGCCTCTTCATCGGACCGATCATTCTGTCTGTCGTCTGGGAGTTGACAGTCGCCTGGATCCGCGCCGAACGGGCTGCGCCCGCACAGCTGGCAATCGAGCGTTGACCTCCATGAGCTCGATGGAAGCTCTCGGCTGAAGATACGACGACCGGTCGGAGATGGTGGTGGAAATGCCTGGCTCACCCGCTGACGTTGCTCTGACCGTCGATGCCGGGCGTCGACATGCTGCAACATTTGCGGTGTGAGTGCCATGGACACCATTCTTGTCATCAATGCCGGCTCCTCTGATCTCCGATTCCAGATCTACTCTGTCGAAGGAGACGGCAGGCTACGGCAACGGCTCAAGGGGCAAATGGACGGCATCGGGCGCTGTCCGCGCTTGCGGGCGAGCAAGGCTGGCGGTGGTCCGCTCGCCAATCGCGCTTATCCAGTCGAAACAGTGCCGGATGTTGCGGCTGCGATGGACATCACCAGCACCTGGTTGCGGGACGAGCTTCATATAAATCCGATTGCAGTCGGGCACCGCGTCATTCACGGTTGTACAGAGCATGACCGGCCGGTCCTCATCGATCACGAAGTCCTGGCGTGCCTGGAGCGGTTGACCGCGTTGACGCCGTTTGACCTCCCGCATAATCTGGCGCCAATCCGTTCGATCCTGGCAAATTTCCTGGCGCTCCCGCAGGTCGCCTGCTTCGACACCGCATTTCACCGAACGCGTGCCGCGGTCGCCGACGATTGTGCCATTCCCCCTCAGCTCTATGCCGAGGGCGTACGACGCTACGGCTCTCATGGTCTCACTTACGAATATATTGCGAAGGCCTTGCCCAGGATTGCGCCGGAAATCGCGATGAGACGGGTGATAGTCGCGCGCCTCGGGAGCGAGGCATCGATGTGCGCGCTCAGCGGTGGACTAAGCGTAGAGAGCACAATGGCCTTCACCGCGCTCGACGGATTGCCGATGGGGGTGCGAGCGGGGCAAATCGATCCGAAAGTCGCGGTCCGCGGTGATATGCGTCAGCTCAAAGCAAGTAAGGACGCGAGCGCGAAGTTCGCCATCGATCATTTCGTTTATCGAATCGGTCTCAACGCGGGCATGCTCGCAGCTGCGTTGCAGGGCCTTGACGCGTTCGTCTTCACGGCAGAGGTCGGCGACAACTCCGCATTGCTCCGTTCGCGCGTGGCGGAGCAGCTCGCATGGCTCGGTGTCAAGCTCGATGCAAAAGAGAACGCACTGCAATCGCGGCTGATATCGTCTCCAGCGAGCCGCATCCCGGTCTACGTCGTGCCCTCCGACGAGGATATCATGATCGCCAGGCACACGCTGGCACTGCTGATGAACCGTAGCCCGGGAGCGCCAAGCTGAGCGTCATGATCGGGCTCCCTGGTGGCCGGGGTGTGCGCAATGCGCGTGCACGCCCGCGGCACGTTGATCTGCATCAAACGCCCGCATCGTACCGCGGGCCGGATGGCAGTGCTGACCAATCAAACCGCACCAGTCCGGGAGCTCGCGATGGTCGTCCAATTTCTGCTCGGCACTTTCATCAGCGTGATCAACATCATGATTCATGCGCTGGTGACCGTCGCAGCGATCGACATCGCCCGCAGCGCGGGATTGAAGCATACAATGCGGCCCCGATCTCACATGATGGCGGTGATGGTCACGATAGCTGTCATTTTGATGGTTGCACACACGGTCGAGGTTCTTGTCTGGGCGCTGGCTTACGCTCTGGTTGGTGCCGCGCCCGAGGGGAGCGAGTTGCTGTATTTCACCTTCGTGAACTACACCACGCTGGGCTACGGCGATGTCACGCCAGTGCAGGGATGGCGGCTGACGGGGCCGATGACTGCCATGAACGGCATTCTGATGTTCGGCTGGTCGACCGCAGTCCTGTTCGAGGTGTTACGCAAGACCCTTGAACATCTCTCGGCAATCGCGGCGCCCGGCTTCAATTCTGGAGATCATCAAGAGCTGCGAGCTGATGCCGGTCCAGGAGCATGATCTGCCGCTGGGTGTTGCCGATGAAGCCGAGGATGCCGAGGTCTTGAAGGCGGGACAGGGCGCGGGACACGGTCTCCAGGGTCAATCCGAGGTAGTCCGCGATGTCGCGCCGGGACATTGGCAGGGCCAGAATTCCTGCTGCCGTTAGCCGCGTATCCATCTCGAGCAGGAAGGCCGCCACCCGCTCCAGCGAGGTCTTGCGGCCGAGCAGCAGCATGTGATCTTCCGCATGCTGAAGGTTGTTGGCAGTCATGCTGAGCAGGTTCCGGGCAACCATGGCATCGCCTTCTGCGACGAGTTCGAGGCTCTGCCGTTTAACCAGGCGTACGGTCGTGTCGACGATCGCTTCCGTTGTGAATCTATGCTCGCTGCCGTTTTCGAGCCCGAAGATGTCGCCAACCAGGTGGAAGGCGCCGATCTGGCGACGCCCGTCTGACAGGAGCTTGTAGCTTCGCACGGCGCCTGATTTGACCTGATAGACGTATTCGGCCGGCTCTTTCTCGCCGTAGATTTCGATGCCTTTTTTATAGGTAAATTCGTTTAAACTGATGATCGGATTTGAACTGGTATTCAGGCCAAGCTCCCGGAGTGAATGGTGCCGCGAGGAAGCGTCGGCAGCGTTGCGAACCAGCATGGCCAACTCCCGAACTGGTGCTGACGCGATAGCCGCGAGCAGCTTATTTCCATCACCGGGAATACGGAGCCGCCGATAAATCACCCTTCCCGCAAAGGTTGTTTAAGCCAAAAGCCGGCTTTGCAACCATTGTCTGTAGGTGCATTGTACCAAAGTACAGGGACGGCGATGGTGCGCTGGATGAGAAACCTGTCAGAACATCTGTCGGATTGCCCGGCCTAGGCTTACGTCGCGCATTCCGCCTGAAGTCGTGCCACTGCGGGCGGGCTGCTTTCATTGATGTTGACCTCGGGGTGCGAGGCGTCTTGAATTGCTTCTAAGGCTTGCGCGAGCGGTGGGTGTTCTGCTTGCAAGAACAGGTCGGGAGGAAAACATTGCCTGGCTTCGTCTATGTGGTCGATGACGACCCATCGTTTCGCACCGCCATCCAGCGTCGGCTCAAGCTTGCCGGCTATGAGGTTGTGACCTACGCGTCGGCGCAACAATTGCTCGAGGATCCCCCGGGCTCCGAACATCCGGGCTGCATCCTGCTCGACGTGCAGATTCCGGGCCTGAGCGGCCCTGAGTTGCAAGCGTGCCTCGCCCAACGACCTTCGCCGTTGCCGATCGTATTCCTGACAGGGCATGCTGATACCGCAACGACTGTTCGCGCGATCAAGGCCGGCGCGGAAGACTTTCTGACCAAACCAGTATCTTCGGAACAGTTGATCGGCGCGATCGAGCGCGCACTGGTTCGACAAGAGGTGGTGCGCGGCCAACAGGGCAAGCTGGATTCGTTTCGTGCTCGTTTGACGTCTCTGACGCGACGCGAGCGACAGGTCTTCGACCTCATCGTGCGCGGGAAGATCAATAAGCAAATCGCTTACGAGCTTGGAACCACCGAGCGCACCGTAAAGGCGCATCGGCACCAGGTGATGACAAAGATGCAGGTGCCGTCCTTGGCCGAGTTGGTCTCCGTCGCCGAGCGGCTCGGACTTCTGAGCTCGCAGCCGGCGTGAACCGTCGGACTGTTTGCGGTAGGGGACGTCAATCTCGCGATCAGACCTGTACGATAGGACAATACGAAATATTGTTGACAGATTCTGGCAACGACTGCCTAGTTGGCCGTTGGATTTGCGCAGGAACATTTGCGGCGCCTCGTCGTTGTGAGGCGGGTGCAGAGTGTTCGATGAGAAAGCTCACCCATTGTTTGCACGCAGGTCAATATACGTGGTGGATGACGATTCATCGATGCGGCGAAGCATGGAGCGGTTGCTGCGGAACCACGGCTTTACCGCGGTTGTTTTCGAGTCCGCCGGTGCATTGCTTAGTCATGGCCACCTCGAAGACGCGTGCTGCCTCGTGCTGGACGTCAATCTGAACGGCGAGTCGGGTATCGCCCTGCGGCGCAAGCTGGCAAGTGACGGCGCTAAGGTGCCTGTCGTCTACATCACGGGCAACGACAGCCAGGCAAATCAGGCGGCCGCGATCGATTCCGGCTGTGCGGCCTATTTGAGCAAGCCCTTCGCGGCCAGCGAGCTGATCGCAACGGTTGAACGCGCCTGCGCCAAGAGCGCTTGAGTTGTTCTCACCTGCTCACTCCTCGATGTCCTGCTCCAGGATCTGTGCAGGCGCGCCTTTGTGAGCCGGGCCGAACTGTGCCAGCGGCAATGACGTCGTCAGAGACAGAAGGTTGGAGTCGGTGACCTCAAGGACGAGAGCCGTGCCGGCATCCATGTCGTTGATGAACTTGGGATCGGCTGCGTCGGCGGCAATGCAGGTATTGCTCAGGCACCAGGTGTAAGGCAATGACTGGACGTTGGCCCCGTCGATCGTCAGCTTGACCGGCTTCTGCAGATACATGCCGACGGGAACGAACACTTGTAGGCGCGCAATGGGGTCGCCGTCACGCTCGATGAGGTCCACGCGGATTGCCATCTGACCCGTAGCAAACCGCCCCGTGATCGAGGTTCGGCACAGCATCGGCGTTCCTGCAGGCCGTACGCAAAGCTTCGTCCAGCCGCCATAGGTGATCTCCTTGGCTTCGCGCTGCCCGCGAGGTGCGATTTCGGCGGACTTTACCTCTGGGGTCGGCCTTGGCGCGGCTATATTCTGCGCTGAAGCTGGTCGGGCAACAGCCGCCGCGAACAATATCGACACGCAGACGAGCGCACGCCCGGACAAAAGCACTGAAGTTGCGTCGATCATGTTCTGCCTCCAGGCGCCAGCTCTGCGGCTATTTCTGCGCGTCAAGGAATCGTTCGACGAGCGGTGCCCACATCGGAATCGTGCCGGGCGAGCCGATGAGGAAATGTCCTTCGCTGACGGGCCGAACCACATAGGCGAACATAGGTAGCGGCAGTGGCAAGGCCCAGACCTCTTCCTGGATACGAACATTGTGGTCGGCGCGTCCCGGGGCTAGAAAGCAGGCCAGGATGCTCAATGCCGCGGCGAAGTAGGTCACTGTCGAAGCATGCCGCAGGTTCATGCGCGCCTCCTTCAACCGGCGAAAGTGCTGGCCACGATGATCGGTCCAAGCACGGTGAGCACAACGTTGCCGACAGCGTAAGGCACGGCGACCCCGAGCACGGGGGTTTGGCTTTCTGCTACTTCGCAGGCGCCGGTCACGGCGGCGTCGACCGTCATGGCGCCGGCCAGCGCTCCGCAAATGATGACCGGGTTCATGCGGAGTACGCGATGGGCAAACAGGGTGGTCACGATCAGCGGCACCAGCGTGACGACCAGGCCCATGCCGACCAGCAACATGCCATGCGACTGGATTGCGACCCAGGCCGCGTGGCCGTTCCCGAGCCCGATCGCAGCGATGAAGCCACCAAGGCCGAGATCGCTCAGCGTCTGCTGCGCTGCGGGGGGCATTGCACCCATCGTCGGCCGCCGAGAGCGCAGCCAGCCGCAGAAAAGCCCTGCAATCAGGGCGCCGCCGCCACCTCCCAACGTCAGGGGCACAGACCCGATCTTGACGCTCACGAGACCGGCAAGCAGACCTATGGCAATGCCTGCGGCAAGGAATGCGATGTCGGTACGATCTTCGGAGCTCAGGATCTGTCCAACCTGCGAGGCGGCGCGCTCGATGTTGCGGGTGCTGCCGACCAGCGTCATGACGTCACCGACATAGACGCGGGTGTCCGCGCTCAAGGGGACTTCGCGTCCCATCCGCATCAAGGTGCGCAGGAACACGCCGCGCGCGGCGTCGCCGACGCGGTCGGCCACGTCCTTGACGGAGCGGCCGTGGAGCTTGCGATTGTCGACGAGGACGTCGACCACATTGCCTGGAAGAGCCTTCAGGATCTCGTCGGCGTCGATTTCGGTGCCAACAATCGGCTTTGCGGCGACAATGGCCGCCGTGCGACCCGCGATGACGATGTCGTCGGCCGCTTCAAGAACCGTGTCGCGATGCGGCTCGACGTCAGCTCCCCCGCGCACGATCCGCTCGATTACGCTGCGGCTGCCGATCTCGTCTTCGAGCGCGCCGACCGTGCGTCCCGCCGCTGCCGACACCCGGTACGCGCGCGCCTGGAATTTTCGATAATGCAGATTTTCGGTCTGCGGCGGGTTTCCTCCCGACAGCTCCGCTTCCAGCTTCGCAGCCTCCGCCTTCAAATCGATCCGCATCAATTTCGGCGCGACGAAGGGTACGAACAGAAGCGTGAGGATGTAACCAAGGACGTACGTCACCGCGTATCCGGCGGCGATATTCGCCTCCTGCTGCTCCAGCACGTCCTTGGCGAGCCCGAGTTGGGCCAGCGCGCCGGATGCGGTGCCGATCACCGAAGATTGCGTCAGGGCTCCCGCAGCGAGCCCCGAAGCGGTGCCGGGACCGAGTGCGAATGCCTTGGCAAATATGAGAACGATGACGAGCCCGGTGCCGCCAAGCACGAGCGCGAGGGCGACCTGCGCCAAGGTCCGGATGCTCAGAGAAGCAAAGAACTCTGGCCCCGACCGGTACCCGATCGTGAATACGAACAGGCTGAAGAGGATGACTCTCAGTAGCGCTGGAAATGTGAAGGTGCCGAGCTGCCCGATCAGGACCGCCACGATGAGCGTGCATGCGGTGGTGCCGATCGAAAATCCAAAAATACGGACGCGGCCAAGGATGGTGCCGAGCGCGACCGACAGCAGCAGGAAGATTTCCGGCGCGGCAGAGATGATCCACCTGACGGTAATCATGGCGCATTGCCTCCAGTAGTTAGGGGCCAATCTCGTTGCCGAAAGCTGGCGACAGTTGATCCAGATCAATCCTGGTCGGCGGCAAGCTCGCTCCTTGTGGAGCCTCAAGAGTCAAAGCCGACCTTCGGACATGAGCACGATGGATACTGCCGCTGCTTCGTCGATACGCCGCGACGAAACGGTGCCGATTGCGCTGCTGCTTGCCTTCGCCGGGGGCTATATCGACGCCTTTACGTGGATCATCCACGGCGTGATGGCCAATGCCCAGACCGCAAACCTTGTGCTGTTGTGGGTTTATGGCTCGATCGGAAATTGGACGAAGGCGCTGCACTTCGTTCCGCCGATCCTTGCATTCGCCGCCGGTATCATGGTCGCTGCATGGCTGCGACGGGCAACCGGAGCGCGCGCCAGCGCGATCGGTACGCTGATCGAAATCCTGCTGCTGGTTACTATCGCCATCCTGCACAATCGCCTGCCGGATCTTGCGGGAACGCTTGGCATTTCCTTCGTCGCCGCCGTACAGAGCGCCGTCTTCACGAGGGTCGAAGGCGTGCTCTACAGCTCCGTCATGATCACGGGCAACATGCGGCAGGCGATTGAAGGTGTGTTTGCTGTAGCGTCTGGCGAGGGGGCGCTACGGCTCCCCGGCATTTTCGTTGTCTTGTGTATCACGTTCGGCCTCGGCGCGGCTCTTGGCGCCTTCGCGACCAAGCAGATCCCGAATTTGGCGCTCGGTGTTCCCGTGATCGCGCTGCTGGTTGTGCTGTTGCGTTGCGAAAGTCCAGGCGAGGAGGCCAGCTCATGACCTCATCCAACCGCAGATCGCGCTGGACTTTCCTGTTTCCGCCGGCGACATGGTTGGCGCAGTACCGTAGCGCTTGGCTCCGTTCGGACGTGATCGCCGGCATTACGCTTGCGGCGTACGCCCTCCCTGTGTCACTTGCCTATGCGACGCTGGCGGGCCTGCCGCCTCAGATCGGCATCTACGGCTACATGCTTGGTGGCATTGGCTATGCGCTGCTCGGGTCGTCGCGCCAGCTTGCGGTGGGTCCGACCTCTGCGATCTCTCTGATGATTGCGGCCACCGTCGGGGCGCTGGCCGGCGGAGACGCGGCGAAATACGCCCAGATCGCGAGCCTGGCCGCCTGCGCGGTGGCGTTGCTGTGCCTGATCGCATGGTTGTTCAAGCTCAGCGTTCTTGTCCGCCTGGTGAGCGACAGTATCCTGGTCGGCTTCAAGGCCGGCGCGGGACTTACCATCATGATGAGCCAGTTGCCGAGCCTGTTCGGCGTTGCCGGAGGCGGTCACAATTTTTTCGATCGCGCCATCAAGCTCGCGGGTCAGCTCGGCGGCATCAATTGGCTGGTTCTGGCGATTGGATCCATTGCGCTCTTCTTGCTGCTGGTGGGAGAACGGCGGCTGCCGGGAAGGCCGGTCGGACTCACGATCGTGGCGCTGTCGATTGTCGTAGCGACGTTGCTTGGGCTTCCGTCGCTTGGCGTACCAGTCACCGGGAAAATTCCAGAGGGATTGCCAGCTATCGGGTTGCCGAGTTTTGGATTGTTGGAGCCCGACGAACTCTTCCCGCTGGCTGCGGGATGCGTGCTGCTGGCCTACATAGAAGGCGTCTCCGCCGCGCGCAGCTTTGCTGCCAAGCATGGCTATGCCCTCGATGTCCGCCAGGAGTTTTTGGGGCTGGGCGCGGCCAACCTCATCACCGCCTTCGGCCACGGCTATCCCGTGGCCGGCGGGCTGTCGCAATCTGCGGTCAACGATAATGCCGGAGCGCGCACGCCGCTGGCGCTGGTCATCTGTTCGACGACACTGGCGCTGTGCCTGCTGTTCTTCACGGGAGCCCTGACGAATCTACCCAAGACGGTGCTGGCGGCGATTGTCTTTGCTGCCGTGTACAGGCTGGTGGACATCCGCGCGCTGTTGCGGATGTGGCAGGCCAGCCGCATAGACTTTTACGCTGCGGCAATTGCGTTGGTATCCGTGCTGCTCCTGGGGATATTGCAAGGCGTTCTGCTGGCGGCGATTGCCTCGATTGTCCTGCTCCTGGCGCGAGCCTCACGTCCGAATGTCGCCTTCCTCGGCCGGCTCCCGGGCACCGGCCGCTACTCCGATGGTGCGAGGCACGAAGGCGTCGAGCCATTGGTCGGTATCATCGCCTTTCGACCGGAAGCCTCGCTGCTTTACATCAATGCCGAAACAATCCTGGAGACAGTGTCGGATGCCTTGCTGAAGTCGTCCGATATCAGGCTGGTTGTCTGCGATCTCTCCGCTTCGCCCTACATTGATTTGGCTGGGGCGCGCATGTTGCACGACCTTCACGACAAGCTCGCCTCGGTCCATATCGGCTTCTGCATCGTCGGTGCACATGCACAATTGCGCGATCTGCTGCGGGCCGAGGGATTGGCGGAAAAGACCGACAGTGCGACCTGGCTTCGCTCGGTCGACAGCGTGCTCGGTGAAAGCAAGCAATCGTCTGATCCCAGATCGGAGGATCCGGCCGGCGTGTTGGCCACCCGGCTCTGATCCGACTCTCTCGCCTGCAATCGGAATCGGGCAACCACCTCGGACGATATTGCATCGCGAGGTGCTTCGCGTCTCTTCAAGATGCGCGTCCGTTGACTTGGATCAATAAACTGAGATGAGCGGGCATCACGATCCGGCTGCGACCTCGCAAAGATCCGGAGAGAGACATGTCCAAGGACGCCAAGCCTGCAGAGAAGCGCATCGATCAGTTCATTTCCGGGCCCGGCGGACGGGCAGACGACTGGCGCGATCTGGTCGAAGCAGCCAAGGTATGGGCGCGCGGCGGCGACCGTACGATGTTTGACGCGGCCTTGGCCGATCTCTCCGTGATAGAGGAGTTTCACGGCTATCCGGGGCTGCAGTTGATGGCGGCTTTGCGGGAAGCCGCCTCGGCCGGGGATGCGGCGGGTTCACTTGCTCTCGCGACGCGCATCACGCAGGCATTGATGACGAGATCCTTCCGCCAGCTTGCCGGCGACTGGGATGCCAAGGACGACGGCGACGGTGATGCGCCCGAGCTTGTGCCGTCAACTTTCGGATCGCATGCAGCTCGGCGACCCTATTTCGAAATGCTGGTCGTCACCGGCGTCTCCTCCGAGAAGTGGCCAGCTCTCGCTGCCGAATGGCGCAAGTTGCGCCGTCCGGTCGATTCGTTCGTCTATGAGCCGGTGATCGTCGGAAGTCTGGAAGACGCCTTCTGCGCGACGATGCTCAACCCCAATATCGCCGCCGTCGTCATCAACGAGGGGTTCGGTCTGCGCTCGCGTCACGACGCGCCGGTATTGCGCACCATGACCGCCGCCGCTGGGATCAATCACGAGTCGGACGCGTCCGCGCTCCGGCTAGCCCACGTCATCAAGCGGGTACGTCCCGAGCTCGACATCTATCTGATGTCGAATCGCGACGTCGAGGAAATGGCGGGGAACCCCGAGGCCAATGTGGTTCGGCGGATATTCTACTCCATCGAGGAGCTCCTCGAGCTCCATCTCTCCATCCTCGAAGGGATCCAGGATCGATTCGATACGCCATTCTTCGACAACCTGAAGAAATACGCACAACGCCCGATCGGAACGTTCCATGCGCTGCCGATCGCTCGCGGCAAATCTGTCTTCAGGTCGGACTGGATCCGCGATATGGGCGAGTTCTATGGCTTGAATCTGTTCCTGGCGGAGAGCAGCGCGACCACCGGCGGTCTCGACAGCCTGCTGGAGCCGACCGGCACCATCAAGAAAGCGCAGGACAAGGCGGCACGCGCGCTCGGCGCCGATCGCGTGTTCTTCGTGACCAACGGCACCTCGACCTCCAACAAGATGGCGGTGCAGGCGCTGCTCGGGCCAGGCGACATCGCGATCGTGGATCGCAACTGCCACAAGTCGCACCACTACGGCATGGTTCTGGCCGGCGCCCAGCCGATTTATGTCGAAGCGTTCCCGATGACCGAGTATTCGATGTACGGCGCGGTGCCGCTGAAGACCATCAAGCAGGCGCTACTGAATGCGAGGGCCGACGGCCGCCTGGACCGCGTCAAGATGCTCGACCTGACCAACTGCACCTTCGACGGCCACATCTACAACACCCGGCGGGTGATGGAGGAATGCCTCGCGATCAAGCCCGATCTGATCTTCCTGTGGGACGAAGCCTGGTTCGGCTTTGCACGTTTCTCCCCGTTCCTGCGGCGGCGGACCGCGATGGGCGCCGCCAACGAGATCGAGGCCTGGATGCACGACCCGAAATCGGTCGCGGCTTACGAGAAGCAGCAGGCCGACCTCGGCAAGACCCCCTCGGATGAGGTGCTTCTGAAGACTCGCCTGATCCCGGACCCGCGCCAGATCCGCTTGCGCGTCTACCAGACCAACTCGACCCACAAGTCGATGTCGGCGATCCGGCAGGGTTCGATGCTGTCGGTCAAGGACGTCGAATTCCACACCGTCGAGCAGCAGTTCAAGGAGGCGGTATTCACGCACGCGTCGACCAGCCCGAACCAGCAACTCATCGCGAGCCTCGATGTCTCGCGGCGTCAGATGGAGCTCGAGGGCTACGGTCTGGTGGCGAACGCGATCGAAATCGCGTTCGCGATCCGTCGGGCGGTCAACAACAATCCGCTGATCTCCAAATACTTCCGGATTCTCGGTGCGGACGCGATGGTGCCGGCGCAATACCGCCAGAGCGGCTTTACCGACTATCTGGCCACCGGCACAAACTGGGCGAGTGTCCTGAAGAGCCTCGACGACGACGAGTTCTGCCTCGATCCGACCCGCATGACGTTGGTGTGCGGCACCGCCGGATACGACGGTACGCAGTTCAAGGGAATCCTGGCAAACGAGTACAACATCCAGATCAACAAGACCTCGCGCAATTCGGTGCTGTTCCAGTCCAACATCAACAACACCCGCAGCGATGTTGCGCATCTGGTGAGGGTGCTGGCCGAGATTGCGGGCGAGGTCGACCGCGGGCTGGTTCAGGGCGGCGCCAATGCGACGAAGACCTTCGAGGCGCGGGTCAAGAGTCTGATGACCGATGTGCCCGACCTGCCGAACTTCTCGCAGTTTCACGACAGTTTCCGTGGCGATGCCGGCACCAGGACCAATGAGGGCGACATCCGCAGCGGCTTCTACTCGGCCTATGACGCAGCGGGATGCGAATATATCCGGCTCGGCGATTCCGAGATCGACCGTCGCCTCAAGGCCGGTCCCGACCTCGTCTCTGCCAGTTTCGTGATCCCGTATCCGCCGGGCTTCCCGATCATGGTGCCGGGGCAGGTCATCACCCAGGAAACCATCGACTTCATGCGCAAGCTCGATGTGAAGGAAATCCACGGCTACGACGCCAAGGAGGGGCTGAAGCTCGTACGTGCCGAAGCCCTGGCGAAGATCGGCCGGCCCAAGCCCGGCGCCGCGCCGAAGCTGAAGGCGGCATCGTAATAAAGGGGACGGACATGCAAGGGTTTTTCACGTTCTTGCAGCAGAACCCGTTTCTGTTGCTGTTCTTCGTCGTCGGGCTCGCCGTCTGGATCGGCCGGGCCAGCATCAAGGGTTACGGCCTCGGCATGGTCGCCGGCGCCATCGTGGTGGGCGC
Source organism: Bradyrhizobium lupini (assembly GCF_040939785.1). NCBI lineage: Bacteria > Pseudomonadati > Pseudomonadota > Alphaproteobacteria > Hyphomicrobiales > Nitrobacteraceae > Bradyrhizobium > Bradyrhizobium lupini. The sequence continues at coordinate 6,960,312 of NZ_CP162553.1, forward strand.
TGGCCTATCCGTGTGGGCGTCGATCTATGGCGTGAAGCTCGAATTGAACAACTTTGCCAAGAGCCTGTTCTACTACCTGTTTATGTATGGCGTCGGCCTGCGTGTCGGCCCGTCCTTTATCAACAGCCTGAAGGGGGATGGGCTCAAATTCTGCCTCCTGGCCCTCGTGTCGAGCGTGCTCGGTCTGGCGCTCGTCGTCATCTGCGCAAAGCTTTTCGCACTGCCGATCGGAGCTGCCGGTGGCATGCTGGCGGGGTCGCAGACCATGTCGGCCGCGATCGGTTCGGCCGAGCAGGCCATCACCTCCGGCGTTGTCAAGCTGCCTGAAGGCATGAAGCCCGAAGATGCGTCGGGCATGATCGCGCTGTCTTACGGCATCACTTATATCTGGGGCACCGTCGGCATCATCCTGATCTGCAAATATCTGCCGCGCTGGTGGGGCGTCGACGCCAAGGTCGCAGCCAAGCAGTACGAGCAGGAGTTTGGCGTCAAGGACCTCGAGGGTGGTGGCCTGACCGGTTACCGGCAGTTCGGCCTCCGTGCCTACCGGCTAGACAATCCGGCCCAGGTCGGCATGAGCATTGCCAAATTCCGCACGATGAATCCCGAATATCGCATCGTCAATGTGGCGCGCCGAGGAGAACCGCAGGGCGCCGATCCCGAATTCGTCCTGCAAAAGGGCGACGTCGTCGCGCTCGGCGGCTCGACCGAGCATCTCACCGACAAGATGGGCCTGATCGGTCCCGAGGTTGCCGACGCCAAGGCGCTCGGCATTCCCATGGATCAGGCGGACATCCTCGTCACCAACAAGGAGATGGCCGGACGGACCTTTGAATCCTTCCGCGAGACGGCCATTGCCGGTCAGTTGCAGGTCACCAAGGTCGAACGTGGCGGCGTGCAGATTCCGGCCGGTCTCAAGACGGAGTTGCAGCGGATGGACATCGTCTCGGTGGTCGGTATCAAGTCGGCCGTCAACGAGCTCGGCGAGATGTGGGGACGCATTGCGCGGACCAACACTTCGACCGATCTGCTGACGCTCGCCGCCGGCATGATCATCGGCTTCCTGATCGGGATGATCGAATTCCCGGCCTTCGGTGCCAAGATCGGCCTCGGCAATGCTGGCGGATTGTTGCTGTCCGGCGTGATCGTCTCCTCGCTGGTCTCCCGGCTGCGCTTCTTCGGCAACACACCGAACGCGGCGCGCAATGTGCTGGAGGATCTCGGTCTCGTGGTCTTCGTCGCCATCGTCGGCATCAATGCCGGCGCCGGGTTGTTGGCGCAGCTCACGGGTGCGGTCGCGTTGAAGATCTTCGTCGCCGGCTTCATCGCCTGCACGATCCCGCCGTTCGTCGTCTGGGCGATCGGGTATCACGTCTTCAAGATCAATCCGGCCGTGTTGATGGGCGGCGTTGCCGGTGCGCGGTCGCACTCCGGTCCGTGCCGCGAAGCCGCGGTGGAAATCCAGAGCTCCGTGCCCTGGATCGGGTTCCCAGTCGGCTACGCCGTATCGGGCATCCTGCTCACCGTGTTCGGCTACTTCGCAATGATCCTGGCTCAATAGCTCGGCGTCACAACCAGAGGAAATAAAACTCATGAGAAAAGTTGCTATCTATGCCGCCCTGGTCGCCTCGCTGGCAGGCGTCGCCGGCTTCGGCACGCCGTCGCAGGCAGAGACCGGCCAGGTCGCCGTGGTCTTCACCAAAGGCGGATTCATCGTCGGCGTCGGTGGCGGCGAGGGCGTTCTGCTGCTGCGGGGCCACAAATATCCCTTCACCGTCTCGGGCATGAGCGTCGGCTTCACGATCGGCGCCTCGACCACCAAGCTGGTCGGCCGCGCTCTTAACCTGAGGGGGCCGGAGTCGATCGAAGGCTCTTATGCTGTGGGCGGTGCGGGCGGTGCCGTCGCCGCCGGCGCAGGTGCCGTTCAGCTGCAAAACGGCAACGGCGTGATTCTGCAGCTTAGCGGGCCGAAGGTCGGTGCGGAGCTGTCAGCCGCTGTGGGGGGCGTGACGATAGCTTTGAAGCGGTAGAGCGGCAGTCGCGCCGATTCGGCGGTCGCGGCGCTCTTGAATGGCGGCTGCTTCTCTCATGCACGTAAGTCAGGGAAGCGGCCGCAACTCAGTGCCATGTTCGGGTGCCAACCGCGTTCCGCGAGGCATCGTCGAAAGCGGATCACGGCACCCATATCGAGGGAGGACATGCCATGCTTCGTTATCTTCTGGCTCTTGTTGCGGCCGTCGTTCTTCTCACGGCCACGCTCATTCCCGATGATGCCTATGCCCGCCGCGGAGGTGGCGGTGGTGGTGGCTATCGCGGAGGTGGAGGGGGCATGCGCGCCGGAGGTTTCCATGGCGGCGCCGTTCACGCCGGGCGGATCCATGGCGGAGGCGGACGCCATTACGTAGGAGGTCCGCGGCCAAGCCATCCGATCGCCGGTCGTCCGGGTCGCCCCCGTTACCCCGTTGCGGGCCGTCCGGGCCGTCCCGTCGCCGGTTATCCTGGAGGCTATCCGCGATATGGCTATCGAGGCGCGGCTTACGGTGCTGCTGCCGTCGGTGCGGCCGCCGCGGGCGCCTACGGATACTACAACAACAACTACAACAACGGTTGCTATCAGGACACGTACGGCAATTGGGTCTGCCCCAACCAGTATCCGTATTGAGGAGGGAATGCGCTGCTGACGGACCCAGCGAAGTCCGTCGGCAGCATCGATCTGACCGTCAACGATCGGACCGCGCGCGCCGTGCGGCCCGATCACTTCGTCAATAGCGTTCGGCGACGAAGTTCATCCCGCGCAAGGGGGCCTGGTCATTGTAACGTCCCTTGTCGGAGCGCTTCGGCAGCTTCACCTCGTCCTTCTTGATCCGCTTGTGCGGGATAGCCTCCAGGATGTGCGCGATACAGTTCAGCCGCGCCCGCCGCTTGTCGTCGGACCGAATGATGTACCATGGGGCGTCCTTCGTGCTCGTCTTCTTGAGCATCAGGTCGCGCGCGCGCGAATAATCATACCAGCGCTTGAAGGATTCGAGGTCCATCGGGCTCAGCTTCCATTGCCGCACCGGATCGTCGATGCGGGCGTGGAAGCGGCGCTCCTGCTCGTCCATCCCGACCTCGAGCCAGATCTTGATCAGGATGATGCCGCCGTCGATGACGTACTTTTCCATCTGCGGACAGAGCGAGAGGAAACGATCGTGCTCGGCGGGCGAGCAGAATCCCATGACATATTCGACGCCAGCGCGATTGTACCAGCTCCGGTCGAAGATCACGATCTCGCCGCCCGCCGGAAACTGCTTCATGTAGCGCTGGAAGAAGAGCTGCGTCTTTTCGCGATCCGATGGCGCCGGCAGCGCCACCACCCGGAACACGCGCGGGCTAACCTTTTCAGTGATCGCCTTGATCGTGCCGCCCTTGCCGGCCGCGTCGCGGCCTTCGAACAGGACGATGACTCGAAGCTTGTTTTCCTTTACATAATCCTGGAGATGGCAAAGCTCGATCTGGAGCTTTTCGAGCTCCTTCTCGTAGTCCTTGCGCTTCATCCGCTCTGAGGCTTCGTCCTTTGCCATGCCGCTCCGCCTTCTCTTAACTCGGCCGAAACGTGATCAGTCGCCCCAGGAAATGATGACGCCGATGTCGCCGGGCACGCCGCCGGGAAAATCGATGACCTGATAGCCGATGCGATAGCCGCGCGGCTTGAGGTATTCGGACCAGAGCTCGAAGATCTCTTTTGGAATTCCCGTCAGCGTTTTCTCCCAGCCCGCCTCCATTTGGTTGATCGCGCGGCCCTTGTCGGTGCACAGGGTATTCGGGAAGCGATAGACCTGCACTTCGGTCAGGCCGTTGCGAACCGCGCGCTGGATGATGGTCGAGGCGAGCTTGATTTTCTCCTCCTCGGATTTTCCGGACGGTTTGCTTAGCCGTTCGATCAAGTCGCGTTTCTCGGCTTCGGCCGCGGCGGCGAGGCGAACATATTCCTCGGCCTTTCTGGCTTCCTCGAGCGCAGCTTCCTTGCGAATTTGCAGTGCGTTGGGAATGAGCTCATCGATGCCGGGCATGATTGGTGCGTTCCTGGCTTGCTGTGGGATCGGAGTCAGGGCTAAGGTATGGCTCGCGCCGTCCGGACCTTTGATTCATATCAAGCAATTTTCTCACCTGCGCGGCCACGGTAACGAGCCGGCGCGCAGAACGCCCTGATCCCTTCTGTGGAGGCGACCATTGACCGAGCAAATTCATCCGTTGGCCCCGCATCATCTGCCGTTCTATCTCGCGCCGGGAAGCGGCACGGACGTGCTGATGGTGATGATGGGGATCTTCCTGATCGGCAGCGTGCTCTGGGTCGGTACGCTCTATTGGAAGCTGCACAGCCTCCCCGAACGAATGGCGCACAAGTCGCAGAAGCTGCAGTTCGAGATCGTGGCCGTGCTGGGCATCATCTCGCTCTTTACGCACATGCACATTTTCTGGGTGGCCGGCCTTCTGCTCGCAATGATCGACCTGCCGGATTTCGGCACGCCGCTGCGGAGCATCGCAGGCTCGGTCGAGAGAATCGCTGACGCGGCGCCCGGTGAGGGCCGCGAGCCCGAACTGCCAATCCTGCCGCCGGTCGAGAAGCCGATCGTCAAGGGGAAGGAACACAGCCATGTTTGAGCTCATGTTCTGCTCTCTTCTGACCATCCTGCCGGACTACCTCTACCGCCGCTATGCCCAAGGCAAACGTTTCGGCAAAGAGATCACGTTCTTTTCCATTTGGTACGAATTGCGATGGGGCATCACCGGCTGCCTGATGCTCACGATTTCTCTGATCACGATGATCTTCTACTTTCATCCGTCGACGACCTCGGCCACGCTCTATTTCCGCACGGTGCCGATCCTGCCCGAGGGCTCGGGCCGCGTCGCGGAAGTCAATGTCGGCTACAGCGAGGCCGTGAAGAAGGGAGACGTGCTGTTCAGGCTGGACGGTTCGAAGCAGAAGGCTGCGTTGGAAACAGCCACCCGCAAGATCGCCGAGGTCGACGCTGCGATGACAAGCGCCGAAAACGACGTCGTCAAAGCCGAAGCGCAGATCCAGGAAGCCAAGGCCAGCCTTCAGCAGGCCAAGGACGAGCTGGATGTCAAGACGGAGTTGCAGCGCCGCAACCCCGGTATCGTCCCGCAGCGCGATATCGAGAAATTACAGGTCGTGGTCAACCAGCGGCAGGCTGGTGTGGACTCGGCCACCGCGTCCAAGACGTCAGCGACATTGCGGCTTTCAACGCTGTTGCCGGCTGAAAAAGCGAGCGGCCAGGCGGCGTTGGCGGAAGCGCAGGTCGATCTGGACAAGACCTTCGTTCGCGCCGGTGTCGACGGCCGCGTGGAGCAATTCCTGGTCCGCACCGGCGATGTCGTCAATCAGCTGATGCGCCCGGCCGGCGTGCTGGTTCCGGACGGCGCCGGCAGGCGCGCCTTGCAGGCCGGCTTTGGTCAGATCGAGGCGCAGGTGATGAAGGTCGGCATGGTGGCGGAAGCAACCTGCATCTCGAAGCCGTGGGTGATCATTCCCATGGTCGTCACCAGTGTCCAGGACTACATCGCAGCCGGGCAGTTCCGAAGTGGCGAGCAACTGATAGAAGCGCAGAACGTCGGCCGGCCCGGCACGATCCTGGCCTTCCTTGAGCCGCTCTATAAGGGCGGACTTGAAGGCGTGACGCCGGGCAGCAGCTGCATCGTCAATGCCTATACCAGCAATCACGAGGAGATATCCGCAAAGGAGACGGGCACGGGTCGGGCCGTCGCTCTGCATGTTGTCGACGGTGTCGGCCTCGTGCACGCCATGCTCTTGCGAATTCAGGCGCTGCTGCTGCCGATCAAGACGCTGGTGCTGAGCGGGCACTGACCGGCTTCGCTTTGGTTTGAATCGCACGTCGGTTCAGCGATGCGCCTCAGTTGAGCCGGTCTGGCATCATGAGCCAGTCCGACCACCCAGCGCATATTCACTATGAGCGCCACATGGTCCCCGCAAAAATGCCGATCTGGCTTCGTTCCTTCATTGTCGCCAGCGCTGTTGTGCTCGTGCTTGGAGCGGGCCTGTTCGGCTACCGCTGGTACTCTCACCCGACGACGCTGACCATCGCGGTCGGGTCGCTGGATGGCGAAGCCACGCGTCTGGTATCGGCGTTGGCGAGCCGGCTTGCCGTGGTGAACGCCCCGGTCCGGCTCAAGCTTGTGGAAACCACCAACGCGCTTGATGCTGCCGAGCAGTTTGCGGCGGAAAAGGTCGAGCTTGCTGTCGTCCGCGGCGACGTGGGCGACCTATCGCAGGCGCAGGCCATCGTGGTTCTCGCCCATGCCGTTGTCCTGCTGGTTGCGCCGCCGGGCTCCTCCATTACCGAAATCGCTGGTCTGAAGCGCACCAGCGTCGGCGTGATCGGCGGCGAGATGAATCGCAAGGTCGTCGACGTCCTCAGCGACGAATACGGCCTTGGACGCGCCAACGTGACATTCCGCAATCTCCAACCGGCAGACGCGCGGCGGGCACTCGATGCCAAGGAGGTACGGGCTATTCTGATCGTCGTTCCCCTTGCGGAAAAGTATCTCGCCCTCTTGCGCGGCCTCTTTCTGCAGACGCCGAAGACCGCGCCGGTCCTCCTTCCCGTCGAGGCGGCTGGTGCCATCGCTGAAAAGCAGCGCGCCTATGAAAGCTTCGATGTCCCGAAGGGCACGCTGCGCGGTTCGCCGCCTGTCCCGAGCGAGGATCTTACCACGCTGCGGGTTTCGTTCTATGTGGTCGCGCAAAAGCAGCTCAGCGCAGAGGTGGCGGGCAGCCTGGCCGACGCGCTGATTAAGGCGCGCAGGGACCTGCTCGGCGAATTGCCGATCCTCTCGCAAATGACCGCACCGAGCACGGATTCGGACGCCTTCCTCCCGGTTCATCCTGGCGCCGCGGCATTCTACAACGGAACGCAGCAGAGCTTTCTGGACGAATGGGGAAACGCGATCTTCCTCGCGCCCATGATTTTCGGCGGCCTCATCTCTATATTGGCGGCGGCTTGGAAATTCCTTCAGGTGCGTGATCCTTCTAAGGACGAACGGGGCCTGGACTTACTGTATGCACTGGGCGCGCGGATACGCAGGACGGAGGCGGAGGCCGAACTGTCCGATATCGAGGTCGAGATCGACCGGGTGCTCCAGGGCCAGCGCGCCAAGGCCGCTGCAGGAGACGAGAATGCGCTCGATGTCTCCACCCTGAATGTAGCCGCGCACCGCCTTCAAAGCCTGATCCACGATCGCCGGATCTTACTTTCTGCGCGGCTGGGCAGCAGCGGCCAAGCGGTGCGGCCGGACATCGATCGGATCGAACGTCCGGCCGCGGAGTGAATAGCTCCGACCTCCGGGAGAGCTCCATCTTCTTTGATCTTGATCAATAGAAGACACTGATCGTCCAAGATGCTTGGTCCAACGGGAGCTCAAGGGAGGACGTGATGCTTCGTTGCGGGAACACTCTGATCGCGATGGCGTTGCTCTTGGCGATGCCTGTCGCCGCAGTAGCCCAAACCGCAGACGCTCCGGCGGCCCCAAGTAGCGGAGTCCAAACCGCCGGCAAGCCTCTATCGGCTGCTGAGTTGCTCAAGCCCGAGCAGCTCGAAGCTCTGGTCGCACCGATTGCGCTCTATCCGGACGAACTGCTTGCAAACGTGCTGGCCGCGTCCACCTATCCCTTGGAAGTCGTTCAGGCCGATCGCTGGCTGAAAGAGCGCAAGACTCTGAAGGGTGATGCCCTGAAGACTGAAGTCGAGAAGCAGCCTTGGGATGACAGCGTCAAGGCGCTGGCCTCAACCGCCGAAGCGTTGGCCATGATGAGCGACAAGCTCGACTGGACCAGGGCGCTGGGCGACGCCGTGCTCGCGCAGCAATCGGATGTGATGGATGCGGTCCAGCGGCTGCGGACCAAGGCTTATGACAACAAGAAGCTGGTGACCACCACGCAGCAGAAGGTGACCGTGAAGTCCGAGGAAAGCAGGCAGGTGGTCGTGATCGAGCCGGCGGTTCCCGATACGATGTACGTGCCGTACTACGAGCCTGCGACGGTCTACGGCGCGTGGCCCTACACCGAGTATCCACCATATTACTTCGGCTACCCGTCCTACATCGGCGCAGGCGTCGTCGCGGCGGGTCTCGCGTTCGGCACAGCCTGGGCCATCGGTCGCTGGGGCAATTATTGGGGCGGCGGCTGCAACTGGGGTAACCGCAACGTCTATATCAATCACCGCACCACCAACATCGGAACTGGCTGGCAGCACAATCCGTCGCATCGCCAAGGGGTACGCTACAACAACGCCAACGTTCAGCAGCGCTTCGGCAATAGCAATCTGAAGGCCGGCGCCGCCGACCGCATGGATTTCCGCGGCCGCGACGGACAGCAAGTCTTGAAGCCGGGACAGGATCGGCCTGGTGGCGCAGATCGCGCTGGGGATCGTGCGGCAGATCGCGCTGGCGAGCGAGGTGGCGACCGTCAAGGCGCCGGGGATCGCGCCAAGGCGGGAGGCGATCGCGCCAAAGGCGGTGGCGATCGCGCGGCCAAGGGCGGTGGTGCCAAGAATGCCGGCGCAAAGAGTGCTGGCCCTAAAGCGGGCGGCGCCAAGGGTGGGGGCGCCAAAGCCGTGAACCGCGGTGGTAGCGGAAGCGTGCTGAACGTGTCGTCGGGCCGCTCGGCGGCCGCAGCATCGGCGCGTGGTCATGCGAGCATGGCGAGCATGGGACCGCGCGGTGGCGGTGGCGGAGGTGCGAGCTTCGCCGGCCGAGGCGGCGGCGGAGGCTTCCAGGGTGGCGGAGGCCGTGGTGGTGGTGGCGGCGGACGGCGTTCCGATATCGCGCTGAAGCATGACGTCGTTCTGCTCGGCCATCTCGCAAGCGGTCTTGGTTATTACCGCTTCAGCTATATCGGCAGCGACAAGGCCTATGTCGGCGTCATTGCGCAAGAAGTCGAGGACGTGAAGCCGGTAGCCGTCACCCGCGGAGCCGACGGCTATCTCCGGGTCTATTACGAAAAGCTCGGTCTGAAATTCCGTACCTATCGCGACTGGCTCGAGAGCGGCGCGCGGATTCCTGGCGAGGTGACGCCATGATGGGTTTGAAGTCGCTTCGTCTCGCCATCTTGCCGGCCATTATTGCGGTGGGGCTCCTGAGCTCGCCATCCCTTGCGCAGCAGTCCTATCCGACACCGGAGGATGCGGCAGCGGCGCTCGCTGCCGCCGTGAAAAGCGGGCCGGACCGGGCCATCCTGAAAGTCCTCGGCAGCGCTGCCGAGGACATCGTTTCCTCCGGCGACGAGGTCGCCGACGTCGACATCCGGAAACGCTTCACCTCGATGTATGATGCGAAGCATGCGATCAAGGCGGAAGGTAACAGGAAGGCAGTGCTGATGTTGGGTCCGGACGACTTTCCGTTCCCGATTCCGCTCGTCAACACCAGGACCGGCTGGGAATTCGATACCGCCGAAGGCCGCATTGAGGTGCTGTATCGCCGCATCGGCCGCAATGAACTCGACGCGATCCAGACCAGTCTCGCCTTTGTCGATGCCGAGAACGAATACGCCGACAAGGATCGCGGTGAGGGTACTGGCGTGTACGCGCAGCGCATCGTCAGCAGTGCCGGCAAGAAGGACGGGTTGTTCTGGCGCGACGACAGCGACCAGAGCCCGCTCGGTGCATTGGCGGCGCAGGCTTCGGCCGAAGGCTACAAGGCCGAGGAGGGGCCGGCGCCCTATCATGGCTACTATTTCCGCATCCTGAAGGGGCAGGGATCGAACACGCCAGGCGGCGCGCTGAACTATGTCGTCAACGGCAAGATGATCGGAGGTTTCGCACTGGTCGCCTGGCCGGCCGAGTACGGCAATTCCGGCGTCATGACCTTCCTGGTCAACCATGCGGGCGTTGTCTACCAGAAGGATCTCGGGCCTCGGACCAAGGTCCTCGTTTCCCGCATCAGCGCGTTCGATCCGGACCAGACCTGGAAGAAGCTGGATGGTGCAAAACCCTGAGCGACGCACGCAGATCTTGCGTGGGCTTCTTTGGCGTTTGGCAGGCCTCGTGCTGCTCGCACTCCTTATCCCGACGACCCCATCGTTTGCACAGGCATCCGCGCAGGTCCGGATCAAGATCGTAAAGGCGGGGCTGCTCGTGGGCGGTGGCGCTGGGCGGCGTGCTGACCTATCGCGGCCGCCATCATCCGTTCCGCATCAGCGGGGTAAGCTTGGGTTTTACCGTCGGCGCTACCGTTGGGTGGCTCGAGGGCTGGGCTTCAGGCATTCGAGAGGTCAGCGATTTTGCCGGCGCATACAGCTCGGTCGGTGGCGGGGCTGCCCTGATCGGCGGCATCAATGGCGCTCAGCTGCGCAACGACAAAGGGGTCACGATGGTGCTGCAGGGACCAAAAGCCGAGGTGGAATTCGCCGCTAGTCTCAGCACAATCATGATCTCTCTGAAGTGAGCGCGCGCGAAAGGCGGAATGGTCGTGACGGTCCCGTACCGTCATTGCACCGAAGCGGGGGCGGAGACGGGCATTTCCAGCTCGAAAACGGAGCCCCTGACGTCCGATTTGACCAGCCTCAGCTTTCCACCGCACCTTCCGACCAGGTTGGAGGAGATGGCCAGCCCCAACCCCATACCGCCTTGTTTCGTCGTGAAGAACGGATCGAAGATGCGCTCTTGGTGACGGGGTGTGATGCCGGTGCCGGAGTCTTCTACGGACAAATGGACCGTTGCGCCACCATCAAGGCTGGTTTTCATACGGAGCTGTCGTTGATCGGCGGGGACAGAACTCATTGCGTCAAGCGCGTTTTTGCAGAGGTTCAGGACAATCTGCTGAAGCTCAGTGCCGCCCAGAGCGACTGGGGGAATGTTGCCCTGAAACTCCGTAATTACTGTTACGCCATTGGCAAGAAGATCGTGCCTCAACAGTCTCAGCGCAAGCTCGGCGACATCCTCGACGTTTGCTGAAGCGCCGCCCTGCGCCGTTTTGATTGTCATCTCGCGAATGTTCGATATGATGTCAGCGGCGCGGCTGCTGTCCGCTTCGATGTCAGACAGGATGTTCTCGAGGTCCTCCAGTTCAAGGGGGGCAGCTCGCAGGTGACTCAGGCCTGTCGCAGCATTGAGCGAGATGGCCCCCAATGGCGATCTTAACTCGTGGGCGATCGCGCCAGTGACCGCGTCGATGCTGAGAAGCCGGTTCGCTCGTTCGCGTCGTTGCAGGGCAATGACGCTGGCAAGGCGCGAATAGATAAACATCGTTTCGATGAGCAATACGGTCAGCAACATGCAACTGCCGACGAGAACGAAACCGCGTGCTGCGTACCAACCGATGGTGAACCGAACCGAGCTGCCGATGATTGCTACCAGAAAGTTCGGCAAGTAGGCGAGCAAAGTCACCATCAGCCAGAGGTCAAGAATGGTGCGCATGCGTGCAAACAAAACGGTGAGAGCAGTCAGATTCCATAGCAAAAGCATCAGGTTGACCTGATTGCCGAGAGGGGTCTGGTGCCTGACGTCGTTCACGTAGAAATTAGGAAGCCATTCGGCTTTCGCGTTCACGATCCACGTCAGTCCTGCCACGGCGGCGCCGATGCACCCGACAACTATTATGATCGCGGCTGTTGCAGGTTTGCCTGGTCTGCCGCCGGCGGAATGATCCTTCGTGAACCCGTAGCCGAAAATCGCCGCGGGGAACGTTGCGTGCCATAGCACGTAAAGCCAAGCTGGGCTGTTCAGTCCATCCCCAATGACACCCGCGGAAGCGTATCCGTTCGGAAAGGCGAGCGTTTGCAAGAATGCGAATGATCCGCTGAAAACGTATCCGCTTGCCAGTGCGAGAAGTGCCCGTTTAGGCTGGATCGAAAATTGAGCAAATAGCAGGGCTGCCGTGATGAACTCGGCCAAGGCCAACGCGGTCTGCAACACTGGAACGAAACCATTAATCTGGCCCAATTGGATCCGGGCGAACGGCGCGATGACCGCTGCAAGGACGATGAGCAAGACGGCGACACCCACCGCCCAGGCCTTTTGACGAGGGGTTGCGGGGATGTTCGCGATGATCAGTGGGAATTCTTGCTCATCCTCGTAACCGGGCTCGGCGGCTGCGTTGGCTGATCGCTGGCTCGCTAGCGCAATGCCCGGCCCTGATGCTGTCGCACCGCCGACAAGTCCCATGAACTTGCGCTGGCTCATGCCGCCTCCGGGCCACGAGACAGCATCTTACTCGTCCCCACGCCCGTTGAAAGCCCGTAAGGGCAGACCAGGTTGAAGCCCCTCCGAGGAACGATCATGAAGCTTTGCGCCGCGTATACACCGGAATCCTGCAAGGACTGTGCGAAGCTTGCTAAAGCTTTCCCCAACCTTAATCCACAATAGTGTCGCGCCGGTTCACCGCGCCGGGATAATCATCCGGATCGTTGCTCGCCGGTTGAGCCCGGCAACACACCGGAAATTCGCCATGCGGGGCAATGTGCTGGTGTCGAGTTTGCTTAGTGTAGATTTGAACCTCGATCGATGATTTTGCGGTCTGGATTTCGTCGGCGGCTGCGAGGGCGAGCAAATTGTACGTCGAGCCCAGGCTATTCTGACCGCGGTTGTCGCGAGCTATGCGCCGCGCGCTAGCGACGCAGAAAACAGTCTGCCAGGACGTCGATTGCCTGTCGCATGGCGGCCGCGCAATTCTTCTCCGTGTGCTTGCGCTATGAAGCTGACCAGCACGCTGGACAAGTCGTAAAACTACTCTCGGAGAGAGGAAGAATGCGCTACCGCACCGCGTCGAATTATCGGCGTGTTGTTGCATCACTTGAGTAAGCTCCCGACCACTCCCTTGCGGCGGACCTACTCCAGGTGCCTTGCGCGCAGATCTTGAAGGTCCTTTTTCAATGCCGCCAGATCCAGCCCGCGAGGAAAAGTGAGGCGTCCAGATCGGATCACGAGCCGGACGTACGGATAGCGTTCCTCGGCAAGCATCGGAAGACTGATTTTGTATTTGTGCCAATCTTCAACGATGTGTGCCTGTTGCTCGACGTTGTATGAGTCCCGGGAGTCGCCGGGCGTGTACTCGTAGCCGGCACCGATTGTCTGCGCCCAGAAGGAGCGCGCCATCGTCCAGTTCGAATCGTTGAACGCCTGCCACACATGGGTCATTTCGTGCACGAAGAGGTCGCAAATTCGACCGAAGTTGTCGCACAGGAGGCCGAAGGTGGGGCTAGGAGATGCCAGGTTACTGAACGCGACATTGCCAAGATTGATGGCATACCGCATGCTCGGCACCATGGGATTGCTTCCTCTAAAGAACGGTCCGTCGTTCGTCCACGGTCTTCCGCCTGCTCCCAGGCCGTTGGTAATCGCGATCGTCTCCCACGGCGGCAGGGTCGGGCCAAAGACGTTGCGCGCGAAATCCCGTTCGCTGACGTCCAGCACGCGGGCGAAGTCGGGTCGGCCTCCTTCACATGCCGGTGGGATCGGGGCCACTGGTGTGGGCGCAACCGGTGGAATTGGCGCAATCGGCGGGGGAGGCGGCGTACCTGGCGGTAGATAGATGAAGCCGCTTTTCCATCCACCTTTCCCGCCGGTCGTACCGGAAGAAAACGCAAAATTCTGGCGGTCGGGCGATATCGCGCGGCAGCCTACATACTCGGCTAGGTACCAGTTCACCTGCCTTGTGGCTTGTTGGAAATCGCGCTGTTTGACGAGCTTGATGCCCGGAAAATTGAACTCGATGAGGTCCCATGGATCGATGCCGATCCGCTTGGCGAGGGATATCCAGGTCTCACCTGCCGCCACCGCATGTCGCGTTCCCGCTGGCGGTACGTAGCTTTCGACGACAGGCTTCAAGGGTCTTTCCTGGTTCGGCAATGTAAGGACCTCCCTTGCTGAGTCCTGCAGAACTACTCTTGCCACCAATATTCATTGGTCGCCGTTACCTTGAGGCGGTTCGATGGTTCCATTCATTCGGACCGCGAACAGGTAGGCTAGGGAGGAGCCTCATTCGTAGCTTGGAGGCGTAGACAATCGAACCAGCAACCCCCGCTTTAGCGTCGGCCTTTTGACCTCGAGCCTAGCAGGTCATGCGTGCCGCTGACGCTCACGGTTCCGGAGCACTCGAAACCGCCAAAAATTCCGCAGGAGCCGGTGACCGTGACGCGCAGATCTTTGCGCTGGTACATGTCGACCGAAACGCCCACGCGCGAAAAGTCGTTCGCGCTGTTCGGCAATATCAAGTCGATGTGTTCGGCCGCCCAACGCGGCACATGTGAGTTGCTCTTCCAGAACAGCTCATTGCCGGCGTGGTGCATGAAGTTCGGCCCGACCGTAAGGGCACCGTCCACGCCCTCGAACACGAAGCCTGTTTCGTCGATGTGCACGTTCACCCGGTCGGGTGCTACTGCGAAATGCAGCGAGGTGATGTCCTGGGGCTGCGGGTCTTTGCCGAATTGCGAGCTGTAGGCATCGCTCCATTGTCCGCGGTCGCGTCCGAGCCCGAAGCCGTGCCGGCCCGGGAGATCCCGCGTTGAGAGTGGCTTGTCGGACAGCTTTGGGCGCCAGATCTCCCGAAACCCCTTGCCGATCGTTGCCGCCATCGACAGATCGAGAGCCCAATGCGACGCCTTTTCCGGGCTTTGCCCTTCGGCGAATGCGTCGAATCCGTCCGTCGTCTTGGCAATGCGCAGCTTCTTGATCAGCTCTTCCCAGTCCTTGGGCAGGAAGGTGACGCCGTCGAGCGTGGTCGTCGCGGCAGCGACACCATACTTCTCGAGTTGGTGTCGGATGTAGGGCTTCTCGTCATAAAGGCGCACATTCGGGTTGGCGCCGGCAAAGTAATTCTTCAAATCGATCTGCGGTCGCAGCATGGTCAATCGCGCCGCGATCTTCCGGTAAGTGTCGGTCGTCGTCGGATCGGTCGTCGTCATGGCGCGCCCTCCGTGGCAATCCTCACCTCAGATTGGTCTCGCCCGAACGGGTTCGGGTTCAATGTCTGCTCGTTCTATGAGGTTACCGAACGCCCCATGCCAATTACGGCAAGAGTCAAACCCCTATTGCCCCAGCACCGATGCAGTTTGAACCCGCCAACTGGAATCGGCGACCACTATGCAGGGGGTACTTTAAGCGGCGAGGACGATCAGATGTCACTGCGAGGCAGGGTATTGGATATACTCAATGGGCCGGCGGTAGCACGCATTCGTTTCCGATTTCCGATCCGCGGCAGCCACGTGACGATTGCGCCGCAAACGTTCCATCACGTCGCCCGCGCGATCCGGTTGGGGCGGGTCACCGTCAGGGCTCCGACGGATCTCGCGGCAGGCGTTGCCGCACAATATAACGATGTGGCGAGAACCAGGGCGGACGGCACAGCGGTCGCTGCGAACACGCTGGAGGTCGTGTCGGCGGCGGGGCGGATGGACGGAGCCTATATCGTCCATGAGAGCCTGCATGCAGCCTACGATCTGTTGCGTACCGGCCTCGACGCCAATGCCGAAGAGGCGTCCGCGTACGTCTGCACGGCGCTCTATTGCCGCATGACCGGCCTCCCGCGGCCGCGCTGGGCCAACGGCCCGATTTACGCCAATGCCGCTGAGGTCGCCAAAACGTTACTGTCGCAATACCAAAAGGGCGATCCTGGCATTCCCTGGGTCGGCGAGAGTGAATGGCGGATGCTGCGTGCCGGCGTGGGCCTTCATCCGGTCTATACCAGCGGACCCGGTGGTATTCTCACCGGATGGCTGCTCGGCCAGCAGTACACCCACGATGGCTGAGTGATGGGCACCTCGCCTGTTTCGGGAGGTAGCAGATCTTCTGGTTCCTTCCGCCACTCTTTCCACGGTGCCCGGCGCACATGAGCGCGTCAGGCGATTAGCAAGCCCAGCTTGCCGACCATCGCAAGCGAGCGTTGAACGCTTTCTCGCGTTGATAGCAGCAGCGGCTCGGCGGGCTTCCTGGCACGATCCTTCTGATCTACCTGGATGGTCGGGCCGAATTTCTCGGTCATTTCGGCCGTGATCTGGTCGATGGTCCGCGTACCATCGAGCAATTGCAGGAAATCCCTGGTTCGGTCGTCCTCCAACTGCACGGTTTGGTGGAGGAGATTGGTGACGAGCGGACCTGTTTGCGCTTGTTTTCGCGCGAGCAGGCTCGCCTGCGGATGCTCGGTCGCTTCCGTCAATAAGAAGGGACGCGACAGCCGGAACGAGACCTCGCCGCTGCAAGCCAGGATAAACATCGCCTCGGTCAACGCCTTTTGGTCATCATCTGCCTGCCCGCCGCCAAGCAGCACTCGCGCCCCATCGAGCAATTCGTCAAATGACAGCGCGCGAGGCCAAGCGCGGCCGAGGCATAGGTGCGCCGCCTTCAAGAGCGAATTGGTCACCGTGATCCTGCTACCGTCCTCATTTTCGAATTCCATCGCTGAATCGTCCGTTACGCAGGCGTCCGGATCAACCGGGCTCGTCGTGCTCAGCAAATAGAACCGGGTGACGAAATCGAGGTCGGTCTGGCGGGAGAGCGAGACGTTGTCGTGGCAGAGCAAGGTACGGCGAAAGCCGTTACCGTCGATGAAGTCCTGATACTGATCGCGTGCCATGAACTCGGTTTCCGGGAAGCGTTGCAACGTCGCGCGTACCTCCTCGGAATAGCCCGCCAGATTGCGTCGCGAGAAATCGGCGTCGCTTAGATATTGCAAGCCATGAGAGCCTGCAAGCTCGACAACCTCGTGCAGCAGGAAGGCCTCGGCGCCTTCGTCGAGATCGTCATGAAACAACAGCTCGTCGGGCGCCTTGAGGACGCGGTTGTACTGATCGCGCATGATCGCGCCGTGAACCGAGTTGGCTTTCGATCCCTCGCTCAAGAACTTCAAGATTGCGCGGGCCTGTCCTACTTTTTCTTTCATGCCGGTGAGGCGGCGGGTGTGATACCGCATCATGTCGCGGACCATGTCGCGCATATGTGAGAACGGGTGCGCATTGTAACTGACGTAGCAGACCCCCTGCGGCGCGAGGTTCTGTTTGAAGATCATCATCATCTTCTCGCGCACCGAGGGTGGCACCCAGGAATACACGCCGTGCGCGATGATGTAGTCGAACCGTCCGAAGCTTGCATCGACATTCATGATGTCGCAGTGGAGAAGCTTGATGTTCTCCAGGCCCAATGTAGCGACATTGTTCTGACCGCGCTCGATCGTCACGCCGCTCAGGTCGACACCGACGAATTCGCTGTTCGGGTATTGAAAGGCCATCGGCAACAGGTTGCCGCCGACGCCGCAGCCAAGCTCCAGCACCCGGCAACGCTCGACCGGCGCCGGCTGCATGCCGTAAACGGCGGCCATGGTAGCAAGATGGTTGGGATGAGTAAGCCCATAAACATGGCCCGGGTAGTAGACCTCGTCGTATGGCGTTGGACCGATGTTTGGGTGACGATGCTCGGTTTGAATGTTCATCGTGCTCAATTCCACGAATATGCGAACTTGTTGTTGTCGATCGAGACACGTGCTTCCTTCACCTCTTCCTTGGCGAGCGACTTGCTGAGGAATTCGCGCGACAGCTCGGGGAGCAGGGTGTTGGTGATGATGTTGTCAATCATTCGCCCACCGGAGTCGGGGTCGTTGCAGCGCGACACAATGTGCTCGACGACCGCGTCGTCATAACCGAAGGTCGCGTTATGATTGTCGCGAAGGCGCCTTCCGATGCGGTCGAGTTGCAAACGCACGATCCCGGACAGCATCTCGTCCGATAGCGGGAAGTACGGTATCGAGACGATGCGTCCGAGCAGCGCCGCTGGGAACACCTTGAGCAACTCCGGCCTTAGCATCCTGGCGAGCTCTTCCGGCTCGTCGCGATACTTTGGATCGCGTGATAGGCCCATGATCATATCGGTGCCGACGTTGGTGGTAAGGATGATCAAAGTGTTCTTGAAGTCGATCCGTCGCCCGTTGCCGTCCTCCATGGTTCCTTTGTCGAATACCTGAAAGAAAATCTCATGGACGTCGGGATGAGCTTTCTCCACCTCGTCGAGCAGAATGACGCTATAGGGCTTGCGCCGGACGGCCTCGGTGAGGCGCCCACCTTCGCCATAGCCGACATACCCGGGAGGTGCGCCTTTCAAGGTCGAGACGGTGTGCGCTTCCTGGAACTCTGACATGTTGATCGTAATCATGTTTTGCTCGCCGCCATAAAGAGTCTCGGCAAGCGCCAGGGCGGTTTCGGTCTTGCCCACACCGGACGGGCCAGCCAACATGAATACGCCGATCGGTTTCGACGGGTTGTCCAGCTTAGCGCGGCTGGTCTCAATTCGCTTGGCGATCATTGTCAGCCCATGGGACTGGCCGACGACGCGGCGGTTGAGGATCTCCGGTAGCTTCAGCACGGTTTCGATCTCGTCGCGCATCATCCGGCCGACCGGGATGCCGGTCCAATCAGAGACAACGGACGCCACCGACTGCTGGTCTACATGGGCATAGACCATTCGCTTTTCCGGATTGATGGTCTCAAGTGTGTCGAACTTGCCGCGCAGCTCCGCGCGCCTGGCAGCCGGATCTTCGCCTTCCTTGGGCCTGGACAGGATTTCACGAATGCTGCGGATGTCCTTGATGAGCTCCTGCTCGACCGCCCAATCGCCATCGAGGTTCGTCAGCTTGTCTTTCAGTGCGGCGATGTCGTTGTCGATCGCGACAATGCGCTCGTTGTCCTCTATCCCAAGGTCGCCGTCGCTGACGAGCGCAGATCTCTCAGCTTCACGAGCGGCAATCGCCACGCGTGCATCCTCGATCAAGGCCGGCGTCGCGCTCTGGCTGATGGCTACGCGTGCCGAGGCTGTATCAAGCAGGCTAACCGCCTTGTCCGGCAACTGCCGTGAAGGAATGTATCGGTGGGACAGGTTGACTGCTGCGACGATCGCAGCATCCGAAATGCGAACGCCATGGTGCTTTTCCATCGGACCGAGAAGTCCGCGAAGCATGATGCAGCAGGTCTCCACATCAGGTTCATCGATCTGGATTGGCTGGAAGCGCCGGGTGAGCGCGGGATCCTTCTCGATGTACTGGCGATATTCCGCCCATGTGGTGGCGGCGATCGTACGAAGCGTGCCACGGGCGAGGGGAGGTTTCAGGAGATTGGCCGCATCGCCGGTACCGGCGGCGCCGCCGGCGCCGATGAGTGTGTGGGCCTCATCGATGAACAAGATGATGGGAGTAGGTGAGCTCTGGACCTCGTCGATCACCGACCGCAAGCGCTGCTCGAACTCGCCCTTCATGGAGGCGCCGGCTTGCATCAGGCCGATGTCGAGTGCGCAGAGCCTTACATTGCGCAGCGGTGGCGGCACGTCGCCGGCGGCAATGCGCTGCGCAAAGCCTTCGACAACTGCGGTCTTGCCGACGCCAGCCTCGCCGGTGAGAATTGGATTGTTCTGCCGCCGACGCATCAACACGTCGATCAGTTGGCGGATTTCTTCGTCCCGGCCAAGGATCGGATCCATTTCGCCCGATTTAGCCTTGGCAGTGAGGTCCTGGGAGAACCGGTCGAGCGGCGTCGTGCCCTTCGGACCAGCTTGGGCCGCGCCTTCCGTGCCGGCGCCAACCAGGCCCGATCCGTCCATCGGCCGCATGTTCTCCTCGTCGGAGCCGGTCCAGACAGCGCGGCGTTCCGCCGCCAGTGCGTCGACGTTGACCTTGGCAAATTCCCGCGAGAGGTTGTTCAGCGCGCGACGAATATCGTTCGATTTCAGGCCGGCAACGAGCAGATGACCGGTGCGGATCTGGGTCTCGCCAAAGAAAAGCGTGGCATAGTGCCAGCCGCGATCGAGCAGATCGATGACCGAATTCGCGACGCCCGGCATGTCGGTCTCGTTCTTAGCAAAGCCGCTGATCACGCCGGCCAGGTCCGACAATAAGCGCGCGCGGTCGAGCTTGTAGTGATCGACCGAGAGGCTGAGATCGTTGCCCTCCTGCTGCAGAATATGAAACAGCCAGTGCGCAAGCTCGACGTTGCGATTGCCGGCGCTCTTTGCGTGGCGCAGGGCCTGTATGAAGGCATCATAGCCGGCCCGGTTCAGCTTGCCCGTTACAGCTTCAATGCTGATGTCGGTCACGGCGGCTCCTCCTGCTCAACTCCTCCGCGGATGCTTGTCATCATGCGGAATTGGCTTCAAATTCCATAGCATTAGGCGATCAGCACTATGGATAGGTTCAAATCGCCGTGGCATTGGCTGCGGCGCTCCGGCGGGATCTCAATCGCTCCCCGAGCTGAAAGCGTGCATCGCGGCGATATTCTTCTGTGGAGGCCCAGTTCGGCGAGACCCAAGAAGTCCATCCAAGTCGACCACTTTGTCCGAGCCTGACCGGTACAACCTCTCCGGCAGGAATGGCGAGCTCTACCTCCCATTCCAATTCGTCGCCGACATAGAAGAAAACGGCGTCGGCCAGTGGCTCCGACAGGTTGGGTGTTTCGGTCGGCAGGAATTCTTCGTACTGAGCAAATGTTCTGACAAAGACCCGAACTCTGATCTTGTCCTCGACGCTGAACACGCGCGAGCCCAGAAGGGCGTCCTGACCGAGCCTCGCATGCGTTCCGCCGAGCCGGCTGCAGTGACTTGGGTCGAACGAGAGCCAAGTGCCGACGAATTCGTCGATCTCGACTTTGACCTCGAACAGTCCTTGCAGGAATCGCGTCAACCGTGATGCACACTTCGCCCTTGGCGCGACCAGTCCAGCGAAGCTGAGCTTCGCCATGTCCGGAACGGTATCGCGATCGGCGAAAACATCGGTGCCCAAGCCGGCGAAGGAGCCGACATAGGCAATGAAGCGATCGTCTGCCGGGCGGTCGTGCTGCGCGATCGGGCGCGCGTCGGCCCAGGCACGAAAGAAGAGTTGCAGGAAGCGCCCGTTAAACAGATCGAGAAAGCGCGGGAAAGCGTCATCCCGCATCAGCCACCAGCTGAGGCTTTCGTCGGTGGTGGCAATGGGCAGGGCGCCCTGCGGGCCCAGGAGGCCGAGAAATTTGACGAGTATCCTGAGCCGGCCACTCTGGTCGTCCACGGCCGCGAGATTCGAGGCGGGAAACTCCAGATAAGGCACTTGGCCGAGGTCGACATATTCGTCGCGGCGCGCGGCACTGTCACCGATCCGCGGTCGATCCGGGTTGGCGCGCTCGAACTGGCGTAACGTATGGAAGAAATCGAAACGCCAGGGCTCGGCCTTCATCTGGTCGATCAGGGTCATAGCGGTCTCCGCGTGCCCATGCGCGGCGGCCATCGCATGATCTCGCCGCGCTCCGGCGTCGAGATGACCGTCTGGGTGAAGGTGTTGAAGCCGGAATAGTCGGCAAAGAAGCGTTCCAGGATCGCCCCGAGCAAGAACACGCCGCTGCCCTCAAATGCCTTCTCGTCGAGTGTGACGATAATCTCCAAGCCACGTGCTGCGCCGCTGCCGGTGCGCTCACGCACGCGTC
Source organism: Bradyrhizobium lupini (assembly GCF_040939785.1). Taxonomy (NCBI): domain Bacteria; kingdom Pseudomonadati; phylum Pseudomonadota; class Alphaproteobacteria; order Hyphomicrobiales; family Nitrobacteraceae; genus Bradyrhizobium; species Bradyrhizobium lupini. The sequence continues at coordinate 6,981,751 of NZ_CP162553.1, forward strand.
GCACGATGGGGCGGCTTTCTATGCTGCGCACGCCGCGGATCTTGCGTTCCGTGGCGTCGTCGAATTGGTCGGCGAACAAGGACAGCATCTCGCGCAGCGCTCCGGCGTTCTTGCCGCCACCGCGCTCGACGAGCCCAAGATAGTTGAGGCTGAGCATGTTGATGAGCCGCCAGCTGACAACGCCGCTGTTGACGATTTCGCTGCGGCTGCGCAATTGGGCCACCACCGGCTCGCGCGGCGGCGTCGGACCAGCGACGCACATCAGATCAAGAGATGTGTCGTCCAGCAAACGAAAATCGGCGCCGCCCTGGCCGACCGGCAAGTGCTCCGTGAGATGGCGATTGGAGCAGAGAGCCCGAACGCTCAGTTCGGCGACAGAGCCTTTGCCGCTCAATTCACCGGGCTCGAGCAGTGACAGGAACATGTCCGTCCCGGTGTAGTCTGAGGAGGCGCCGTATGTCTTTTCTTCCACTGTGCGGCGCCGCGGCAAGCGGCGCACAGTGAAATAAAGCCTGTCGGCCGACCCGCCGCTCCGGTCGACGGCGGCCGAATATAGCGGGCGCACGGGGCGCTTATCCTTCTCTGCCGGAAGGTGTGCGTAGACTTCGAGCACCTGGTGCGGTTCGTATTCCAGATAGCGGCTGCGATCTGGCACCACATGGTACTCGTGCGTATTCGACTTGACCGGAATACGGTCACTCGTCTTCTCGAACAGATTGATCGCCGGCGCGGTATAGAGCCTGAACGTCTCGGGGCGCACCGAGGCGGCCAATCGTGAGCTGTGTTCATCGAATGCGAAGACAATATCGATCGATTTGCTGCGCAGCCGTGACATCACGCCGCGAAGTCCGGTGAGGGTAATGCCGAGGAACTTGCGTGGAAACATGAAGTATTCACGCAGCAATTCCGAGCCACGAAAGATCCGGTTATCGTTAGGAAATAGAGACTCATTCTCGTCGAAACCAATTTGCTGCACGCTGTCATGGGGGGCACGAGTCACCACCGGATCGCCAAAGTCGTCGAGATGCCGGAAGTAGACCCCCCTGCAATTCGAGATCAACTGCTCGTAAAGCGCGATGGCGTCGGATTCCGCACCGGACAGGTAGATCGGAAGCTCGCTCACGCGGCAGCCTGCGAACCACGTTTCCGGCTTGGTCCGAGCCTCCGCGTCCGGCGGCTCGTCCTCGAGCCGGGCCGCACTACGATGGGTCAACGATAGCCTCAGCCCCGCGATGACGTCACTGTCGATCGGGATACCAAGCGCCTGCAGAGCGCCCGCCGTCGAGAAATACTCGGCGCTTGTGACGTCAAATGGCCAGAGCACGATGTCGCGGCAAAGTCGAAACCGGCAGGAAAGACTTCGCTCTCTCTCGCGATAGGTCGCGTCGAAATAGGCGCCGCGCGCGATCTTCCTGCCGTCACGCAGCGCCGGGTCGGCATAGGGTGGCCGTGCGGTCACCAGCATGGCCGAAGGTGTCGGCGCAAGATAGTTCGGTACCAGTTGCTCGAGCAGATTTGCAGTGAATTCCGGGAACTCGTGCTTGAGCTTGAGTTGAACGCGGGCGGCAAGAAAGGCAGCGCCTTCCAGCAGTCCCGTGATCATCGGGTCCGAGCGGTCTCGGATCAGGCCGCCGAGGCGCTCTGCGATACCTGGATATTCTTCGGCGAAATCTCCCGCCTGCTCGTACAGCAATGACAGTTCACGATTGTAGAAATCGAGGAATTCGCGATTCATGCTAAAGTCGATTGATCTGGATGTCGCCGCTGTCGAGATCGACGTCGGCGACAAATTCCACGGGGACGTTGAGCGGCTCAGCTTTGAGGTCGGCGTGAACGATGAAGCGCAGCTTCAGCTGCTCAGGGCCGACCGAGCCGTCGCGACGAACCCGAATCGTCTTGCGGTCGAGTCTGGGTTCGTAGGTCGCTAGCGTCTCGCGCAACGCGTCGGTGAGTTCGTCGTCCGTAACCTCGTCGATCGAGCGGTGGGCGATATCGGGGAAGCCGTAGTTCAAGATCGATCTCCGGACGCAATCCCGGTCGCTCAGATCCAAAGTCGATTCCAGAGCAATGGTATTGAGAAGGGCTTCTAGGTCATGAGAGATTTCCCGCCGCAACAGCGTTTCCGAGATCGGAAAGCGGCCGGCGCTACGCCGTCCGGCAATGACCCGTTCACCGAATTCATCGCGCAAATTGAGCTTCTTGCGCGCATCGCGAGCTTCATGAGCCAAGCGAAAGGCCAGCATTAGCGGGGGAGAGAGACGATCCCTCTTTGGAGTAATGGTCATTTACCTTCCCCAAGATGCCGGGCCCGCTATGCCCTTTCGCGGAGCATCAGCTGGTCTCTAGGATGGTTGTCGCCTCGGCAGGCGGTCGTGCTCGTAACCGCTCCCGCCGAGACGTCAACGCAATCGCACCGTGCGGCGCCGGCTCAGCTAATCGCAACCAACGCCAAGCAGAAGCCGACGATCAGGCCCATTCCTTGTTGGCGGGAACGTCCCAGCCAAACACCGGCGCCGCTCCAGCGCCGCCTTTTTCCGTCTGGGTCTTGTACGTCATCTTGACCTTGGCGAAATTCAGACTCACGTTTTCAGTGAGGCGATCTTCGCCGTGCGATCCGCCCGTCGATACACTCGTGACCAGAATGTGCTTCATCTCGATCTTGAGATACTCCAGCGGATTTTCACCCGCCTTGCGCACCGTGAGGATCGCCGTATCAATGTGCTTGCCGTTCGCACAGACTTTGAAAAGCTCCGGCGTGGCCTTGTCGACGAAGTGCGTGAAATGCAGGTCCTGGATGCTGACCTTGCCGGCACCGCCGCCCGAACCGCTGTGGAAAGTGCCTGACTGGCTCTCGCCGAACGACCAGCTCAAAATATCGATTTCGTCCTTGTGCTTGTCGTCCAGCGACTCGCCCTTAATCGGATCGAGTTTCAGGAAAATGTCGACAGCCATAGCATAGTCCTTTCAAATTTCTGCATGTTACGGTTGCGATGCTGCGGCGTCAGGAGCCGGGGCCGGGAAGGCGCGAAACCAGACTGAGGCCGACGTCCATCGCCTCCAACTGAAAGTGTGGACGAAGAAAGAAGCGCGCGTTGTAATATCCCGGGTTCTCCTCGTTTGCTATGACCTCTACCTTCGCAGCGGCCAGCGGCTTGCGCGCCTTCTGAGCTTCTGACGACAGGGCTGGATTGGCATCAACGTACTCGTTGATCCAGGTCTGCAGCCAGACCGTCAGCTCATCCTTCTCCTTCATGGATCCGATCTTGTCGCGAACCATGCACTTCAGATAGTGCGCAAAGCGAGACACAGCGAACATGTAGGGCAGTCGTGACGACAGGTTATCAGAGGCGGTGGCATCCACGCCTTTCTCGCCGAAATACTTCTTCGGCTTGTAGAGCGACTGAGCGCCGATGAACGCCGCCTTGTCGGTGTTCTTGCGATGGATCAGCGGGATGAGGCCCGCCTTCGCAAGTTCGTGCTCACGGCGATCGCTGATTGCGATCTCGGTCGGGCATTTCAGGTCGACGCCGCCGTCATCGGTCGGGAACGTGTGCGTCGGCAGGTTGATAACTTCACCGCCGGACTGCACACCGCGGATGCGCGTGCACCAGCCAAACTCCTTGAAGGCGCGGTTGATGTTGACGGCCATTGCGTAGGCGGCGTTGATCCAGCCGTATTTGTCGCCGGTGTGTCCGTCCGTCTCCTCTTCGAAGGCGAACTCTTCCACGGGCTCCGATTTCGCGCCGTAGGGGAGGCGGCCGAGCGCGCGCGGCATGCACAGGCCGAGATAGCGCGAGTCGTCCTGATCGCGCAGTCCCTTCCATGCGGCATATTCCGGCGTGTCGAACACCTTGCCGATGTCCCGAGGGTTGGACAGCTCGGTCCAAGAGTCCATTCCCATCAGCGTCGGCTCGGCGCCGCTGAAGAAGGGGGCGTGTGCGGCGCCGGCGATCTTGCTGAGATCGCGGAGCAGTTGCACATCGGTGGGGAGGTGACTGAAATAATAGTCGCCGATCAGGCAGCCGAAAGGCTCGCCACCCAGCTGGCCGAATTCATACTCATAGATCTGCTTGAAAAGGGGGCTCTGGTCCCAGCGTGCATCGGGATAAAGCCGCAGATTTCGATACAGCTCGTTCTTTGAGACGTTCATCACCCGGATTTTCAGGTTGGCGTCGGTCTCGGAATTGAAGACGAGGTAGTGGAGACCGCGCCACGCACTTTCGATTGCCTGGAACTCAGGTGTATGAAGAATCTCGTTCATTTGCGCGGTCAGCTTCTGGTCGATCCGCGCGATCATCTCCTCGATGGTGTCGAGGACGTCCGACTTTATGACGCTTGTGTCCTTCAACGCCTCTTGAACGAGCGTGGATACGGCGTTTTCGACTTCGGTCGCTGCACGTTCAGTGCGCGGTTTGAAGCTTTGCTTTAGCAGGCTGGCAAACTCATCAGCTTCGACGGTTTTGACTTGGGTAGGGCTCTCTGTGTGAACAGCTTCTTTTGCCATGGTCCCCATTCCTTCCTTAGCTCTCGGTGCCAGGTTCGCTCGACTGGCTTGTCGCGCGTTCCCGCAGCGCTGCCATCAGTTGAGGATCGGCGAGAAGTTTTTTCAGCTGGTCCTCGGCGGCCACCTTGCCGTCCATGTAGCGCAGCAGGTTGGCGAGTTGTTCGCGTGCCTCGAGCAGCTTGGCGGTGGCCGGCACCTGGCGGGCGACTGCCACCGGAGTGAAGTCTGCCATCTTGTTGAAGCGCAAGTTGACCGAGATCTTTTCGTCGGAACCATCGCTGAGGCGATTGGCGACGCGCGCCGTCACGCCGGGCTGGATTGCGGCCATGCGGTTGTCGAAATTGTCCATATCGAACTCGAGGAACTTACGCTCCTCGACCTTCGACTTCTCGATGCCGGGGTTGTTGCCGGAGAGGTCGGAGAGGACGCCCATGACGAACGGCAGCTCGATCAGCCGCTCGGCATCGTAAGGATCCTCGTATGTTATGTGCACGCGTGGTGCGCGGTTTCGTCGAATGAATTTTTGACCGCTGTCAGTAGCCATGGTTCCCCTCCCTGCGAAATCGCATCAGAAGCCAAATTGCACGACGCAGATTGACTAAGGCGTCTCAACTTGCGGTCGGCAAAACATTCTTATGTCCAGTTAGTGCCTTCGAGAGAAAGGTGGTTCAATACGATTTGTCGATTGTCTTGAGAGCGCCCTCAGGAAGGACATCATTCAGAAGGCTGAGGAAATCCCGCTGTGCGAGGTCGCGCGCGCGATCGACCAAAAAGGGGATCGGGCTGGACGGCTCCGTGGTTCGGAAAAACGACGCCACCTTCGTCAGCAGACCCAAGGCCTGCGCTCTATTTTCCACCGAAAAAACAATATCTTGGGCGCTCTCATCCGTCGTTGATGAGAGCGGGGTCGCGAGCTCCGCCATCCGTTCGATCGGCAGGTCGAAGACTTTGTCCCGCCCGATGTTGATGGCAGCGCTCCCCACGTGGGACGGCACCAGCATCCGCATCACTTCAATAAATGATTTGCCGACCATCTCCTGCGCTTGACGTACCAGCAACAGCGCCGGGTTGGATGGTTCCATTCGGGCAAAATAGGCGGCCGCTGCGCCGAGCGCTGCGGACGCCTGTGCAGATGAAGCAAACATCGTGGTTGCGTCCAACGGCACCTGCGTATCGACGGGACCGGCATCTTCCGCAGTTGCGGCAATCGCCACCGGATCACGCAATGCGACAAGACCCGCAAGCCATGCAGCCATGCCGTCAACCAAGCCGGAGAGCCTGTCGAGGCTGATAGGTTGCCCCGAATTCATCTTCTCACGCCAGGTCGCCTTGATACCTGCGATTTCAGCAGCGACCGCGGAGCACCGCGCGCTGATTGCCTTGAGAGTATCGAGATCCGTCTCGCTGACGATGCGCTCGATAGTCGCGAGATCGAGCCCGTCGGCGTCGGCATCGCCGGCGGGAATTTCGCCTTGCGCGATTTGATAGGCACGGTAGTGGAGGTTGCCGTGTCTGCGGTTCTCGATCAGGGGGAGGAACTGGAGCGGGTTGATCACGGTCGGAAACACGTCGATTGCTTCGACCGTGACGGCCCGAAGCGCGTAGTCGCCGTTCTCACCCCTCGGATGTACCGCTTCCCACTGCTCGCGCAGCAGCAAGTTGGTCGCCCTCAGGCAGTTAAGAAAGCCGTCGAGATCGCGGTTGAGGATTGAAAACTTCGCGAGCAGCAGGTTTAGGCGCAGATCGCGGGTACGCGCCAGGAGGGGCTGTGCAGCGGCAAATTGGCCGGCAAAATCGACTGCCTTTGGATCGAAGCGTCCACGCTCCCCATTGGCATTGACGACCTCGAAGAACGACATTGGCAGCAGGGATTCCGCACCTGCGAAGAAGTTCAGATATTGGACGTCTCCGATGGCGTCGAGATCCGGTCCGCAGGGATCGTCAGCGGTAATGGGCAGCGTCAGGGAGGCGACATCAAGCATGCGAGGATCGTCCATCTGCTCGGTCACGGCCCCGCTGCCGAGCCGTGACGACTAAGGGATCGCGCGGGGCGCATGATCCGATTCTATACCTATGGGTCAGATGCCTGCTGATCTTGGTTCATTCCCGAAGATCATGCCATTTTCTCGTGAACCGGCAAGCTCTTGGAGCCGACTACTTGATGGCCAGGGTGGTTCTTTGGACGGCTGTCGTGAAACGTCAGGAGGCCAGCCCCGGGGCGGACTTGCCGGTACTGCCAATTGGCGGGGCAGGATTTCCGCGGATCTTGCATACGTCTGATCAGCTCTTTGCAGCGGGTCATTCGATCGAAGGAGGGAGTTTAAGCCCACATGGGCCAGCTTACTCAGGATACCCGCCTCTGCGAACTCAAGACGCCTCTTGGCAAAGACGTTCTGGTTTTTGCCGGATTCGAGGGCTCGGAAGGTCTCAGCGAACTGTTCGAGTATCGCATAGAGTGTCTCAGTGAGGATGCCGACCTCGACTTCGACCGAGCCATCGGTCAGCAATGCACGCTGACCATAAAGCTGCATGAAAAGGAGCGCGAGTTCAGTGGCATTCTGACGGAGGCCCAGTGGCTCGGGGTAAGGAACGACTATTTTAGCTACCGGATCGTGCTGAGGCCCTGGTTTTGGCTGTTGTCGCGGACCACCGATTGCCGGATCTTTCAGGACAAGAAAGCGCCCGACATTATCAAGGAGGTATTCAACGAACGCGGCTTCACCGATTATGAATCCAAACTGACCGAAGAGGGGTCCTGTCCGAAGCTCGAATATTGCGTTCAGTACCGCGAGACTGACATGAATTTCGTGTGCCGGCTGATGGAACAGCACGGCATCTACTACTTCTTCAAGCACGAGGGCGGCAAACATACGCTGGTGTTGGCGGATTCCAAATCGTCGCATAGCCCGATCAACGGTCTTGCTACGATTCCCTATATCCCGTTAACAGGGGCAGATCGTCGAGGCGAGCAGCATATCTACGAATGGGTCTCGGAGCGCCGGTTTCGAACCGGCAAGATCGAGCTTAACGACTACAACTATCAAAAGCCCAACGCGCAGATGATCAGCGACGCCAAGGGCTCCGAGCACTACACCCGGTCGGAGATGGAGTTTTACGACTATCCAGGGAAGTTCAAGGAAAAATCCGACGGCGAGCGCTACGCGAAGATCCAGCTCCAGGCCGAGCAGGCAATGGACCGAAGGCGCCGCGGCAACGGCGACGCCGTCAACCTGTTCCCCGGTGGGTTAACGAAGCTTGAAAAGCACTCCAAGGATTCGCAGAACGTGGAATATCTCGTGGTGCGAGCCACGCACTCGTTCTCGATCGAATCTTATCGCACCGGAGGTCCGAGCGACGCCGGGCAACACGTCTATTTCGGCAGCTACGAGTTTCTGCCGAGCGATCGGCCGTTTCGAGCGCCAATGACGACGCCGAAGCCAAGGATCAATGGCATCCAGACTGCCAAGGTAGTGACCAAAGACGACAATTCGAGCGAGGAAATCGACGTCGAGTCGCTCGGCGAAATCTATGTCCGCTTTTTCTGGGATCGCAAGAAGAAGCGGTCGTGCCGGTTGCGCGTCGCCCAGGTTTGGTCTGGCAAGCGCTGGGGCGGTCAGATTATCCCACGCGTCGGGCAGGAAGTCGTTGTCGAATTCCTGGAAGGGGATCCGGACCGTCCCCTGGTGATCGGCACCGTGTACAACGACGAATACAAGCTGCCTTACGATCTGCCGTCGAAAAAGACGATTGGCGGCTTGAAGTCGGACTCCACCAAAGGTGGCGGCGGCTTCAACGAGTGGAGCTTCGAGGACAAGAAGGGGTCCGAGAAGATCACGGTGCATGCCGAGAAGGACCATGACGTGACGGTCCGGGACACCGAGACACGGACCATCGGCGAAGCTGCATTCGGCGGCGATACCCGCAAGACCACGCTCAAGAAAGGCAATGACAAACTCGATATCGAATTGGGCGGTCAACACATCACGCTGGCCATGGACCAGTCTGTCAATGCGGGCATCAGCATCACGCTCACGGCCAACGCCAATATCACCCTGCAGGTTGGTCCCAGCCAGATTATCCTGACCCCGGCGGGCATCGTCATCAACGCGCCGACGATCGCCATGACAGCGCAGGCCGGCATGGCGCTTGCTGCCGGCGGTCCGCTGGTCGCTCACGGCACTCCAACTCTTGTCGGCTGACGATCATGGGGCAGGTTCGATTCGGAACGGTACAGGATCTGTTTCAGGCCTATCCGTTGGCGCGCTATGATGTCGGCAGAGCCGACGCTGACAAGCCTTCGCTGGATTTCCTTCAGGAGGCCGCCGACGCGTGCAATTGGCACGCGGCCGTGTCTTATTGTGCATACCTACTTCCAAGGCGTGTGGCAATTGGCTGGGGATGTCGCTCTCTGCGACGGATGTTCGATCATTTCGATGCCAGCGATAGCAGGTCGCTCAATATTGTGGAGACCTGGGTCCGGCAACCGGACGAGCAGTCCCGGAACAAGGCGCTGGCTGTCGGCAATGCCAACGATCCTGAGCAGCCGGCAACGTGGCTGGCGCTGGCGGCCGGCTGGTCCGGCGGAAGCGTGGTTCCCCCGGAATTTGCGCCCGTGGAAGCCAAGCCAGATCAGGCCGCACGGGCGGTGCGTACAGCACTGCTGATTGGCCTCTGCCGGCTCCCCCGTGACTTCCGGGACCAGATAATGACGTCGTGCCTGGAGGATGGTATTCAATTGGCACGCGGCGAACCGCGCCCTCCGCGCTAACGAGACGATGTGATGGTGCTTCGCTTTAATATCGAGAACGAACCGAATCTTCCGGACGGCGGACCTGTGACGTTTACGGTCACCGGCAGGCGTTCGGTCGATATTGGCCGGGACCGTCACCTCGACTGGACGCTGCCGGATCCGGCGCGGACTATTTCCGGAAAGCATTGCGAGGTGCACTTTCGCGACGGTGGCTATTGGCTGCACGACGTCTCGACCAACGGCACCTTTCTCAATGGTGCCGACCAGCGCATGCGGGGGCCGCACCGCTTGCGCGACGGCGATCGGCTCACGATCGGCCACTACATCATCGGAGTTTCGCTGGAGGATGAGGCTGGCGGGCGTATCCCAAATCAAGCGGCGCAACTGCACGAACCCTCGGTCCAGCAGCATGCGGATTACGGAGAGCTTTGGACGGCCGATCGTGACGTTCCGCCGCCGATCGATCCGCAACTGTTGAAGAAGCCACGCGAGGCGGCGCGGCCCGTCAATCCGGGGTTCCTTGATTGGGCAGCGAGCGTGCCGGCGCCGGGTGTAGACCCATTTCGATGGTCATCGCCGACGTCTACGTCCCAACCGTCCGTGCAGGACGATGACATGAACTGGGCAGCCGGTCCGGTCACCGCGCCGAAACCGCAAGTCGAGCGCCCGCAAGCCATCCCGACTCCACGCCGGCCGTCGGTTTGGATCGATGATGAACCAGTCGCTGCCCAGCCGCCAACATCGCCATCGCACCCGCAGGTCGAGACGGCGCAAGCAGCAGACGAGCGACCTGTCGCGGCCAAGCCAGTCGGTGGTACCGAGTTCGCGCGACTGGTGGCGCGCGCTGCGGGATTGCCGGAGAATTTCTTCGCCAGCAAGTCCGATGCCGAACTCGCCGAACAGCTTGGCATCATCTTGCGTATGACCGTGGACAATCTGATGGCGCTGCTGCAAGCGCGAACCCAAGCCAAGCAGCTGACCCGTAGCACCAGCCAGACCACCGTCCAAGCCCTTGAAAATAATCCGCTGAAATTCTCGCCGACCTCGGAGGAAGCGATGCGCATTCTCTTTGGGCCGCCGACACGCAGCTATCTCGATGCACAGCGCGCCTTTGCACAGGGCTTCAGTGATCTCAAGTCACATCAGTTGAGAACCTATATGGCGATGCAGCACGCTGTCCATGAGCTGATTGCGGGCATAGATCCGACGCTGATGGCGCGCGAGCTCGAGCTTCAGCGTGGCGCAAGCTCCTGGCTCGGCACGAACAAGGGCAAACTCTGGGACGAGTTCTTGACGCGCTGGAAAGCGCATCTTGGCCGCGACAACAACGCGCCGATCGAAACCTTTATGTTGCTTTTCTCGAACTATTACGACCGCGGTGATAAGCCCGGCTCAAAGTAAACTCTCGGCGACCCACGAGGTTGCCTACAATTTCTAAGTGGATATAGGAATGTCTTGGTACAGCAAGGTCTTCTGGTCGGAAGGTTTGTTTCTGCGGCCGCATCATCTGCAGCAGAACGACCGCTACATCGAACACTTGCTGGAAAAGCGCGTTCGCTACACGACACCATACCCTTGGGGCTTTGCCGAGCTAGAGATCGATAGGGATCTTACCGAACAGAGCAAATTCGCGGTGCGCAGTGCGTCCGGCCTCATGCCGGACGGTACGCCGTTCGATATCCCTGCGGACAGCCCAATACCCGAATCGATCGAGGTGCCGGAGACGGCTGCAGGCCAGATCGTCTGGCTGATGATGCCGGTCGCGGCGCCAAACACCCGCGAGGTCGACGAGGACCGCACCGACAGCGCCAGTCGTTATGTTCGCACTTCGGAAACCTTCATCGACTCGACCTCGGCGCTCCGCATCGAGGAAGAGATCGACATCGCTTATCCGCGCCTGTCTTTCGAACTGCGCAAGACGAGCAAGCCCGGATACATGGGCCTGGGCATCGCGCGCATTCTGGAGGTGCGCGACAAGAACATCCTGTTCGACGACAAGTTCGTGCCGCCGATGCTGGTCTGCGCCGCGCATCCGATCATCGATGGCTGGCTCAACCGCATCATCGGCTGGGTTGAGACTAAACTCGACGAGTTGGCGCGTTACGCCGTCGATCCGTCATCCGGTGGTGGGTTGCAGAGCGTCGACTATCTGGTCCTGCAAGTGCTGAACCGTACCATTCCCGTGCTGACTCATTTCCAGCGCTCCGGCAGCGTTCACCCGGAGCGCCTGTACGAGGAATTGCTGAGGTTCGCGGGTGAACTTGCGACGTTTTCCACGGCGGAACGGCGGGCGCGCAACTATCCGGCGTACAATCACGACGATCTCGAGAACGTCTTCACACCCTTGGTGAGCGACATCCAGGACTTCTTGAGCGCGCGGCTGGGTCGGCGGGCGATCCGCCTGGAGATCATCGAGCGCGCACAGAATGCGTTCGTATCGCCGATCCGCGATCGAGCGCTATTCCGAAATGCGACCCTGGTGCTGGAAGTTGCCGCACGGCGGCCGCTTGTGGAGATCCAGAACGATTTCCCGCACCTGTTCAAGGTCGGGCCGAACACAAAGATGAACGAGATCGTGCACGCAAACCTGCCGGGCCTCACGTTGGCGCATTTGCCGACGCCGCCGCCGCATATCCGGGCCATCACGGATCACGTCTATTTCTATCTCGACCGCAAGTCACCGCTGTGGCCCGAGTTCAGTACGGCTGCGTCGATCGGAATGCATTTTTCCGGCGACTGGCCCGAGCTTGAGCTGTATCTTTGGGCTATCCTGGAAGACAGGCCATGAGCGACAAGGACAAGCCGGTCAATCCTTTCGGGCGGGGCGAACGGACGATCATCCGTCCCAACCCCGGCGGGAAGTTGCCGCCGGCGCCGATCTCTCAACCTCCGCCGGGTGGGGGGCCCGCAGCACGCCCAGCCTATTCGCCATCACCCGTACCCTCTCCCGGCACGCCGGCCCCACCACCATCCTTTTCGCCCGTTCCACAGGGCTCGAACTACGCCTCCGCGCCGGCCAGCCATCCAGCCGAGGAATGGATTTCGACACCCGCGCAAGGCCAGGTGCCGCAACCCTTGATGCCGCCAGGGCCGCCGTTGCGCGTTGACGATCTGGTCGCGCCAAATGCCAATCCGGTGATGCGCGCTGCGGGCCCGTTGCTGCAACTGCTCGGTCGGTTGCGTGTGGCGCTCATGCGAGCGTCGTTCGCCAGCCTGATGGAGCAGGTCGCAGACGCGATCAAATTCTTTGAGAAGGACATCCGTTCAGCGGGCATTTCCGAGCACCAGGCCAACACAGCAAAATACATCCTGTGTGCCACTGCTGACGATATCGTGCAGCACATCCCAACCGAAGAGCGTCACGTCTGGACGCAATATTCGATGCTGAGCCGGTTCTTCGGCGAGCGTGTCGGCGGCGTCCGTTTCTTTGAGATCCTCGACCATTTGAAGGTTGATCCACTGGTCAACTATCCGGTCCTCGAACTTCAGCACGCCTGCCTTGCGCTTGGTTTTCAGGGCATCCACCGGACGTCAGGGGGCGGACTTGCGAACCTGCAACTGATCCAGCGCAACCTCTATGAATTGCTGCGCCGGGTTAGACCGAAAACGATGAGCGACCTGTCGCCCAACTGGCGCGGGCAGGCGCTGGCGGGGCGCCGGCAGCGTCTGCGTGTTCCGGTCTGGCTCGTGGCAGCCGTGGTCGCCGCGCTGCTGACCGGGTCCTATTTCGTTCTGCGGACGCTCCTCGCTGGACGGGCAGAGAATGCTGCTGAGGTGGCGCTCGCGCTCCATCCGGCCGGTCCGATCGAACTCAAGCGTCAGGTCGTTGCACCACCCCCACCGCCGCCGCCTCCGCCGCCGCCGGATCGCATTACCCAGTTGCAACGCATCCGCAATGCGCTCGCGAAGGAGAACACCGCCTGCGCCATGACGGCGGACCAGACCCCCAGCTTCATCGTGATCAGGGTCTGCGACCTGGCCTTGTTTGCGTCGGGCCAAGCGACCATCCTCGACGGCTTTAAGCCGATCGCTCTCCGCGTCGCAGCAACCCTCGACAAGGAGCCGGGACGGATCCGGGTCGTCGGCCATACGGACAGTTCGCCGATCCGCACAGTCCGCTTCCCGACCAATTTCGAGTTGTCGGTCGAGCGCGCCAAGGCGGTTGCCGCGGCACTGAAACCTGGCTTGAACGATGGTTCGCGCGTCGACGTCGAGGGCAAAGGAGCAGATGCGCCGATTGCCAGCAACACAACGCCCGAGGGACGTGCCAAGAACCGGCGCGTCGAGATCTTTATCGAACGCAGCGAATAGGCACACACCGCCGGATCAGGTGGTTTTGCGACGGGTACGGTTAGATGCTTGCCAAGGACATTCTTCGCATCGTTCTCTACGGGGTCGGGCTCAGCTCGCTCGGAGCGGTGATCTATTTCGCCGGTCCCTTCATCGCATTCGGCGATTGGCGGCCGCTGGAGAACCATATCGTCCGGCAGATCGCTATTCTGCTGCTCACCACGGCCGGGGCAGGCATCGTTGGCCTCAATCTGTTCAAGCGGCGCAAGGGTGCCAAGGAGATTGCCGATGGTATCGCTGGTGCAGACCAGCCCGTCAGCGATGAACCAGTGCTCAAGGAGCGCATGAAGGATGCGCTCGCGACGCTGAAGACCGCCAGCGGCAACAAGTCGGGCTATCTCTACGATCTCCCCTGGTACGTCATCATCGGTCCGCCCGGCGCCGGCAAGACCACGGCCCTTGTCAATTCCGGGCTCAAATTTCCGCTCGCGCGCGGGGCAACGCCCGCGGCGATCGCAGGGGTCGGCGGTACCCGCTACTGCGACTGGTGGTTTACAGAGGAGGCGGTGCTGATCGATACCGCCGGCCGCTACACCACCCAGGACTCCAACAGCAAGGCCGACAAGGACAGCTGGCTGGCGTTCCTGGATATCCTGAAGAAAAGCCGGTCGCGCCAACCGATCAACGGCGTTCTTGTCGCCATCAGTATCGAAGACATCCTGACGCTGCCGAAGCAGGAGCTCGCACTTCATGCCGATGCCATCAGGATGCGCCTGCTCGAGCTGCATCAGAGACTCAAGGTCAGCTTCCCAGTCTACGCGCTATTTACCAAAGCGGATCTCGTTGCCGGCTTCACCGAGTATTTCGCCTATCTCGGGGAGGCCGGCCCCCGTCAAGTCTGGGGTGCCACGTTCCAGACCGCCGACAAGACCCAGAATCTGGTTGGGCAGATCCCGTTCGAGTTCGACCGTCTGCTGGAGCGCCTGAGCGAAGAGACGCTCGACCGTCTGCAGGACGAGCCGACGCCCCAGCACCGCGTGCAATTGTTCGGTTTTCCGGCACAGATGGCGCGGCTCAAGCCTCAGATCCACGATTTCCTCAACCTGATCTTCGAGCCGACGCGCTATCACGTGAACGCGAACCTGCGCGGATTCTACTTTACTTCGGGTACGCAGCAGGGCACGCCGATCGATCAATTGATCGGGTCGCTGGCGCGCACGTTCGGCGCTGAGGAAGTCGGTTCCGGATCCTATTCGGGCACGGGCAAGAGCTTCTTCCTTGCCGATCTGATTTCCAAGGTCATCATCGGCGAGGCCGACTGGGTCTCGACTGACCGTGCCGCGGTGCGCCGCGCGCTGGTCCTGAAGACCGCAGCCCTGTCATTGATCGGTCTGGTCTCGATCGGGCTGATCGCAGCTTGGCTGGTGAGCTACAAGCGGAACGCCGATTTGATCGAGCAAAGCCTGCAGGCGGATAGCGAGTATGCAACCGCCGGCGCGGCACTTATCAAGCAGACGTTGATTGCCGATCATGATCTCGACAAGGTGCTGCCGCTACTCTACCGGCTTCGCAACGCCCCGGCGGGCTACGGATCGCGCGGCGAATCGGTGCCTCTGTCGGCTCGCTACGGGCTCAGTCAGCGCGCCCGGCTGCTGTCGCCCTCGAAAGCGGCCTATCACACCGCGCTTGAACGCATGTTCCGACCGCGCCTGCTGTATCGCCTGGAAGAGCAGCTCAATGCGCGCATAAACGAGCCTGCCTTCGTCTATGAGGCGCTCAAGGTCTATCTGATGATCGGTGGCCTGCAGTCGCCGGATCGCGAGTTGATCCGCTCCTGGATGCAACGTGACTGGGCGGATAATCTCTATCCTGGCGCCACCAACGCAGAAGGGCGGCGTCTGCTCGACGAGAACCTCGTGGCAATGTTCGACCTCGAGACCGAACAGCCGCCCTTGGTCGAACTCGACGGCCGGTTGATCAAGCAGGCCCAGAACTCCTTGGCGCGCCTGAGCGTGTCGCAACGAGCGTACGAGTTTCTGAAATCGGAGGCTCGCGCGTCGATCGCCGGCGACTGGATCGCCAGCCGCCATGGCGGACCCGACATGGGTGTCGTGTTCGAAACCACGACCGGGCAGCCTTTGGACGCCGTGCGGGTACCTGAGTTCTTCACGTATAACGGCTTCCATCAGAAGTTCGTCGCCCGGCTGTCCGGATTGTCTGAGCGGATGAAGCGGGAGCGATGGGTTTTGGGGGATGCCGGCCAGCAGTCGGCCATCAACCAGCAGTACGACAATCTGGCCGGCGATCTGCTCAGCATCTATTCAAACGATTTCGTGACGACCTGGCGAACGGCGCTCGGGAGCCTGCGCCTGAAGAAGCTGCTCGCCGACAAACCGAAATATGAGGTGCTTCGGGCGCTTTCGGCGCCGACCTCGCCGATGCGGCAAATTCTGGAGTCGGTGCGCGACGAGACGGTGCTGACCAAGGAACGGGCGAAGAGCGCTTCGGCGCCAGCTGCCGCATCGGCGCCAGCACTCTTCACGAATGCTCAGGATGGACCGCCTGGCACGATGATCGAAGCACAGTTCAAGCCTTACCACGCAGCGCTCGAAGGCGAGAGCACCCGCCGGCCAATCGACTCGACCGTCGCGAACCTGAACGACATCGCGCAGAACCTGACGCTGATCATCGAGAATCCCCAACTGACCGCACAAGCCACAGCTGCGCTCCAGAACCAGGTCGCAGCGCTCCGCAACAACGCCTCGCGCATGCCGCCGCCATTCTCCGATATGTTGCGAGCAGCAGCCGCGGAGTTCGAAGGTAGCATCGCGGCTTCAACCGCCGGACAAATCCTGCAAACGTTGCGCGATCAGGTCACGCCAGTCTGCCAACAGACCGTGACTAACCGCTACCCGTTTATCCGCGGCAGCGGCCAGGAAGTTCCGCTCGCGGATTTTGCCAAATTGTTCAGTCCGAATGGCGTTATGGACAGGTTCTTCACCCAGTACCTGGCACCTTATGCCGACACGTCGCGGTCGGACTGGGCTTGGCGAAAGGAGAGCCCCGTTGGTCGGTCGTTCTCGCCCGAGACGCTCAAACAATTCCAGAACGCGGCTTATATCCGGGATGCGTTCTTCCAGACGGGCGGCGGTATGCCCGCCGTTTCATTCGCGATCCGACCCCCTGGGGCACCGGGACCAGGCGTGACAGTTAAGACCGAGATCGGTGGCACCACAATTGCGAGCCCAACCATTCCCGGATCGGCCCCTCCGTCCTTGTTCGGCGGGCCGCAACCTACGCCACCGCCACCGCCACAGCCGCAGACCAACTCGCCGACTACTATCCTATGGCCGGGCCCAGCGCCGCGAACGGCAATTTCAGTCAGTAACGATACCGGCCCGCCATCCGTGCTTGAGCGCATTGGTCCCTGGTCGTTGTTTCGGATGTTGGAGGCGGGCTCGTTAGTGGTGAAAGCGGAAACCGCCAGCGCGAGTTTCATCGTCGCCGGGCGCGAGCTCAACTATCAAATTTCGACCGGATCGTTGCGCAACCCGCTGAACCTGTCAGTGCTGCGCGAGTTTCGTTGCCCGACCGGGATATGACCATGCGTTGCGGGATATTCGGCAAAATCGGTGCGAAGCGCGATTTCATCGCGATCGCGACCCCGCGCAGCTTCCTGGAAGCCTGGGAGCCGTGGGTACAGGCTGCGCTGTCAGCAAGTCGCCACCAGCTTGGCCCAGGATGGCAACAGGCCTTTCTGACCGCGCCGGTCTGGCGGTTTTGGCTCGGCGCCGCGATCTGCGGCACGACAGTGGCGGGTGCGATCATGCCCTCGCTCGATGGGGTGGGGCGATACTATCCCTTGACCCTGCATGCGGTGACCGGCGAGGCCGTCTCGCTGCCGCCGCCGAGCATTGATCCGCAGGACGAATGGTTCGGGCAAGTGGAGGCGTTTCTGCTTTCGACCCTGGATCGGGCCGCAACCTTCGAGCAGATCTCCGATGCATTGGATCGGCTTTCGGTGCCACGACTGCAGGAGACCATCACCGGCGATCCGCCGGTCACGTCGCTTGGTACTGCGGCAATGGGGAGGGCTTCGGCGGTCGAAGCGTTCGCGGCGTCGTTTGCAGCACTTTGCGCTGCCAACCCACAGGTCTACGCCGCGGCTAGCTTCTGGTGGACCGCCGGAGGGGAAGGCTTCCCGCCAATGGCGCTGAGTTGTCGCGGATTGCCAGATCCGTTTCACTACGTCACGCTGCTGACCGGTGATCTCGGACCCGCGGCATCCGGGAATGGATGACGCGCGATGGTGCATATTCCGTCCTTGTTCGATGTTGGCAGCGTCACCCATGCCGGACGCGTGCGGGAGCGGAACGAGGATTCATGTTTGGTACGAACCGACGTTGGTCTGTGGGCGGTCGCCGACGGCATGGGGGGGCACGAGGCCGGTGATCTCGCCAGTCGCATCGTAGTGCAGTCGCTCGACGCTATCGCCACACCAGAATCAGCCGCAGACCTGCTGGCGGAATGCGAGGAGCGGCTTTTCAGCGCAAACCAGCAGATACTGGCGCTTAGTCATGAACGACAGGGTGCCACCGTCGGGACCACAGCGGCGGTTCTGCTCGTTCGCGATAACTACTATGCCTGCATATGGGCGGGTGACAGCCGGGTCTACCTTATTAGTCGCGGCGCAATTCGCCAGGTCTCGCATGATCACAGCGAACTGGAGGAGCTGATCGCAAAAGGTGCGCTGTCGCGCGAAGACGTGAATGATTGGCCGAGCAATGCCATTACGCGTGCCGTCGGTGTCGCCGATGATCCGGAATTCGAGGTGGTGACAGGCCCGGCGGAGCCAGAAGATATCTTCGTGATCTGCAGCGATGGCCTGACCAGGCACGTGCAGGACGACGAGATCCTGCAGCACGCGGCTACGCGACGCGCCCAGGCGGCTTGCGATGACATGCTCGCGCTGGCTCTTGATCGTGGCGGGCTTGACAATTTGACGATTGTGATCGTGCGACTACTGACGCCACGATCTCAGGGGACGACAAGATCTCCGCTCAATCGGGAGCCGCAACCATGAGTCCGAGCGATCCGTTCCGATCGTCCTATCACGGCGTGCCGCCCGGCACCCGTCTCAATGGCATTTACGAGGTCGAAGCGGTGATCGGCGCGGGCGGCATGGGTGAGGTCTACAAATGCCGTGAGATCCAGACTGGATCGCCTATTGCGGTGAAAATGCTACTGCCCGACGTGGTTGATAACGAGGCCGCGCTCGCGCTGTTCCGTCGAGAGGCCGCGGCACTCCACAATCTTCCGCACGACGCGATCGTTCGCTACTTCCTGTTTACCGTCGAGCCGGTGCTGCAGCGACCTTATCTCGCGATGGAGTTCGTGAATGGCCGCTCGCTCTCGAACATGCTCGATGATGGGCCGTTGACCTTCGAGGCGCTGATCAGGCTGAGGCAGCGTGTCGCATTGGGACTGGAGGCCGCACATGAGCACGGCATCATCCATCGCGACGTGTCTCCGGACAACATCATCATTCCGCTCGACGACGTCAGTCGGGCCAAGATCATCGACTTCGGCATCGCTCGGTCGACCCAAATGGGCGACAAAACCATCATCGGCTCGGGCTTCGCCGGCAAGGACAACTACGCATCGCCGGAGCAAGTAGGGTTGTACGGCAATGACGTGACTGCGAAATCCGATGTCTACAGCCTCGGTCTTGTGCTGTTCCATGCGCTGACCGGACAGAAACTCGACATGGGCGGCAGCCAATTTCAACTGGTGGAGAAGCGCCGGCGTGTGCCCGATCTCGGTGGTGTGGATATGCGCATCCGACCTTTGCTGGAGCGGATGCTGCAGCCTGATCCGGCATTGCGCCCCACTATGGGGGAGGTCGCCAGCTGGACGCCAACCGGTTCCGCCCAGACGCCGGCCGCGCCGTTATATGGCTTCGATCCGCTGCGGCGGCCGGAAAGCGCGTCGCCGGCGCCGCAGGACAGGATGCCGGAGATCGCGCGGAGTCCGCGCCGCCTCTGGCTGGGGGCGGGCGCCGCGGCATTGTTGCTGCTGGTCGGCGGTGGTGGATATGCCTTCTACAAGCTGGTTTGGTCAGCGCCAGGCACCGCGGTCTTGTCGCCACCCCCGAAACTCGCCGGAGCAATGGCGCCGCCGAAGGTCGAGCCCGCCGGACCACAGCCCGGACGCCAAGAGCCGGAGAAGTTGCCCGCACAGCCGACGGCGACGCAGTCTCCGGCACTCGATGGGCCAGGGCGCGCCGAGCGCATCCGCAAATACGTGGCCCAATATTCCGGCGGTGACTGCTTCTTCGTGTTGCCGATTGCCGTGAGCCCAAATGCCGCTGTCATCGAAGGGTTCGGTGCCTCGACCGTCCCATTCGACACGTTCGACAAAGCGTTTCGGCGTGAGCAGGGTTTCGAGGCTTCGATCGGCGTCAGGCAAGTGACCCAGGCGCAATGCCCAGCCGTCAAGTTCTTGAGTCAGGTCGGGAGCGATCAGGCGCGAATGCCACGCATCACCTTGTCAGCGACAGAGCTGAAGGGCGGTGAAACCCTCAATGGGACCATCGAGAACTTTGCCAACCGCGTGGTGGAGCTCCTGATGGTATCTGATCGCGGCGAAGTTCAGAGCCTGTCTTATCTTCTGAAGCCGGGCATCGACTCACTTTCGTTTACGCTCCCGACAGCGCGCGCGAGCGGTCCGCAACTGCTATTGGTCGTGGCGGTCCCGCAGGTTCTCGACTCGTTGCGCCAGCCGCGACCGATCGCCGCCGACACGTTCTTCCTGCAGGCGCTAAGCGAGGCTCAGCGCAATAAGATGACTGTCATCGCGGCCGTGCGCTACGTGCTGCTCACCAATTGACCGGCACGCTCAGAATGTTCCGATCACCAGGATTTTCAGGTCGGCATCCGGCTTGAAGTCGCTTGCCGTATATTCAAGCGTGTTTCCAGTAGCGGACGATGCCTTTAGCCGCCCAGGACAGAAGCTCACCAAGCGGTCGCTGCCGCCTGGGTCGATAGTCAGCTTGAATGACCGGATCGGCCCAGCCCAATTCGCGCCGGTCTTGAGCACGTACGATATGCGCCGCTCCTGGAGATTTGCGCCGTTGGTCTGGTTATTGCCCGTGCGCTTGTCGAGCTCGGCAAGGAACGTATCCTGGATGCAGTATTCTTTCCGGTAACGCGCAACTTCCTGACCGAGTGCGCTGCTGCGGCGCAGGCTCGAGCGCAGAATGGTGTCAGGACTGGAGCCGACGCTCGGCCGGTACTGGTGTTCGACCGTGACGCTGCGCACGGGCGGAAACAACTGCTGGCGCACAGCCGAGGTCTTGACGGTCCACCCCGGCGCATATTGCTGGCGACCGTTGTCGCTCATTCCGGCAGGCATCAGAAGTCCGTCGTCCACAAGCCGGGTCCGGGTCGCCGCGGGCAGGTCGGTCACCCGGATCTCGCGGCCACCAATCGGCAGCAGCGGCAACTTGAGTTCGCGGAGCAGGGCACTGACATCCCTGTTGCCAACCATGGCGCGCTGATCGACGGTCAGCGGCGCCGGGTTGCCATCGACCTTGGTCTCGAATTCGACGAAGTTGATCGGATCACTTGACGGCAATGCAACATTCTCAGCCTCCGACAGGTCGATGTCGGGCAGCGGAAAGGCAACATTAAGCGTGACCGGCTTGGCGGTGAGGTTCGCGAATTGGTAGCGAACGCTGATTCTGTCGAGCGTGATACGAAGGTTCTCGCTCTCCATGGCCACGTCATTGGTGCGTACGAACTGGAGCCCACCGATCGACAATTCCGCAGCCGAGTCGTTGGCGCGTGCCGGCCAGCCTGTCGCAACGAGCAGCGCGACCATCAGGGCCGGTATAAGGAACGACAGTCGGGCGGAGGGTTCGTTCGGCAAGCTAGTCTGTATGCGGCGTCGCAGCATTTGCCGGCTCCATCCGATGCGGGTCAATCGATCGGTTGATAAAGATCGCCCCATTCGGGCTTCCAGACCCCGTCTGGATCGCACACCACGAGCGCGAGCTTGACGTCGTTAGCCAGCCGGATCGCGCCGCGAAAAGCATCCTGAGCCGGCAATTGCGCGCTGACTTGGTCGGTGGTCAGCCGCCCTTGGCTCGCGGCGGCAGGCAGCACGATCGCTCCGGAGGCACCGTCACTGTCGCGTTTCAGGAGCAGCGTGACCGCGTCGGGCTGGACTTCGTTCACTTGCTCAAATCTATTCCGGGCCATGGTTTTCCTCCGCAAGCTGAAGAAATTTCGGACTATCACCGTCCAGTGATAAAATTGAACGCGATTGAGATTGCTCACCACTAATTGACGCGCGGCATCAACGGCATCTCGGATTAGTCGATCCGACGCGGCGATCGGTTCGGGGTACATTGAGGCGAATATGCTTCGTCCAAAACATTGGATCTGGGTCTTCATCGTTAGCGCGGGCATTTTCGGAACCAAGGCGCACGCCGACGATACTGTCGTACGCAGCTTTACCGGCGGTTCGGCTGCTTCCATGGTCGGCATAGTCCCGGCCAGCGAGGACGTGGAACTCGCGGGACCGCAAGCACTCAGCGCCGACGGGCAGGGCAACCTGTTTTTGCTCGATCAGATCAACGGTCGGATCATCCAGTTTGACCCGAAACAGCCGAACTCCGATCCCGACGTCCTCAAGATGCCGAAAGACGTCCAGCCGACCGATCTCGTCGTCCATGACGACGACATAATGGTTTGGGACGGCGGCGTACGGACGCTGAAGGCGGCGCCGGGGCAATCCACGCGCGGACTCGGCGGTGACGTGATCCAGCTTGAGGAGGTCTCGAGCCGTGGGGCAAACGACCAGGTCGCCGTCTCCGCTTTCGCCCAGATGGGATCGCAGGCACCCGGCAGCGCGGCGGACCTGCTCGATCAGAACACCCGCGCGGCCATCATCAGGACGACCCGGCAGCCTGACCGGCAATACGTGGCTTCTCGAAGCAAGGGCTCGGTGATCGCCGACATCATTCCGGACAAGAGCAATGCCAGCGTACGGGTCGAGATCCAGACCATGGTCACCAACGAAACCATCGGCCAACTCGGCCTGCGCGTGCGCAACCAGCTCGGCACGGTGGAGTTTCTCGAGATCGACAACAGCGACCGCTTCTACGTGCTGGCCGAGGACGTTCCGCCATCAGGAAAGAACGCCTCCACGTTCGTCGCACGCTATGCCGCGAACGGGCGTCTCGAGGGAATCTATGAGCTTCCTCTGGAAAATACGCCGCTGACCAGACGGTTCGTCACGGTGTCGGGCAGTGGCGATGTCTATTTCCTGCGAACCAAGCCGGACGGTATCGAAGTGATTGGCGTCGGGTTCCGACCTCTGACCAATGCCTCGATTATCGACGTGCGGCCGTCGCGAACGACGACGGCGCCGGCACCACAATCCGGCGTCAAATTTGACGCTTCGGCCGCCGTGAGGCCGTCCAATCGCCAGCAGGCGATCGAGACCGCGTTTGCGTTCGAGGGTATCCAGTGGAAGCTGACGCAGGCGAACTACGGCAACGATCCCGACAGCCAATGCAGCGGCTTCAGCCGTGTTCGTCGGCCGTGGTATCTGCAGGGAAAAGTGAACCAGGAGGTGCGCGGCGTACCGTATTGCTGGGGCTGCCACGGTTCGCTCGCGAACTTCCGGCAGCGGATCGAGAGCGGAACGCTGGCTGGCAATGTGTGCACCCGCAATGCGCCACGGCCCGATGTGGCGGGCGTCGACTGTTCGGCATTCGTCAGCGCCGCGTGGGGGCTCTCCGTCCACTATACGACTGCAGCTATCCCCGCGATCGCTGCGCCCGTGGCAAATCCTTGGGACCTGAGGCCCGGCGATGCGCTGAACAAGCCAGGCTCGCACGTGATGCTGTTCCTGCGGTTCACGCCTGATCGCAAGGCCGAGGTGATGGAATCCTCGACCGGTGGCTGCAACGGCCGCGTCTGTCGCAACGTCTATCCCTTGGCGAGCTTGCTCGCGCGCGGCTATGTTCCGGTCCGCTTTCGGGCGTTCGCGGATGATCAGACGACGGTTTCAGCGGGCGCCTATCAGGAGCAGACTGAACAACCGCCGGCGGGCCGCAAAACGGCAGGCAAAAGGCGCTGAACCCAGTGTGTCGCCAGAGCTACAAAATGGGTAGGCATGATGTCGAGGTGGATCACGATGCGGATGCCCAGAGGACTTGACTGCGGGATCGGGCGGCTGTGCGCCACCATCGGGCTCGCCGCGTTGATCGGACTGACAATCCCGCGGGCGCATGCGGCAGGAGATTTGTCGCTCAGCAATCCAGATGGGGCGGCGGTGCGTGCGCTCGTGATCGGGATCGACGACTACCAGCACGTGCGCAAATTGAAGGGTGCGGTCGCTGACGCTACGGACATCGTGACCAGCCTTAAATCCATGGGGGTTGGCGACGTCGTCGAACTGACTAACGCGCAGGCCGACAGGGCAGGCGTCCTGCGCGAGATCAGTGCACTGGTGGAGCGGACCAAGAACAACGACCTCATCTTTCTGTCGATCGCCGGCCATGGCACCCAGGAGCCGGAGCGCGTCAAGGGCGCGGAGCCGGACGGGATGGAGAACGTGTTCCTGCTGCCAGGCTTTGAAACCACGCCAACCGGGTCCGTTGAGCGGGTTCTGGGCAGCGAGTTCAACCATTTCATACGGCAGTTCGAGCTGCGCGGAGCGAGGGTGATCTTCGTGGCTGACACGTGCCACGGTGGCGGTATGGTGCGCGACATCGATCCGCGTGCCGCTGAGATGAGCTTCCGGCAGGTCCCGCGCTACACGTTGCTGGTCGACGAACTGAAGCCGGTGTCGGACAGCAACGATCCGAAGTCTGAACTTGACCTTGACCACACGGCGTTTCTGGCCGCGGTGGACCGCTACACCAAAGCGCCGGAAGTCCGCATCCCTGGCATCGATGGCCTACGCGGGGCTCTCAGCTATGCGGTCGCGCGTGCGGTGGAAGGTAGCGCGGACATCAATCACGATGGGAAGGTGACGCTTAAGGAGCTTTTCAGCAACGTTCGGCAGGTGGTCTATCAGCTCTCGGACCAGCGCCAGAATATCGTGACTGTATCATCGCCAGCTCAGACGCCGGATACCGACGTCGCCTTCGGATTGACGCGCGGTGTCGTGCTGATTCAGGGGCCGGCCGCGAGAGCGGCCTCGGGTCAGGCCGGAGCCGGGGTGCCCGTCGATGGACAGGCGCCCGCACCGTCGGCTGTCACGGCCAAGGCTCCAACCATTCCGACCCTTGCGGGGGCGGCCAAGGAACTTCCGATCGCCGGCGCGCCGGGGCCTCTACGCCTCGTTGCACCAATCCGGCTGGCGGCGCTGGACGGCAAGACTAGCTATTTTGTAAGCGTGAAGCCAAAAGATGTTTCCGTGCAGGCTGTTCAACCGACGGACAATCCCGACCTGATATGGGATCCTGTGTCGCACGACGTGATCGCTTGGGGTGATGTGGTCGCCTACGGGATGGACGTTGCCAGCCTGCCGACGGTGATTGATAGGACTGCGGCAATTCGTGAACTCAAGCGCATTGCGACACGGTCGCCGCAGGTGATGCGTATTTGGCCAGACGATCGCCAACAACGTGCTGGCCAGACCATCGAAGTTGACTTGTCTGATGTGGCATCAAGGGCGGTGCTGCTGTTCAATGTGTCCGGCGATGGCACCATCCAATTGTTGTATCCGGTGGGTGCTGATGCGGCGTTGGCCAGATCGGCGAGTTTGCGCCTACCGCTCAGGGTCGGCGAGCCGTTCGGTGCGGAACAGATCGTTGCGGTGACTTCGCAGCAACGCATGGTCGAGCTTGAGACAGCCCTAGTGCAGTTCAACCGGCGTCGCGCCTCGGGGCAGGTGATCAAGAGTCTCGAGCGTTACTTGCCCGCGGACGCGCGAATCGCCTCGATCGGCTTCTTCAGTGCTCCCTGACTCTTAGGGGAGCACGCCATGCCGTCATCGCAGTCGATCCGCCGCAAGCGAGCATGGTTCGCATTCCTGCTGCTACAGGCGGGCAGCGGACCTGCGTCCGCAGCACCGTTGCCGACGGGGGCGTTGCATATCGGCACGACGTACGTACCTTGGCTTTGGCCCGCACAAGCGGTGCGCAGGCAGACCAATACCGCGAGTGTGTCCCTTCAGATCCTGCCGAGTCAGACCGTCAACGTCGGCGCCAAGGTCTCGTTCGGCGTCACCGCCAGGAGGCCTGGATATCTCATTCTGGTTGACGTCGACTCGGAAGGGCGGATGTCCCAGATCTTTCCGACCCCCGAGCTATTGGCGCAGTCGAACGAACGCGACATTAATCTCGTCAAGCCGGGTGTCGAATTTGTCGTCCCTGCTCCGGCGGCGCGGCAGCGTGGTTTTGAATATGTCGTCGCACCGCCGACCGGGTCCGCAGTGATGATCGCCATCCTGAGCGAGCTGCGCGTGCAATTGCTCGATTTGCCGGACATGCCTCGCAAGCTGGAAGGTCAGGCGGACGCGTTGAGCTATCTATCGGCCTGGACCAGTGAGCTGCGCGTGCCGGACAACAGCAGCGGAAAGCTTGTGACGAACAATTGGTCGTTCGACGTCAAATCCTATTCCATCAAGTGAGTCCTGTGAGGCTTGGGGCTATAGCTTGCTCAGTCGGCTGAAGAAGCCACCGCGGGCGATCATGTAATGAATGTCCTTTGGAAAGGGAAAAGCACTGCGAATGTTGGAAATCGCGTGCTGGAGGAATTCCCCGTCCAGCGGCGCAGGCTTATGCCGCGGTTGGTCCGCGACCTGCGGTATCATGAAGCGATCCACGAAAGCCGCGTCAAGATCGTTGACCCTGACCATCTGTCCAAATGCCGGGAACAGGTCGTAATGACCCAAGCTTACGTTGAGATTCTTGAGGGCAGGGCGCTGAGGCTGGGTTTGATTGCCATCGGCCGTCGCCAGCCCGCGCCCGATCAGGTCCAGCTTCACCGATTGCGGGAGAGTTGACGGACCATACACGATCTCGAGGGCGTGGCCGCTCTGCCCAGATAGCCACTGGTACCAAAAGGTCGCATCGTCGGGCCGCGCATTGGCACCGTAAAGGCAATCAAATCCCCAACAAGCCGTCAGCTTCCCCTGATACTTTCCGAGGCTCCCGACGAGATTGCGCATGCCGTTACCACCGCCGGAGTGGCATGCGATGATGAGCTTGCCGATTTGGAGCTGAGGAATGGACGTCGAGGAGATACCCAGGAACCTGGCCAGAGCTCGAAGGATCTCCTCGAGATAGCGTTCACCCCAGTTCGCGGTGGCCAGGTCGGACACGCTGTAGTTTCCGGCAAAGGTGTTGCCCACAGCATATTCGTAGCCCAGGAAGGGCGCGATGAGCACCACGTCCTTGCCGGAATCCCGGACCTGTTCGCGCAGCCGCGCTGGATCGTTGTGGAAAAGGAATTCATGGTTTTTGACGTAGAAGCCGTGAAGCCAGATCACGACATCGAACTTGGTGGCGGCTGTTGGGTGCTTTGGCGGAAGATAAACCGCCGTTGGTTTCATGCCGGGCGCCTGCCGCTTCGTGAAGAGCGTCACCCCAGGAAAGGCGTTGGCGTCCTTTTGCTCAAGCTCACACGCAACCACGCAGGTCGCTCCGATTCGGCCACATCAGGCTTGGGACTCTGACGTTAGCTCGGCCACTTGCCATGCTTGCGATCCCAAATCCACCGGGCCTGATGGCTCCGACGCGCCGTGACAACTCGGCGCCGTGCCAGCGCGCAGTTGTGTAGGAGCGGTGAGGCTAGTGGCATACCTCGACATTGGCCTCGTTGCCTGGCCCGCCACCGCCGCGATATTCGAGATGGCAGCCGCGCTGGACCGGACGGCAGCTGCTGGCGTTGCATATGATCTGAGGACTGGCCGTCGCATGGCCCACCGCAGCGCCATAGCCGCCTGCGCTCGCCTGCGCCCGCTGACGCAATGGCCGATCCTGCCGCTGACTGTCATTGCTCTTGGCGGCATTGACGGGCCTGGCGCGCTGTTTCTCGCATTCATTGTCGTCGTTGAGGAACGAGCCCCTTGCACAGGAGATTCTGCTGCAGTGGTCGCCGTCAGCCTTGTAGCCATGATCACAGATCAGGGGACAGACCCGGGACGGCTTGAGCTTGATTGCGTCAAGTGCGTCGAGACTTGCGAGCTTGGCGTCAAATTTGGTTCCGGCGTGCTGGTTGAAGAGAGCCAAGGAGCGCTGGGAGGCCGCATTCCATCGGCCATCTACGCTACCGGTGAAGCAGCCGACGCGGTTCAATTCGCTTTGTACGGATTTGGTGATATCGGCTTTTGCGATATCGGTCTGGCGCGGCTCGGCGCTGAGTGCGGCAAGCTTTGGCGGCGTATTGTCGTCAGCCAGCGCAGCGACTGTAGGATTGTCCGCGAAGGCACTCCCAACAGCCGGCTTATTCCCGGAGAGAGCCGCAACGATTGTAGATTCGGACGCAATTCGTTTCCGTTCTGCCTCGGTGGCCTGCTCCTGCGCGGCCTGCTTCGCCTTCTCGGCGGCAATTCGGGCGTCTTCCGCAGCCTTCAGATCCGCGGCCGCCTTCTCTTGGTCGGCACGCTGGGCGCCCTGCGACATCAGCCGAGTTTTCTGCTGTTCCGCCTGCTGCGCCTTCGCTGTTGCCGCGACGCGTGCGTCCTCAGCATCGAGCTGATTAAGCTGCAGCTTGGCAAGATTTGCGTAGTATCCGTCCGGATGCTGGTTCAGGAACGCGTCCAGAGCGGGCTTGTTGCGTAGTTGCAAGGCCAATTCGTAATCACGACGAATTTCTGCCTGGGGGTTGGCTGCTTGCACCGGCTCATCAGCCTTGGCAGCGGGAACAAGTGCAACGTCTTCGCCGCCCAGCGAGCCGTAGACATAGGGCTCCTGTCGGTTGCCGGTGGCTTGCAAGACATCATCGCGGACGAAGCCGAAGGCCCTACGCAAGTCGAGCCCCGGCTTTGCGATGTACTTTACGAGAGCCGTCGCATACGGACTATTCTTGCTGTTGCCATCGAGGGCGGTTAGTCCGGCTTTCGCGGCAAACGCGATCAGCGTGTTGGAGACGGCGGGTTCGACCCTGGCCAGCCCGCGGCTGATTGATCGAGAGGCAACTGTACGCTTCATCGAATCGGCAAACGGATTGTTGCGGCACGCGTCGACGATCACCACGCGCAACTGTCTCGCAGGCTCGATTGCCAGCAGGACGCGGTCGAGTGAGAATGCTTCGTCATAAATATCAGTGTCACGTTCGAGTCTGGCGTCGGTCGGGATCAGATAGTTTGTCCCGTCGATCTCGATGCCGTGGCCAGCATAGTACACCAGGGCTATGTCCGCATTGCGCGCCTGATCGGCGAATTCTCTCAGGGCCCGCCGCATATCGGTCGCGGCGAGGTTGAGCCTTGAGTCAACCACATCGAAACCTGCGCCCTTCAAGGTTTCAGTGATGGCGGCAGCGTCGTTGGCCGGGTTTGGGAGCAGAGGGGCATTCTGATAGTTGGCATTGCCAACCACCAAAGCCACGCGCTTTGTCGCCCAGGCTGGCTGGGCTGCCAGTAACAGCGAAGCGGCAAGAAGAAGCAAAACTCGAAGGTGCCTGTATAACCTCATGGCGAACACCCAACCTATGCTCATCGAATGATAACGTCGCGAAGATGGCCGCGTAAGGCATGATTACTGAATTCACACGCCACTGGCCGCTGGCCTATCTCCGTACAGTACCAGTTTCGAGCCCGATCCATTCCTATGTGTTGTCTGGCACTGCGCTCGCGTTCAAACGGCACGGAAGAAATCGCGGGCCGGCGCTGTGTGCCGTTTCATGAGGATGATGGGCACCCGCCAGTATCGATGTCTCGCGCTGGCGAATTAAGCTTTTGAAATTATAGGATTATTGCACTTAAGGCGTGTTCGCGGCAGTGCAGCAGAGCCTCTGGCTTAGTTCAAACGAAGATTCCGCGGTCGGCAGATCGAGGGGACGTGAAGTCCAGGACGCCGGCTTGCGGGTCAATCTCTCGGTTACAGCTTGCGCGGAGGTCAGGAGCCCGTCAGTTCGGCTTTCCATGGTCCCCGGTGCTCGATCTTCAGGTTCCTGCCGGACGCTCGCCCCGGCAACTGCTCCTTCGCAATGAGGGAACCAGTCTCCGAGTCGCGAAGGCGGGCCTTGGTCGACCAGTCGATCGCGTCGGTGGCCGCTGCCGGAAGTCGTCAGTGCGCAAGTCGCCAGCCGACTTAATCAGAAAGCCCTGAATATAAGCCGCTCTATTTCGAACGATAGCGTACGGAGATACAATCGCAATTCCGAACTTTGGAGAAGTTGATGCCCATTCCGTTGAGGATTTACATCACGCCATTTGCCGATAGGGGGAGCGTTGAGCCCGGGCAATGGAGCAGCGAGACAGCCAAGAAGGCGCTCGACGTGGTCAATACGATCTGGTCAAAGGCCAAGATCGCGTTCGTGATCAGCGATTGCTTGATGGAGAAGCCGCTCGACATGGCAAAGAGCGCGCGCAGCAATGACCAGCGATTGCTGGGTGTTCTTGCCTCTCGGCACGATCCGGACAATGCCGTCCACATCTACCTCGTCAATTCGATTGAAAATCTGGCCGCCGGTGGAAGCTCATACCCCAATAGCCAACCGGAGCCGGCAAGCTTCGTCCAATGGTATGGCAATGACCACGCCAATGGACGCGCCTGGGCTCACGAGCTCGGCCATCTACTGAGCCTCGATCACGTCGAGATCGACTATTCCAATGAGAAGCAGGCGGCGCGGCGTGTCAAGAACCTCATGACGATAGGATTGAGCGTCGGTTCTGACCTGACGGGCCAGCAGATTGATGCAGCCAAGGGTTCAAAGCTGGTCAAGCGATTTGGTGGATAAGTCCGTGGCCGGCCGCAGAATTTGTCAGCTCCGTCGTTCTGCACATTGCGCGCCTTCGCCAGGTTCCTATTCGCGAGATCCTCGTCGCTCCAATCCAGGCGTTGGGCGCAAGAGTCCATGATTGCGATCACGCTGGTAGCCACTTCTCCCGCTTTGGGAAAAGCCATCCGCGATTAATATGCAGATGACCCCAACGATGAGATCACCAACGACCATATCAAGTGCTTCCGGGATATTGCAGCTGCGCTAGACGACGCTTACCGTTTCGCTCTATTTTTGATGGGCGATCAGGCAGACGCAGAACAAGCCGGCAAACGTACTATCCAGATGCACTGCCGATTTAACGTGGTTGGGTAGCGGCCCTCCAAGTCTAGGGCGATCGCGCAAAGTCGTCGTGCTGTACGAATTCCAGGGCCCGTCCTATCGCGACTCTCTTATATCGTAGCTGCTCCGATCGCGACAGTGATGTCGCGTATTGCACAAGGGCATACTCCTTCGGTGCCAGATCGAAATGGGAGCAAGATCACAACCTTCGTTGCAGCTGTCGATTTGAACTTCTCTTTTCCTGCCTGCACTAAAACAAGGTGGTCCTGCGGCCGTCCGGACGATCACCGACGAGTTCCTATTTGTCGATTGCAGGTCGAAGAGAATGTTCCACAAAACCGGTCCGGGCAAGGTTGACGTCGATCTGGATTTTTCGGGAGTGGGGGTTTTGCACGCGCGGCTTTGGAATTTCGATTTCGATGACTTTGCCGGCTACCAGTTTCGGGGCTTGAAGACAGAGCACTTCGAATTTCTCAAGAACAAGGTGGTTCCCCTGGTGGAGCACGACGCTGGTCAGATCTGGATGACGGGATCCGCGAGCCGGATCGGTACGGCTGATTGGAATATGACGACATCAGCCAACCGCGTCATTACGGTCGCGCGGTCTCTGTCAGAGATGGGCATCCGCCCGGAGCAAATGCAGACGCACGCCATCGGCAATACGCAGACGGCAAATCACAGGCTGGACGAAGACAACGATAGATCAGTGGTCCTTTGGGTTCTGCCTAAGGTCTATTTCGAACCGATCATAAAGCCAGACTTGCCGCGACCCGTTCCGCCGAAGCCAAAGGTCAGTCGAAATTTCAAGATAGCCATGCTGCTTGAGGTCGACGGTTCGATCTCGTTTGCAGCGAGAGCGGCCATCAAGCGCATCGTGAAGGGCAGGGCCGGAGCCGGGATTGCGTTTGCCAGCGCGTTGTTCTCCATATGGGACACGGAAAACAATTTGAAGTGCACCTACGTCTATGCCGCGGTCGGCCTAGGCTTCGGCTTGACCCTTCCGAAGACCGGCGGCAGATCGGGTACTCTGCATGGCCCCTGGAATTCGTTTACGACCGAAAAGCCCATCTCCTGTTCGCAGTTCGGCAAGTCAATGCGCTTTACGACTATCGGGATAGGGGACTTGAGCAAGAACTGGATCCTGCTGGAAACGCCCAGAGGAGTGAAGGACGTCTACTTGAGCATCAGCACGGGCACGACCATCGGCGGCGGCGCGTCGACCTACCCAGCCCATTTGAGCGCTTTCGTCCCGCTAGAGCGACCGAAGCCGTTTGGCGGGCCTTGAGTGAATCGGCTCATCATAACCTTTAGCCGGCGTCGGCGAGGGAGCTCCGGGTTGACCCGCCGTAGTGATCTCAATGGGTCAAAAAACGCCGAAAATGTCAGAATAGCCTTTGAAGACACTACAGTATTTCGAGACTTCCAAGCTGAATACGAGGGTTCGATTCCCTTCACCCGCTCCATCCCAACAATGTCCGGCCCGAAGACATGGGTAACGGAACGTACCTAAGACATGGGTGACAGCCTCGTGCCGAACGGGTTGTCGAGAGGTTGCAGGGTTTTCTGCTCCAGGTCGAAGTATCCCAGATCATAGTGCATGAAGCTGACGAGCCAAATGCCCTCGTCGACCTCCTTGATGCCGAGCTTCTGGCCCGCCAGCACGGTTGAGATGTTGATCCGCTTGCGGTGCAGGCAAAGGCGGCCGCACGCGGTTACAAGGACCTCGCGATCGTGGAACGGATAGGTCAGCTCCGGCAGGCCGGCATAGGAACGTGCTGAGGCGACGTAGAGCTCGGCAGGACGTTTCATGTCGAGGGCCTCGTGCGGGCGTTCGGAGTTGAACTCGCGGACGAAGGCATCGAAGCGTTCCTGCTGCTGCAAGCTATTGCCGCCCGGCGGCCGGGTGGTTTCCTTTTTGAGGGTGAGGTGCATGCGCTCATGACGTCCGTTCTGTTGCGGGTGGCCCGGCTTGATGCGTTCGATTGCAATACCAAGTCGGAGCCACCACACCGAGAGCTTGGAGAGGTTGAACAAGGCGTTGGGACTGGCGAAGGGCACGCCGTTGTCGGAGCGAATGGCGAGCGGCAGGCCGCGCTCGAGGAACAAACGCTCGAAGGCAGTAATTACAGGGTCTTCACGCGTTGAATCGAGCGCTTCGCACAACAACAGGAAGCGCGAGGCATGATCGGTAACGGTGAGCGGATAGCAGTAGCGGCCATTGCCGAGCTTGAACTCGCCCTTGAAGTCGGTGCACCACAAATCATTGGGTCCGGTACCCGTGGACAGCGGCGTGCCGCGCGCGCGGTGGCGCGGCCCGCCGCCACGCTTGACCAGGCCATGGCGATCGAGCACCGCATGGATGGTGCTTTTGGCCGGAATCCTGACATCGCCATCGAGCCGCCGGACCAGCAGTTCGCGGATCTTGCGCGCGCCCCAGTGCGGTTTCTCGGCTTTGAGGCGGACAATCAGACCCTCGATTTGCTCCGGGAGCTGATTGGCATAGCGTACCGGCCGTCTGGACCGATCGCTCAGGGCGGCCAGCCCCTGCTCTTTGTAGCGATCGAAAATCTTATAGCCGGTCTTGCGGGATACGCCGAACTCCCGGCACACATCCGTCATGGCTTCCCCATCCAGAAGCCTGGCCACAAAGCGAAGGCGTTCTTCCATGACCGAACTCGCTTTCCACGGCATCCACACCTCCCGCAGAACAAAAGCGGAAAGTGTAATCCATGTGTCCGGTACGTTTTGTCACCTATGTCTCGGGCCGCTCACAATTGATGCATCTTGATTGACCGACTTTGACCGTCAAGTCGGTCCCGGTGACGGCTGGAGCTTGGAGCGGGCGGCCTTGCGATAACCGGGTGCGTTTCGGGTCGGCAGAGCGGCTCTATTCCTGTTTGCTGTCCTTCTCCTCGCGCTGCTTCCGGGCACGATCGACTGCGCCGCCCTGGGGCTGCCCGCTGACCTTCACGCCGGGGAGATGATCGACCTTGTTGTTGGCGGTATCTTCGGCACGCTGCAATTCACGATCGATGATGTCGCGTGATCCTTCGGCCGGGTCCTTGTCGAATGGGCTCTTGGTATCGGTGCTCATGATTGATCCTGCTCGTCGGCGCGCGTTGATTTGCCGAGGCAAGCTCGGCTCGGGCCCATCGTTCCTGTCGAGGCGGCAGCTTTTGTGCAGGCTCTTTACTCCCTGTGGTCGTCGATTTCGGGGGCGACCTGTCCGTAGTTCAGCAGGGCCACGAGGGTCGTTCCGCCCAGAATATTGCCGAGGAGTGTCGGTACGAAGAAGTCCGAGGCATATTGCGAGAGCGACGCCAGGCCGCTCTGCACCAGGAAGGCGCACTCGACCGAGCCCGCGATGATGTGCGCGAACTGGCCGAGCGCGACCACATAGGTCATCACGACGACGAGGTGCGGGCGCGATCCCTTCACGGCAGGCAGTAGCCACGCCATCAAGGCGATCAGCCAGCCGGCAAAGATCGCCCGGACAAGGGTCGTCGCGAACGTACCCTCGATGGTGTGGCGGCTGAGATCGACGAAGGCGCCCACGATGCGGGGTTCGAAGATGCTGGTGTGCGCGAGCACGGATCCAACGGCCCAGGTTCCTGCGATGTTGGAGGCGAGGACCAGGCCCCATAGCTTGATCACGCTCCCAAGCGTGCCGAGATCCCTGTTGTGCAACAGCGGCAGCATCGGCGTCAGCGTGTTCTCGGTGAAGAGCTGCTGCCGTCCCAGCACCACGACCAGGAAACCGACCGTGTAGCCGAGCGGAGCCACCAGCCGTCGGGTGGCCTCGTCGGAAATCAGCGCGTGAAACTCGCCCTGGACAATCAGGGACAATCCCATCGAAAGGCCGGCGGCGAGGCCGGACAGCACGATGGCCCACCATCGCCGTTCCAGTTCCTGCTCACCCTCGGCGCGGATTGTCTCATGGATCAGCGCTGCGCTAGGCCGGCTCTGGGATTCGATCTGTTTCGTCTGGCGCCGCGAGACGCCGTCGAGCTTTGAGGCTGGATTGAAGGAGGCGCCGTCGCCAGGCTGGTCCACTCCGCGGTCTCCTGAAGGGCAGGTTCATCTCAATGCCGGGATCAAGGCTCGGAGCGGCAAGGGGTTCCTGGTAAGTGCTCGCACGCCGCAGCATTGTTGAGGCACAGCGGCGCCGTGGTCGACCATCAGGAACCTTCGTGGAAAGCGGGTGTTTTCTACCGGGGCGGGTGGCGATCTGACAAGAGGCCAACCGTGCAAGACAATTTGCGTGTGCGCTCAACCGCGCAGATCGCGGGCCATCCGATTCATCCGATGCTGGTGCCGATACCGATCGCTTGTTTCATCGGAGCGCTGTTGACCGATATCGCCTATGTCGTCAGTGCCGAGATCATGTGGGCGGATTTTTCCGCCTGGCTTCTGGTCGTCGGCGTCATCTTCGGCGTACTGGCGGCGATCGCGGGCCTGACCGATTTTCTCGGCAACCGTCTGGTGCGGGCGCAACCGCCGGCCTGGCCGCA
The DNA here is from genome assembly GCF_040939785.1 of Bradyrhizobium lupini. Taxonomy (NCBI): domain Bacteria; kingdom Pseudomonadati; phylum Pseudomonadota; class Alphaproteobacteria; order Hyphomicrobiales; family Nitrobacteraceae; genus Bradyrhizobium; species Bradyrhizobium lupini. The sequence goes on from NZ_CP162553.1 coordinate 7,017,055, forward strand.
TCTGATGGGCAACGCGGTGGCGTTGGTCCTGGCGATCGTCAATGCGTTGATCCATACGCGCGATGCCTGGACCTCGGTGTGGCCGACCGGGCTCATTCTTTCAGCCATCACCGTATTGATCCTGCCGGTCACCGGCTGGCTCGGCTGGGCCATGGTGTATCGCCACGGTGTAGGAGTTGCGCGATGAACTCCGCAATGGTTCGGGTGCTGTTGTGTGCCTCGCTGCTGTGTCTCGCCGGCTGCAATGACGGCAGTGGCGATCCGAAGGCGCAAACCGGCGCCAACCCGACGCTGCCCGACATCCAGCAATACCTGCTGCCGCCGATGCACATCGCCCGTATCGTCGGCTGGAAAAAGGACGAGACCCCGGCCGTCGCGCAGGGCTTGCAGGCCAAGGCCTTCGCGACCGGCTTGCAGCACCCCCGATTCCTCTACGTGCTGCCCAACGGCGACGTGCTGGTGGTGGAATCCAAGGCGCCGAAGGGCGCTCCGATCAAGCGGCCCAAGGAAATCGTGATGGGATACATCGAGTCCTGGGCGACATCAGGCGGCGACACCGGCGCGAGCAACCGCATCACGCTGCTGCGCGACAGCAACGGCGACGGCGTGCCGGACGTGCAGAGCGTCTTCCTCGACCATCTCAACTCGCCGTTCGGCGTCGCGCTGGTCGGCAACGATCTCTATGTCGCCAACACCGATGCGATCGTCAGATATCCCTACACGGAGGGTGATACGAAGATCACCGCGCCGGGCACGGTGCTGACGCCGCTGCCGGGCGGACCAATCGATCATCACTGGACCAAGAGCCTGGTCGCGAGCCCCGACGGTTCAAAGCTCTATGCCGGCGTCGGCTCCAACAGCAACATCACCGAGAACGGCATGGAGGCCGAGCACAATCGCGCCGCGATCCTCGAGATCGACCGTGCCAGCGGCCGCTGGCGCATCTTCGCGAGCGGCTTGCGCAACCCCAACGGCCTCAGCTTCGAGCCGCAGACCGGGACGCTGTGGACGGTGGTGAACGAGCGCGACGAACTCGGTCCCGATCTCGTGCCGGACTACATGACGTCGGTGAAGGACGGCGGCTTCTATGGCTGGCCCTACAGCTATTACGGCCAGCACGTCGATCCTCGCGTCAAGCCGGAGCGTCCTGATCTCGTCGCCAAGGCGATCGTGCCTGACTATGCGCTGAGCTCGCATGTCGCGCCGCTCGGCATGGCCTTCAACACGAGCGCGAGTTTGCCGGCGGCCTATCGCGGCGGCGCCTTCGTCGGCGAGCACGGCAGTTGGAACAGGCAGGTCTTGAACGGCTACAAGGTGGTGTTCGTGCCGTTCACGGATGGCAGGCCGAGCGGTCCGCCGCAGGACGTCGTCACCGGCTTCCTCAACAGCGACAACCAGGCGCGCGGGCGGCCCGTCGGCGTCGCCATCGACAAGACCGGCGCGCTGCTGGTCGCCGATGACAGCGGCAACACGGTGTGGCGGGTGACGGCGGCGCACCCGCAGCTCACGCAGCGATAGATAGATCTCGAGGAGTTACACCATGGGCCTTGCTCAATACACGATCGTGCCGGTGCAGGACGAATGGGGCGTGCTGCATGACGGCGACGTCAAGAACAGATACTCCACCAAGGAAGCGGCGTTCGAATCGGCGGTGGCTGCCGCCTCGCTGGCGCTTCGCGAGGGACACGAAGTCCATGTCAGCGTGCCCGGCCGGGAAGCCGGCGAGAACGCGCTGGGAATTTGATGGGACACTCCGAGCAGAACACTTCAGGAGGCTGCGATGACCAAGCCCCGTGAACCGAACGGCATTGAACCCTCCCGCTCTGAAGACGACATTCAGCGAGACCAGCTCGGGCCGCGCGGCGTGCCGGGTGCGCCGGATCCGGCCAAGATGACACCCCAACGCGACAAGAAAACGCCGAAGCACGTCGATCCCGGTCACACGGCCTGACGGCTGCCCCGCGGCTTTTCTGTTCGGCCGGTAAGTCGGCGCCCGGCCGTCGACTTACGCCGCTGCAACGATATCCGTCTTGGCAAAGTCGTCGCCGACATAAAGAAGTGCGCAGCCATGCTCCTTGGCGACATCGTAGGCGAAGCAGTCACCAAAGTTGAGACCGGCAGGACGAATGCCTTTGCCCCAACGCGAGTAGATTTGCGCCACGCGTTCGGCCGAAGCTTGGGTCACCGAGATCACGTTCAAACCGAGATCGTTAATCAGCTTGTTCATCTCTTCGTCGACGCCCCGCCGTGCCGCGACGATCAGGCTTTCTGCAACGGAGGCCGCCGAGATCAGGATTTCGTCGGCGGTGTCCAGCGCGGTGATGCAAGCATCGGCTTGCGGTTCGTCGAGCACGATCGCCATCAGCGCGGAGGTATCGACTGCGATCATTCCGGCAGTCCGTCATCGCCGAAAAGAAAGTCCTGACTGCGCGCGGCGCTCGGTCCGGGAATAGCTTTCGCCCCGCCGGTCCTTCGCGCCGCCTCAAGCGCGGTCCGGCGGGTGGCGCGGTCCGGCGAAAGCTTGACCGGGACGAGCCGCACCGCGGGATGCCCATGTCGCGTCAGGATCACCTCGTCGCCGGCCTCTGCGCGGCGGACAAGATCGGTCAATTGTCCTTTTGCGTCGGTAACGGAGACCCGCATCTCATTGTCCTTCCTCAGTTTTCATAAAATGGACCATGCAATGGTCCAATGTCAACCACCTCCCACCCCACCATCGCCGGACGCGATCTCGCGGTTGATCTCGGCATGAGCCTGCCGGCGGTGTTCGCCGGAACGTGGGCTCTCCGTGCAAAATAACATCATGTTAGGTTTGTCGAATAACTGGGTAATTGTGTTAGCCCGGCGAAAGCTTATCGTCGCCACCAAGCAGACACCCATCGGCAATGACAAGCGCTCGCGAAACTCCGCAGAGCGGCCGGAGAGTGCTGCCCAATTTTGAGCGAAGCCCGTCAACGGGACGTCAGCAAAACCCAAGGGAGGAATCTTGAGATGACCGCGATCCATCAGATGAGTCAGTCCAGGAAAGCCGCTGCCAGCGGCTGGATCGGGTCGGCTCTCGAATATTATGACTTCTTCATCTACGCGACCGCCGCGTCACTGATCTTCCCGCAAATCTTCTTCCCGTCGGAGAATCCCACCGTCGCGATCGTCGCCTCGTTGGCGACCTATGGCGTCGGGTATGTGGCCCGGCCGATTGGCGCGTTTGTCCTCGGGCACTGGGGCGACACCCATGGCCGCAAGACGGTTCTCATCGTCTGCATGTTCTTGATGGGCATCTCGACGATGGCCGTGGGTATCCTGCCGACCTACCAGCAGGTTGGCATCCTGGCGCCAATCCTGCTCGTCATTCTGCGCCTCGTGCAGGGATTTGCCGTGGCCGGCGAAATCTCGGGCGCAAGCTCGATGATCCTGGAGCACGCGCCGTTCGGCCGGCGGGGCTTCTATGCCAGCTTCGCCCTTCAGGGGGTGCAGGCCGGACAGATCCTCGCCGCAGCAATCTTCCTGCCGTTGGCGGCCTATATGCCGACCGAGGCCTTCAACAGCTGGGGCTGGCGGATTCCCTTCCTGCTCAGCTTCTTCGTCATCGTCGCGGGCTACATCATTCGTCGCGAAGTCGACGAGACCCCTGCTTTTGCCCGCGAGGGCGAGCGGGGAGAAACGCCGCGCGCGCCCATCGTTCAGGCGATCAAGCTGAGTTGGCGCGACATGCTCAGGGTCATCTGCATGGCGCTGATGAATGTCATTCCTGTCGTTGCGACCATCTTCGGCGCGGCCTATGCGGTGCAGCCGGCCTACGGCATCGGTTTTGCCAAGGACGTCTATCTCTGGATCCCCGTGCTCGGAAACATGCTGGCCGTGTTCGTCATTCCCTTCGTCGGCAATCTCTCCGACAAGGTCGGCCGCAAGCCCCCGATCATCGTCGGCGCGCTTCTCTCTGGCTTGCTCGCCTTTGGCTACCTCTATGCCATCAGCATCAGGAATGTGCCGCTGGCAATATTGGTGTCGCTCTTGATGTGGGGCGTAGTCTATCAGGGCTACAACGCGATCTTCCCGAGCTTTTACCCGGAGCTGTTTCCGACCCGCACCCGCGTCTCGGCGATGGCGATATCGCAGAACATCGGAACCACCATCACCGCATTGCTGCCCGCCTTGTTTGCGACCGTCGCGCCTCCCGGCTCGACCAACATTCCGTTGACCGTGGGGGCGATTGCCTTCGCTATCACGGTCATCGCCGCGCTGGCCGCCCTGACCGCGCGGGAAACCTATCGGATCAGGATCGACGATCTCGGCAATCCCAATGCCGTTCCAATGCTGCGGGCAGATTATGACCGTCAGCGCGCCGGCGATGCGGTGCGCGGGGCTGCCACGGTTCGGACCTGACGGGTATGGTAGAGGCAACTGCCGCCGCGATCGATGATGTTCGCGGCGGCAGGGCCTCACTGCATAGTCAGGCCGCCGATTCGAATTTGGTGCGCGCGAGCGCAATCAATATGAGGTTGCAAGATGAACCCCGTCGTCATTGCCGTCGCAATCACCGGCTCCGTTCCGCGCAAGAAGGACAATCCCGCGGTCCCGATTCTGCCGTCCGAGCAGATCGAGTCGACGCACCAGGCCTTCGAAGCCGGTGCCACGCTCGCCCATATCCATGTTCGCAACGATGACGAGACGCCGTCCTCCGATCCCGAGCGTTTCGCCCTGGTGCAGGCGGGGATCAAGAAGCACTGTCCTGACATGATCGTTCAGTTCTCGACCGGAGGGCGGGGCCGCGATCCCTCGGCGCGCGGATCGTCGCTCTATCTGAAGCCGGACATGGCCTCGCTGTCCACGGGATCGGTGAACTTTCCGACCATCGTCTACGAGAACAGCGCCGCGCTGGTCGAGACCCTCGCCACCGGGATGAAGGCGAATGGCATCCGGCCGGAAATCGAGATCTTCGATTTGTCGCATCTGCATGGCGCCCGCCGCCTGATCGAGGCGGGGCTGATCGACCAGCGTCCGCACGTGCAGTTCGTCATGGGCGTCAAGAACGCCATGCCCGCGGACGAGCATGTCCTCGACATCTTGCTGGGAGAGCTCAGGCGGCTGATCCCGAAGGCGACATGGACGGCAGCGGGGATCGGACGCCACCAGGCCGAGGTCATGGGCTGGGCGCTCGCGCGGGGCGCCGATGCGGTCCGCACCGGCCTCGAGGACAATATCAGGATCGACAAGGCGCGCCTCGCGGCCAGCAACGCCGAACTCGTGGCCATCGCCGGTGAGGCTGTCGCGCGTCACGGCCGGCGCGTGGCGACTGCGGCCGAGGCGCGATCCCTGCTCGGGCTCGCGGGGCAGGGCGCTCCTGCCGCCACCTGACATGCTCCCGGCCGCCTGCTGCCATTCGACAGCCGGCGTTTCCGTGCGCCGAGTCTGCGGGTAAGACTGCCGTCACAGGCGTAATCTGCGCCTGGCGGGCAGGCGACGGTTGGAATGCGGCTTCTGAAATCTGACAGCAGGCTCATCGGGGTCCTGCTGGTGCTCGCGGTCTCCCAGCTTGTCGGGTGGGGTACGATAGGTCTTCCCGCCATCGTCGGACGCGATCTCGCGGCCGATCTCGGCATGAGCCTGCCGGCGGTGTTCGCCGGGACGTCCGTCCTCTATGTGTCGATGGGGCTATGCGCGCCCTGGCTCGCCAGGTCGTTTGCGCGGCACGGCGCACGAAAGGTCATGATCTCAGGCACGGTCCTCACCGTGCCGGGCTTCATCATGCTGTCTCTCGCGCGCGAGCCGATGCTGTATTTCGCGGCCTGGATCGTCCTTGGAATCGCCGGCAGCGCCACGCTTTCGACCGGCGCCTATATCATGCTGAACGAGGTCGCCGGGCGGCAGGCCAAGAATGCCATCGGCGCGCTGATGCTGGTGACGGGCCTGTCGAGCAGCATCTTCTGGCCGACGACGTCGTTCCTCAGCGGTTTGCTCGGCTGGCGCGGGACGTGCCTCGTCTATGCAGCCATGATGGTCGTCATCAACCTTCCGCTCTATGCATTCTTTGCACCGCGCCGGAAAATCGTCGGTGATCGTGGCGGCGAGCCGGTGAAATCTTCGCCGCCGCCTACGATTCCCAGGAGCACCTTCAGCCTCGTCGTTGCCGCGATCACGCTGAATGCCTTCGTCAATTTTGGCATCGGCGCCATCATGATCGAGTTGCTCCGGGCGGAGGGGCTTCCCCCGGCGCAGGCGCTTGCGTTTGGCTCGATGCTGGGCGTGATCCAGGTCAGCGCCCGCGGACTCGATTTTCTCGGCGGAGGGCGGTGGGATGGAATCACGACCGGGCTCGTCGCCGGCACGGCGCTGCCGATCGCCATGCTGCTGCTGATGACGAGCGAGGGCGCGACCTGGGCGGTTGCGGCCTTCATCCTGCTCTACGGCGCCGGCAGCGGCGCGATGGCGGTGGCGCGGGCAACGATCCCGCTCGTGTTCTACGATCAGACCGAGTTCGCCAAGGCGATGTCGATGATCGCGCTGCCGCTCAATCTCGCCTCCGCGGTCTCGCCGCCGCTCCTTGTCGGCCTGCTCACCCAGTTCGGCAGCCGCGGCGCGCTCGGTCTCACCTTCGTCTGCTCCTGCGCCACGGTGCTGATCCTGGTCCTGCTCGGCCGCCGCCGGCCGCAGGTGGCTGCAGCGGCTGCAACCTGAGAATATTCGCCATGCGGAAATTCACCGCGCGGTGACCTGCGCCGGGCGGGCTGGGGGATGGCCGTATGCCCACAGTGCAGTGCTCGGATCGCCAAAATAGTGTATCCGCAGGAAGCGCGGCCTGCGATCTCGCCGCCGCGCCAAGATCCAGTTCCCGGAGGAATTCGACATGTCGGCCCTGCCGCTCTCAGGCATCAAGATCCTTGACCTCACCCGCGTGCTTGCCGGGCCCCTGTCGGCCCAGATGCTGGGCGATTTGGGCGCGGAGGTTATCAAGATCGAGCGGCCGGGCACCGGTGACGACGCGCGCGCCTTCGGCCCGCCTTACCTGACTGACCCCGAGGGCAAGGCCAACAACAACAATTCATTCTACCTCTGCGCCAACCGCAACAAGAAGTCGGTCACGGTCAACATCGCCAAGCCCGAGGGGCAGGCGATTATCCGCGAGCTCGCCAAGGATGTCGACGTCTTCATGGAGAACTACAAGGTCGGCGATCTCAAGCGCTACGGCCTCGACTACGAGACCATCAAGGCGATCAATCCCGGCATTATCTACTGCTCGGTGACCGGCTTCGGCCAGACCGGCCCCTATGCGCCGCGCGCCGGCTACGACGCCATCCTGCAGGCGATGGGCGGCCTGATGAGCGTCACCGGCCATATCGACGGCGAGCCCGGCGAGGGCCCGATGAAGGTCGGCCCGTCGATCGTCGACTACATGACCGGCATGAACACCTCGATCGGGATTCTCTCGGCGCTCTATCATCGCGACGCCAATGATGGCGTGGGGCAGCATATCGACGTCTGCCTGTTCGACACCGTCATCGCGTCGTTGTCGCACTGGCTGCAGATCTATCTCGTCAACGGCAAGACGCCGCCGCGCCGCGGCACCTGGGGCAATGGCGGCATGCCGGCCGGCGTGTTCCGCTGCACCGACGGCGAGCTGATGCTGGTGGTCGGCAATGACGGCCAGTTCCAGCGCACCTGCGCCGTGCTCGGCGCGCCCGAACTCGCGAGCGACAAGCGTTTCGTCAGGAACAACGACCGCGTCGTGCACGGCAAGGAGATCATGGCGATCTTCGCCGGCCTGTTCCTGAAGCAGCCGGTGGCCTATTGGCTGGACAGATTGGAGGAGGCCGGCGTGCCCTCCGGCCCGATCAACAATTTCGAGCAGGTGTTTTCCGATCCGCACGTCCGGTCGCGCGGCATGCGGGTGAAGGTCGATCATCCCTTCCAGCCCGATCTCTCGCTGATCCGCAACGCGCTGACGCTCTCGGAAACCCCGATCAAGGATTACCGCGCCCCGCCGCTGCTCGGTGAGCACACCCAGGAGGTGCTCGCCGGCAAGCTCGGCTACGATGCCGGCAAGATCGAGACGCTGAAGCAGCAGGGGATTATCTAGCTTCGGCGGAGCGGCGCGCGCGGTCTGGCCTGATCGCCACTGGATAAAAAGGGACGTCAGCATGACGCTCCTGCGGCCTTGCGCGAACCTTGCGGGCAATCCCCAGATAATTCCGGTCCGTACTCACACAGGCTTCCGCTCCGCGCGCGACTCAGATCCGATCGGTCCACTAAGTCCGGGAGGGAACGCATGTCCTACACGATCGGGTTTCAGGCCAAGAACCAGAAGGCAATTCTGGCGACCGAGGCGGCAACGGCCAACCAGGCCGTCGCGATCATTGCCGCGTTGCGGCAAAGCGCCGACGAAATAAAGTTCATCCGCTCGCCGCAGGAAGGCGACATGGGCATCGAGATGCTGCTGCTGCTCGCCAAGGAAGAGGCCGAGGAGATGCCGCAGCACGCCTAGGCGGCTCGGCGACCAAACTTCGATCAGAAGCGAAGCATGACGGCTGCAACATGCTGTAGCAAGCCGTCATCTCGCTTGGACCGAAGGTGGCCGCCCATGAATCTCGAAATGAAACGCGAAGCGCTCCGCGTCGAACCGATCTCGACTTTCCTCGATCGTCGGCAGGCGCCGGTCTCGCCGGTCACGCGCGCCGGCAACATGATCTTCGTCGCCGGCCTGCCGCCATTCGACCCCGAGACGGGCGAGATCGCGGACGTGCCGATCGAACGGCAGAGCGAGCTGATCATGGAGCAGATGAAGCTGTGCCTTGAGACGGCGGGCGCGAGCCTCGACAACGTCATGAAGTGCAACGTCTACTGCACCTCGACCAAGCACTTCGCCGCGTTCAACAACGTCTATGCGCGCTATTTCCCGCACGATCCGCCGGCGCGGATCTTCGTCTGTACGCCGGAATGGTTCGGCCCCTTCGACGTCGAGATCGACTGCATCGCGATGATGTGAAGGTTAGCGCGCCGCCACTTTTGACGGCGCCTTCGCCTCCGTCCGTCCCGCCGTCAGCGCCATCGTCGCCACGCTGACGACGCGCGCGACCACGTCCTCGACATCGTCGAGGTCGCATTTGCCTTCCGACAGTTTCGTCAGCCGCTCGCTCTCGCGGATGGTGTGGTGCGCCATGGCGAGCGCGAAGTTCAGGCCCCAGTAAATATCGACGTCGCTGCGGTCGGGCAGGGACCTTCGCATCGCGCCGGCGAATTTGCGCAAATGGTCGATCTCGCGATTCTTGATGCGGCGGATCGGCGGCACGGATTTGATCGAAGCGCGGATCATGAAGCGCGCCGCGCTCGAGCGCTGGTTCTCGGGACCGAGGCAGCCGCGCAGCGTCGGGCCGACCAAGGCATGCAGGATTACCTCGATCGGCGCGCGGCCGCCGCCTTGTTCTTCCGCCGCCTTCAATTCGCGCAGACGCTCGCGATTGGTGGCGATCGAGCGTGTCACGAACAGCTCCGCGATCAACTCGTCCTTTGAGCCGAAATGATAGTTCACCGCCGCGAGGTTGACATTGGCCTCAGCGACGATGTCGCGCAACGTCACGTCGCCGAACCCGCGATCGGCATAGAGCCGTTCGGCGGCGGCGAGAATGGCAGTCCGGGTATGATCGCTGGCCATGGGAGCCCCTCGGGGAGGGAGTTGCAATTCAAACAGTTGTATGAAACTATCGTTTGAAGGCCGGGAAAGTCAATCCGCAATCGGGACTCGTTCGCAAACGCGCGAATGGGTTCCGGAGCATCCGCAAGCCGCGCATTCGCACTTGCGGGTCGCACAATGCGGGTGGACAGTCCGGCGCAAAACAAGTTCGCCAAACGAGTTGGCAAAGACGAGGAGCGTCCCATGGATTTCGATCTGTCGCCGAAGCAGAAGGAATGGCTCGACCGCGTGCAGTCCTTCATGGCCAAGCACGTGCGCCCGGCGGTGCCGGTCTATGATGAGCAGGATCGCAGTGGCGAACGCTGGAAGGTGATCCCGGTGCTCGAGGATCTCAAGAAGAAGGCGAAAGCCGAAGGCCTCTGGAACATGTTCATGCCGCCCAACGAGCATGAGGACGACGAATTCCGCGGCGCGGGACTGACCAATCTCGAATACGCGCTGCTCTCCGAGCAGATGGGCCACATCTCCTGGGCTTCGGAAGTCTTCAATTGTTCCGCGCCCGACACCGGCAACATGGAAGTATTCATGCGCTACGGCTCCAAGGAGCAGAAGCGCAAATGGCTGCGTCCGCTGATGGACGGCGAAATCCGCTCCGCCTTCCTGATGACGGAGCCGGCCGTGGCCTCGTCTGACGCCACCAACATCGAGACCAGCATTGTGCGCGACGGCGACCACTACGTCATCAACGGCCGCAAATGGTGGTCGTCCGGCGTCGGCGATCCCCGCTGCAAGATCGCGATCCTGATGGGCAAGACCGACTTCAAGGCGGCCAAGCACCAGCAGCAGTCGCAGATCCTGGTTCCGCTCGACACTCCCGGCATCAAGGTCGAGAAGATGCTGCCCGTGTTCGGCTTCGACGACGCGCCGCACGGCCACGCCCAGGTGCTGCTCGAGAACGTGCGGGTGCCGAAGGAGAACATCCTGCTCGGCGAAGGCCGCGGCTTCGAGATCGCGCAGGGCCGCCTCGGTCCCGGCCGTATCCATCACTGCATGCGCACCATCGGCAAGGCCGAGGAGGCGCTGGAGAAAATGGTGAAGCGGCTTACCTCGCGCACTGCCTTCGGCAAGCGGATCGTCGAGCATTCGGTGTGGGAGCAGCGCATCGGCGAGGCCCGCACCAACATCGAGATGACGCGGCTGTTGTGCCTCAAGGCCGCCGACATGATGGACAAGGTCGGCAACAAGACCGCGCAGGCCGAGATCGCCATGATCAAGGTCGCAGCCCCCAACATGGCGCTGAAGATCATCGACGAGGCGATCCAGGCCTTCGGCGGTGCAGGCGTCTCGGACGAAGCCGGCCTCGCCAAGGATTACGCCCACATCCGCACGCTCCGTCTCGCCGACGGCCCGGACGAGGTGCACAATCGCGCCATTGCCAGGCTCGAGGTTCGGAAGTATGCAAACTCTTCCAGTCATTAAGCGGGAGAGCACGCTGGCGCTCCCGATTTGAAGAAACGACAGGGCATGATCCGTGATCGGAAGACCGCTTGACGCAAGTGCGCTGGGGGTTACCGATTAGGATCATGTTCGGACTGAAGAGGGAGCGTCATCGTGGCTGACGGCGTCAGGAAAGACGAAGAGTTCTCGGGCACCAAACCGGTCGAGGAGCGTCATCGCATCGACGAGATGCGGCTCGAAGCCTGGCTGCGCGAGAACGTCGAGGGTTATGAGGGACCGCTGGTCGTGCTCCAGTTCAAGGGCGGCCAGTCCAACCCGACCTATCGGCTCGACACGCCGAACCGCTCCTATGTGATGCGCCGAAAACCGTTCGGCAAATTGTTGCCGTCGGCGCACGCGGTCGATCGCGAATATCGCGTGATCGCGGCGCTGGGAAAGCAGGGCTTTCCGGTCGCGAAGGCCTATGCGCTGTGCCAGGACGACAGCATCATCGGTTCGGCCTTCTACATCATGTCGATGGAAGACGGCCGGGTGTTCTGGGATCCGACGCTGCCGAGCCAGACGCGGGATGATCGTCGAAAGATCTTCACCAGCAAGATCGAGACGCTGGCAAAACTCCACATGTTCGATCCCGTCGCGATCGGTCTTGGCGACTTCGGCAAACCCGGCAACTACTTTGCCCGGCAGATCGACCGCTGGACCAAGCAGTACCGCGCGTCCGAGACCCAGACCATTCCGGAGTTCGAGAAGGTCGCCGGATGGTTGCCGAAGACGGTGCCGGAGCAGGCGCGCGTCTCGATCGTCCACGGCGACTATCGCCTCGACAACATGATTTTCCACGCGACGGAACCACGCGTGCAGGCCGTGCTCGATTGGGAATTGTCGACGCTCGGCGATCCCATGGCCGACTTCACCTATCTGCTGATGCAGTGGGTCATGCCCGGCCTGGACGGCGCCGACCTCAAGGCGCTCAACATCCCGAGCGTGGAGGAGGCCGCGCAGATCTATTGCAACGTCACCAAGATGACGGTGCCTGACCTCAACTGGTATTTCGCCTACAACCTGTTCCGTCTCGCCGGCATCACGCAAGGCATCGCCGGCCGGGTCCGCGACGGCACCGCGGCGAATGCCAAGGCGCTGGAGTCAGCCAAGCGCACCGTTCCCCTGTCGAAGGCGTCTTGGGAGTACGCGCAGAAGGCGGGCGCGGTTTAAGGAATCCGAAGGCGCGGCTGACGGCCGCGCCTTTGCTTGCGTTCCTCCCGTGTCTGGACACGGGACAGAATGACGAGAGATGCCCGCATGATCGATCACACCACCCTCATCACCTACATCCTCATCGTCCTCGGCTTCGTCTTCATTCCCGGACCGGCGACACTCCTCACCATGGCGCGCGCCGCGAGCTCGGGGACCAGGGTCGGTATCGCGACGGGCGCGGGAATTGCGGCCGGTGACGTGGTCCACACCACCATGGCGATCGTCGGCCTCTCTGCGATCATCGCGACGTCGGCGCTCCTGTTCAGCGTGGTCAAATACGCGGGCGCGGGCTTTCTGATCTATCTCGGCATTCGCGCCATGCTCGACAAGACGCCGCTCGAGGTGAATGGCGGCGCGCCCGCGATCAGCGCAGTACGGGCATTCCGGCAGGCCGTGCTGACCGAGGTGCTGAATCCGAAGACCGCGCTGTTCTTCCTCGCGTTCCTGCCGCAGTTCGTCCGGCCCGAGCATGGTTCGACGACGCTGCAGCTCGCGCTGCTCGGTGCTGTGTTCGTGTTGCTCGGCCTCCTTAGCACGGTGGTGTTCGCCGTCGGCGCCGGCCGTCTCGGCGATTTGCTACGCCGCCATCCAGCCGTCGTGAAATGGCAGGGCAAGGTGGTCGGGACCATCTACTGCGCCGTCGGCGTGCGGCTGGCTTTGCAGGAGCGATGAGGCGCACCGCTCATTCGTAGCCCGGATGAGCGCAGCGATATCAGGGACAGCGACCCCGCATGTCGCTACGCTCATGCGGGCTACGGGGGTCTCCAGACGCTCGTCATTGCGAGCGAAGCAGCGAAGCGAAGCAATCCAGAATCTTCGCACGGTGGCAGTCTGGATTGCTTCGTCGCAAGAGCTCCTCGCAATGACGCGGAAACACCTCACCCCTTCACGCAATGCGCGATCAGCTTCTCCACGAAGCCTGCGCATTTCTCCAGCTCCGCCATCTCCACGAACTCGTCCGGCGTATGCGCCTGCGCGATCGACCCGGGCCCGATCACCACTGACGGGATATCGGTCATGCTGGCGAACAGGCTCGCCTCGGTGCCGAAGGCGACCTTGGCGTGGTCGTTGCGCCCCGCGAGGCTCTTGGCCAGCGTGACGATGGTGGCGTCGGCGGCGGTGTCGAGGGCGGGATAATCGAGGATCTCTTCGAAGTCGATGCCGCACTCCGGGTGTCGCGCCCTCATCGCCGGCTCGATCTCGGTCTTGGCCCAGGCGACGATCGCATCCGTCACCTCCCTGGATTCGGTTATGCCGATGCCGCGGCATTCGAAATCCACCGTGCAGGTATCGGGCACGATGTTGAGCGCGGCGCCGCCATGCACGATGCTGGTGAGCAGCGTCGAGTGCGGGACATCGTAGAGGCTGTTCGTAGCTTTCGTGCTTGCGAGTTGGAACGCGCGGCGGCGGATTTCGACGATCAGCTCGGCGGCGTATTCGATCGCGTTGACGCCCTCGGGCGCGATCGAGGAGTGGCGGGCGAGGCCCTGGAACGTGGCGCGCACGCCGTGCTTGCCCTTGTGGCCGATGATGACCTTCATCTCGGTCGGCTCGCCGATGAAGGCGCCGAGCGGCTTGATCCGTTTCTTCGCGACCTCGCGCAGCATCGGCCGCACGCCGACGCAGCCGATCTCCTCGTCATAGGAGATCGCGAGATGGATCGGCGTTGCAAGCTTCGCCTCCAGCATCTCCGGCACCATGGCAAGGCACACCGCGACAAATCCCTTCATGTCGGTGGTGCCGCGGCCATAGAGCCGGCCGTCGCGCTCGATCAGCTTGAACGGATCGTGGCTCCAGTCCTGGCCGACCACGGGCACCACGTCGGTATGTCCCGACAGCACCAGGCCGGGGCGGTCCTCGGGTCCAATGGTGACCCATAGCGCGGCTTTCTGTCCGGTCTCGTCGACGATGCGCTCACTCTTGACGCCGTGTGCGGCGAGATAGCTCTCGATATGCGCGATCAGGGGCAGGTTGGAGCGATCGCTGATCGTGTCGAAGCCGACGAGGTCGGCGAGCAGCTTGCGAATACGGTCGGGTCTTGAGCTTGGCATTGTCACGTTCTTGTCAGGGGGATGGAAGCTGAAGTGCTTGCACCGAACCATACCAACGTCGCCTCTGGTAGAGCAAATCAACACAGACCGGTAGCCCGGGTGAGCGAAGCGATACCCGGGACAGCTCGTGGTCGGAATCCCGGATGTCGCTTCGCTCATCCGGGCTACAAGACCTTGTGTTGCCTGTCGGGCAAAACACCCCAATTGCCGGTCAACCCGCGCCGTCGAAAATATTCCACTTTACCGAAATTCGGAAATCACGTATGTGTCGCCGCAACCCGGCCCAAGGAAGAGGGGCGTATCGCGATCGTCACGAACGCGGGCCGGACAGCGGCGGACGCGGGGCCACACCGGCGCGAATGGTTTCGCAGGGCGAGCAACCGTGAGCGAAGGCGTCGCGTACACGACCGGTGCTGACAGCGTACGGCAAAACCGTGTCGTCCTGACGCCCGGTGTGCGTCAAGTCTTGTGGTGACGTGGCGGCCCGACCGGGTTCGCGCATCAGCCATCCATGAGGCGACGGGGGCAATAGTGCATCGCTCCCCGGGGAGAGCACGGCATAAGCCGTAAAACCGCTGCGCAGGGAAGGCCGGACGTTTTGGCTTCACCTGTATGCCGCTGTGCAGATTTTTTACTGCAACTTCGCACAGTGGACCGCGGGTGCCAGCCGGCGCCCGGTCTTCCCTGCGCCCTCTTTCATTCGAGGGTGAGGCGACCAAGCAAAGCTCGGGCGAACAAGCCGCGAGAGGGCGAAGGTGTGTCTGCGAACGGGAATGCGAATGGAAGCGCGACCCTGCCACCCACAGACTCCGTCATTGCGAGCACAGCGAAGCAATCCAGGCTGACGCCGCGGAAAGACTCTGGATTGCTTCGCTGTGCTCGCAATGACGATGCTGAAGCAGTTGCGCGCCAAAACTTCTGTCTCCTGCCCCGGACGCAGCGCAGCAGCGTGAGAAAGCTGCAGCGCGTCCGGGACGCGAGAGTGCGTGAACTAAACCGGCTTCCCCGTATACGGCATCGACGCCGTCAGTCCGCCGTCCACCGGGAAGGCCTGGCCATTGACGTACGACGCCTCGTCGCTGGCCAAGAACAGTCCCATCGCGGCGAGCTCGTGCGGCTGGCCGGGGCGCTTGAGCGGATTGAGCTGGCCGATCTTGTCGGCGGTGCCGCGCTCCTTGGCGCGGTCGAAGATCGGCTTGGTCATGCCGGTCTCGATCAGGCCCGGGCACACCGCGTTGATGCGCACACCGGTACCGGTGAGCGAATAGGCGGTGGTCTGCACCAGGGAGATGACGCCGGCCTTGCTCGCGGCATAGGGATGTCCGCTGGCGCCGGCCTTGAGGCCCGCGACGGACGCGGTGAGCACGATCGCGCCGGACTGCTGCTTCACCATGTGCGGCATGGCATGCTTCACCGCGAGAAACGGCCCGATCAGGTTGATGCGCAAGACTTCCTGCCATTGCTCGACGGTCTGCTCGCCGAGCGGAACGAGTCCGCCGGAGACGCCGGCATTGGCCCAGATCACGTCGAGCCGGCCGTGCGTCTTCACCGCCTTGTCGATCACGGCCATGACGTCCTTTTCGGAGCCCGCATCCGCCATCATGGCTTCCGCGACACCGCCGGCCTTCTTCACCTCGTCGACCGTCTCCTTCACCGCCTCGCTGCGATCGACCGCGATCAGCTTGGCGCCTTCCCTGGTGAACAGCAGCGCGGCCGCGCGGCCGATGCCGCTGCCGGCACCGGTGATGATGACGGATTTGCCTTGCAGACGGCCCATGCGGTTTCTCCCTTTGGTTCGCGCGCGACGCTTGCCGCGCGACGGAATTTCAAACAAGATTTCAAACGGTAAAGTGTCTTGAGACACGTTCGCTACTGACGTACAGCGACATCAGACGGGATGGAAGGGTTTCGATGGCAGGTGCAGACAAGCCCAAAGTGGTCACGACACGCTGGTGGTGGGTCCGTCACGCGCCCGTGCGCAATGACGGTGGCAACATCTACGGTCAGTCCGATCTCGCCTGCGACACCAGCGATACCTACGTCTTCAATGCTGTTGCCAAGGTGCTGCCACGCAAGGCGGTCTGGTATTCGAGCAATCTGATGCGCACCCATCAGACCGCCGATGCGATCTGGGCGGCCGGATTCCCGAGGCCTGCATCGATGAAATGGGAGGCGGACCTCGCCGAACAGAATCTCGGTCGCTGGCAGGGCATGAACCGCGCCGAGTTCATCGCCAGCCGTCCCGTCGGCTCGAGCTGGTTTGCCGACATCAACGAGCCTGCACCCGGCGGCGAAAGCTTCATGGACCTCTACAACCGCACCCGCCGCACCATCGAGCGGATCAACAATGAGGCCGCCGGGCAGGACGTGATCGCGGTCGCACATGGCGGCACCATCAAGGCGGCGCTGGGGCTGGCGCTCGACAATCAGCCGGAGCGAGGGCTCGCGTTCGATATCGACAATTGCTCGGTGACGCGGCTCGACTATTTCGCAAGCCCCGAGCGCAATGTCTGGCGGCTGCCGATGGTGAACCAGCAGCCGTGGATCGCGGACGATGCGCATGCGGCAATGCATCAACCCGCGGGACCGGAAGTCAAGAAGCTCGCCTGAGCAATTGCCCGGTGGCGCGGACGCGGCGTAAGCTTCAAGCAATCAAAACGTACTCTGGGAGAGAAACATGACCTTGTTCGACATGAAGGGGAAAGTCGCCGTCATCACCGGTTCGACGCGCGGCATCGGGCTTGCGATCGCCGAGCGCATGGCCGAGCACGGCGCCAAGGTGGTGATCTCCTCGCGCAAGGCCGACGTTTGCGACCAGGTCGCCAAGAGCATGAACGACAAGTTCGGCAAGGGCACGGCGGTGGCGATCGCCGCCAACATCTCGTCGAAGGAAAATCTGCAGAACCTCATCGACGAGAGCAACCGCGCCTTCGGCAAGATCGACGTGCTGGTCTGCAACGCCGCGTCGAACCCGTATTACGGTCCGCTCGCCGGCATCTCCGACGATCAGTTCAGAAAGATCCTGGACAACAACATCGTGGCCAACAACTGGCTGATCTCGATGGTGGTGCCGCAGATGATCGAGCGCAAGGATGGCTCGATCATCATCGTCTCCTCGATTGGCGGCCTGAAAGGCTCGACCATCCTCGGTGCCTACGCGATCTCGAAGGCCGCTGACATGCAGCTCGCGCGCAATTTGGCCTGCGAATACGGCCCGCACAACATCCGCGTGAACTGCATCGCGCCTGGCCTGATCAAGACCGATTTCGCGAAAGCGTTGTGGGACAATCCGGAGAATTTGAAAGCCTCGACTGCGCGTTCGCCGCTGCTGCGCATCGGGATCCCCGACGAGATCGCGGGCGCCGCGGTGTTCCTGGGCTCGAAGGCCGGCGACTTCATGACAGGCCAGACCATGGTGATCGACGGCGGCGCGACGATCAGTTGAGGCCCCAATAGGTGTCATCGCCCGCGAAGGCGGGCGATCCAGTACTCCGCGGCCTTCGTTGGAGAGCTCGCTCTCACCACATCCGCCCCGGAGTACTGGGCGGGTTCAAACGGTCGTCGCAACACCAGGAGTTTGGAGGTTGCGATGAACGTTGTAAGGCGCAGATCGGCGCGGTCAGGACGAGCCCCATTGCCGTCGCCGGGACGGCCCTCTATTGCCGGGCGCGATGAACAGAATAAATTTTGGCGGGCGATTGCCGCTGGGTTAAGCAGCGAAGATGCTGCACTCGAAGCCGGATTGTCACAACCTGTCGGAAGCAGATTATTCCGAAAGGCGGGCGGCATCCCACCAGCGATGTTCAGATCTTCGGCAAAGGCTCTCTCCGGGCGGTATCTCTCGTTGAATGAGCGCGAGGAGATCGCACTTCTCAAGGTGCAGGGCCATTCCATACAGGAGATTGGACGTCGCCTGGGGCGGGCTGCTTCCACAGTCTCCCGTGAACTGCGGCGCAACGCGGCCACTCGCGGCGGCGGGTTGGGGTATCGGGCAATAACTGCCCAATGGCATGCGGATCGATCCGCCCGCCGGCCTAAGCCGACCAAGCTTGCGCTCAATGCAACCTTGCGCACTTATGTGGAGGAAAGACTTGCTGGCGGCGTCGTAGCCCCGACCGGCGCTCCCGTTCCTGGTCCCGCCGTTCCGTGGAAGGGGCGGCGGCATGGCCAGCGCAAGGATCGGCGATGGGCCAAAGCCTGGAGCCCTGAGCAGATTGCCCGACGCTTGCCGATCGACTTCCCGGACGACAAGACGATGCGCATCAGCCACGAAGCTATCTATCAAGCCCTCTTCGTTCAGGGCCGTGGCGCGCTACGCCGCGAGCTGACGGCCTGCTTGCGAACAGGGCGTGTGTTACGGATGCCCAGAGCGCGCGTACGCAGGCGAGGCAAGGGCTTTGTCTCGCCGGAGATCATGATCAGTGAGCGCCCTGCTGAAGCTGCCGATCGAGCAGTGCCGGGACATTGGGAGGGGGACCTTATCCTCGGTCTTGGCAGCTCGGCCATCGGCACGCTGGTCGAGCGCACGACGCGCTTTACGATGCTCTTGCACCTTCCACGGTTGGCGGGGCATGGCGAAGCTCCGCGCGCGAAGAACGGGCCAGCCCTTGCGGGACATGGGGCCGAAGCCGTGCGCGACGCGATCACGCGCACCATGATCACTTTGCCCGAAGAGCTGCGCCGTTCGCTAACCTGGGATCAGGGAGCCGAAATGGCTAAGCACGATCGTCTCAAGATCGATGCGGGTATCCAGGTCTACTTCTGCGACCCGCAAAGCCCATGGCAGCGCGGCACTAACGAGAACACCAACGGGCTGCTGCGGCAGTACTTCCCGAAAGGCACGGACCTGAGCATCCACAGCGCCGAGGAGATATCCGCTGTGGCAGCGGCCCTCAATGCCCGACCGCGGAAGACACTAGGCTGGAAAACGCCGGCAGAGGCGCTTGACGATCTTCTGTTATGAGTGAAAGTAACTGGTGTTGCGACGACCGTTTGAATCCCCCCTGGATGCCCCGGTCAAGCCGGGGCATGACAGCGAAAATGTGATGCAGCGCCGCGCATAGCGGCGCCGCTTCAATCCACCGCCGCGTACACCAGATCCCGCACCAGCGTCCGCGTAAAATCGCGCTGTCCCGGGCCCTGGCTCATGAATACGACGAACAGATCCTCCTTCGGATCGATCCAGAAGAACGTCCCCGCAATGCCGCTCCAGAAAAACTGGCCAACGCTGCCGGGGAAGGGCGCGATGCCGGCTTCGCGCCGCACCGCGAAGCCGAGGCCGAAACCATGGCCAGGCGACAGCAGCGTGCCATTGGTCTGCACATTCGGGCCGAGATGATCGGAGGCCATCAGCTCCAGCGTCTTGCGGCCGATGATCCTGTTGCCGTCGACCGTGCCGCCATTGCGCAGCATCAGCGCGAAGCGAGCATAGTCCATGGTGGTGGAGACGAGGCCGCCGCCGCCGGACTCCATGATTGGCTGCTCGAGCATGTTGAACAGCGCGACCTTGTCGCCGGTCCAGGGATCGGCCGCGAACGGTTCGGCGAGCCTGTTGGCATTGGCCTCCGCTGTCGAGAAACCGGTCTCGGCCATCTGCAACGGCGCGAGAATGCGCTCGGTGAGGTACGTGCCGAGCGACTTGCCGCTGACGACCTCGATAATGCGCCCGAGGATGTCGGTCGAGCGACTGTAGTTGAACTCGTCGCCGGGATGGCAGACCAGCGGGAAGCTCGCCACCAGGGCGGCGTGCTCGGCATTGGTGATCTTGCGGCTACGCACCCGCGAGTTTTGATAGATCTTGTGCACGGGGCCGTCGCCCTGGTGCTCGTAGGTCAGGCCGGAGGTGTGGCGGAGCAGGTCCTGCACCGTCATCGGGCGCTTCGGCGGAACCAGTTCCAGCTTGCCGCCGCTGACCACGCCGACCTTCTGGTCGGCGAACTCCGGGATGAATTTCGCGATGGGGTCGGCAAGAATCAGGTGCCCATCTTCGACCAGCGTCATGATGCCGACCGACACGATCGGCTTGGTCATCGAGAAGATGCGAAAGATCGAATCTTGCGCCATCGGCGCCGCGCCCGTCGGGCTCTGCCTGCCGAGCGCCTCGAACCAACCGACCTGGCCGTGCCGTGCCGCCAGCACGGTGACGCCCGGAATGGTTCCCTTGTCGATCTCGCGCTTGAAGGCGTCCGACATGGCCTGGAGGCGAGGGCGCGACAGCCCGAGCGTCTCGGGGCGGGATTCCGGCAGAGGCGGAGTCTTCGGTGCGATCGAGGGCCAAGGGGCGGCTGTCGCGGACGCTTGGGCAGTAGACGCTTGGGCAGTCATGGGCACTCCCGGTGCTTATTATTGTTCGGAGCGGACTGTGGCCCAGAAGGCGCGGCACAAACAAGCGAAGCCAGCGCGCTTCACCCTTGCAATCCGGTCTTGCAATCCGGCCGCCCCCTGTGCTTCAAAGCGGCCTGATCCGGGCGGCAACGCAGGGTCCGTAGGAGTGTAGCTCAATTGGTAGAGCACCGGTCTCCAAAACCGGGGGTCGCAGGTTCGAGCCCTGCCACTCCTGCCAGTGAAATCAAACACTTAGCTAGAACGTGGGCGATCAGCCATCGGCCGGATATTGCTGCCGGACGGCGTGAATCCTAGCCGCTGACCTGCCGTTTCCAGATCGCCTCTGCAAGGGCGATCTCGGCCACGGAATCTGCGCCGGAAGCCACGGCGTCCTCTGCTCCACGATATCGGCGACGAATGCCTCGGCCTGACGCCGAAACGCCCAACTCTTGCCGCGCGACAATTCAGTGGGTTGTCCTTGCTGATGGAGAACGACCTCTGCCTCCTGCTCGGCAAAGGCGGGGGCAATTCGATGGTCAGCGCGCCCAGCTCGAACGCGTTGGGCTGCGACCTTGGGACGGCGCATTGCAGGCGGCAGATAAACCCTTGATCGGCCTGATCTCTGGTCCGTCGCCCGTGGAGGCCGTTTTGCCCACGCCGGCCCTCGCTATCTTGACCTTTGGCCCCATCCGCAGTAGATACCGCGCACTCGCAGCCGGCCCGTTAGACGCGGATCTCCGGCGCGGCTTTGAAATCCCCGAACAATCGAGTCCGGTTTCCGGCTCATCCTTCGAGACAGAGGGCTGGGCCAACGGCGGCTGTTCGGATCCCTGAAATTCATTCGCGTCTGTCGACGGACGTTGGACATCAAACGATGGCAGTCAGCCCGTTCAAGTTCTTGCAGGAAGTCCGCTCGGAGACCGCCAAGGTCACCTGGCCGACCCGCCGCGAGACCACGATCACCACCATCATGGTGTTCGTGATGGTCGCCGTGGCCTCGATCTTCTTCTTCGCCGCCGACCAGATCATCCGCGTCCTCATCACCTTCCTTCTGGGCATTCACTGATGGCAACAGCAACGGCTCAATTGTCTGACAAGCGCTGGTACATCGTCCACGCCTATTCGAACTTCGAGAAGAAGGTCGCCGAATCGATCCGCGAGCAGGCCAAGCAGCGCGGGCTCGAGGAGCTGTTCGAGCTGGTGTTGGTCCCGACCGAAAAGGTCACGGAAGTGCGCCGCGGCCGCAAGATCGACGCCGAGCGCAAGTTCTTCCCGGGCTACGTGCTGGTGAAGATGAAGCTGACCGACGAGGCGTTTCATCTGATCAAGAACACGCCGAAGGTGACCGGCTTCCTCGGCGCGGAAAACAAGCCGATGCCGATCTCGGAAGCCGAGGCCATGCGCATTCTGCACCAGGTGCAGGAGGGCGTGGAGCGGCCGAAGGCGTCGGTGTCGTTCGAAATCGGCGAGAACGTGCGCGTGGCCGACGGCCCGTTTGCCTCGTTCTCGGGTGTGGTCGAGGAAATCGACGAGGCGCGCTCGCGCGTGAAGGTCGCGGTGTCGATCTTCGGCCGCGCCACGCCGGTCGAACTGGAATTCGGTCAGGTCGAGAAGGTCTGATCGGGTAGGCGTGAGGCTTCGGTCTCGCGCAACAAGAGGCCGTGGGAGGGAGAGGGCGGTTGCCAGCCGCATCCGACCCAGACCACGAACCTGAAACCGCCGGCCCAGGCCGGCCCAACAGGAGTGATACATGGCAAAGAAAGTGACCGGATACCTGAAGCTTCAGGTCCCGGCCGGTGCGGCGAATCCTTCGCCCCCGATCGGTCCCGCGCTCGGTCAGCGCGGTCTCAACATCATGGAGTTCTGCAAGGCGTTCAACGCCCAGACCCAGAAGGAAGAGAAAAACACCCCGATTCCCGTCGTGATTACGATCTACGCCGATCGTTCGTTCACGTTCGAGATGAAGACGCCGCCGATGTCCTTCTTCCTCAAGCAGGCTGCCAAGATCCAGTCCGGCTCCAAGGCGCCGGGCCGTGACAAGGCGGGTGCGGTGACCAAGGCCCAGGTGCGCGAGATCGCCGAGAAGAAGATGAAGGATCTCAATTGCGATTCCATCGAAGCGGCCATGAAGATGGTCGAGGGCTCTGCCCGCTCGATGGGTCTGGAAGTGGCAGGGTAAGCGGTCATGGCAATCGGAAAACGTTTGAACAAAGCCCGCGAAGGTATTGATCGCGAAAAGCTTTACCCGCTCGCAGACGCCATCAAGATGGTCAAGGAACGCGCGAAAGCGAAGTTCGACGAGACCATCGAGGTCGCGATCAATCTCGGCGTCGATCCGCGTCACGCCGACCAGATGGTCCGCGGCGTTGTGACCCTGCCGAACGGCACCGGCCGTACGCTCCGCGTCGGCGTGTTCGCCCGCGGCGCCAAGGCCGACGAGGCCAAGGCTGCCGGAGCCGACGTCGTCGGCGCCGAGGACCTGGTCGAGAAGGTGCAGAACGGCACGATCGATTTCGATCGTTGTATTGCGACCCCCGACATGATGCCGCTGGTCGGTCGTCTCGGTAAGGTGCTGGGCCCGCGCGGCCTGATGCCGAACCCGAAGATCGGCACCGTGACCATGGACGTCACCGGCGCCGTGAAGGGCGCCAAGGGCGGCTCGGTCGAGTTCCGCGTCGAGAAGGCCGGCATCCTGCAGGCTGGCGTCGGCAAGGCCTCGTTCACCGAGGAAAAACTGGTCGAAAACATCAAGGCCTTGGCTGACGCTGTCTCCAAGGCCAAGCCGGCCGGTTCCAAGGGCACCTACATCCAGCGCGTTGCGGTGTCCTCGTCGATGGGCCCCGGCGTGAAGGTCGAGCCGGGCACCATTCTCGGCTAAGGTTTGCAAATGACATGAGGCGAGGGGCGGAATTGGGCAACCGATTCCGCCCCTCGTCGTTTGTGACGGCGTTCACCG
Organism: Bradyrhizobium lupini; assembly: GCF_040939785.1. Classification (NCBI taxonomy): domain Bacteria; kingdom Pseudomonadati; phylum Pseudomonadota; class Alphaproteobacteria; order Hyphomicrobiales; family Nitrobacteraceae; genus Bradyrhizobium; species Bradyrhizobium lupini. The sequence goes on from NZ_CP162553.1 coordinate 7,040,723, forward strand.
GAAACAAGAACAATGACTGACAAGGTCCTGATCTACTCGCGCTTTCCCAAGACGATGATGGCGCGCTTCGCCGAGCGGTTCGAGCTGCTCGACACCGGCGGCAAGCCGGCGCGGGAGATGTTTTCGGCCGACGCGCTCGGCGATATCCGTGCAGTGCTCACCGCCGGCGGCACGCCGCTGGGCGCGGAGGCGATGGACCTGTTTCCCAAGCTCGGTGCCATCGTCTGCTACGGCACCGGCTATGACGGTGTTGACCTGAAGGCCGCTGCTGCCCGCAATATTGCGGTCGGACATAGCCCGGGTGCCAATGCGGCCTCCGTCGCCGACATCGCGATGACCCTGATGCTCGCGGCGACGCGGCGAATCCTGGTGGCCGACCAGTACGTCCGAAGCGGCGATTGGGCCGCGTCAAAGCCCTCGCCGATGATGCGCCCGCAGGCCGGGATGCCGGGCCGCCGCATCGGCGTCTACGGCATGGGCGAGATCGGCCGCAAGATCGCAGCGCGCTGCGCGTCCTTCGAGAGCGAGATCGGCTATTTCAGCCGCAGCAGGTACGATCTGCCCTATCAATATTTCCCGACCTTGGAGGCGCTGGCCGACTGGTGCAGCGTGCTGATGATCGCGGTCCGGGCAGGAGCCGAGACCCAGCATGCCGTCAGCGCCGATATCCTCAGGCGCCTCGGGGCGGACGGCTATGTCGTCAACATCTCCCGCGGCTCGGTGATCGATGAGAAAGCCCTGGTGCTGGCGCTTACCGAGAAGACCATCGCCGGAGCCGGTCTCGATGTCTATGACAAGGAACCGCACGCTCCTGACGCGCTGACGGCACTGCCCAACGTCGTGTTCTCCCCCCATATTGGCGGCCACACCCTGGAATCGCACGTCGCCATGCAGAACTGCGTGCTGGCGAACCTGACCGCGTTTTTCGAGGGCAAGAAGTTGCCTTACGCGGTCAAATGAGCGGAAACCGGCCCTTTTCGGCCATGGTTAAGCGCGAGCGGCAACGGATTGGAACTGGTGTGAATTTTGCTCTTGGCAAGCAGGCCCCGAGCGGTTAAAGAACCGCTTCCGGACGTGCCGGCCTCGGCTGGCGCGTTCGTGCACGCATTCCGAAAACAAGCGATGGAGATCATTCCTTTTCAGGGCGTCCGTGAGGATTTGCTGGAAAGGGAGGGAAAACCGTCGGGTGTGGGGTGCGGGCAGAGGTCGGGCGGTTCGCCGGCTGACCTTGTCCTGTCCAAGACTGCAGGCGCCCGCGGGGAATTCCGATTTCTCAACGGCTTAATCGCATGGCCTGCATAGACGGGTGAAGACCGGATTTCACGTCGTGACCGCCTTAGGGTCGGTTGCGGAATGGGTTTGGTTCGGACCTCGACACGCCGTGGGCTCTAACGGGCTCTCGGAGGGCAGGCTTTGAATTGTCGTCTTGCCCGGCGTGTCCGATGGGTTTGGCCCTGAGGTTCAGGTTTGGGCGGGACGATGGGTGCAACCCGGCGGTCCCGCTTTCGCGATGACCGCCAACCGGAAAGAGCTTGCTGTGGAACGAGCGGCAAAAAAGGAAGCGGTCGAACAGCTCAATGGGGTCTTCAAGACCACGAGCGTCGCGGTCGTTGCCCAATATTCCGGCCTGACCGTTGCCCAGATGCAGAAGCTGCGCTCGCAGATGAAGCAGGCTGGCGCCTCGGTGAAGGTCTCGAAGAACCGTCTCGCCAAAATTGCTCTTGAAGGCACTGACGTCGTTGCCATCGGCCCCATGCTGAAGGGACCGACCGTGATCGCCACTTCGGACGATCCGGTAGCGGCGCCAAAGGTCGCCGTCGAATTCGCCAAGGCGAACGAAAAGTTCGTCATCATTGGCGGCTCGATGGGAACGACCGTCCTGAATGTCGACGGCGTGAAGGCACTTGCCTCGCTGCCGTCGCTTGACGAACTGCGCGCCAAGATCGTCGGCCTGCTTGTGGCCCCGGCGACCAAGATCGCTCAGCTCGCCAACGCGCCCGCGGGCAAGCTCGCGCGTGTCATTCAGGCTTATGCCTCAAAGAGCGAAGCGGCCTGACGCCCTTCGCAAAACTCAAACCCGAACCAGACTTACATTCAAGGAAACTGAACAATGGCTGACCTGCAGAAGATCGTTGACGACCTCTCGAGCCTCACCGTGCTCGAAGCTGCCGAACTCGCGAAGCTCCTCGAAGAGAAGTGGGGCGTTTCGGCTGCCGCGGCTGTCGCCGTGGCCGGCCCGGCTGGTGGTGGCGCTGCCGCCGCTCCGGCCGAAGAGAAGACCGAGTTCACGGTCGTTCTTGCCGCCGCCGGCGACAAGAAGATCGAGGTCATCAAGGAAGTCCGCGCCATCACCGGCCTGGGCCTGAAGGAAGCAAAGGACCTCGTCGAGGGCGCGCCGAAGCCTGTCAAGGAAGGCGTGAACAAGGACGAAGCCGAGAAGCTCAAGGCCCAGCTCGAGAAGGCTGGCGCGAAGGTCGAGCTCAAGTAAGCAGCGCTTACTGACACGAGATCCCGGTGAGCATCATCGCAACCGGGGTCTCGGTCCGCTCTCCGAAAGGGCGGGCCAGATGCAAAAGGCGTGCGACGGAACAACCCGACGCAGGCCGAACACGAAAAAGTGTGGGGATTTGAGGGTTTGTCCCTCGAATCTGCACTAATGTCGCCCCATATCGGGTCGGCAGCACGAAAGCGCGGTGGGCAGGGATGCCGCATTCCCTGTAAGTCGTTGGGAGAGCAAGCTATTTCGGGCTTTTGCAGTCCGTGAAGAGGTTGGTTGTGACGGGCGGGCGCGCTCCTGCGCCCCGCGCGTCGTTTTGCGTTTTGAAGGTCTGAAGAACGGATTCAGGACATTCCTCCCTGAAACTGAGTCTCCGGCCCCCAAGACGGGTTCGAAAAATTCAACCCGGGGAGCGGCGGTCGCCGCGTTCCGGAGGGCGCGCCCAAATCGGGCGACGAAAATGAGAGGCCACGATGGCGCAGCAGACATTCACCGGTCGCAAACGCGTTCGCAAGTTCTTCGGACACATCAAGGAAGTGGCCGAGATGCCGAACCTCATCGAGGTTCAGAAGGCGTCCTATGACCAGTTCCTGATGGTCGACGAGCCCCAGGGCGGTCGATCGGACGAGGGCTTGCAGGCGGTGTTCCGCTCGGTGTTCCCGATCTCCGACTTCTCGGGCACCTCGATGCTGGAATTCGTCCGCTACGAGTTCGAGCCGCCGAAATACGACGTCGACGAGTGCCGCCAGCGCGGCATGACCTTCGCGGCCCCCCTCAAGGTGACGCTACGCCTCATCGTGTTCGATATCGACGAGGAAACCGGCGCGAAGTCGGTCAAGGACATCAAGGAGCAGGACGTCTACATGGGCGACATCCCGCTCATGACGATGAACGGCACCTTCATCGTCAACGGCACCGAGCGCGTCATCGTCTCGCAGATGCACCGTTCGCCGGGCGTGTTCTTCGACCACGACAAGGGCAAGACCCATTCGTCGGGCAAGCTGCTGTTCGCCGCTCGCGTGATCCCGTATCGCGGCTCCTGGCTCGACATCGAGTTCGACGCCAAGGACATCGTCTATGCGCGTATCGACCGTCGCCGCAAGCTTCCGGTGACGTCGCTGATGTTCGCGCTTGGTCTCGACGGCGAGGCGATCCTCAGCACCTTCTACAAGAAGATCCAGTACAAGCGGATCAAGGAAGGCTGGCGTGTTCCGTTCGACGCCAATCGTTTCCGCGGCTACTCGACCATTAACGACCTGATCGACGCCGATACCGGCAAGGTCGTGCTCGAAGCCGGCAAGAAGCTCACCGTGCGCGGTGCGCGTCAGATGCAGGAGAAGGGGCTGAAGGCGCTGCGCCTCTCGGATGCTGAGCTCGTCGGCAACTACATCGCCGAGGACCTCGTCAATCCCAAGACCGGCGAGATCCACGCGGAAGCCGGTGAAGAGATCACCGACAAGTCGATCAAGGTTCTCAACGAGCACGGCTACAAGGAGCTGCCGCTGCTCGACATCGACCACGTCAATGTCGGCGCCTACATCCGCAACACCCTCGCGGCCGACAAGAACATGACGCGCGAGGACGCGCTGTTCGACATCTACCGCGTGATGCGTCCCGGCGAGCCGCCGACGCTGGATTCGGCGCAGGCAATGTTCCAGTCACTGTTCTTCGACGCCGAGCGCTACGACCTCTCGGCGGTCGGTCGCGTCAAGATGAACATGCGCCTCGACCTCGATGCGCCCGACACCCAGCGCACGCTCCGCAAGGAAGACATCCTCTCCGTCATCAAGACGCTGGTGGATTTGCGCGACGGCAAGGGCGAGATCGACGACATCGACCATCTCGGCAACCGCCGTGTGCGTTCGGTCGGCGAGCTCATGGAGAACCAGTACCGCATCGGCTTGCTCCGCATGGAGCGCGCGATCAAGGAGCGCATGTCTTCGGTCGACATCGACACGGTCATGCCGCAGGACCTGATCAACGCCAAGCCGGCGGCCGCCGCCGTGCGCGAGTTCTTCGGCTCCTCGCAGCTCTCGCAGTTCATGGACCAGACCAACCCGCTGTCGGAGATCACCCACAAGCGCCGCCTGTCGGCGCTTGGACCGGGCGGTCTGACCCGCGAGCGCGCCGGCTTCGAGGTGCGCGACGTGCATCCGACGCATTACGGCCGCATCTGCCCGATCGAGACGCCGGAAGGTCCGAACATCGGCCTGATCAACTCGCTCGCGACCTTCGCGCGCGTGAACAAGTACGGCTTCGTCGAGACGCCTTACCGCAAGGTCAAGGACGGCCGCGTCACCGACGAGGTCGTGTACCTCTCGGCGATGGAAGAGGGTCGCTACACGGTCGCGCAGGCCAACGTGCCGCTCGATCCGAAGGGCCGCTTCACCGAAGATCTCGTGGTCTGCCGTCACGCCGGCGAAGTCTTGCCGGTGACCCCGGACAAGGTCGACTACATGGACGTGTCGCCGAAGCAGCTCGTTTCGGTCGCGGCCGCGCTGATCCCGTTCCTCGAGAACGACGACGCCAACCGCGCGCTGATGGGCTCGAACATGCAGCGCCAGGCGGTGCCGCTGGTTCGCGCCGAGGCGCCGTTCGTCGGCACCGGCATGGAAGGCGTGGTTGCGCGTGACTCGGGTGCTGCGATCGCGGCGCGCCGTTCGGGCGTGATCGACCAGATCGACGCAACCCGCGTCGTCATCCGCGCCACGGAAGATCTCGATCCGACCAAGTCGGGCGTCGATATCTACCGGCTGATGAAGTACCAGCGCTCCAACCAGTCGACCTGCATCAACCAGCGTCCGCTGGTGAAGGTCGGCGACATCGTCAAGAAGGGCGACATCATCGCCGACGGTCCGTCGACCGATCTCGGCGAGCTCGCGCTCGGCCGGAACGTGCTCGTCGCGTTCATGCCGTGGAACGGCTACAACTTCGAAGACTCGATCCTGCTCTCCGAGCGGATCGTGAAGGAAGACGTGTTTACCTCAATTCATATCGAAGAATTCGAGGTGATGGCCCGCGACACCAAGCTCGGACCCGAGGAAATCACCCGCGACATTCCGAACGTCTCGGAAGAAGCGCTGAAGAACCTCGACGAAGCCGGCATCGTGTACATCGGCGCGGAAGTGCGCGCCGGTGACATCCTGGTCGGCAAGATCACGCCGAAGGGCGAAAGCCCGATGACGCCGGAGGAAAAGCTCCTGCGCGCCATCTTCGGCGAGAAGGCTTCTGACGTCCGCGACACCTCGCTGCGCGTTCCTCCGGGCGTGCAGGGCACCATCGTCGAAGTGCGCGTGTTCAACCGGCACGGCGTCGACAAGGACGAGCGTGCGCTGGCGATCGAGCGGGAAGAGATCGAGCGTCTGGCCAAGGACCGCGACGACGAGCAGGCGATCCTGGACCGCAACGTCTACAACCGTCTTGCCGAGCTGCTCGAAGGACGGCAGGGCATCGCCGGTCCGAAGGGCTTCAAGAAGGACACCAAGATCACCCGTGCGGTGCTCGAGGAGTACCCGAAGTCGCAGTGGTGGCTGTTCGCTTCGCCGAACGACAAGCTGATGGCCGAGATCGAGGCCATGCGGAAGCAGTACGACGAGTCGAAGAAGGGGCTGGAACAGCGCTTCCTCGACAAGGTCGAAAAGCTTCAGCGCGGTGACGAATTGCCGCCCGGCGTGATGAAGATGGTCAAGGTCTTCGTCGCGGTGAAGCGCAAGATCCAGCCCGGCGACAAGATGGCCGGCCGCCACGGCAACAAGGGCGTGGTGTCGAAGATCGTGCCGATCGAGGACATGCCGTTCCTCGAAGACGGTACGCATGCCGACATCGTGCTCAATCCGCTCGGCGTGCCCTCGCGCATGAACGTCGGACAGATCCTCGAGACCCATCTCGGCTGGGCCTGTGCCGGCCTCGGCAAGCGTATCGGCCAGACGGTCGATGCCTATTTGTCGAAGCAGGACATCCGGCCGCTGAAGGAAACCTTGAAGAAGGTCTACGGCGAGGACGAGACGATCAAGTCGCTCAACGACAACGAGTTGATCGAGCTCGGCCACAATCTGAGCCGCGGCGTTCCGATCGCGACGCCGGTGTTCGACGGCGCCAAGGAAGCCGACATCGAGGAGATGCTGAAGCTTGCCGGTCTGGACGCTTCGGGCCAGTCGACCGTCTATGACGGCCGCACCGGCGACGCCTTCGACCGCAAGGTGACGGTGGGCTACATCTACATGCTCAAGCTGCACCATCTCGTCGACGACAAGATCCACGCGCGTTCGATCGGTCCGTACTCGCTCGTTACCCAGCAGCCGCTGGGCGGCAAGGCGCAGTTCGGCGGTCAGCGCTTCGGCGAAATGGAAGTGTGGGCGCTCGAGGCTTACGGCGCGGCGTACACGCTCCAGGAGATGCTGACCGTGAAGTCGGACGACGTCGCCGGCCGTACCAAGGTGTACGAGGCGATCGTGCGTGGCGACGACACCTTCGAGGCCGGTATTCCGGAATCGTTCAACGTGCTGGTCAAGGAAATGCGCTCGCTCGGCCTCAACGTCGACTTGCACAATTCCAAGGTCGGACCGGGGACGGCGGAAGCGGCCGAGTAATACGACCCTCATGCCCGGCCTGAATGGCCGGGCATCGGCGCCCAGTCCTCGAATCGAGGGCAGGGCGCCCCGCATAGTGATTTTCGAATTTGCTGCCGGAGGCGACCGGCACGCGAGGAGAAGACGATGAACCAAGAAATTATGAATCTCTTTAATCCGACGACGCCGGCTCAGGTCTTCGACCAGATCCGGATCTCGATCGCGAGCCCCGAGAAGATTCTGTCCTGGTCGTACGGCGAGATCAAGAAGCCGGAAACCATCAACTACCGTACCTTCAAGCCCGAGCGCGATGGCCTGTTCTGCGCCCGCATCTTCGGGCCGATCAAGGACTACGAGTGCTTGTGCGGCAAGTACAAGCGCATGAAGTACAAGGGCATCATCTGCGAGAAGTGCTCGGTCGAGGTCACGCTGTCGCGCGTCCGGCGCGAGCGCATGGGCCATATCGAGCTCGCGGCCCCCGTCGCCCACATCTGGTTCCTGAAGTCGCTGCCCTCGCGCATCGGCCTCCTGCTCGACATGACGTTGAAGGATCTCGAGCGGATCCTCTACTTCGAATATTACGTCGTGCTCGAGCCGGGCCTCACCGCGCTGAAGGACCGTCAGCTCTTGTCGGAAGACGAGTATCTGAAGGCGCAGGACGAATACGGCCAGGATTCCTTCACCGCCATGATCGGCGCGGAAGCGATTCGCGAGCTGCTCAAGGGCATGGACCTCGAGAAGCTCGAGCTGACCTTGCGTGCGGAGATGCAGGAGACCGACTCCGACATCAAGCACAAGAAGCTCGCCAAGCGCCTGAAGATCGTGGAAGCGTTCCGCCACTCCGGCAACAAGCCGGAATGGATGATCATGACGGTGGTTCCGGTGATTCCGCCGGACCTGCGTCCGCTGGTGCCGCTGGATGGCGGCCGCTTCGCGACCTCGGACCTCAACGATCTCTACCGCCGCGTCATCAACCGCAACAACCGCCTGAAGCGGCTGATGGAGCTGCGCGCGCCGGACATCATCATCCGCAACGAGAAGCGCATGCTTCAGGAGGCCGTCGACGCGCTGTTCGACAACGGCCGCCGCGGCCGCGTCATCACCGGTGCCAACAAGCGTCCGCTGAAGTCGCTCGCCGACATGCTCAAGGGCAAGCAGGGCCGGTTCCGTCAGAACCTGCTCGGCAAGCGCGTCGACTATTCGGGCCGTTCGGTGATCGTGGTCGGCCCCGAGCTGCGCCTGCATCAGTGCGGTCTGCCGAAGAAGATGGCGCTCGAACTGTTCAAGCCGTTCATCTACTCGCGGCTTGACGCCAAGGGCCTGTCCACCACCGTGAAGCAGGCCAAGAAGCTGGTTGAGAAGGAGCGGCCCGAGGTCTGGGACATCCTGGACGAGGTCATCCGCGAGCATCCCGTGCTGCTCAACCGCGCACCGACGCTGCATCGCCTCGGCATCCAGGCGTTCGAGCCCGTGCTGATCGAGGGCAAGGCGATCCAGCTCCACCCGCTGGTCTGCGCCGCGTTCAACGCCGACTTCGACGGCGACCAGATGGCCGTGCACGTTCCGCTGTCGCTGGAAGCGCAGCTGGAAGCGCGCGTCCTGATGATGTCGACCAACAACATCCTGCATCCGGCGAACGGCCAGCCGATCATCGTGCCGTCGCAGGACATCGTGCTCGGTCTCTATTACGTCTCCATCATGCGCGAAGGCCTGCCCGGCGAGGGCAAGATCTTCGGCGAGATGGCGGAGCTCGAGCACGCGTTGCACGCGAAGGTCATCCACCTCCACACCAAGATCAAGTACCGGTGGGAAGGCATCGACGAGACCGGCAAGATCTCCAGGCGCTGGATCGAGACCACCGCCGGCCGCGTCATGCTGGGCAATTTGCTGCCGAAGAACCCGCGCGTTCCGTACGAGATCATCAACAAGCTGATGACCAAGCGCGAGATCTCCGGCGTCATCGACCAGGTCTACCGCCACTGCGGCCAGAAGGAGACGGTGATCTTCTGCGACCGCATCATGGCGCTCGGCTTCTACAACGCGTTCAAGGCCGGCATCTCGTTCGGCAAGGACGACATGGTCGTGCCGCACTCCAAGTGGAAGATCGTCGACGCTACCCGTACGCTGGCGAAGGATTTCGAGCAGCAGTACAACGACGGTCTGATCACCCATGGCGAGAAGTACAACAAGGTCGTCGACGCCTGGTCGAAGGCAACGGAAGAAATCGCCAAGGCGATGATGAAGGAGATCTCCTCGACCAAGAAGACGGCAAGTGGGGCGGATGCCGACATCAACTCGATCTACATGATGGCTCACTCCGGTGCCCGCGGTTCGCCGGCCCAGATGCGCCAGCTCGCCGGCATGCGCGGCCTGATGGCCAAGCCGTCGGGCGAGATCATCGAGACGCCGATCATCTCGAACTTCAAGGAAGGCCTCTCGGTGCTCGAGTACTTCAACTCGACCCACGGCGCCCGCAAGGGCCTCGCGGACACCGCGTTGAAGACTGCGAACTCCGGCTATCTGACCCGTCGTCTCGTCGACGTCGCGCAGGATTGCATCATCACGCAGGACGATTGCGGCACCAAGCTCGGCATCAAGATGCGCGCCATCGTCGATGCCGGCACCGTGGTCGCTTCGCTCGGCTCGCGCATCCTCGGACGCACGGCCTGCGAAGACGTGCGTGACAGCACGGGCAAGGTGATCTTCAAACGCGGTACGCTGATGGAAGAGAGCCATCTGGATGCCATCCATCAGGGCGGCGTCCAGGAGGTAAAGATCCGCTCGGCGCTGACCTGCGAGCTCGTCAACGGCATCTGCGGCAAGTGCTACGGCCGCGATCTCGCTCGCGGCACGCCGGTCAACCACGGCGAAGCGGTCGGGGTCATCGCGGCCCAGTCGATCGGCGAGCCGGGCACCCAGCTCACCATGCGCACCTTCCACATCGGCGGTGCGGCGCAGCTGAACGAGCAATCTTTCGTCGAATCAAACTTCGACGGCAAGATCGTGATCAGGAACAAGGCCATCGCCCGCAATAGCGAAGGCCACCTGGTCGCGATGGTTCGCAACATGGTGATCGCGATCGTCGATGCCGACGGCACCGAGCGTGCGACGCACCGTATTCAGTACGGTTCGCGCCTGCACGTCGACGAGGGCGACATGGTCAAGCGTGGCCAGCGTATCGTGGAATGGGATCCCTACACCCGTCCGCTCCTCACCGAGGTCGAAGGTACTATCGGCTTCGAGGATCTGGTCGAGGGACAGTCGATCTCGGAAACGCTCGACGAGGCCACCGGTATTGCCAAGCGCGTGGTCATCGACTGGCGCTCGATGCGCGGCGGCGGGGACCTGCGTCCCGCCATCGTGATCAAGGGCAAGGACGGCAAGGTGCTCAAGCTCGCCCGTGGCGGCGATGCCCGCTACATGCTGTCGGTCGATGCCATTCTGTCGGTCGATGTCGGCGCCAAGGTCCAGGCGGGCGACATTCTCGCCCGTGTCTCGACCGAAAGCGCCAAGACGCGCGACATCACCGGCGGTCTGCCGCGGGTGGCGGAACTGTTCGAGGCTCGGCGTCGAAGGATGCGGCGATCATCGCCGAAATCGCGGGCACCATCCGGTTTGGGCGCGACTATAAGAACAAGCGTCGTATCTCGATCGAGCCGATGGACAAGACCGAAGAGGCGCGCGAGTACCTGATCCCGAAGGGCAAGCACATCCACCTTCAGGACGGCGACGTCGTCGAAAAGGGCGACTTCATCGTGGAAGGCAACCCGGCGCCGCACGACATTCTGGCGGTCAAGGGCATCGAGGAACTCGCGGCCTATCTGGTCAACGAGATCCAGGAGGTCTATCGGCTCCAGGGCGTGCTCATCAACGACAAGCACATCGAGGTGATCGTCCGTCAGATGCTCCAGAAGGTGGAAGTCACCGACCAGGGCGACACGGACATGATCTCGGGCGAGCAGATCGACAAGATCGAGTTCGACCAGATCAACGCGAAGGCCAAGGAAGAGGGCAAGAAGATCGCCACGGGGACCCCGGTTCTGCTCGGCATCACCAAGGCGAGCCTTCAGACCCGCTCCTTCTTCTCGGCGGCCTCGTTCCAGGAGACCACCCGCGTCCTCACGGAAGCGGCGGTCAACGGCAAGGTCGATCCGCTCGAAGGCCTCAAGGAGAACGTCATCGTCGGCCGGCTGATTCCGGCAGGCACCGGCGCCTCCATGGCGAAGATCCGCGAAGTCGCTGTGAAGCGCGACAAGATGATCCTCGACGAGCGCGAGAAGCAGGCGGCGGTCGTGCCGCCGGCGCCGGAAGTGGAGCCGATGGCGCTGCCACCTGCGGAATGATCGTTCATCCGTAGGAATACCGAGCACACTGAAAAGGCCGGCGAAAGCCGGCCTTTTTGCTGCTTTGTTTCCCTGTTGCGGTGCAGGATCAACCTTTGTTCATCTTTCCTTCAGGCGCAAAAGCGCTTCTGCTAGGAGAGCTTAGACCGGTGGTCCCGTGAAGGGGGCGGGCCGGAGACCACGGAATTCTCATGCTTGATCTCGCAATCGTAGGCGGCGGCCCCGGCGGGCTGATGAGCGCTTGGTATCTGAAGCGCAAGCTTGGCGACCTCTGCCGCGTCACCATCTACGAGGCATCCGACCGGCTCGGCGGCAAGATCGTCACGCGCAAATTCGATTCCGCGCCCGCGATGTACGAGGCCGGCGTTGCCGAGATCTACGACTACTCGATGACCGGGCCGGATCCGTTGCGCGAGTTGATCCAGCATTTCGGCCTGCAGACCATTCCGATGGATGCCGAGCAGGTGCAGTTCGGCGGTGAGCTCCTCAACGACGTCGCGGGCATGCGCCGCAAATACGGTGCCAAGACCGCAGCCGCAATCGAGGCGTTCCGTAAGCGCTGCGCCGAGGCGATGACGCCGATCGAGTACTACGAGGGTGTCGGCGCGCACGACAACGAGAATCCCTGGGCCTACAAGACCGCCGAACAGGTGCTCGACGAGGAGGTCGAGGACGAGACCGCAAAGCGATTCTTCAAGGTGATGGCGCGCTCGGACCTCGCGACCGAGAGCCACAACACCAACGGGCTCAACGCGCTCAAGAACTACCTGATGGATGTCGACGGCTATATCGGCCTCTATTCCATCCAGAACGGCAACGAGCAGCTCATCGAGTGCCTCCAGTCGGAGGTCAATGCCGACATCCAGCTCAATCACCGAATCCTCACGGTCGGCAAGGCGCCGACCGGCCGCTATCAACTCAAGATGATGAACGGCAAGGGGCCGGAGACGCGCGACTTCGACCTTGTGCTGGTCTGTCTGCCGCATTCCTGGCTTGGGACCGTCGGCTGGGAAGGCGAACAGCTCCGCAAGTCGATGGTCAAGCACGTCGCGTACTTCGACCGTCCTGCGCACTATTTGCGTGTCTCGATCCTGTTCGACACGCCGTTCTGGGGCGACAAGATCGCCGGCGCCTGGTTCATGTCGGAAGCCTTTGGCGGTTGCTGCGTCTATAACGAGGGCGCCCGCCATGATGTGGGCAAGCACGGCGTGCTGAACTGGCTGATTCCGGGCTCCGATGCGCTGGCCTTTGCAGATCTCTCCGACCGGGAGCTGATCGATGCCGCGCTGAAATCGCTTCCGGCATCGCTCGGCGATGCACGCGCGCATTTCATGGAAGGCAAGATCCACCGCTGGCTGTCCTCGGTGAACGCGATTCCGGGCGGCTTGCCCGTGCGCGACGTCATGACCAACCACCGGCCCGAGCCGAAGGAACATCCCGGAATCGTGGTGGTCGGCGACTATCTGTTCGACTCGACGCTGAACGGCCTGCTCGATTCCTCGGACGCGGCGACCGACATCATCTTGACCGAGATGATGCGCTTGCGCCGCGAGCGTTCGCAGGACGACAAGCCGCTCTCGGACAAGATCGATCGTGCCTATTTTGACAATTATCGCGGCCAGGGCCCCTACAGCGAGGTGTGGCAACACTTCACGGATCCCGACTATCTCACAAAACTGATCGGCATCGTCTGGGGCAAGGCCAAAGGCACGAAGCTCTTGATCGCGGGCTCGGCCAGCGGCGAGCTTGTCGGCGCGCTACGTGATCGCGGCATCGATGCCTTCGGTATCGAGAACAACCGCACCATTCACGCCAGAACGCCGAAGGCGCTGAGGAAGTACAACAAGCTCGGTTCGATCACCGACATGCCGTTCAAGGACGGTGCGTTCGACTTCGTGTTCGAGACCAGCCTCTGCCATGTTTCCCCGAAGCAGGTGGTCCGTGCGATCAGGGAGCTGAACCGTGTGGTCAAGACCGGGCTCGTGTTCGGCTCGATCACCTCGGACATGGCGCCGGCACTGATCGACCGCTACGACCTTCTGCGCGGCGTCAAGAAGCTCGGCACCTGGTGGGAATGGTCCGAACTGTTCTTCGGCAATGGCTTCGAGCTGTCGATGCACCGCAAGGACTGCACGGACGCGCTCTGGGAGACGACGCTCGCCGCAAACAAGGGACCGGGCCAGTGGTACGCCGACGCCGATTCCTTGCGCTATTCCTTTTTCGACAAGGTCGAGGATGAGGAAGACGACTAGCCGCCTGAAGCGGGCGCCTTCGCCAATTGTTTTGCCGAATTCATCTTGATCGCATAGAATCGATGCAGTAGCGGTTGGCGCTATTTCCTGCTTTCTCTGCGGTCATGCCGGCCGTCAGCATCGGTTGGTTTCATGGCGTCCAAGCCCCTCCCGCCCGACAAACAGAAGCTCGCCGCGGAAGAGGCGGCCGAGCTCGACGAGAAGCTTGTCCCTACCGCCAAGCCGGACCTTGAAGACGACGAGGACGATGAAGACGAGGAGGATGGCGGGCTGGAGCTCGATGACGACGATGAGGACGAGGACCTCGTCGTCTTTACCGCGCGCGAGGCCGCCGGCGCGCTCGCGACCATCCTGGGTTTCGTCAAACCCTTCCTGTTCAACTACAAGCAGATGCTGTCCTTCGTGGCGTTCGGCGTCTTCGTCGAGACGCTCTTCAACGTCATCATGCCGCTCAGCCTGAAGTACCTGATCGACGACGCGCTCGGCGAGGAGGATTTTCAGGCGCTGTACAAGATCCTCGGCGTGCTCGCGGTCGCGGGCATATTCACCTCGATCGTCGCGGTCTGGTACGAGCGCTGGGATGCGCGGCTCGCGGCGTGCATCATTTCCGACGTCCGCAAACGGCTGTTCGAGCACGTCCAGGACCTGCCGGCGGCCTATTTCGGCCGCACCAAGCGCGGCGAGATCCTGTCGCGCTTCTCAGTCGACCTCGCGGCCTTCGAGGGTTCGGTCAAGACCTTCGCCAACAGCGCGGCATTGCCGTTCCTGGAGCTGATCGCGGGCATCATCCTGATGGTGTTCCTGAACTGGCAGCTCGCGGCGGTTGCGCTGCTGGTGTTCCCGATCACGCTGATCGGTCCCCGCATGCTGACGCCGAAGGCTGTCCAGGCGAATTACGAGCAGAAGCTCAATGAATCTGCGCTGCTCGGCATGGTGCAGGAGAACGTGGCGGCGCAGGCCGTGATCAAGGCGTTCAGCCTGCAACGCCGGATGTTCGGCTTCTTCAAATTCCGCAACGACGAGACGCGAAACAGGATGGCCTCGGCGGCGTTCCTGTCGACCATGGTGGAGCGGACGGTCACCATCTCGGTGCTGCTCTTGCATCTCGTCGTGCTCGCGATCGGCGCATATCTGGCGACGAAGGGGCAGATTACCATCGGCACCTTCGTCACCTTCGAGAGTGCGTTCTGGGAGGTGTCCTACAACATCGCCCATGTGATGCATTTCATCCCCGTGTCGATCTCCGCGGCAGCCGCGATCCGTCATATGCAGGAGTTGCTCGACGAGCCCACGCGCAGCGCCGATCGTGCCGGCGCGCCCGATCTGCCCCGCATCACCAACGACATCACCTTCGACCACGTGACGTTCCAGTACGAAGGCAGCCAGACGCCGGTGCTGGACAATCTCAGCCTCAAGCTCAATGTCGGCAAGCGCATTGCCATCGTCGGTCCCTCAGGCTCCGGCAAGAGCACGCTGCTGAATCTGATCCTGCGGCTCTATGTGCCGGACGAGGGGCGCGTCACCATCGACGGCGTCGACGTCCGCAAGGTGACGCTGGACTCCCTGCGCCGGAGCATGGCGGTGGTGTTCCAGGAGAATATGCTGTTCAACATGTCGATCCGGGAGAACATTCGGCTCGGCAAGGAGGGCGCGACCGATGAGGAGGTGGAGGAGGCGGCCAAGAAAGCCGAGATCCACCGTTACATCATGAGCCTGCCGCAGCGCTACGACACGCCGGTGGGCGAGCGCGGCGATACCTTGTCGGGCGGCCAGCGCCAGCGCATCGCGATCGCGCGCGCGGTCATCCGCAATCCTTCCGTGCTGCTGCTCGACGAAGCCACTTCGGCGCTCGACCAGACCACGGAAGCTGCGATCAACCGCACGCTGCTGAAGGTCGCCAAGGGCCGCACCATGATCTGGTCGACCCACCGCCTGACCTCGGTGGTCGAGATGGACGAGATCATCGTGATTTCAGGGGGCAGGGCGATCGAGCGCGGCCCGCATGCCGAGCTGCTCGCCAAGAACGGCACCTATCGCAAGCTGTGGAACGACCAGACCCACCAACCGCATGGCGCGCCGGCTCACGTCGACGAGGACAGCGACGATGACGACGAGGATGAAGACGACCTCGACGAGGACGATGAGGAGGAGTGACCGAGGAAGTTCGGCTCCAGATCGAAGGCTGCTCCAAGCGGCCGCAATAGTCCCTGAACCGACCAGGCAATGAAGCGTGCCCGGCGCTGCGCCGTCCAATAAGGGCTTGTCGCAATGGAGACTGAGCGGAAATCGAAGGCCTTCGCGCCGACCAATCGTCGCACTCCCGCTTGACCGGGTCTGCGTAGAAGGCGGCGATCTTGCTGGTATCCATCCCGTCGGAGGCCAGCCACTGCGGGATATAGACGTTGCAGAGCCGCTCGACGTCGGTGAAGACCTTGTCGCACCCGGTGCCGGCGGCCGGGCAGGAGGTCGAGAAAGCATCGCCCACCAGCGCGAGACCCGGCTGGCCGCTGGCATCGTTCACATAGAGATCGACCGGACGGATTTTCAGCTCACCGGGAATGTCGAATGGTCCGGTGATGTGCTTGAGCCGTGGCAGCGCAGCGTTCAACGTCTCGGCCGGCGCGCGGCGCAGCTCACGCAGCCAGGGATCGTCGAAGCTGCGATAGACGAACAGATTGGCGCGCATCCGCGTCCCGATCGGAAAAAGAGTGAGGTAGGGGATGCGGTCGCTCGGCCGTTCCGAGAAATAGGTCAGCGCAGGGAAGTCGAACGAGTCCCGTCCCGCCGGCACCACGTCGAACCCGATCGAAATCGAATGGCAGGCACTGACGACTTTTCGGGCGATTCCCAGCTGGTGGCGCAGGCCGACATTGAGTCCGTTGGCGAGCACGACCAGCCGGGCGGAGACCATCGCGTCGTTGGAGAGAGTGACCTTCTGCCGCTCCGCACTCGTCTCGACCGAGACAGCCTTGGCGCAGATGCGCTCGACGCCGGCAGGAATTTCGTCGCGGACAGCGTTGACGAGGGAATCGTAGAGGATGTTGAACTGCCGGCTCGGCGCCTTGTCGAGAAGGCGGCCGAAGCGCGCGATCCAGTTCTCACCCACAAAGGTCGCGCGGTGCAACACCGATTCGGCGATTCCCGTCTGCAGGAATCGCCCGACCTGCACGTGACCGCTGAGTTTTTCGACCCGAAAGTCCGCCGAATAGCTCTCATGCGGATCGATCAGGATGGTCGAAATGCCGCTACGGCCGAGCATCGCGGCGGCGCTCGAGCCGGACAATCCCCCGCCGATAATGGCAATGTCGGTGTACCGCATGGCGCTAATCTCTGCCCAAGGCGGCACATTGGCGCTCCAACAGGAAAGAAAGCCTTAGCCAATGGTTATAAAAGTATATTTAGCCCGGGTATAAATAGGTTTCGAGGTGGCGCGACGCGCTCTTCGTTTCCATCTCACGAAGGCGCAGCGAGCGGCCCAAGAAGCGATTTCGGCAGGTGCGGGAAGCGCTTCTGACTGACGTTTCGCCTTGACTTGACCGACTCCCACTTATAGAACCCCCTCACTTAACGACAGGCGGTGAGCATCGCCAACGTCGGAACGGGCCACCTGTTTGATCCCCTGGGATCACCAAGACAGGCACCAACCTCGACGAATGCCGCTCAAACGCTGTCGATCATAGCTAGGCAATGCCAGTGCGATTTTAGTTCTCTTGAGCATGTTCTCTCGAGATCGAATTCGGATGCATGACCTCGGTGCGCGGGCCGCAGCTTCAAGCTGACCGGTTCAACTACTGCGGTCCTCTGTGGCGTCGAAGCGCTTTCCGCCCGTTGATGGGTGGTTGGCGCGATTTCGCTTTGTGCGGATTGTTCCGCGGAAGGCGGCCTCGTCGGGCGGGTAGCTCGAAAGAATTTGCGGACCCGGTGACGGGCCGCGGCAGAACACAAAGGGTAATGCCAGGATGCCGACGATCAACCAGCTGATCGCTCAACCGCGGGAAGTGCAGAAGTCGCGCAAGAAGGTGCCGGCGCTGCAGCAGTCGCCGCAGAAGCGCGGTGTTTGCACGCGCGTTTACACCACGACCCCGAAGAAGCCGAACTCGGCGCTTCGTAAGGTTGCCAAGGTGCGCCTGACCAACGGCTTCGAGGTGATCGGCTACATCCCCGGTGAGGGCCATAACCTCCAGGAGCACTCGGTGGTCATGATCCGCGGCGGTCGCGTCAAGGACTTGCCCGGCGTGCGCTACCACATCCTCCGCGGCGTTCTGGATACCCAGGGCGTCAAGAACCGTAAGCAGCGCCGTTCGAAGTACGGCGCCAAGCGTCCGAAGTAAGCGGGAACCAGGTCCATGTCTCGTCGCCATTCTGCCGAAAAGCGCGAAGTCCTTCCCGATCCGAAGTTCGGGAATATCATCGTCACGAAGTTCATGAATTCGGTGATGTACGCCGGAAAGAAGTCGGTCGCCGAAGGCATCGTCTACGGCGCGTTCGGCCTCATCGAAAGCAAGACCAAGCAGAACCCGCTCGGCGTGTTCGAGCAGGCACTCGAGAACGTCATGCCGACGATCGAAGTGCGCTCCCGCCGCGTCGGCGGCGCGACCTATCAGGTTCCGGTCGAAGTTCGCTCGGTGCGCCGTCAGGCGCTGGGCATTCGCTGGCTGATCTCGGCTGCGCGCGATCGCAACGAGAAGACGATGACCGAGCGGCTCTCTGCGGAGCTCCTGGATGCGTCGAACAACCGGGGTAACGCCGTCAAGAAGCGCGAAGACGTGCACCGGATGGCGGAAGCCAACCGCGCCTTCTCGCACTATCGCTGGTAACGGCGACACACGGAATCTAAGGAACACTCCATGCCCCGCGTTCATGCCATAGAGAATTACCGCAACTTCGGTATCATGGCGCATATCGATGCCGGCAAGACCACGACCACCGAGCGCATCCTCTATTACACCGGCAAGAGCCACAAAATCGGCGAAGTGCACGAAGGTGCCGCGACGATGGACTGGATGGAGCAGGAGCAGGAGCGCGGCATTACGATTACGTCGGCCGCGACCACCGCGTTCTGGGAAGGCAAGCGTCTCAACATCATCGACACTCCCGGCCACGTCGACTTCACCATCGAAGTCGAGCGCAGCCTGCGCGTGCTCGACGGCGCCGTGTGCGTGCTCGACTCGAACCAGGGCGTCGAGCCCCAGACCGAGACGGTTTGGCGCCAGGGCGACAAGTACAAAGTTCCGCGCATCGTCTTCGCCAACAAGATGGATAAGACCGGCGCTGACTTCTACAAGTGCATGCAGGACATCGTCGACCGCCTCGGCGCAAAGCCGATCGCGATCCAGCTTCCGATCGGCTCCGAGAACAACTTCAAGGGCCTGGTCGACCTCGTTCGCATGAAGGGCGTGGTCTGGGAAGAAGAGAAGCTCGACGCCAAGTTCGTGGACATCGATATTCCCGAGGACATGGTCGAGAAGGCCAAGGAATATCGCGAGAAGTTGTTGGAAGCCGCCGTCGAGCTCGACGACGAAGTTCTCGCCGCTTACCTCGACGGCAAGGAGCCCGATGAGCCGACGTTGAAGCGCTTGATCCGCAAGGCCGTGCTGACTGGCGCGTTCTTCCCGGTATTGTGCGGCTCGGCGTTCAAGAACAAGGGCGTGCAGCCTCTGCTCGACGCGGTCGTGGATTATCTGCCGTCGCCGGTTGACGTGCCCGCCATCAAGGGCGTCGATGAAGACGGCAACGAGGTCGTTCGCCTGCCGGACGACAAGGAGCCGCTGGCTCTGTTGGCCTTCAAGATCATGGACGACCCGTTCGTCGGCACCATCACCTTCTGCCGCATCTATTCCGGCACGCTGCTGTCGGGCACCGGCGTGATCAATTCGACGCGCGACCGCAAGGAGCGCATCGGCCGCATGTTGCTGATGCATGCGAACAACCGCGAAGACATCAAGGAAGCCTATGCCGGCGACATCGTCGCACTGGCTGGCCTGAAGGAAGCGCGCACCGGTGACACGCTGTGCGATCCCGACAAGGCGGTGATCCTCGAAAAGATGGAATTCCCCGAGCCCGTCATCGAGATCGCGATCGAGCCCAAGTCCAAGGCCGACCAGGAAAAGCTGGGCGTGGCGCTGGCGAAGCTCGCCGCGGAGGATCCGTCCTTCCGCGTGTCGACCGATCAGGAGTCCGGCCAGACCATCCTCAAGGGCATGGGCGAGCTCCATCTCGACATCAAGGTCGACATTCTCCGCCGCACCTACAAGGTCGATGCCAACATCGGCGCGCCGCAGGTGGCGTTCCGTGAGCGCGTCACCAAGAGGTCCGAAGTCAAGTACACCCACAAGAAGCAGACCGGCGGTACCGGACAGTTCGCGGAAGTGTCGATCATCGTGGAGCCGAACGAGCCCGGCAAGGGCTACGAGTTCGAGTCCAAGGTCGTCGGCGGTGCGGTGCCGAAGGAATACATCCCCGGCGTCGAGAAGGGCATCAACAGCGTGCTGAGTTCCGGCGTGGTCGCGGGCTTCCCCGTGGTCGACGTCAAGGTTCAGCTCGTCGACGGCAAGTATCACGACGTCGATTCGTCGGCGCTCGCCTTCGAAATCGCATCGCGTGCTGCATTCCGCGAAGCCTTGCAGAAGGGCAAGTCCGTCCTGCTCGAGCCGATCATGAAGGTCGAAGTGGTGACCCCGGAAGATTACACCGGCTCCGTCATCGGCGACCTGAATTCGCGGCGCGGTCAGATCCAGGGTCAGGACATGCGCGGCAACGCCAACGTCATCAACGCGATGGTGCCGCTCATGAACATGTTCGGTTACGTGAATAACCTGCGCTCGATGAGCCAGGGTCGCGCAACCTTCACCATGCAGTTCGACCACTACGCAGAAGCGCCGGCCAACGTGTCGGCAGAAGTCCAGAAGAAGTTTGCCTGATTGTCGTCGGTCTCGAACTGACGATTGAACGGAGAGTCAAATGGCCAAAGCAAAGTTTGAACGTAACAAGCCGCACTGCAACATCGGCACCATCGGTCACGTCGACCATGGCAAGACGTCGCTGACCGCGGCGATCACCAAGGTCCTCGCCGAAGCCGGCGGCGCGACGTTCACCGCGTACGACCAGATCGACAAGGCGCCGGAAGAGAAGGCGCGCGGCATCACGATCTCGACGGCGCACGTCGAATACGAGACCAAGAACCGCCACTACGCGCACGTCGACTGCCCCGGCCACGCCGACTACGTGAAGAACATGATCACCGGCGCCGCCCAGATGGACGGTGCGATCCTGGTCGTGTCGGCCGCCGACGGTCCGATGCCGCAGACCCGCGAGCACATCCTGCTCGCCCGCCAGGTCGGCGTTCCCGCGCTCGTCGTGTTCCTCAACAAGTGCGACATGGTCGACGATCCGGAACTGCTCGAGCTCGTCGAGCTCGAGGTCCGCGAGCTGCTCTCGAAGTACGAATTCCCGGGCGACACCATCCCGATCATCAAGGGCTCGGCGCTTGCCGCCCTCGAAGATTCCGATAAGACGCTCGGCCATGACGCCATCCTCGAGCTGATGAAGCAGGTCGACGCTTACATTCCGCAGCCGGAGCGTCCGGTCGATCTGCCGTTCCTGATGCCGGTTGAAGACGTGTTCTCGATCTCGGGCCGCGGCACCGTCGTGACCGGCCGTGTCGAGCGCGGTATCGTCAAGGTCGGCGAGGAAATCGAGATCGTCGGTCTGCGCGCCACGCAGAAGACCACGGTCACCGGTGTCGAAATGTTCCGCAAGCTGCTGGATCAAGGCCAGGCCGGCGACAACATCGGTGCGCTGCTTCGCGGTACCAAGCGCGAGGACGTCGAGCGCGGCCAGGTGCTGTGCAAGCCGGGTTCGGTCAAGCCGCACACCAAGTTCAAGGCTGAGGCCTACATCCTCACCAAGGAAGAGGGCGGCCGCCACACTCCCTTCTTCACCAACTACCGTCCGCAGTTCTACTTCCGCACCACCGACGTGACCGGTGTCGTGCATCTGCCGGAAGGCACCGAGATGGTGATGCCGGGCGACAACATCGCGATGGAAGTGCACCTGATCGTGCCGATCGCGATGGAAGAGAAGCTCCGCTTCGCGATCCGCGAAGGTGGCCGCACCGTCGGCGCCGGCGTCGTCGCCTCGATCATCGAGTAATTACGAGAATAGGGATCGGCGAATAGCGAATGTGACATTCGCTATTCGCTATTCGCCACCCCATTGAAGAAAGACCACGGCAATGAACGGCCAAAACATTCGCATCCGTCTCAAGGCGTTCGACCATCGTATCCTCGATACGTCGACCCGCGAGATCGTGAACACGGCGAAGCGCACCGGCGCGCAGGTCCGCGGACCCATTCCGCTGCCCACCCGCATCGAGAAGTTCACCGTCAACCGTTCGCCGCACGTCGACAAGAAGAGCCGCGAGCAGTTCGAGATGCGCACTCACAAGCGCCTGCTCGACATCGTCGATCCGACCCCGCAGACCGTCGATGCTTTGATGAAGCTCGACTTGGCCGCCGGTGTCGACGTCGAGATCAAGCTCTAAGATTTTTGGATCACGTTCGCCACTAGCGGACAGAAAGAACAGGAAGCACGCCGATGCGCTCCGGAGTGATCGCACAAAAGGTCGGGATGACGCGGGTCTTTACAGAGGCCGGCGAACATATCCCCGTGACCGTGCTGAAGCTCGGCAATTGCCAGGTCGTAGGCCACCGCACCGAAGAGAAAAACGGTTATGTCGCGCTCCAGCTTGGTTCTGGCAGCCGCAAGACCGTGTACATGCCCAAGGCGGAGCGCGGCCAGTTCGCGGTCGCCAAGGTCGAGCCGAAGCGGCAGGTCGAGGAATTCCGCGTCTCCGCGGATCAGATGATCCCCGTCGGTGCCGAGATCCTGGCCGACCACTTTGTCGTCGGTCAGTTCGTCGACGTCACCGGTACTTCGGTCGGTAAGGGTTTTGCCGGCGGTATGAAGCGCTGGAACTTCGGCGGTCTGCGCGCCACTCACGGCGTCTCGGTCTCGCACCGTTCGATCGGTTCGACCGGTGGCCGTCAGGACCCGGGCAAGACCTGGAAGAACAAGAAGATGCCCGGTCACATGGGCGTCGACCGCATCACCACGCTCAACCTTCGGGTCGTCCAGCTCGATGTCGAACGCGGTCTGATCCTCGTCGAAGGCGCCGTTCCCGGCTCCAAGGGCGGCTGGATCCGCGTGCGCGACGCCGTCAAGAAGCCGCTGCCTAAGGAAGCTCCGAAGCCCGGCAAGTTCAAGGTTGCTGGCGAAGCGGACGCTGCTCCGGCTGCGCAGGAGGCGTGAGATGGAATTGAAGGTCACGACCCTCGAAGGTAAGGAAGCCGGCTCGGTCCAGCTTTCCGACACCATTTTCGGCCTCGAGCCGCGCCAGGACATCATTGCACGTTGCGTGCAGTGGCAGCTCAACAAGCGCCAGGCCGGTACGCACAAGGCCAAGGGCCGCGCCGAGATCTGGCGCACCGGCAAGAAGATGTACAAGCAGAAGGGTACCGGTGGTGCTCGTCACGGCTCGGCCCGGGTGCCGCAGTTCCGCGGAGGTGGCCGTGCCTTCGGTCCGGTGGTGCGTTCGCACGCCACCGACCTGCCGAAGAAGGTCCGTGCGCTCGCCCTCAAGCATGCGCTCTCGGCCAAGGCCAAGGACGGCGATCTCATCGTGATCGACAAGGCCGCGCTGGAAGCTGCCAAGACCAAGGCGCTGCTCGGTCATTTCTCCGGTCTGGGTTTGACCAACGCGCTGATCATCGACGGCGCCGAGCTCAACAACGGCTTCGCCGCTGCGGCCCGCAACATCCCGAACATGGACGTGCTGCCGATCCAGGGCATCAACGTCTATGACATCCTGCGCCGTCGGAAGCTTGTTCTGACCAAGGCCGCCATCGATGCGCTGGAGGCGCGCTTCAAATGACGAAGAACATCGAGCCTCGCCACTACGACGTGATCCTATCGCCGGTCGTGACCGAAAAGGCCACGATCGCCTCGGAGCACAACAAGGTGCTGTTCAAGGTGGCCGCCAAGGCGACCAAGCCGCAGATCAAGGAAGCGATCGAGAAGCTGTTCGACGTCAAGGTCAAGAGTGTCAACACGCTGGTCCGCAAGGGCAAGACCAAGATCTTCCGCGGCAATCTCGGCTCGCAGTCGAACTCCAAGCGCGCGATCGTGACTCTCGAAGAGGGTCACCGGATCGACGTGACCACCGGTCTGTAAGGTCGTACGACGATGGCACTGAAGACATTCAATCCCACGACGCCGGGCCAGCGCCAGCTGGTCATGGTCGATCGTTCGGCCCTCTACAAGGGCAAGCCGGTCAAGGCGCTCACCGAAGGCAAGCACTCCTCCGGCGGCCGTAACAACACCGGTCGCATCACCGTGCGCTTCCGCGGCGGTGGTCATAAGCGAACGTTGCGTACCGTCGATTTCAAGCGCGACAAGGTCGATGCGCCCGCGACGGTCGAGCGGCTGGAGTACGATCCGAACCGCACCGCATTCATCGCGTTGGTCAAGTACGAAGACGGCACCCAGGCCTATATCCTGGCGCCGCAGCGTTTGGCCGTCGGTGATTCCGTCGTCGCCGGCAACTATGTCGACGTGAAGCCGGGCAATGTCATGCCGCTCGGCAACATGCCGGTCGGTACGATCATCCACAACATCGAGGTCAAGATCGGGAAGGGCGGCCAGCTCGCCCGTTCCGCGGGCACCTATGCCCAGCTCGTCGGTCGCGACCAGGACTACGTGATCATCCGCCTGAACTCGGGCGAACAGCGCCTGGTGCACGGCCGTTGCCGCGGCACGATCGGCGCGGTGTCGAACCCGGATCACATGAACACGTCGATCGGCAAGGCCGGCCGCAACCGTTGGCTGGGCCGCAAGCCGCACAACCGCGGCGTTTCGATGAACCCGATCGACCATCCGCACGGCGGTGGTGAAGGTCGTACCTCGGGCGGCCGCCACCCGGTTACTCCGTGGGGCAAGCCGACCAAGGGCAAGAAGACCCGCTCCAACAAGTCGACCAACAAATTCATTCTCCTAAGCCGCCACAAGCGGAAGAAGTAAGGAACGCCGGACATGGTTCGTTCAGTCTGGAAAGGCCCGTTCGTCGAGGGTTCTCTGCTCAAGAAGGCAGATGCCGCGCGCTCGTCCGGCCGTCACGACGTCATCAAGATCTGGAGCCGTCGCTCGACGATCCTGCCGCAATTCGTCGGCCTGACCTTCGGCGTCTACAACGGTCAGAAGCACGTGCCGGTGGCCGTCAACGAGGAAATGGTCGGTCACAAGTTCGGCGAGTTCTCGCCGACCCGCACCTTCCATGGCCACTCCGGGGACAAGAAAGCCAAGAAGGCTTGAGGATTAAACGATGAGCAAACCTAAGCGCGAACGGAGCCTCGCCGAGAACGAGGCCAAGGCGGTCGCCCGGATGCTGCGGGTGAGCCCGCAGAAGCTCAACCTGGTCGCCCAGCTCATTCGCGGCCGGAAGGCGGCTGCTGCGCTCGCCGACCTGCAGTTTTCGCGCAAGCGGATCGCGGTTGACGTGAAGAAGTGCCTGGAATCGGCTATTGCCAACGCCGAGAACAACCACGACCTCGACGTCGACGATCTCGTCGTGGCGCAGGCCTTCGTCGGCAACGGCCTCGTGATGAAGCGCTTTGCCGCCCGCGGCCGTGGCCGCTCGGGCCGTGTCTACAAACCATTTTCACAGCTGACGATCATCGTTCGTCAGGTCGAAGCCGCAGCAGCGGCTTAAGGGACGCAGGAGAACACGATGGGTCAAAAGATCAATCCGATCGGTCTGCGTCTCGGCATCAACCGGACTTGGGATTCCCGCTGGTACGCCGGCAAACAGGAATACGGCAAGCTGCTGCACGAGGATGTCAAGATCCGTGAGATCCTGCACAAGGAGCTCAAGCAGGCGGCCGTTGCCCGCATCGTGATCGAGCGTCCGCACAAGAAGTGCCGCGTCACCATCCACTCGGCTCGTCCGGGCGTGGTGATCGGCAAGAAGGGCGCCGACATCGACAAGCTGCGCAAGAAGGTCGCGGACATCACCGCGTCCGACGTCGTCATCAACATCGTCGAAATCCGCAAGCCGGAGCTCGATGCGACGCTGGTGGCGGAGTCGATCGCGCAGCAGCTGGAGCGCCGCGTGGCGTTCCGCCGCGCCATGAAGCGCGCCGTCCAGTCGGCAATGCGTCTCGGTGCGGAAGGCATCCGCATCAACTGCTCGGGACGTCTGGGCGGCGCGGAAATCGCGCGCATGGAGTGGTACCGCGAAGGTCGCGTGCCGCTGCACACGCTGCGCGCAGACATCGACTACGGGGTTGCGACCGCGTTCACGACCTTCGGCACCTGCGGTGTCAAGGTCTGGATCTTCAAGGGCGAGATCCTCGAGCACGATCCGATGGCCCAGGACAAGAGAATGGCCGAAGGTGAGACTGGTGGCGGCGGCGATCGCGGCGGCCGGCAGCGCCGGGACAACGCTGCAGCCTGACGCCAGCACAGAGAATTTGAGGGCTTGAAGCCATGATGCAACCTAAGAAAACGAAGTTCCGGAAGGCGCATAAGGGCCGTATCCACGGCGTTGCGTCTTCGGGCGCGACGTTGGCGTTCGGCCAGTTCGGTCTGAAGGCGACCGAGCCTGAGCGCGTCACCGCGCGCCAGATCGAAGCCGCTCGCCGCGCGCTGACCCGCCACATGAAGCGCGCCGGCCGCGTCTGGATCCGCATATTCCCCGACGTTCCCGTGTCGAAGAAGCCTGCCGAAGTCCGCATGGGTTCCGGCAAGGGCGCGCCGGAATTGTGGGTCGCGCGCGTCAAGCCGGGCCGGGTGCTGTTCGAGATCGACGGCGTCAACACCCAGACGGCGCGTGAAGCGCTGACCCTGGCGGCAGCCAAGCTGCCGATCAAGACGCGCTTCGTCGAGCGCATTGCGGAGTAATGGCCATGGCCCAGATGAAAATCGAAGACATCCGCGCGTTGAGCCCCGATCAGCAGGACGACGCCATCCTGAACCTGAAGAAGGAGCGCTTCAACCTGCGCTTCCAGCGCGCCACCGGGCAGCTCGAGAACACCTCGCGCCTGCGCGAAGCCCGCCGTGACATCGCCCGGATCAAGACCGTCGCCGCGCAGACGCGCGCGAAGAAGAAGTAAGAGGCTTACGAAGATGCCGAAACGTACTTTGCAGGGCGTGGTCGTCAGCGACAAGCAAGCCAAGACCATCGTGGTGCGCGTCGATCGCCGCTTTACGCACCCGATCTACAAGAAGACGATCCGCCGTTCGAAGAACTACCACGCGCACGACGAGAGCAACGAGTTCAAGCCGGGCGACATGGTGTGGATCGAGGAATCGAAGCCGATTTCGAAGTTGAAGCGCTGGGTCGTGATCCGGGGCGAACACAAGAAAAGCGCCTGATCTGTCGGCTTTAGCCGACTGACTTCAGGTAAATGTTGAGCGCCGGCTGGGCTGGCGCAAATAGAAGAGGACGAGGTGCATCAATGATTCAGATGCAGACCAACCTCGACGTGGCCGATAATTCTGGCGCACGCCGTGTCATGTGTATCAAGGTGCTCGGGGGCTCCAAGCGCCGCTACGCCACGATCGGCGACATCATCGTTGTCTCGATCAAGGAAGCGATTCCGCGTGGCAAGGTGAAGAAGGGCGACGTGATGAAGGCCGTTGTGGTGCGCGTCCGCAAGGACATCCGCCGCGCCGACGGTTCGGTCATCCGCTTCGACCGCAACGCCGCCGTTCTGATCAACAATCAGTCCGAGCCGGTCGGTACCCGTATCTTCGGGCCCGTGCCGCGCGAGCTGCGCGCCAAGAACCACATGAAGATCATCTCGCTCGCGCCGGAGGTGCTGTGATGGCTGCGAAGATCCGCAAGGGCGACAAGGTCGTCGTGCTGACCGGCCGCGACAAGGGCCGCACCGGCGAGGTGTTCGAAGTGCGTCCCGACGCCGGTACGGCGCTGGTTCGCGGCATCAACATGGTCAAGCGTCACCAGAAGCAGACGCAGGCCCAGGAGGGCGGCATCATCTCGAAAGAGTCGCCGATCCAACTGTCCAACATCGCGTATGTCGGCAAGGACGGGAAGCCGACCCGCGTCGGATTCAAGATTCTGGCGGACGGCAAGAAGGTCCGCATCGCCAAGAGCTCGGGAGCTGAGATCGATGGCTGAGGCCGCTTACACACCGCGCCTGCGCGCGGAATACGACGCGAAGATCCGGACGGAAATGACCGAGAAGTTCGGTTATGAGAACGTCATGCAGGTTCCGCGCCTGGACAAGGTCGTGCTGAACATGGGCGTTGGCGATTCCGTCAACGACCGCAAGAAGGCCGAGAACGCCGCTGCGGAATTGACCCAGATCGCCGGCCAGAAGGCGATCGTGACCTATTCGCGGATCGCGATCGCGACCTTCAAGTTGCGTGAGAACCAGCCGATCGGCTGCAAGGTCACGCTGCGCAAGGCCCGCATGTACGAGTTCATCGATCGTCTGGTGACGGTTGCGCTGCCGCGCGTCCGCGACTTCCGCGGCTTGAACCCGAAGAGCTTCGACGGCCGCGGCAACTACTCGCTCGGCCTCAAGGAACACATCATTTTCCCCGAGATCGACTTCGACAAGGTCACGGAATCCCGCGGCATGGACATCACCGTCTGCACCACGGCCAAGACCGACGACGAGGCGAGGGCCTTGTTGACCGCATTCAATTTCCCGTTCCGGCAGTGAGACGCTGACCTAAAGCCTCTCAAACGCGGATACCCAGGAGCCAAGCATGGCAAAGAAGAGTTCAATCGAGAAGAACAACCGGCGCAAGCGGATGACGAAGAACGCCGCCCCGAAGCGCGAGCGGTTGAAGGCGATTATCGCCGACAAGACGCTGCCGATGGAGGAGCGGTTTGCCGCGACCCTGAAGCTGGCGGAAATGCCGCGCAACTCGTCGGCGACCCGCATCCGTCTGCGTTGCGAGCTGTCGGGCCGTTCGCGCTCGAACTATCGCTTGACCAAACTGTCCCGCATCGCAATGCGGGACCTTGGCTCCAAGGGCATGGTCCCGGGCCTCGTGAAGTCCAGCTGGTAAGGAGGGTCGTTTAAATGTCTACGCACGATCCAATCAGCGATCTGATCACCCGCATCCGTAACGCGCAGATGCGCTCCAAGAACAAGGTCTCCACGCCTGGCTCGAAGATGCGCGAGAACGTTCTCGAGGTGCTGAAGAGCGAAGGCTACATCCGCGGTTACGCCACGCTCGAGCACTCCTCGGGCCGCAGCGAGATCGAGATCGAGCTGAAGTATTTCGACGGCGAGCCCGTTATCCGCGAGATCGAGCGTGTTTCCAAACCCGGGCGGCGCGTGTACGCCTCGGTGAAGAACCTGCCGCGGGTCAATAACGGACTCGGCATTTCGGTGTTGTCGACGCCGAAGGGAATCATGGCTGACCACAGTGCGCGTGAAGCGAACGTGGGCGGCGAAGTTCTCTTCACGGTGTTCTGAGAAGGATTTTTGATCCATGTCACGTGTTGGCAAAAGACCGGTAGCGGTGCCGTCGGGTGTGACCGCGACCGTCGACGGGCAGACCGTCAAGATGAAGGGGCCGAAGGGCCAGCTTCAGTTCGTCGTCCATAACGACGTCGAGGTGAAGCTCGACAACGGCCAGGTCAAGGTGAACCCGCGGGTCGAGACCAACCGCGCGCGGGCCCTGTACGGGACCGCTCGCGCTCAGGTCGCGAATCTGGTCGAGGGTGTCACCAAGGGTTTCGAGAAGAAGCTCGAAATCACCGGCGTCGGTTACCGCGCCGCGCTGCAGGGCAAGAACCTGCAGCTCGCGCTCGGCTACAGCCACGATGTGGTCTACGCGATCCCGGAAGGGATCACGATCACCGTGCCGAAGCCGACCGAGATCACGGTGACGGGCAGCGACATTCAGCGCGTCGGCCAGGTCGCCGCCGAGATCTGCTCCTATCGTCCGCCGGAGCCCTACAAGGGCAAGGGCGTGAAGTATGTTGGCGAATTCATCTTCCGCAAGGAAGGCAAGAAGAAGTAACGGAGCCGGTCATGTCGAAAGCCAAGGTTACGAATGCCCGGCGCAAGCGCAGTGTACGTCTGAAGCTGCGCCGCTCGGGTGGCGGCCGTCCGCGCCTGTCGGTGTTCCGCTCGTCCAAGCACATCTACGCCCAGGTCATCGACGACCTGAAGGGCGAGACGCTGGCCTCTGCCTCGTCGCTCGAGAAGTCGATGCGCGATGGCGGCAAGACCGGCGCCGACATCGATGCGGCGAAGGCGGTCGGCAAGCTGCTGGCCGAGCGCGCCGCCGAGAAGGGTGTCAAGGAAGTCGTGTTCGATCGCGGCAGCTATCTCTATCACGGGCGCGTCAAGGCTCTTGCCGACGCGGCGCGTGAAAGCGGGCTGAGCTTCTAACAGAATTTGAGGATTGAGGCGTAAGCCTCTGAAGGACTGGAAAAACCATGGCAGAACGCGAACAACGTGGTGGACGCGATCAACGCGGCGGCGGACGTGAACGCAGGGAAGAGCGCGACAGCGAGTTCGTTGACAAGCTCGTCCACATCAATCGCGTCGCCAAGGTCGTCAAGGGCGGCAAGCGCTTCGGTTTCGCAGCGCTGGTCGTGATCGGCGACCAGAAGGGCCGCGCCGGCTTCGGTCACGGCAAGGCGCGCGAAGTGCCCGAGGCGATCCGCAAGGCAACCGAATCCGCCAAGCGCAACCTGACCCGCGTGTCGTTGCGCGAGGGCCGCACGCTGCATCACGACATCGCCGGCCGTCATGGCGCGGGCCGTGTTTACCTGCGCGCAGCTCCGGCCGGTACCGGCATCATCGCCGGCGGTCCGATGCGCGCCGTGTTCGAGACGCTCGGCGTCCAGGACGTGGTTGCGAAGTCGATCGGCTCGTCGAACCCGTACAACATGGTTCGCGCGACCTTCGATGCGCTGAAGCATCAGGATTCGCCGCGCTCGGTCGCTGCCCGCCGCAACATCAAGGTGTCCACCCTCCAGTCCCGCCGTATCGGTGGTGACGCCGAGGCGGTTGCCGAATAACGGAAGCTTTTCGGAGTAGACGCCTATGGCCAAGAGTGCCGTTACGACCGCAAAGACGATCAAGCTCGAGCAGACCGGCAGCGCGATCCGCCGCCATCACTCGCAGCGTTCGACGCTGATCGGGCTCAAGCTCAACAAGATCGGCCGCATCAGCGAACTGCCGGACACCCCGGCGGTCCGCGGCATGATCTTGAAAGTTCACCATCTCGTTCGCATTGTCGACGAGAAGTAAGCAAAGGCGCACGATCCCGAAGCGGGACCCGTTTTCGGTGAAGGTCATGCGCAAGAAACAAGGAGCAGGGCGATGAAGCTCAGCGATATCGCCGACAATGCCGGCTCGCGCAAGAAGCGTATGCGCGTCGGCCGCGGCATTGGTTCGGGCAAGGGCAAGCAGGCCGGCCGCGGTGGCAAGGGCCAGACCGCGCGTTCGGGCGTGCGCATCAAGGGTTTCGAAGGCGGCCAGATGCCCTTGCATCGCCGTCTGCCCAAGCGCGGCTTCAACAACATCTTCCGCGTGGAGTTCGCCGAGATCAATCTCGACCGGCTCCAGGATGCGGTCGATGCCAAGAAGATCGACGCCGGCAGCGTCGTGAACGTCGAATCCCTGGTCAAGGCCGGCGTGCTGCGCCGCGCCAAGGGTGGCCTGCGGCTGCTCGGCCGCGGCGAGTTCAAGGCCAAGCTCAACATTGAAGTGCACGGCGCCTCGAAGACCGCGATCGCGGCAGTCGAGAAGGCCGGCGGCTCGGTGAAGATCCTCGCGCCTGCCAAGGAAGAAGGCGAGGCGGCGTAACAACTGCGTCATCGGCCCGCGGCTCGCGGGCCTTTACGCACGCGGGACGATGGACTTATCGAAGCCGTAGCCCCAGATAATGTCCGGTGTCCGGTATAATGTAGCCCGGCCGCGGGCATAACGGCGCAATAAGCGGCGGGAGAAAGTCCAAGATGGCCTCTGCAGCGGAACAACTGGCAGCCAATCTCAATTTCGGTGCGTTTGCCAAGGCCGACGAACTGAAGAAGCGCATCTGGTTCACCCTGGGCGCGCTGCTCGTTTATCGGCTCGGGACCTACATCCCGTTGCCCGGCATCGATCCCAACATCTGGGAGCAGGTGTTCCGCTCCCAGGCGGGCGGCATCCTCGGCATGTTCAACATGTTCGCCGGCGGCGGCATTCACCGCATGGCGATCTTTGCGCTGAACATCATGCCGTACATCTCGGCGTCCATCATCATCCAGCTCCTGACCACCGTCTCGCCGCAGCTCGAGGCGCTGAAGAAGGAAGGCGAGTCCGGCCGCAAGCTGCTCAACCAGTACACCCGTTATCTCACGGTGATCCTGGCCGCGTTCCAGTCCTACGGCATTGCGGTGGGCCTCGAAGGCGCCGGCAACGTCGTCAGCGACCCCGGCATGTTCTTCCGCCTGTCCACGGCGATCACGCTGACCGGCGGCACCATGTTCCTGATGTGGCTGGGCGAGCAGATCACGTCGCGCGGCATCGGCAACGGCATCTCCCTGATCATTCTCTCCGGCATCGTCGCCGAGCTGCCCGCGGCGCTCGCCAACATGCTCGAGCTCGGCCGTCAGGGTGCGATGTCGACCGGCCTGATTCTGGTGGTCATCATCATGGCGGTGGCCGTGATCGCCTTCATCGTGTTCGTGGAGCGCGCCCAGCGCCGGCTCTTGATCCAGTATCCGAAGCGCCAGGTCGGCAACAAGATGTTCGAGGGGCAGTCCTCGCATCTGCCGCTTAAGCTCAACACCTCGGGCGTGATCCCGCCGATCTTCGCGTCCTCGCTGCTGCTGCTGCCGACCACGGTTGCGAACTTCAACGCGGGCAGCGGGCCGGAATGGTTCCAGTGGATCAACACCCAGCTCGGCCACGGCCGTCCGCTGTTCCTGATCATGTATCTGGCGCTGATCGTGTTCTTCGCCTTCTTCTACACCGCGATCGTGTTCAATCCGACCGAGACCGCGGACAATCTGAAGAAGCACGGCGGCTTCATTCCGGGTATCCGTCCCGGCGAGCGTACCGCGGAATATATCGACTACGTGCTGTCGCGGATCACCGTGCTCGGCGCGGTGTATCTGGCGATCGTCTGCTTGATTCCGGAAATCCTGATCTCCTACGCGTCGGTGCCGTTCTACTTTGGCGGCACTTCGCTGCTGATCGTCGTCAGCGTCACCATGGATACGGTGGCGCAGGTGCAGGGCTATCTCCTGGCACATCAGTACGAAGGCCTGATCCGGAAGTCGAAGCTGCGCGGCCGCCGCCGTTAAGCGCGGCGTCCCTCGGGCGGCGCGATTGCGCCGCCGATTCGCCGCGCGTGCAATGCGCGCGGACGGCGAGCCGGCCATTCGGTCGCCTCGGCAGAGTCACTCTTCCTGTCGTGCAAGCATTGATCTCAAAGGCTTCTTGGCGTCCGGCCATTTGCTCCCCTATGATATGGGTAGCGGTGCGGCGCTGATTATGATTTGCACTGTAACTGGACTTCAAAACACGGGCGCGCGACGTATCGCGCACCAATCGGGGGGCGTACGCCGATGAGAATTATACTTCTGGGGCCACCGGGATCGGGCAAGGGCACCCAGGCGCAGCTGCTGGTGCAGCGCTATGGCATCGTCCAGCTCTCGACCGGCGAGATGTTGCGTGCAGCGGTGGCGGCCGGAACGCCGGTCGGGCTCAAGGCCAAGGAGATCATGGCCAGCGGCGGTCTCGTGCCAGACGATGTCGTGGTGGGGATCATCTCCGATCGGATCGATCAGCCGGATGCCAAAAACGGTTTCATCCTTGACGGTTTCCCGCGGACCGTGCCGCAGGCCGAGGCGCTGGATGAGCTGCTCAAGCACAAGCACCTCAAGCTCGATGCCGTGATCGAGCTCCGCGTCAACGAAAGCGCGCTCCTGAATCGCGTCGAGACTCGCGTCGCCCAGATGCGCGAGCGCGGGGAAGAGGTCCGGCTCGATGACACCCCGGAGGTCCTGACCAAGCGACTCGCCAGCTACCGCAGCCAGACGGAACCGCTGATTCACTACTATTCCGAGCGGCGCAAGCTCTCGACCATCGACGGCATGATGGCCATCGATGAGGTCACCCGCGCCATCCATCGCCAGCTCCTGGCGCTCGGGGCGGTGGAGCCCAAGACGCATGGCAAGACGCACGCCCGGAGTGCGACAAAGGCGGCCCCGGCCAGAAAGGCCAAGGCGGCGAAGAAATCGGCCAAAAAGCCTGCGAAAGCGGCCAAAAAGGCTGCCAAATCCAGGAAGGCGGCCAAGAAGGCTACGACGGCAGGCAGGAGAATCGTCAAGAAAGCCGCCAAGAAGGCGGGGAAGAAGAAGGCAGCCAAAAAGACCGCCAGGAAGGCTGTCAAGAAAGGTGCCAAAAAGGCCGCAAAAAAGGTCACGAAAAGGCGAGCTAAGCGCTAGCAGCGGTTGACGAAAGCCCCCTGGATCCCCTAATAAGCCCCGCATCCAAGTCGGATAGTTTCAAACGATGCCGGGCCCCAGGAAGACCAGGGGTGGGCGTCGTGTTCGCGTTTGTGAACACCTGCCCGAGAAACCAAGCACTTAAAGCCCGATTCCTGACGAGGGATTGGCGACAGGAGAGAAGGCCGTGGCCCGTATTGCCGGCGTGAACATCCCGACCAACAAGCGCGTGCTGATCGCGCTCCAGTACATCCATGGCATCGGTCAGAAGATCGCCGGTGAGATTCTGGAGAAGGTGAAGATCCCGGTGGATCGTCGCGTCAATCAGCTCAGCGACGCCGAAGTGCTCCAGATCCGCGAAGTGATCGACCGCGACTATATGGTCGAGGGCGATTTGCGTCGTGAGGTCGGCATCAACATCAAGCGTCTGATGGACCTCGGCTGCTATCGCGGCCTGCGCCATCGTCGCGGTCTGCCGGTGCGTGGCCAGCGTACCCACACCAACGCGCGTACGCGCAAGGGTCCGGCCAAGGCCATCGCCGGCAAGAAGAAGTAAGTTTTCGCATCCAATCACGGCGTGTGGCGACCCGGGGATGACCCGTTCGCCACGCGCCTTTCGTTCCACAGGTGTAGCCGCTGGCATTACGGCGGCGTTGAGATCTTCAGGAAAGGTAGTCTATGGGCAAGGAAGCCACCCGCGTTCGTCGTCGTGAGCGCAAGAACATCGCCTCCGGCGTCGCGCACGTGAACTCGTCGTTCAACAACACGACCATCACCATCACCGACGCGCAGGGCAACACGATTGCCTGGTCCTCCGCCGGCACGATGGGCTTCAAGGGCTCGCGCAAGTCGACCCCGTATGCCGCACAGGTTGCCGCCGAGGACGTGTCGAAGAAGGCGCAGGAGCACGGCATGCGCACGCTGGAAGTCGAAGTCGCCGGTCCCGGTTCGGGCCGCGAATCGGCGCTCCGGGCGCTGCAGGCCGCGGGCTTCACCGTCACCTCGATCCGCGACGTGACCACGATCCCGCACAACGGTTGCCGTCCCCGTAAGCGTCGGCGCGTTTGATACCAGATTGCGGGCGCATTGGCGCCCGCGATGATTTTTTGCAAAGCCGTGGAAATGATCTGCGGCCTTTCTCCAACGCCAGTGCCTGCAACAGCAGTCTGACTGGCCTGTATGGGTGAAACAGTGACGATCCAGAAAAATTGGCAAGAACTGATTCGGCCGAACAAGCTGCAGGTACAGCCCGGCAGCGATCCGACCCGTTTCGCGACCATCGTCGCCGAACCGCTCGAGCGCGGCTTCGGCCAGACGCTCGGCAACGCGCTACGCCGCATCCTGCTGTCCTCGCTCCAGGGCGCGGCAGTGCAGTCGGTGCACATCGACGGCGTGCTGCACGAGTTCTCCTCGATCGCGGGCGTCCGTGAGGACGTCACCGACATCGTGCTCAACATCAAGGACATCTCGATCAAGATGCAGGGCGAAGGCCCCAAGCGCATGGTCGTCAAGAAGTCCGGACCGGGCGTCGTCACCGCCGGCGACATCCAGACCGTGGGCGACGTCGTCGTGCTCAATCCCGACCTGCAGATCTGCACGCTCGATGAGGGCGCCGAGATCCGCATGGAGTTCACGGTCGCAACCGGCAAGGGCTACGTTCCCGCCGAGCGCAACCGCCCCGAGGACGCACCGATCGGCCTGATCCCGGTCGACAGCCTGTACTCGCCGGTCCGCAAGGTCTCCTACAAGGTCGAGAACACCCGCGAGGGCCAGATCCTCGATTACGACAAGCTGACCATGACGATCGAGACCAACGGCGCACTGACGCCGGATGATTCCGTGGCCTACGCGGCGCGCATCCTGCAGGATCAGCTCAACGTGTTCGTCAACTTCGAAGAGCCGCGCAAGGAAGTCGCCCAGGAGATCATCCCGGACCTCGCCTTCAACCCGGCCTTCCTCAAGAAGGTGGACGAGCTCGAGCTGTCGGTGCGCTCGGCCAATTGCTTGAAGAACGACAACATCGTCTACATCGGCGACCTCGTGCAGAAGAGCGAAGCGGAAATGCTCCGCACTCCGAACTTCGGCCGCAAGTCTCTGAACGAGATCAAGGAAGTGCTGGCCCAAATGGGTCTGCACCTCGGCATGGAAGTGCCGGGCTGGCCGCCGGAGAACATCGACGAGCTCGCCAAGCGCTTCGAGGATCACTACTGATCCGAACGACAACAGGCTGAGGCGCGAATTCATCGCGCCTTAGCGGGCGAACGCAGGCAGCCCACCTGAGCAACTGGTCCGACGAACCGTCGCGACGAATGAAATTCAAGGAATAGATAAATGCGTCACGGCAAGGTTCATCGCAAGCTCAACCGCACCGCTGAGCATCGCCGCGCGATGTTCGCCAACATGTGCGCCGCGCTGATCAAGCACGAGCAGATCGTCACCACGCTGCCGAAGGCGAAGGAATTGCGTCCGATCGTCGAGAAGCTGATTACCCTCGGCAAGAAGGGCGGGCTGGCCATGCGCCGTCAGGCCATCTCGGAGATGCGTGACAAGGATCAGGTCAGGAAGCTGTTCGACACGCTCGCGCCCCGCTACAAGGATCGCCAGGGTGGCTACACCCGCATCATCAAGGCCGGCTTCCGCTACGGCGACAACGCCCCGATGGCCGTGATCGAGTTTGTCGATCGTGATGTCGATGCCAAGGGCCTGGATTCCGGTCCGGTGCAGGAAAAGGAAGCCGAGGCGGCGTAAGCCGACCGGCAGAGTTTTCAGAAAGCGGCGCCTTCGGGCGCCGCTTTTTTATTGGCCGTCCTGTTGGTTACGTCCCGCTCCTCACGCGTCGGTGAGTGCCGATTGCTATCGTGCCGGCAGCGCCCAATATCTCCGCAAGCATCAACGGAGATCACGCATGAACATCGACCTATCCGGAAAGACCGCTCTCGTCACCGGCTCGACTGCCGGCATCGGCCACGCCATCGCCAAGGGCCTTGCCGGCTCGGGTGCGAGCGTCGTGATCAACGGACGCGGCCAGGACAAGGTCGATGCGGCCGTGCGCAAGCTGGAAGGGGCGGGCGGAAAGGTCCGCGGCATCGCCGCCGACGTCTCGACCGCGGCGGGCTGCAAGGCGCTGGCCGCGGCGCTGCCAGACGTCGACATCCTCATCAACAATGCCGGCATCTTCGAGCCGAGGGACTTTTTCGACATTCCGGACGAGGACTGGAGCCGCTTTTTCGAGGTCAACGTGATGAGCGGCGTGCGTCTCTCGCGTGCGTATATGAAAGGCATGCTCAAGCGCAACTGGGGCCGAATCGTCTTCATCTCCTCGGAGTCCGGGCTCAACATTCCCGTCGAGATGATCCACTACGGCATGAGCAAGACGGCGCAGCTCTCGGTCGCGCGGGGCCTGGCGCAGCTCACACGGGGCACCGGCGTCACCGTCAATTCCGTGCTGCCGGGCCCGACAATGTCGGAGGGCGTCGAGACGTTCGTGAAGGATCTTGCCAAGCAGAACGGCCAGTCGGTCGATGAGGCCGCGGCCAATTTCGTCAAACAACATCGCCCAAGCTCGCTGCTCCAGCGCTTCGCCAGCGTCGATGAGATCGCCAACATGGTGGTTTATGCGGCTTCGAAGGAAGCGTCCGCGACCAACGGTGCGGCGCTGCGCGCGGAGGGCGGCATCGTCAACACGATTGCCTAGAGCATGATCCGGAAAAGTGTGACGCGGTTTTCCGAAAAGATCATGCTCAAAACAAAAGGATCAACTCATGCCGGCCTATGTGATTTCGGAGGTCGAGGCGCGCGATCAAGCCACGATGGAAGCCTATCGCGAGCTGGCCGCGGCAACCATCGCTCAATATGGCGGCCGCTATCTCGTGCGTGGTGGCGCCACTGAGGTGGTGGAGGGCGGTCCGCGGCCCAAGACCATCATCATCGTGGAGTTCCCATCGATGGCGCGGGCGCAGGAATGGTACGCGTCGGCGGAATATGCCGAAGCGCTGAAGCTGCGGCAGGCGGCGCTGGAGCGACGGTTGATGTTCGTCGAGGGCGTGGTTCCAGTCTAGCTGGTCTGCTCGATAGCCCCTTCAATTCGCGGCGGGACCGGCTAAACCTCGATTTTATGCTCTGGCCCCTGTCGACCCGCCACAAACGCCTGTTCAGGCTGACATCCGCGCGATGGCAGCGGCGGGCGATCTTCGTGCTCGGTGGGATCGGGGTTGGCGCCGCGGCGGTGGCGCTGGCGCAACTCGCCGATCTCGCCCAGCACGCCTTCACGCTGCTGTTGGCCAAGTCGCGCTACGCCGTGCTCGCGGTGACACCTCTCGGCTTCATGCTCTCGGCGTATCTGACCATCCGGCTGTTCCCGAATGCACAGGGCAGCGGCATTCCCCAAGCGATCGCTGCGCGGCATCTGACCGACCAGGCGGCGCGCGAGAGCCTGGTCTCGATCCAGATCGCGATCGGAAAGGTGATCCTCACCTTGTTCGGCCTGCTGTGCGGCGGCTCCGTCGGCCGGGAAGGACCGAGCGTTCAAGTCGGCGCTTCCATCATGTTCGCGCTCGGCCGCGTCTCGCCACGCCGCCAGCCCGGATTAATCCTGGCCGGCGCGGCCGCCGGCGTCGCGGCCGCCTTCAACACACCGCTGGCGGGGATCGTCTTCGGCATCGAGGAGATGAGCCGTGCTTTCGAGACGCGCACCAGCAGTCTCATTATCGCGGCGGTGATAGCGGCCGGCCTGACCTCGCTCGCGCTGATGGGCAACTACGCCTATTTCGGCAGCAGTGCGACGGCGCTGGCCCCCGGCGTCGACTGGCTGGCGGTTCCGGTGTGCGGCGTGGTCGGCGGTTTGGCTGGCGGCATCTTCAGCCGTATCGTCATCGTGATGGCGCGCGGCTTCGCCCATCCGCTAGGGCGTTCGGTCAAGGGCCACCCCTTGTGGTTTGCGCTCGTGTGCGGCTTCGCAGTCGCGATCTGCGGCATTGTCTCCGGCGATACGATCTATGGCACAGGCTACCAGCAGGTAAAGACGGCCCTGGAGCAGGGCGCACCACTGCCGCAGGACTTCGGCATCCTCAAGCTTCTCGCCACCACCTTCGCGGCAATCAGTGGCATACCCGGCGGAATTTTTCGCCGTCACTCGCCGTTGGAGCCGGCCTCGGCAGCAATATCGCGTCCTTCTTCCACGACGCTCCGCTCGGTGCGATCATGTTGCTCGGCATGGTCTCCTATTTTGCCGGTGTGGTGCAGGCGCCGATCACCGCTTTCGTCATCGTGACCGAGATGACCGACAACCACGCCATGGTGGTGCCGTTGATGGCCGCCGCCCTGATTGCACATGCCACATCGCGGATGATCTGCGAGGAAGGGATCTACCACGCGCTCGCGAAGGGCTTTATCGAGCGGGCGACGCGTCCGCCTCAGACGAATGCGGCGCCCTCTTGAGCCTTCGGCCTACCACCCCTCCAGCACGATCTTACCGCGCGACTTGCCGCTCTCCAAGAGCGCGTGCGCGCGCTTGAGATTGGTCGCGCTGATTGTGCCAAAGGTCTGGTCGAGCGTCGTGCGCAAGACGCCCTTGTCGATGAGGTCGGCGACATCGTTGAGCAGATGATGCTGCGCGATCATGTCGGCGGTCTGGAACGAGGAGCGCGTGAACATCGATTCCCAATGCACCGAGATTGCCTTGCCCTTGAACGCGCTCACAGTGAATTCCGGGGGATCGTCGATCAGGCCGAACTTGCCCTGCGGCGCCATGAAGTCGGCAATGCTCTTGTAGTGCTGGTCGGTGAAGGTGAGGCTCGCCACCAGCGCGACCGGCGGCAGCTTGAGCTTCTCGATCTGCTCCTTCATCGGTTGGCCGTGGTCGATCACCGCATGGGCGCCGAGATCGAGGCACCATTTTTGCGACTCCGGCCGCGTCGCGGTCGCGACCACCGTCAGCCCGGTGAGGCGGCGGGCGAGCTGGATCAGGATCGAGCCGACACCGCCGGCGCCGCCGGTGATCAAGAGCGTGCGCGGATCGACAATCTTGCCGGGCACCGCACCAAGCCGATCGAACAACAGCTCCCAGGCGGTGATGGAGGTGAGGGGAAGAGCCGCGGCCTGCGCGAACGACAGGCTCTTCGGCTTGTTGCCGACGATGCGCTCGTCGACAAGGTGGAATTCTGAATTGGTGCCCTGGCGCAGGATCGAGCCGGCGTAAAATACCTCGTCGCCCGGCTTGAACAGCGTGACGTCGGGACCGACGGCGTCGACCACGCCGGCCGCGTCATAGCCCAGAATCTTCGTCTCGCCCTCGGGCGGAGCGGCGCGCTTGCGCACCTTGTAGTCGACCGGGTTGGCCGAGATCGCCTTTACGGCGACACGGATATCACGGCCCTTGGGTTCGGGCTTGGCGGTCTCGAAATCGAACAGCGCGTCCTGATCCTCGATCGGAAGCGATTTCTTGTAGCCGACGGCCTTCATGGCTTGTCTCCTTCGATAGTGTTGCAGGTGCTGGGTCCCGGGTTCGCGTTTTTTGCGCGCCCCCGGGACGACAGGCGAGACCTAGAACGCGAACTGCGTCCGCATCGCGACCGCATCGAACTTCGAGCCGACATCGGCGGTCGAGACCGGCGAGGCCTGCCTCGATACCGTGCCATGCAGATAGTCCAGCATGAAACGGACGTTGCCGTTGACGTACCAGTTCAGCGCCGCGGTGTAGACGGTCTGCCGGCCGCCCGCGATGCCGGTGGCGGTCCCGAGCTGATCGTTGAGGTCGATCGTGGAGAAGCGTCCCGCGACTTCCCACGCGCCCCAGCCGCCGCCCTCGAGCGAGAACGGGTGCGCCGGCTTGACGCCGCCATAGGCCGCATTCGCCGCATTGTAGCTGCGACCCTCGCCCGTCAGCACGTAACCGGCCTGCGCGTAGCCGCCCTGGAATTTGAGGCTCGGCGCACCCAGCGGCGGCAGGCCGGTATTGGCGCTGCGATCGATGTTGTACCAGAAATACTCGCCTTGCAGCATCAATGGCCCATAGGTGGCGGCCGCTTCGACGCTGTAGACCTGCGCGCCGGAGGCATTGGCGATTGCGCCGGTCGTGGCCAGTGCCGTCGGATCGATGCGCAGTTCCGGACGATCGTTAAGCGTCACCGTCTGCGCACCCGTCACCATGTTGCGCGACGGCTGGATCAGCCATTCGGCATTGCCGCCAAGATGCAGCGAGTAATCCTTGCCGCTGACGGCCTGGCCCGCAACGCGGGCGACGGCGCCATACTGCTCGGAGGCACCGTTCGGTGCTGCGCTCGACGCCGAATGGATCGCGCCGGTCGAGGGCCCCGTGACATAGCCGCCGATCCAGAGCTGGTCGTTGTACCAGCGCGTGCCGACAGCCGAGCGGAAGTCGCCCGCGGCGATGCTGGTGGCGACGATGCCGGCCGAGGCGCGCTCCATGAACATGATGTCGTTGGAGCTCGTGGCTTCATCGAGAGTGTAGGGCAGGTCCATGATGCCGCCTTCGATGGCCATCTTACCGCCGAACGGTTTCAGGCCGGTATAGCTGAGATAGGCGTTCTCGACGCCGGAGACGCCGCCGCCGGGCAGCGAACCCGGAGCTGCGCCGCCAAACCCATCGGAGGAGCCGCCGAAGTCGTAGACCAGCGCGAAATTCCAGTCGTTGAAGAACTTGCCGGCGAGACCGATGCGCGCGCGGCGGACATTCTCGCCGCTATCGAGTTTCTGCGGCACGGTTGCGGCCGTGTTGGGCCGATAGTCGTAGCCGCCGACGTCCCAATGCACGCGACCTGTGATCCCGACGCAGTTTACCCCATCGGCAGTGCAGATGGTCGGCCGGTTGTTCGGCATCGTCACGACAACGCCGGAGGCAGGCGCCGGTCCCTTGAGCGGGATCGCCGCGTTGGCGTTGGCGACGACGGCCTTCGCTTCGGACCGCGCCTCAGCTTTCGCCTCAAGCCTGGCCTTCGCCGTGGCCGCGGTATTCGCTGCGGTCTGGCTCTGGAGCTTGTCGAGCTTCTGCTCCAGCATTTTCAACTGCTGCTTCAGGAGCGCGATCTCCTGCTCGCTGCTGCTGGCCGATTGGGCCTGGGCATGCGGGGCCGCCAGTGCGGCGGCGAGACCAATCGCCGTGGCTGCAATTCTTGTCCTGCTCACGTCATGACTCCATCGTTTGACGAACTTCCCCAAAGTCGCTGGCGGAGAGCCTAGGTGTGATCGATGACTACCCCGCGACGCCGCGTCTGGTTGTGCGGTTCCCACTGGTGTAAATTCGCCGCAACCGAATCCGCGTTGCACCACCATGCAAGATGACGCACATCATGCCAATCGGCAGCCCCGGCAAATTGCCATTTCGCACGCAGAGCTTGCAGGCTGGACACACCAAAAAGGGGGTCGAATAGGCCGCCGGGCGCCCTTCTATTGGGGGGCGAACGCGCCTATATTCCGGCGTCTTTTCCAAGAGGTAGGAATGTTTCGATCGACCTGGACCGCCGTCGTCACGGCACTGTGCATAGCCTTTTCGGCCAACTTCAATCCGGCCGCCGCGCAAGACCGCCGCGTGCCGTCCTCGCCCGCCGAACTGCGGCTGTCCTATGCGCCGATCGTGCAGCGGGTGCAGCCGGCGGTCGTCAACGTCTATGCTGCCAAGGTGGTGCAGAACCGCAACCCCCTGCTCGACGACCCGATATTCCGCCGCTTCTTCGGCGTGCCCGGCCAGCAGCAGGAGCAGGTGCAGCGCTCGCTTGGTTCGGGCGTGATCGTCGATGCGTCCGGGCTCGTCGTCACCAACGTCCACGTCATTGAAGGCGCCGACCAGGTCAAGGTGTCGCTGTCGGACAAGCGCGAGTTCGAGGCCGAGATCGTGCTGAAGGACTCTCGCAGCGATCTCGCGGTGCTGCGTCTGAAGGACACCAAGGAGAAGTTTCCGGCACTCGAATTCACCAATTCAGACGAGCTGATGGTCGGCGACGTCGTGATGGCGATCGGCAATCCCTTCGGCGTGGGCCAGACCGTCACCCACGGCATCATCTCGGCCTTGGCGCGCACGCAGGTCGGCATCACCGACTACCAGTTCTTCATCCAGACCGACGCGGCGATCAATCCCGGCAATTCCGGCGGCGCGCTGGTCGACATGAACGGCAGGCTCGCGGGCATCAACACCGCGATCTATTCGCGCTCCGGCGGCTCGCAGGGCATCGGCTTCGCGATCCCCGCCAACATGGTGCGCGTCGTCGTCGCCTCCGCCAAGGGCGGCGGCAAAGCGGTGAAGCGGCCCTGGTTAGGGGCGAAATTGCAGGCGGTGACGCCGGAGATCGCCGAGAGCCTCGGGCTGCGTTCGCCGACCGGTGCGCTGGTCGCAAGCGTCGTTCCGAACGGACCGGCGGCCAAGGCCGGGCTGAAATCCTCCGACCTGATCGTCTCGATCGACGGCCAGACGGTGGATGATCCCAACGCCTTCGACTATCGCTTCGCCACACGGCCGCTCGGCGGCACGGCGCAGATCGACGTGCAGCGCGGCGGCAAGCCGGTCAAGCTGACGGTGGCGCTGGACGCCGCGCCCGATACCGGCCGCAACGAGCTCGTCATCACCGCGCGCTCGCCTCTCCAAGGTGCGAAGGTCTCGACCATCACCCCCGCGCTCGCCGACGAGCTGCATCTGGACGCCGATACCGAAGGCGTCGTGGTCACCGATCTCGGGGGCGACAGCGCGGCGGCGAATGTCGGCTTCCAGAAGGGCGACGTTATCCTGGCGGTCAACAACCAAAAGATCAGCAAGACCAGCGACCTCGAAAACGCGGCGGCCGAGCGCCAGCGGATCTGGCGCATCACGCTGGTGCGCGGCGGCCAGCAGATCAACGTCACGCTGGGCGGATGAGTCCGAAACGACCACAGGGGACGCCAACTCTCTTCGCCGCGGCGGGGCTCGATCACGAGGCTCCGCATCCGCTGCCGGATCGGCTGCGGCCGCGCGCGCTCTCGGAGGTCGTCGGCCAGGATCACATCCTGGGTCCCGACGGCGCGCTGACGCGCATGCTGGAGACGCGCACGCTAGGCTCGCTGGTGTTCTGGGGCCCGCCCGGCACCGGCAAGACCACGGTCGCGCGGCTGCTCGCGGACGCCACGGATTTGCATTTCGAGCAGATCTCCGCGGTGTTCTCCGGCGTCGCCGATTTGAAGAAGGCCT
Organism: Bradyrhizobium lupini; assembly: GCF_040939785.1. NCBI lineage: Bacteria > Pseudomonadati > Pseudomonadota > Alphaproteobacteria > Hyphomicrobiales > Nitrobacteraceae > Bradyrhizobium > Bradyrhizobium lupini. The sequence goes on from NZ_CP162553.1 coordinate 7,085,042, forward strand.
TTGAGGCCGCGCGTGCACGCCGCGAGATGGGCAAGGGCACGCTGCTGTTCGTCGACGAGGTGCATCGCTTCAACCGCGCCCAGCAGGATTCCTTTCTGCCCGTCATGGAAGACGGCACGGTGGTGATGGTCGGCGCCACCACCGAAAATCCGTCCTTCGAGCTCAACGCGGCGCTTCTGTCCCGCGCGCGTGTGCTGGTGTTTCGCTCGCTCGACGCGGCCGCGATCGAAAAGCTGTTTGCGCATGCCGAGGAGGTCGAGGGCCGCAAGCTGCCGCTCGACGAGGAAGCGCGCGCCGTGCTGGTGCGCATGGCCGATGGCGACGGCCGCGCGTCGCTGACGCTCGTCGAGGAAGTCTGGCGCGCCGCGCGCAAGGACGAGATTTTCGACGCCGCGCAATTGCAGGAGATATTGCAGCGCCGCGCGCCGATCTACGACAAGTCGGCAGACGGCCATTACAATTTGATCTCGGCGCTGCATAAGTCAGTGCGGGGCTCCGATCCCGATGCCGCGCTGTATTATCTCGCGCGCATGCTCGATGCCGGCGAGGATCCGCTGTTTCTGGCCCGCCGCGTCGTGCGCATGGCGGTCGAGGATATCGGGCTTGCCGATCCGCAGGCGCTCGTCATCGCCAACGCAGCCAAGGACGCTTTCGACTTCCTCGGTCATCCCGAGGGCGAGCTCGCGATCGCGCAGGCGGTGGTCTATCTCGCCACCGCGCCAAAATCGAACGCCGTCTACACCGCCTTCGGCAAGGCAATGCAGGTCGCAAAGCAGGCCGGCTCGCTGCTGCCGCCGAAACATATCCTCAACTCGCCGACCAAGCTGATGAAGTCGGAAGGCTACGGCGCATCTTACGAATACGACCACGACACGCCCGACGCCTTCTCCGGCCAGGATTATTTCCCGGAAGCCCTGGGCCGCCAGACCTTCTACGACCCGCCCGATCGCGGGTTCGAGCGGGAGATCAGGAAGCGGCTGGATTATTGGGCCAAGTTGCGCAAGGAGCGGGGTGGCTGAAGCCAAAATCGCCATTTCGCCGTGACGTGAGGCCGGTTTTGAGCTAGGCAGGCACCATGAGCCGCCGCATCAAAAGAACCGATCCAAAGCCCCGTTCGCGCGACGAGCGCAAGGAGGCGCGCCCGTTCAAGGCGCGCAGCGCGAAGCCTGCTGGGCTGCGGCCGGGCGGCAAGCCGGGCGCGAAGGCGCCGCGCTTTGCGAGCGAGCGCGTCGAGCGGCGCGCGCCCAAAGCTGAACCAGAAAAGGCTGCACCGGCAAAGCCCGTCGAGGCATTGCTGCCGACCAAGGTGCAGACCGTCAAGGTGACGGCCGACGAGAACAACATGCGCGTCGATCGCTTCCTTGAAGCGCACTTTCCCGGCCTGTCGTTCTCCCACATTCAGCGCGTCGTTCGCAAAGGCGAGCTGCGCGTCGACGGCAAGCGCGTCGACAGCAAGGATCGGCTGGAGGAGGGCCAGAGCGTCCGGATTCCGCCGCTGAAGCTCGACACGCCGAAGGCACCCAATCCGCAGTCGGAGGCGGCGCAAAAGACACTTGCGGCGCTGAAGGAGATGACGATTTACGAGGACGACGACGTTCTCGTGCTGAACAAGCCGGCCGGACTTGCCGTGCAGGGCGGTTCGGGCATGACCCGACACATCGACCAGATGCTGGAGGTGATGCGCGATTCGAAGGGCCAGAAGCCGCGCCTCGTGCACCGCATCGACAGGGAGACGTCGGGCTGTCTCCTGGTCGCCAAGACCCGCTTTGCCGCCTCGCATCTGACCGGCGCGTTCCGGTCGCGTTCGGCGCGAAAAACCTATTGGGCGCTGGTGCCCGGGCTACCGAAGCCGAAGCAGGGCCGCATCTCGACATTCCTTGCCAAGGAGGAGAGCGAGGACGACACCATCATGCGCATCGCCCAGCATGGCGACGAGGGCGCAAGCCACGCTGTCACGTACTATGCGGTGGTCGAGACCGCCGGCAACAAGCTGACCTGGGTGTCGCTGAAGCCGGTGACGGGGCGCACCCACCAGCTGCGCGCCCACATGGAACATATCGGCCACCCCATCGTCGGCGATCCCAAATATTTCAACATCGAGAACTGGCAACTGCCGGGCGGCCTGCAAAACCGGCTGCACCTGCTGGCGCGCCGCATTGTCATCCCGCATCCCCGCGGCGGCTTCATTGATGCGACCGCGCCGCTGCCGCAGCACATGCAGCAGTCATGGAACCTGCTCGGGCTCGATGCGAGCCGGTTTGATCCGATCGAGAACGCGCCGGAAGAGTAATTGAGTTTGCAATCGGGTTGCTTCGCTGCGCTCCGAATAATGAAGCCCGCTCAATTCCGAAACTGCTCTAGAAACGTCCGCAGGCTATCGTGCGGGCTCTCGACATCCGTGATCAACCAGCCCTCGGGCCCGCTGACCAGGATGAAGTTCAGAGTCACCGGCCGGCCGCGGTTGTCGAAATTCGCCGCGACATAGGTCTTGTCGTATTGCCTGCGAATGACCGCGATCGCGACCGGGCCGAGCTTCCAGCTCGGGCTCTGCACCAGGAAATCGTAGGGCTCGACCCGCGGCGCGGACCACACCTTGCGCAAAGAGGGGGCGAAGAATTGCCGGGCGGTGGCGCCATCCTGCGGCAGGCCTTTTGAGAGCTCCGGCGCGCCCTGGCCGTAATGAGCGTAGACGTTGCGGACCACCGATTCCGGAGTCCGAAAGCCGCCCTGCGCCGCGGCCGGCCAAAACCCGGCGACCAGAGCCACAATGCCCGCAAGTTCCCTCATACCTGCCGCTCGCTTTATCGGTCGTCGCTCTTACCTTACAAGCCTAGCATTGAGTGATCAGGGCCGAAAACCAGATGCGCGAATTGTTCGATGAAGCTGCGGGGCGATCCCCGCTTGATCCGCAGGAGTTGGTCCGCCAGGCCTCGCGCGTGCCGCTGCGCAAGCGCTTCTACAAGGAGGTGGGGGTCGCTGAGGCTGAGGGCGGCTTTGCCATCACGCTTGACGGCAAGGCGATCCGCACGCCGTCCGGCCGCCAGGTGATCATCCCTGCGCGCGTGCTAGCCGACGCAGTGGCTGCCGAGTGGGCGGATCAGAAAGAGACGATCAATCCCATGACGATGCCGCTGACGCGGATCGCCAATAGCGTGGTCGAGGGCGTCGTCGACTGCGTCGATCTCGTCAGCGACGACCTCGCAAAGTATCTCCAGTCCGATCTGCTGTTCTATCGCGCCGGCCATCCCGAGGGGCTCGTCGCCCGCGAGGCCGCGCATTGGGACCCAGTGTTGTTCTGGGCCGCTGAGACGCTGGGAGCGCATTTCATCCTGTCCGAAGGCGTCATGCCTGTAACGCAGCCGGAGGCGGGCGTCCAGGCCGCGCGTGCGGCGCTGCCGGGGGATGCCTGGTCGGTCGCCGCCCTCCACGTGATCACCACCCTGACCGGCTCGGCCCTGCTGGCGCTGGCGCTGGCCCATGGCGTGCGCGATGCCGGCCAGGTCTGGGCGGCGGCTTATGTCGATGAGGACTGGAATGCCGAGAAATGGGGAGTCGACGAGGAAGCCGCCAGCCGCCGCGCCGCCCGCCTCAAGGACTTTCATGCCGCCGTGACCGTTTTGGCCGCTGTGAACGCGCCCGCGGCCAAAGGTCCTTAACGAGAGGTTTACGAGGGCGGCCTTAGGGTAGGGCCTACGCTCCCCAGGCCCCTCGCTATGCCGACGCCGATAAGCTCGATCGTTCCCGTCAGTGCCGCCAGCCCTGTTGCTGACGCGGTGACGCCCGATCTTGTGCTGCAGGCCGGCAGCGTCGTCGACGCAAGAGTCGTCAGCGTGCTCGCCGATAATCTGGTGCGGATCGCGATCGCCAACCTGTCGATGGATGTGATGTCCGAGGTGGCGCTGGCACCAGGCCAAAATCTCCAGCTTGCGGTGTCGCAGAACGGCGGCACCATCCGGCTCGCCGTCATGGGCGGGGCAGGCGAGGCGAGCGCCGATCAGGTCACGCTGACGCCGGCTGCGGCCTCGCTGGTTGACAGCCCGCCGATTGCTCCGTCGGCGAGCGCGGGACGCAACGTGCTGACGCCATCGGAGCAGGTCGCCGTTACCGCAGCTTCGGCCGAGGCGGTCACAAAGCAGGGCAGCCAGGCGCCGCTGTTCGCCAATCTGGCCGCGGTCGTCACCGGCAGCGATCTTCCGGCGGGGCTGAAGCAGGCAATGCTGGGCGTGCTGGCGCAGCAGACGCCGCTCAACACCGGGCTCGATGGCGGCGACATTGAATCCGCATTCCAAAATCCGGCCTATTCCTCGAAGCCTCGCTCGCCGAGGGCGCGACGTCGTCCTCCGGCACGATGCCGGACCTGAAGGCGGCATTGCTGGTGCTGCGCCAAACGCTGACGACGCTCGAGGCGATTGCGCCACAGGCGCAAGGTGCCGCGCTTCCGGCTGGTACCGTGGCGACACCGCAGCTCACTGCCGCGGAGACGCAGGCCGCATTGCCCGCAACCGAACCCGAGATCGCCCAATCACCGGAAATGCCGCGCAGCGTCAATATCGCAGCCTCTGTGTTGGCGGACATCGCTGGCGGTGCTCCGCAGGCCGCGGTGCCGCGGGCCATGACCGCAGGCCTTGCCGCGAGCCTCCTGCAAGAGATCACGCAAAGCCTGCCGCGAATGACGGGAAACGTGCCGGGCTCGAACAAGGCCGTACCCGAGGGACATATTTTCGAAGCCGCCGCGCGCGCGACGCCACCACCGGTTCGCGGCGCGCTGCCGTCGCCGCAATTCATTGCCTCGCCGTCACTCGTACCGGATACGCCGCTCGCTGCGACCGTGCATCGCCTGCTCGATGACACCGATGCCGCTCTCGCGCGCCAGACGTTGCTCCAGGTTGCTTCGCTCCCCGATCGCACCGACGCCAGCGGTCACAAGATTGATCCGAGCGTGCCGCAGTGGAATTTCGAGATTCCATTCGCAACGCCGCAGGGCACGGCAATGGCGCAGTTCGAGATCTCGCGCGACGGCGGCAATGAATCCGCCGATCCCGCCAGGCGCGCCTGGCGCGCGCGCTTCACGCTGAATGTCCAGCCGGCCGGCCCCGTGCACGCTTTGATTACGCTCAACGGTGACAAGACCTTCGTGCGGATGTGGGCGGAGCGGCCGACGACCGCACAGCAGCTTCGCGCCGGAATCGGCGAGCTCAACCAGGCACTGACCAGGGCCGAGCTCAAGCCCGGCGACATCCTGGTCCGCGATGGCACGCCGCCACAGCCCGCACCGGCCCGCGCCGGCCACTTTCTGGATCGCGCTACATGAGCGACCCGTCGAAGCTTGCGATTGCGCTGCATTACGAGAGGGGCAGCAACGCGCCGGTCGTCGTCGCCAAGGGCAAGGGCACGATCGGCGAAAAAATCGTCGAGATCGCCAAGGCCAACGACATCCCGATCGAGGAGAACGAGATCCTGGCCGGTGCGCTCTCCAAGGTCGAACTCGGCGAGGAGATCCCGCCGGACCTCTACAAGGCCGTCGCCGAGGTGCTGGTGTTCGTGCTGCGGCTGTCGGGCAGGCGGTAGCTGTCATCGTTTCACCACGTTAGCGGCTGCATGGTCGCGGGCCATCTTCATCGCGTAACGGACATCGCCAGTGCTTACCCGCCGTTCCACTCTCGGCCTTCTCGCCGCAACCGCGATCCTGCCATCGCGTGCATTCGCTCACGTCGCGCCACCGCGAAATGAAATCCGTGACAGCCTCGCAAAGCGCTTCACTGACCTCGGCACGGCGGGGACGTTCGTCGGCTACAAGGTCGAGGACTATCTGGTCGTCGCCAGCGACAAGGAACGTTCGGGCGAGGCGAAGCTGCCGGCTTCGACCTTCAAGATTCCGAACTCGTTGATTGCGCTCGAAACCGGCGTGGTCACTGACCCCGACAAGGACGTATTTCCCTGGGACGGCGTGAAGCGTCCGATCGAGGCCTGGAACAAGGACCACACGCTGCGCAGCGCGATTCTCGTCAGCGCGGTGCCGGTCTATCAGGAGATCGCGCGCCGGATCGGGCAAGAACGCATGCAAAAGTACGTCGATCTGTTCGACTATGGCAATCGCGACATCGGCGGCGGCATCGACCAGTTCTGGCTCACCGGCGCCTTGCGCATCGATCCGGTCGAGCAGGTCGATTTCATCGACCGGCTGCGCCGCCGCGCACTGCCGATCTCGAAACGCAGCCAGGATCTCGTCGCTGACATCCTGCCGGTGACCAAGGTCGGCGATAGCGTCATTCGCGCCAAGTCCGGGCTGCTTGGCGCCGAGCGCGGCGAGCCATCGCTTGGCTGGATGGTGGGCTGGGCCGAGAAGGGCGAAGCGCGCACCGTGTTCGCGCTCAACATGGACTGCAAGGAGCCGCGCCTGGTCGGAGAGCGCATGCCGCTGACGCAAGCCTGCCTTGCCGAGATCGGCGCTATCTAGCGATACCGCGCTGGCGCCGCTCGACTAGCATCCCCCGGGTCAAGAAAAACCGGGAGGAGAACATGAACTCAACGCCACTCTGGCTGCCGTCGCTCACGCTTGCCGCCGCAGGCGGCTGGCTCGCCGCCACGATGTTTGCCGGTCCCGCCACCAGCAGGGAGCCGCGCTTTCCTCAGCTCACCATGGACCAGCTCGACGCCAAGCAGAAGCCCCTCGGCGAGCAGATCATGAAGGTCTCGAGCGTCGGCATCGGCGGTCCCTACAATCCGATGATCTGCAGCCCGGTGCTCGGCCAGCGCCTGTTCGACCTATTCCACTATCTGCGCTGGGAGACCTCGGTCCCGACAAAACTCAACGAGTTCGCGATCCTGATCATCGGGCGGCAATGGCGCTCGCAGGTGGAGTGGTACGCCCATGCGCCGCTCGCGGCGAAAGCGGGCCTGTCGCCCGACATCGTCGCGGAGCTGAAGGCCAATAAGCGGCCTGCGAACATGGCCGAGGACGAGGCCGTCGTCTACGACTTCGTCACCGAGCTCACCGCGACGAAGAAGGTCGGCGACGAAACCTTCGCGCGCGCGAAGAAGGTCTTCAACGACCAGCAGATCGTCGACCTCACCGCGGTCGCCGGCAATTACGTGATGGTCGCGATGTTGCTCGCAATGGCCGAAGAGACCGTGCCGCCGGACAAGCAGGAGCCGTTCAAGCCGGGCGAGCCGTAGCCTTCGTCATTGCGAGGAGCGAAGCGACGAAGCAATCCAGACTGCCTCGGCGGAAAGATTCTGGATTGCTTCGCTGCGCTCGCAATGACGGAACATGTCGCGCTGGCCTAACCCAGCTTGAACAGCGCCTGCAAAAACTCCTCAACGGCCTTGCGCGACTCGGCGGCAGTCGTTGGATTGCCGCCGACATGCGGATTGAGCTCGACGCAAGCGTCCTGGTAGGTGAACGGCGCTTTCGTATCGGCGTTCATCAGCACGCCGCCGTCGCCTTCGCGGATCTGGCAGTTGCGCACGGTCTGCGCACCCGTGGACACGGCAACCGTATTGACGCCGAGCAGCCCACTGTCAAAACCATGCGCGCTGTCGGGGTATTCGGTCAGCACCACGTCGCGGCCGGCCGTCTTGAGCCGCTTGATGAAAGCCTTGCAGCTCTTGACGGGATTGTAGTCGTCGGGCGTGCCGTGGAAGATGCGGATCGGGCGCGCGGCGATGTCCGTGTCGTTCTGATAGGTCGTCGAACAGTCGGGGTAGAAGGGAATGTAGGCGGCGAACTGGATGCCGGACTTGTTCCAGAGCTTGTGGAAGCGCTCGAGGCTCGCATAAAGCGTCGCCTGTCCGCCGCGTGAAAAGCCCATCAGCACGATGCGATCCGGATCGACGCGGGGATGCTTTGCAAGGATCTCCAACGAGCGGTAGATGTCGATGACGAGGTTGAGCCGACCGAGCAGGGCCTGGTTCGGCCCCACCACCGTCAGCCCGCGGCCGGTAAAGCCGTCGATCACGAAAGTCGAGATGCCCATGGCGTTGAACGCGTGCACCCAGGCTTCGGTCGTTGCGCCGACGCCGCTCGAGCCGTGCATCAGCACCACGACGGGGAGTTTTCCGCTGCCTTGCGCCACGCGCAGCTCGCCGGCGACCGTCACCGGCTTGCCGGCCGCGGCGTCGCCGCTGAGGAATTGCTGGTCGGAGAGGGTGAGCGAGGGGATCGGGTAGATCTCGGCGCGGGTGGCGACTTCCCGGGGAAGCGATTGTGCGTTGGCGCCCATGCCGACGAACAGCGTTGAAATGCAGAGCGCCATGGCGACGCGGAATGCCGTCGGCATCGGATCCTCCCCCGTGATTTTCAGTGAGTAGAACAACAGGCCCGCGCGCTGTCAAATTGACGCAAGCCGGCGGTTCGCCTCAGGCGGTGTCAGGCTTCTTCACCGTCAGCGCCTGGTCGATCGCAAAACCGCCAATCTCGCTCATCGCCTGCGAGATCACGTCGCCCTTGCGGGCAAAGCCGGCAGAGAGGACATCGAACTGGGTGCGCGCCAGCCGCAGCACCTCGATTGGCACGGAGATGGCGGTCTCGTTGAAGCTGTCGACCGAGGCGTGCAGCGTCTCCAGCTCGCTTGTGAGCTTGCCGATATGGCTCTCGGCGTGCTGCATCAGGCCGAGCAGGTTGCCACGCTCGGCATCGAATGCCGCGCGCTCGGCCGCCGCGGCCGCGGTGACTTCGGCAAGCTGGCTGCGCAGCCCGTCGATTTGCTTGACCATGGCGTCGGACGCCATCTCACCGGCCTCGCGCAGGTCGCTGTTGCGCGTGTTCTCTTCGTGCTCCCGGTGATAGAGGCGTTCCGCCGACATCGCCCGTTGCGTCAGCGACTCGATCAGCGCGGCCGCGCGTAGCAGCATCTCGCCGTTCCGCCCCGACACCATGCTGGCCATGCGCCGCAGGAAGTCGGTGGTTTCGGACGATGGGTTCGGCGGCAGTGGAACGACCGTCGCGGACATGAGGTGATGCTTGCAGCCGGAAATGATGACCGCCGCCGTACCGACTGAGCTCACGCAACATTCGGCGCCTGATCGTAAACGTGAGCAAGCCTGAATCGGCAGGTCCGGTCAACCGGGCCGGGCCGCCATATTTACGGGCAGCGCGCTGCGGTCAGGTATCCTTCTGCCGGCCGATCCGGCCGAGATGGGTGAAGCCGAATCCGGCCGAATATTTCAGGCCATAGCCCAGCGCCCGGTCGATGCCGATATGGGCGAGCCAGATCAAGGCGATGGACAGGGTGAGCGGCGAGGCGAGGCCGAAGCCGAGCGTCAGCAGCGCGACCGGCGCCATGTAGCTGTGGGCGGCGTTGTAGACCATCGCGCCGAGTTTGGCGTCCGACAGGTATGCCAGGAAGCTGAGATCGGGGACGAAGAACAGCAGTGCGAACACCAGCCATGAGCCGTCCCAGGCCCAGTAGAGCATCACCATCCCCACAAACAGGGTCAGGCCCTCCAGCCGCAGCAGGATGTTGACGCCGCCCGTCGCCGCGCCGGTCTCGGCCGCTCCTTCGGTCATGCCCGTCTCCCAGGCAAAACTTTGAAATTCCTTGCGCTTTCCCGCTGCGGCAAGGCAGCCCTGCGGGACCGAAAGCCGCTTCCCGGCCCGCAAAATGCCGTGTTAGAACCCCCGGCAATCGCATTTAGGCTAAGAACTGGCGGGAGCAAATGAAGAATATCCTGGACGCCCTTGAAGACCGTCGCGCCGGCGCAAAGCTCGGCGGCGGCGAGAAGCGCATCGAGGCGCAGCACGCCCGCGGCAAGCTGACCGCACGTGAGCGCATCGAGCTCTTGCTCGACAAGGGATCGTTCGAGGAATTCGACATGTTCGTCGAGCACCGCTCCACCGAGTTCGGCATGGAGAAGAACAAGGTGCCCGGCGACGGCGTCGTCACCGGCTGGGGCACCGTCAACGGCCGCAAGACGTTTGTCTTCGCCAAGGATTTCACGGTGTTCGGCGGCTCGCTGTCGGAAACGCACGCGCTGAAAATCACAAAGCTCCAGGACATGGCGATGAAGGCGCGTGCGCCCATCATCGGCCTGTATGACGCTGGCGGCGCCCGCATCCAGGAGGGCGTCGCAGCCCTGGCCGGCTATTCCTACGTGTTCCGCCGCAACGTGCTCGCCTCCGGCGTGATCCCGCAGATCTCCGTCATCATGGGTCCCTGCGCTGGCGGCGACGTCTATTCGCCCGCGATGACCGACTTCATCTTCATGGTGAAGAACACCAGCTACATGTTCGTCACCGGCCCCGACGTGGTGAAGACCGTCACCAACGAGGTCGTCACGGCGGAAGAGCTCGGCGGTGCCTCGGTGCACGCCACGCGCTCCTCGATCGCCGACGGCGCCTTCGAGAACGACGTCGAGACGCTCTTGCAGATGCGGCGCCTGATCGACTTCCTGCCGTCCAACAACACCGACGGCGTGCCGGAATGGCCGAGCTTCGACGACATCGGCCGCGTCGACATGTCGCTCGATACGCTGATCCCCGACAATCCGAACAAGCCCTACGACATGAAGGAGCTGATCCTGAAGGTCGTGGACGAGGGCGACTTCTTCGAGATCGCGGACGCTTTTGCCAAGAACATCGTCACCGGCTTCGGCCGCATCGCGGGCCGCACGGTGGGCTTCGTCGCCAACCAGCCCATGGTGCTGGCCGGCGTGCTCGACTCCGACGCTTCGCGCAAGGCGGCGCGCTTCGTGCGTTTCTGCGATGCCTTCAACATCCCGATCGTCACCTTCGTCGACGTGCCGGGCTTCCTGCCGGGCACCGCGCAGGAATATGGCGGCCTGATCAAGCACGGCGCGAAACTGCTGTTCGCCTATTCGCAGTGCACCGTGCCGCTGGTCACCATCATCACCCGCAAGGCCTATGGCGGCGCCTTCGACGTCATGGCTTCCAAGGAGATCGGCGCCGACATGAACTATGCCTGGCCGACCGCCCAGATCGCGGTGATGGGCGCCAAGGGCGCGGTCGAGATCATCTTCCGCGCCGACATCGGCGACCCCGACAAGATCGCCGCGCGTACCAAGGAATACGAAGACCGTTTCCTCTCCCCCTTCATCGCCGCCGAGCGCGGCTACATCGACGACGTCATCATGCCGCACTCGACCCGCAAGCGGATCGCGCGGGCGCTGTCGATGCTGAAGGACAAGAAAGTGGAAACGCCGGCGAAGAAGCACGACAATTTGCCGTTGTGACGCCTCGTAGCCCGGATGAGTGAAGCGACATCCGGGTTCTTCGTCAAGCTTCCCGCATGTCGCTTTGCTCATGCGGGCTACCGATTCTGTTTCTGAGTTGGCATCCTCGATCCAAATCCAATGACCGAAGACGATCCGACCGACGAGATTTCAGACATCGAAGCGCGGATCGAGGCTTTGGCCGAGATCGCCGAACGATGTCGGAAGTACATCCTGGCATCCAAGATCGCCGTCGGCGGCGGCGCTGCGCTGTTGCTGATCACGATCCTCGGCTTGCTCGGAATGGGCCAGACCGCCGCGCTCGGATCGATCGCTCTGGTGCTCGGCGGGATCGTCTCGCTCGGTTCGAACGTCAGCACGCTGCGGCAGACGGAGAGCGCGATCGGGGATGCGGAGGCGCTTCGGTCTCAACTGATCAGCCGCATTGACCTTCGCGTGGTCGCCGATGCGCCGATGAAGCTGGTGTGACGCGGCGCTCGCAGGCCAATGTCACGCCGCAGCCCTGCGCGACAGCACCTGCAGCTCCTCGCGGCATTCGGCTGCGAACGCCTGAAGCTGCTCCGCGGTTTGCCGGTCGAGGATCGCCTTTGCCAGTCTTTCAGCGCGGGCAAGCTGGTCTCTGAGATATGCGATGCGGGCCATGTGTCACCTTCCGCAGGGATGATTTGATGGCCGTGACCCTACGGCCATCGCCGGATTCATTATGTGAGGCACGTCACATCTGACGCGGGCGCCGCGTCAGCGGGTCGCGTCCGCCGCAGCGAAATGCGCCATCTGGTCGGCGTGGGCTTTGGCGAAGGCCGGGCGGGCGGTGGCGCGCGCGACGTAGGCGCCGCAGGCGGGACTGTCCGCGAGCCCTTCGAACTGATCGACGATGCGCAGCACGTCTGACATCAGGATGTCGGCGACGGAGAACGTGCCTGCCAGCCATTCGCGGCTGGCCAGCACCGCCTCCATGTGCTTGAGGCGGAGCTTGAGGAAGTCGTCGACGAATTTCCACGCGGCCGTATCGCTCGGATGACCCATGAACTTCGACATCGTCCAGGGCAGGCTCGCCATCTCCACCGAATTGAGCGCGGCGAACAGCCATTCCGTGGCTTCGTTGCGGCCGCGCGGATCTGATGGCATCAGCTTCGCGCTGAGGCCGCCGAGATGCAGCAGGATCGCGCCGCTCTCGAAGATCGAGAGATCGCCGTCGGTCAGCCACGGCACCTGCCCGAACGGCTGGTGCGCAAGATGCTCGGCGCCGCGCCCGTCGAACGGCGCGCTCGCGACGCGATAGGGCAATGCGGCCTCTTCGAGCGCCCAGCGCACCCGAAGGTCGCGCACGAAACCGCGCGGGGGCGGGGGAACCCAGTCGAAGGTGGTGAGCGTGAGGTCGGGCATGTGGTGTCTCCGTCTGCTGTTCAGGCATAGGACGGGTGAGAGATGCGCGTTCCGACACCGGTGCCGTCCTTTTTTTGTCGTCGCCGACGTCATCGGCTAGTCTCACCCCAAACAACAGGAGGAAAATCCGATGCCGTCAGCCTTCTTCGTCGTCCGCGCCGTCGTCACCGATGCCGGCAAGCGCGCCGCCTTCGACAGGTGGTACGAGACCGAACATCTGCCCGACGCGATGAAGGCCTTCGGCGTGAGCAAGGCCTGGCGGTTCTGGAGCCTCGACGATCCCTCACTGCATCAGGCGATGTATCAGTTCGCGAGCGAGGCTGCGCTGCACGCCATGCTGAAGGGCGAAGCGCTGACGCAACTGGTGGCCGATTTCAACCGCGATTGGCCCGACGTGACGCGCACGCGCGAGTTGCTGGTGCTGGCGCAGGAGTTTGGCAAGTAGCGCCCGGCGGCGGGCTGTCACCGTCGGAGTCGCAGCGAAGCTGAACGCGCGATTCAGCTTCGGTTCATGTCGTCACCACGACACTCGCCTCTGCATCACTGGCACGACCATCCAAGAGGAAAGAAGTCATGGAGCGCCGGAACTTTTTAAAATTTGCAATCGGTGTCGCGGCCGGAGCTGCCGCGTTCACGACCGCCGCAAAGGCTGCGCCGCTGGCGCCGCAGCCGCTCGGTGACCCCCGCATGCCGCAAGGCAATCCCGACGCTCATCCCGCAGTCACCAGCAGCGAAGAAGCCGCGCAGTTGAAGCCGGAGCAGGTGCACTGGCACGGCCGCCATCGCCATTGGGGTTGGCGCCGCCGTCACTGGGGCTGGCATCGCCGGCGATGGCACCGCCGCCATTGGTAAGCTTCGCGCACCAGGCTTGAACGGGGACCGCGATCGGCGGTCCCCGTTCTGATCTGAAACATCCCGGTGCGACGTCAGGCGCTCAAAAAGAAAATGGCCGCGCAGGCTTTCGCCGCGCGGCCATTTCGCAATGCGAAAAAAACGAGATCAGAACGGGCGGCAGCGGCCGGCGTACCAGCGGAAGCCGTAGGGGCACACGCGGGCGCGCGGCACGACCACGACAGGGGCTGGCGCAACCACGATCGGACCCGGGCGGACAACGACCGGACCGCGCATCGGGCGGCAGCCGCCATAGGCGCCGCGATACCAGCCGGGGCCGCAACCGCCGGCGGCGCTGGCCGCCTCGCTGAAACCAACGACCGCGCTGGCGAGCATCACGGCGGCAAACAGGTATTTCATTTGATCTTCCTTCTCGTCCTTGGGTGTAGGTTTTGGGGGCAGGTAGGAGGGCTTGGCGCTTTTCGGCGCACCATGAATCAAAAGACACGATTCGACACGTTAAAATCGCAACATGCCGACACGACGCCAGCCAAATCTGCCAATCATGACCTGAATGCGGCATGAACATTCCCAGCACGCGGATCCGGACGGCAGCAATGACGCTAGCGGCCGAGAAAGCCCAGGACTAGCTCCCTGTACTTCTCAGGCGCCTCGAGGAAGACGAGATGGCCGGTGTCCGGGATCACCTCGGCCCGCGCATTCGGCATCTTCGCCGCGAGTGCCTTCGCCAGCTCGGCGTTCTCTCCCATTTTCGCGCGCAGCGCCTCCGGTGCGCTCAGTCGGCCCGGCGCGTTGTGGTCGTCGGCGCCCATGATGAATAGCGTCGGCTCGGTGATCAGTGCGATCTCGTGCGCCACCGGCTCACGATAGATCATCTGGCCGGAACTGACGAAGGCACGCAGCCAGCGCGGATAATCCGGGCTGCCCTTGATGTTGAAGCGGGCGTCGATGAACGGCGTGATCGCGTCCGGCGGCAGCTTGATCGCATAATTGGTCTGAAGCTGCTTGCGATAGCCATCGGCCGTGAGCTTGTCCTCGGTCTCGATGATCTTCTCGGTCGGCGTCGGCGGTACATAGAGGCGGTAATCTTCCAGCCCGATCGGGGCCGTCAGAACAAGGTGGGCGACGCGGTCGGGAAAGGCGCGGGCGATGCGGACGCCCAGCATGCCGCCGAGCGAATGGGCGACGATCTCGGCCTTGTCGATCTTCAGATAATCGAGCAGCGCGATGGTGTTGCGCGCCAGATTGTCGAAATGCAATTCGCCGATCGGCTTGGAAGATTTGCCGAAGCCGATCTGGTCCGGCACCACGACGCGGAAGCCGGCCTCGCTCAGCATCTTGATAACAGGTGCCCAGTAGCTCGACGGGAAGTTGCGCCCGTGCAGCAGCACGACGGTGCGGCCGTTCGGCTGCGCAGGCGGCACGTCCATGTAGGCCATGCTGAACTGCTCGCCGTCATTGGTCAGAGGCAGCAGGTGTACGGGATAGGGATAGGCAAAGCCTTCGAGCGCGATGCCGTAGGGTTCGCGCGGGGCGGTGTCGGCGGCGTGGGATGTAAGAGGAGCGGCGAGAAGAGCCGTGCAAAGCACGGCCGGGAGGAGGCGGATCATTGAAGGCTCTGAGTCATGTTGGCGCTAGGAGACACATTCTCCGTCATGCCGGGCTTGGCCCGCCTGCGCGGCCGAAGCCGCTTCGGCGAGGCGAAGGCCCGGGCATCCACGTGGTGCCACGCAAACTGCACTAAAGACGTGGATGGCCGGGTCAAGCCCGGCCATGACGACGACGAGACGCTTACACGCGCTTGTGTTCAGTCCTTCGCAGTCCCGAACAACGCGGCAAACTGCTTCTCGCCGGTGCGCGTAAAATTCACCACGCGGCTGCCGGGCGTGGCGTCGCGGGCAGCCCATTTCAGCTCGGCGAAACGCTGCATCATGGCGGCGCCCAGCGTGCCCGCGAGATGGTGACGCCGCTCGCTCCAGTCGAGGCAGGCCTTGCAGACCGGCCGGCGGGGATGGGCGAGCATGTCGGGCGAGATCTGCAAATGCTTCGCCAGGAAGCGCTCGCCCTCGGCCGTCAGCTCGATCTCCTGCTTCTTCTGCCTGACCAGGTTTTGCGCGCGGAGGGTGTCGAGCATCTGCACGCCGAGATCGCCGGCGAGATGGTCGTAGCAGATCCGGGCACGCCGCAGCGCCGGATCCTTCGGCCCGGTGCGCACGCGCATATGGCCGGTCCGCGCGGCGAGGCCCGCAAGCCCCTCCAGCACCCCGGCGACATCGTCGTCGGTGAGGCGGTAGTAGCGGTGGCGGCCCTGCTTCTCCGGCTCGATCAGGCCACCGGCCTCGAGCTTGGAAAGATGCGAGCTCGCGGTCTGCGGCGTGATGCCGGCCTCCTGCGCCAGCTCGCTCGCGGTGAGCGCGCGGCCGTTCATCAGTGCCGTGAGCATGTTGGCGCGTGCGGGATCGCCGACGAGCGAAGCGATCATGGCGATGTCAGGACCGGATTTCATGCTTCGATGGTAGCCGAAGCATTGCGGTCGGGCAAGCGCGTAGCCTGGCTTTGCTCGTCATTGCGAGGCGCGAAGCGACGACGCAATCCAGGCTGCCTCCGCAGAGGGATTCCTGGATTGCTTCGCTGCGCTCGCAATGGCGGTGTGGAACCAGAGGAGCCCATCATGTCCGTCACCGTCTTCATCCGCTACCAGCTCGATCCCTTCAAGCGCGCGCAGTTCGAGGAGTATTCGAAGCGCTGGCTCACCATCATCCCGAAATGCGGCGGCGATCTGATCGGCTATTTCATGCCGCACGAGGGCACCAACAACATCGCGTTTGCGCTGATTACCTTCGAGAGTCTGGCTGCGTATGAGGCCTATCGCGCCCGGCTGCGTCAGGATACGGAAGGCATGGCCAACTTCCACTTCGCCGAGGAGCACAAATTCATCCTCGCGGAAGAGCGCACGTTTCTGCGCCAAGTGGTTTTGTAAGTGCTATCGTAGGCCATCAACGACAGGAGAGACGCCCATGATCGCCGTGATCTTCGAGGTCTGGCCGAAGCCGGAACACCGCCAGGATTATTTCGACCTCGCGGCCGACCTCAAGCCGATCCTGCAAACCATCGACGGCTTCATCTCGGTCGAGCGTTTCGAAAGCCTGACCGAGAAGGGCAAGATCTTATCGGTGTCGTTCTGGCGGGACGAGGCGGCCGTGCAAGCCTGGCGCAACACGATGGAGCATCGCCGCACCCAGGCCAAGGGCCGCGCGAAAATCTTCGCCGATTATCACTTGCGTATCGCCAGCGTCATCCGTGACTACAGCATGAATGATCGCGAGCAGGCGCCGAAGGACAGCCGCGCGGTGCACGACGCGCACTAGCGCTCGTGGCGGCACGTCCCCATCTCTGCGCGGCCAACAAGGGAGAGAAACATGCACGTGACAACTGCTGACAAGCGCGCGGCCTTCAGGAAGCTGCACGAGAGCGGCTGCTTCATCCTGCCCAATCCGGTCGACGTCGGCAGCGCGAAAGCGTTGCAGCATCTCGGTTTCAAGGCACTCGCGTCGTCGAGTGCGGGCTTTGCCTGGACCATCGGCAAAGCCGACAACCACGTCACCGTCGAGGACGTCTGTCAGCATCTGGCCGCATTGAGCACGTCGGTCGACATCCCCGTGAACGCTGATTTCGAGGGCGGCTTTGCGGTCGAGCCGGACAAGGTCGCGGAGAATGTCGAGCGCTGTGTGCGCACCGGCGTTGCCGGCCTGTCGATCGAGGATTCCACCGGCGACAAGGACAAGCCGATCTACGAGCGCGCGCTCGCAGTCGAGCGCATCAAGGCATCGCGCAAGGCGATCGGCGATAGCGGCGTGCTGCTGGTCGGCCGCTGCGAGGCCTATCTGTGGGGCGTGACCGACCTCAAGTTGGTCATCGACCGGCTGACGGCCTACGCAGATGCTGGCGCCGATTGCCTTTACGCGCCGGGCCTGAAGAGCCGCGAGGACATCGCCGCGGTGGTGAAGGCTGTTGCACCCAAACCGTTCAACCTGTTGATCGGCGGCTCCGGGCTGTCATTGCAGGAAGCTGCCGATCTTGGCGTGCGCCGGATCAGCGTCGGCGGTTCACTCGCTCGCGCCGCCTGGGGCGGCTTCATGCGGGCCGCGAAGGAAATGGCGGAGAAGGGGACCTTCGCGGAGCTGGCGGGCGGCTATCCCGGCGGCGAGCTCAACAAGATGTTCAGCTAAGACAAACGAAAGCGGCAGGATGTGAATCCCGCCGCTGTCGCATATTGTTGCAATTCGTTACTTCGCGCCGTCAGCGGGTGCCGGCGTATCCGGGGCCGCCTTGCTCGGCGCGGCGCCCGTGGTCACGCCCGGTCCGGTGTTGGTGCGCGGCGTCACGTCGCGCATGCCGGGAGGTGCGGCCGGATTGGTAGCCGGTGCCTGCTGCGCTGTCTGCGTCGCCGGCGTGGTGCTGGCCTGGTTGCTGGTGCCGGTGTTGTTCAGGCCGTAGAATACGGCACCCAGCACCAAGGCGATTGCCACTGCGAACAGGGCTACTTTGCCGCTGGAGGCGGGGCCTTCGCCAAGCTCCGGGTCGACCTGAAGCTGGGCATCCCGTCGCGCCGCATTGCGATACTCATCATCGGCGAGATTCGGGCGGTACGGATCGTTGATAAAACGGTCGTCAGCCATCGATTGGTTCTCCTCGATTATTGCGGCGGGACAACCCGTGGATGCGAGATTCTGTTCCGCCCTCCTTAATGCTTTCGTCGCATGTTGCGCCCGCGGCGGGAATCGGGAACCTGTTCGCTGGGGAACCTGACGCGTAAGCTCCGCTGACGGAAGGGAACAAAGCGATGTGGAGCTTGCCGCCGAGCGAATATAGCGTGCTGCATCTGTTGTCGCTGGTTGCGGTCGCGGCGCAAGGCATGACCGCCGCGCTCGCTGCCGGCCGCCGCAGCATGGATTGGCTCGGCGTCTGCTTCCTCGGCTGCATCACGGCGCTCGGCGGCGGCACCTTGCGCGATCTCTTCCTGGGGCATTATCCGTTGGCCTGGGTGCAGAACCCCATCTACCTCGCACTGGCCGGAGGCGCCGCCTTCCTCACCATCCTGATGGCGCGCCTGGTGCACCGGCTGAAACTGGCCTTCATCGTGCTCGATGCCATCGGCCTCGTCGTCTTCACCATGACCGGCTGCGACATCGCCTGGCAGATGGATGCCACGCTGCCGATCGTCATCGTCTCCGGCATGGTGACCGGTTGCGCCGGCGGCGTGTTGCGCGACGTGCTCTGCAACGACGTGCCGCTGCTGTTCCGCTCCGAGCTCTACGCCAGCGTCTCGGTGGTGACGGGATTGTTCTATGCCACCGCGTTCGGTCTTAAGCTGAACGCCGAGCTCTGGACCATTTTGACATTCGTCCTCGGCATCAGCTTCCGCCTGCTGGCGGTGCGCTACAAATGGGAGATGCCGAAATTCGTCTTCACGGAAGAGGAGGAGCGGGAGCCTTGAGCTACGGCTCCTGCTTCCGCGCCCTCGCCACCTGCGCCGGCGTCACCAGCGGCGCGGCGTTGCCCCAGGAATTGCGGATGTAGTTCGTCACCGCCGCGATCTCTGCGTCGGACAGCTGGTTGGAATAGGCCGGCATCTCCCCGGTGTTGGGCGCGCGCGGGGTCGTCACGGTGTGGGCGCCGTCGAGGATGATGCGCAAGGTCGAGGACGGATTGACCGATTGCAGCAGCGCGTTGGCGGGCAGCGGCGGATAGATGCGCGGTGCGCCGGATCCGTCGGCCTCGTGGCAGGCGATGCAGAACTTGGCGTAGATGGCCTGGCCGGCCTTCATCTCGGCATCGTCAGGCGGCGTCACGATCGTCTCACGCCGTGCCGGCGGCAGGTTCTTCAGGTAAACCGCGATCGCGCGCACGTCGGCATCGCTCATCTTCGAAGTCGAATTGACGACCACCTCCGCCATCAGCCCGCTGGCATGGCTCCTGGCGTTGCGCCCGCTCTGAAGATATTCCGTGATGTCTTCGACACTCCACGATTTCAGCCCGGTGCGGGCGGCGCCATCGAGCCGTGGCGCGTACCAGCCGCCCACCTCGTTGCCCGCGAGGGCCTGCGCCTGCTTGTCCGCGCCAAAATAGTTCTTCGGCGTATGGCAGGCGCCGCAATGACCGAGCCCGGTGACGAGATAGCCGCCCCGATTCCACGCCGCGCTCTGGCTCTGGTCCGGTTCGAACAGGCCGGGTTTGAAATAGACCATGTTCCAGATCCGCATCAGGCCGCGATAGCTAAACGGCCAGCGTAGTTCCGGCGGCTTGTTGCGGCTGGTGACGGCCGCGAGCGTTCCGAGATAGGCCCGGATCGCCAGCGTGTCGTCCTTCGTCATCCGCGTGAAATAGGGGTAGGGGAACGCCGGGTAATAGTTGGAGCCGTCTGGGGCGACACCGGTGCGCACGGCGCGAGTGAAATCGGTGTCGGTCCAGGCGCCGATGCCGGTGTCGCGGTCCGGCGTCACGTTCGGGGCATAGATCGCGCCGAATGGTGTGTCGATGCGCTTTCCGCCCGCGAACGGTTTGGCGGGATCGGCGGTGTGGCAGCCGGCACAGTCGCCGGCCTCCACCAGCGACTTGCCGTAGGCGATCAGCTCCGGTGACGGCTCGGCGGCGCCGGCCGCGCTCGCAACCGCACTGCACAACGCCAGGCCCACGAGAGCCAGGCCAGTGAGAATCGTCCGCATCGAAAGCCTCTCCTGCGACCCATCGACGCCGTCCCGGATGACGGGGCGTCAATTCGTTGCGCGACGGCGGGGGTATGGTGACACAAAATGAAAATCGCGGATGCCAATGCAGCCACGAAATTGCGATTTTTACCCGGCGCTCCCTTTGGTCCAGAATTGTGATGCGGAGCGTGAAATATCCGACATAGAGTGGCGGAAATGGTCGGCGCGCCCTAGCTAAAAACAACGGGCAGGCAACGGCTTAAGCAGCCAAGCGCTCAAAAGGGCGGAAGAGGACATAATGGGCATCAACCAGGGTCCGATCAGTCTCGATCAGAAATACACCCAGGACACCGGACATATTTTCACGACGGGCATTCAGGCCCTGGTCCGGCTGCCGATGGCCCAGATCCGGCGCGACCGTGCCGCGGGATTGAACACCGCCGGCTTCATCTCCGGCTATCGCGGCTCGCCGCTCGGCGGCTATGACCAGCAGCTCTTCGCCGCGCGCAAGCATCTCGAGCAGTACAACATCAAGTTCCAGCCCGGCGTGAACGAGGATCTGGCCGCGACCGCGGTCTGGGGCTCGCAGCAGCTCAACCTCTCGCCGGGCGCCAAGTATGACGGCGTGGTCGGCATCTGGTACGGCAAGGGCCCCGGCGTCGATCGCTGCGGCGACGTCTTCCGCCACGGCAATGCCGCGGGCTCCGCCAAGAACGGCGGCGTCTTGTGTCTCGCCGGCGACGACCACGGCGCAAAATCCTCGACGGTCCCGCATCAATCCGACCACGCCTTCATGTCGGCGCTGATGCCCTATCTCTACCCGTCGAGCGTACACGAGATGATCGAGATGGGTCTTCTGGGTATCGCGATGTCGCGCTACTCGGGCTGCTGGGTCGGCATGAAGGTGATCACGGAGACGGTGGAGACCACCGCCGAGATCGACCTCACCGACGAGATGACGCCGTTCGTGATCCCGACCGATTTCGAGATGCCCGAAGGCGGCCTCAATCTGCGCTGGCCCGACGACCGCTTCGCCCAGGACCGCCGCCTGCAGGACTACAAGGGCTTTGCCGCGATCGCCTTTGCACGCGCCAACAAGGTCAATCGCGTCACCATGGACTCGCCCAACGCCCGCTACGGCATCATGGCGTCCGGCAAGAGCTACGAGGATATCCGTCAGGCGCTGCGCGAGCTCGGGATCACGCCCGAGGTCGCCGCCAAGATCGGACTTCGATTGTACAAGATCGGCATGCCGTGGCCTCTGGAGCCGGAAGGCGTCAGGCAATTCGCTGTAGGACTCGAGGAAATCTTCATCATCGAAGAGCGCCGCGAGATCGTCGAGAACCAAGTGAAGCAGGAGCTGTTCAACTGGCGCGACGATGTCCGTCCCCGCATTATCGGCAAGATGGACGATCACGACAAGCGCTTCCTTCCCTTTGCCGAAGAACTCAGCGTCGCCTCGCTGGCGAGCTCGCTGACCGAGCGGCTGCTTCGACTTGATCTCAATCCCGAAATTGCAACGATGCTGCGCGCCAAGGCCGATTGGTTCAACGGCCGCCAGGCGTCGCAAATGCAGGCGACCGCGCCTGTCGCCCGCACCCCGTATTTCTGCTCCGGCTGCCCGCACAACACCTCGACCAAGGTGCCCGAAGGCAGTCGCGCCTTTGCCGGCATCGGGTGCCACTTCATGGCACTGTGGATGGATCGCTCCACCGAGACCTTCACCCACATGGGCGGCGAGGGTGTGCCGTGGGTCGGCGTTGCCCCCTTCACAAAGGAAGAGCACGTCTTCGCCAATCTCGGCGACGGCACGTATTTCCACTCCGGCAGCCTCGCGATCCGCCAGGCGATCGCCTCCGGCGCCAACATCACCTATAAGATCCTCTACAACGACGCGACCGCGATGACCGGCGGCCAGCATGTCGACGGGGAATTGTCGCCGCAGCAGATCACCTTCCAGCTACACAGCGAAGGCATCCGCGAGATCTATCTGGTCTCAGAAAATCCCGACGCCTATCCGGCGAACGAGATCGCGCCCGGCGTCAAGACCGCGCATCGTGACGAACTCGACGCGGTCCAGAAGACCCTGCGGAAGGTCAAGGGCGCGTCCGCGATCGTGTTCGTGCAGACTTGCGCCGCCGAGAAGCGGCGCCGCCGCAAGCGCGGCACGATGGAGGATCCGGCGCGCCGTGTGCTGATCAATCCTGCAGTGTGTGAAGGCTGCGGCGATTGCTCGGTGCAATCGAACTGCATTTCGGTCGAGCCGCTCGAGACCGAGTTCGGCCGCAAGCGCGCCATCAACCAGTCGACCTGCAACAAGGATTATTCCTGCGTCAAAGGCTTTTGTCCGTCCTTCGTCACCGTCGACGGCGGCAAGATGCGCAAGCGCGCGCCGGCGGGCGTCGGCGATATCGGCGATCTGCCCGAGCCGGCATCGCGCCCCAACCTGGACAAGCCCTACAACATCGCTGTCGGCGGCGTGGGCGGGACCGGCGTGCTGACGATCGGCGCGCTGCTCGGCATGGCCGCCCATATCGAGGGCAAGGCCTCGATGATCCTCGACATGTCGGGCCTGGCGCAGAAGGGCGGGGCGGTGCTGAGCCACGTCCGCCTGTCCGATCATCCGGCCGAGGTGACCTGCTCGCGCATCGTCACCGGTACGGCCGATGTGGTGCTCGCAGCCGATGAGGTGGTCGCGGTTGCCAAGGACACCATCTCGCTCTGCGACAGCAGCCGCACCCGCGGCATCATCAACAGCCACGTCATTCCCACCGCCGACTTCGTCCTCAACCGCGATTTCAACTTCCAGACCCGCAAGCTGAACGGGTTGCTGGAAACCGCGCTGCACAAGGACTCGGTATTCTTCGACTTCACCAAGCCGGCCGAACAGCTGCTCGGCGACAGCATCGCCACCAACATGATGATGATGGGCTACGCCTATCAGAAGGGCCTCTTGCCGTTGTCAGCGGAGTCGATCGAGCAGGCGATCGAGGTCAACGGCGTCTCGATCAAGATGAACAAGGAAGCCTTCCGCCTCGGCCGCCTCGCCGTCGCCGATCCCGCACGGCTTGCCGGCATGCTGAAGGGAACGGATGAGGTCGTTGCGCCCAAGTCCCTGGACGCAATGACGCTCGACGAGGTCATCGAGCATCGCACCAGGCATCTCACGGCGTACCAGAACGGCCGCCTCGCGAAACGCTACCGCAAGCTGGTCGATCAGGTCAGCGACGTCGCCAGGCAGGGCGGCTATGACGAGGCGCTGACCCGCGCCGTTGCGGTCAACTACGCCAAGCTGCTGGCCTACAAGGACGAATACGAGGTCGCGCGCCTCTACACCGATGGCGCGTTCGAAAAGCAGCTCCGCGACCAGTTCGAAGGCGACTTCAAGTTCAACTTCAACCTGGCCCCGCCCATTCTGAGCAGGGGCGTCGATGCGCTCGGCCGCCCGAAGAAGCGCGCCTTCGGCCCGTGGATGCTTCCGGTGTTCCGCGTGCTGGCAAAATTCAAGTTCCTGCGCGGCACGCCGCTCGACATCTTCGGTCGCAGTGCCGACCGCAAGCTCGAGCGCGATCTGATCGCCGGCTACGAGAAGGACGTCGCCACCGTGCTCGGCCTGCTGTCGCCGCTGACGATCGATACCGCGGTGGAGCTGCTCTCGCTGCCCGACCGCATCCGCGGCTACGGCCCGGTGAAGGAGAAGGCCGTAGCAGACGCCAAGGCCCGCTACGCCCAGCTCGCCGCCGACCTCGCGAACCCGCCGCCGGCGCCGAGGCAGATCGCGGCGGAGTAGAATTTTCGTGGGGTGGACTCGCTAATCCACCCTGCAAATTCCTGTTTGAAATCAACCACCGTTCTACTGTGCATGGGGTTGTTTTCGCGAAAAAACGTTTTTCGATAAAACGAAATCACTTGTACCGTCGGGCAAAACAGCTTTAGGGTTCTTCCCGTCGTTCCCATCATTGCGAGCGCAGCGAAGCAATTCCAGAGTGCGTCCGCGGAAAGATTCCTGGATTGTGCGCTCGCAACGACGACTGCGGCAGCAGGGCCTTCCACCGCACCTCGGATGATGCGGCGGCCATTTGCGCCAGCCCGCTGCCCTCTCGCCCGACGGAATATTTCCGCGCTTGCCAACAGGGCGGCAGCGGTTCAGAAAAAACCGGAAGTGAGACACGCCAGCGGAGACCTTATTTGACCATCAAGGGCAAGGCCTACATTGCCGGGATCTACGAACACCCGACCCGGCACGCGCCGGACAAATCCACCGCGCAGCTCCATGCCGAGGTCGCCAAGGGTGCGATCGAGGATGCCGGGCTCAGCAAGGACGATGTCGACGGCTATTTCTGCGCGGGCGACGCCCCGGGCGGCGCCTGGCCGATGGTCGATTATCTCGGTCTCAACACCAAGAAACTCCGCCATGTCGATTCCACCGAGACCGGCGGCTGTTCTTACATCATCCATCTCGGCCATGCCGCCGAAGCCATCGCCGCGGGCAAGTGCTCAATCGCGCTGATCACGCTGGCCGGCAAGCCGCGCACCGGGGCGATGCCGCCGCGCGCGGCCGGCGCTGAGGCCGATTTCGAGACGGCTTATGGCGCGACCACGCACAATGCCTATGGCATGTGTGCCATGCGCCACATGCACGACTATGGCACCACCAGCGAGCAGCTCGCCTGGATCAAGGTCGCGGCCTCGCACCATGCGCAATACAATCCGCATGCGATGCTCAAGGACGTCGTGACCGTCGAGGACGTCCTGAACTCGCCGATGATCTCTGATCCCTTACATCGCATGGATTGCTGCGTGGTCTCCGACGGCGGCGG
Source organism: Bradyrhizobium lupini (assembly GCF_040939785.1). Lineage (NCBI taxonomy): Bacteria > Pseudomonadati > Pseudomonadota > Alphaproteobacteria > Hyphomicrobiales > Nitrobacteraceae > Bradyrhizobium > Bradyrhizobium lupini. The sequence continues at coordinate 7,109,997 of NZ_CP162553.1, forward strand.
CGCGCTGATCGTGACCACGCCTGAAATCGCCAAGAGCCTGAAGAAGCCTTTGGTCAGGCTGATCGGACATGGCGAGGCGATGAAGGGCCCGCGCGGCGGCAAGGATCTCGACCTCACATACTCCGCCGGCATCTGGTCCGGCCCGCGTGCCTTCGAGGAAGCCGGCATCACGCCGAAGGACATCAAATACGCCTCGATCTACGACAGCTTCACCATCACCGTCCTGATGCAGCTCGAAGACCTCGGCTTCTGCAAGAAAGGTGAGGGCGGCAAGTTCGTCGCCGACGGCAATCTGATCTCGGGCGTCGGCAAGCTGCCGTTCAACACCGATGGCGGTGGCCTCTGCAGCAACCATCCCGTCAATCGCGGCGGCATGACCAAGATCCTCGAGGCCGTGCGGCAACTGCGCGGCGAGGCGCATCCGAAGGTGCAGGTCAAGAATTGCGATCTCGCCATCGCCCACGGCACCGGCGGACTTTTGGGTGTTCGCCACGCCGCCTCGACGGCCATTCTGGAGCGCGTGTGATGAGCGAAGCCAAGAAATATCCGGCCCCGGTGATGAACCCTGAGACAGCCGCGTTCTGGGATGCGGCCAAAGAGGGCAGGTTCATGATCAAGCGCTGCACCGCGTGCGGCGAGGCGCACTATTTCCCGCGTGCGATCTGCCCGTTCTGCTACTCCGACAAGACGGTGTGGGAGCAGTCTTCGGGCGAGGGTACGATCTACACCTACAGCTTGATGCGGAAGTCGCCGACCGGCCCTTACGCGATCGGCTACGTCACGCTGAAGGAAGGCCCATCGCTCCAGACCAATTTCGTCGATTGCGATCTGACGACGTTGAAGATCGGCCAGAAGGTGAAGGTGGTGTTCAAGCCGACCGACGGCGCGCCGCTGCCGTTTTTTACGCCGGCGTAGTCGCTTTCTTCCCTTCTCCCCTTGCGGGAGAAGGTGGCGCGAAGCGCCGGATGAGGGGTCTCTCTCCACCGAGAGATTGTTCGATGCGGAGCGAACCCCTCACCCAAACGAGTTTGTTGCGAGCACCTTGGAGCCCTCTCCCGCAAGGGGAGAGGGCGCATCAATGGGCGCCGCCATTCGCTGAAACTGCCGGGAGGAAACAACAAAAATGTCCGCCAGATACGACGAACTCAAAGGCCTCAAAAACCTCGGCCAGAAATATGCCTACACCGACCGCGAAGTGATGCTCTATGCCTACGGCATTGGGCTGGGCGCCGATCCGATGGACGAGAACGAGCTCGCCTTCGTCAACGAGGGCACGCTGACGCCGCGACCGCTCAAGGTGGTGCCGACTTTTGCATCCGTCGCCGCGTGGGGCGCGGGGCCTGGCGAGATGAACCTCAACCGCGTGATGGTGGTGGACGGCGAGCGCGACATCACCTTCCACCAGCCACTGCCGGTCGCCGCGCACATCACCGCCGATTCCTCCGTGGTCGAAGTCTACGACAAGGGCAAGGACAAGGGCGTGGTCATCAGCCATCAGACCGTGCTCAAGAACGAGAAGGGCGAGAAGCTGGCAACTCTGGTCGCCTCCCGCTTCGCCCGCGGCGACGGCGGCTTTGGCGGGCCGAACCTGACCCAGCCGGATCCGCACAAGAGCCCGTCCCGCGCACCCGACACGACCATCGACATCGTGACGCGTCCCGACCAGGCGCTGGTCTATCGTCTCTGCGGCGATCGCAACCCGCTGCACTCCGACCCTGAGTTCGCGAAGAAGGCCGGCTTCCCACGTCCGATCCTGCACGGCATGTGCACGTACGGCATCACCTGCCGCGGCGTGCTCCAGACCTATGCCGATTACGACGCTTCCGCCTTCCGCCAGCACGTCGCGCGGTTCTCCTCGCCGGTCTATCCCGGCGAGACCGTGACCATGGACCTCTGGAAGGACGGCAGCGTGATCTCGTTCGAAGCCAAGGTCAAGTCGCGCGGCGTCACTGTGATCAAGAACGGCAAGACGGTGCTGGGGTGATGATGCCGCTCGACGCGCTCTGAGTTATTTCGTCATGCCCGGGCTTGTCCCGGGCATCCACGTTCTTCGCGCGGTTGGCGATCAAGTTCGTGGATGGCCGGGACAAGCCCGGCCATGACGGAGCAAAAGAACAAAACAGGGAGAGCCACCATGGGACTACTCGACGGCAAGGTTGCGCTGATCACCGGCGCGGGCGGGGGGCTCGGTGAGGCCTACGCAAAGCTGTTCGCGCGGGAAGGGGCCTCCGTCGTCGTCAACGACCTCGGTGGGCCCCGTGACGGCTCCGGCGCCGACACATCGATGGCGCAGCTCGTGGTGGATGCGATCAAGGCCGAAGGCGGCAAGGCGGTCGCCAACGGCGCCGACATCTCCACCATGGAAGGCGGCCAGTCGGTGTTCGACGACGCCATCAAGCATTTCGGCCGCGCCGACATCCTCGTCAACAATGCCGGCATTCTGCGCGACCAGACCTTCGCCAAGGCGTCTGAGTCCGACTGGGACAAGGTCATCAAGGTGCATCTGAAGGGCACCTTTTGTTGCACCATGCCGGTATTTCGCTGGATGCGGGAAAACGGCGGCGGCGTCATCGTCAACACCTCGTCGACCTCGGGCCTGATCGGCAATTTCGGCCAGAGCAATTACGGCGCGGCCAAGGGCGGCATCTGGGGCCTGTCCAACGTGCTGGCAATCGAGGGCCGCAAATACAACATCCGGATCTGGACGCTTGCGCCGGGCGCGCTGACCCGCATGACCGCAGACCTGCCCCGCTATAAGGAGAACCCCGGCGCGGCGCTGGGTCCGGACGGCATCGCGCCGGCCGTGCTATACATGGTCAGCGACTTGTCCGGTGACCAGACCGGCAAGGTGCTGGGCGTGTCCGGGCCCCGCGGCGTGCGCGAGATGCGGATGATGGAAATGGACGGCTGGAAGCCGCCGCACACGGGCTGGAAGGCCCAGGACATCGCCGATCATGCCAAGGAGATCTTCTTCTCCGAAGAGCAGATCAAGATGGGGGCGCGGCGGTTTTAGCCATCGACAGAGAGAAACAAGGACAACGATGAAACTTACCGCCGACGCCAAGGGCACCGTCGCAATCGCGCCGACGCCGTTCCACGATGACGGCCGGATCGACGAGCGCTCGATCGACCGCCTGACCGATTTCTACGAGGAGGTCGGCTGCGACGGCGTCACTGTGCTGGGCATCCTCGGTGAGGCCCCGAAGCTCGATGCCGCCGAGGCCGAACAGGTGGCGGTACGCTTCGTCAAGCGCGCCAAGAAGATGCAGGTGATCGTCGGCGTCTCCGCGCCGGGCTTTGCCACCATGCGCTCGCTGGCGAAGGCCTCGATGGATGCGGGCGCGGCCGGCGTCATGATCGCGCCGCCGCCGTCGTTGCGGACCGACGACCAGATCGTCGGCTATTACAAGCAGGCGGCCGAGGCCATCGGCCCCGACGTGCCCTGGGTGCTCCAGGACTTTCCGCTGACCTTGTCGGTGGTGTTCACCCCGGCCGTGATCCGCAAGATCGTCACCGACAATCCGAACTGCGTGATGCTCAAGCACGAGGACTGGCCGGGGCTGGAAAAGATCTCGACGCTGCGCAATTTCCAGAAGGACGGCTCGCTGCGGCCGCTTTCGATCCTCTGCGGCAATGGCGGGCTCTTTCTGGACTTCGAGATGGAGCGCGGCGCCGACGGCGCCATGACCGGCTATGCCTTCCCCGAACTCCTGATCGACGTCGTGCGGCTTTCGAAGGAAGGCAAGCGCGACGCCGCCCATGATCTGTTCGACGCGCATCTGCCGCTGATCCGCTACGAGCAGCAGCCCGGCGCGGGCCTTGCCGTGCGCAAATACGTGCTGCAGAAGCGCGGCATCATTGCCTCCAGCGCCCAGCGCAAGCCCGGCGCCACCATCACCCCGATGGCGAAGGCGGAGGTCGATTACCTGCTGTCGCGCGTCGCCCGCGTCGACAAGCGCGCCAATCTCGGCCCGCAATCCAGCGCCGCAGGTTAGTCGAATGGCCGAGGCATCAGCATCACGCCCTGCGTCGACGATCCTCCTGCTGCGCGACGGCGTGACGGTCGACGGCAAGAGCCGCGACGAAATCGAAGTCTTCATGATGGTTCGCCATCATCAGATCGAGTTCAATTCGGGCGCGCTGGTGTTTCCTGGTGGCAGCGTCGATGCCGGCGATCAGGAGATCGTCAAGCGCTCCGACCTGTATTCGGGCGGCGAGGGGCTGAGTGAAGCGGACCGCGGCTTTCGGATCGCCGCGATCCGCGAGACCTTTGAGGAAAGCGGCATCCTGCTGGCGCGGTCGAAGGATTCGGACACGCCTGTTGACGCCAGGCGCGCCGGCGAAATCGCCGATGCGCATCGCGTCGCGCTCAACGAGCACAAGGTCAGCTTCCTGAGCATTCTGGCCGACAACGGGCTCCAGCTCGCGCTCGATACGCTCGTGCCTTACGCGCACTGGATCACGCCCGAGGGGATGCCAAAACGTTTCGACACATGGTTCTTCCTTGCGGCCGCGCCGCCCGACCAGCTCGGCGCACATGACGGCCGGGAATCGACCGACTCGATCTGGGTCTCGCCACGCGAGGCGGTGGAGGGCGGCGAGAGCGGCCGCTTCAAGCTGCCGTTCCCGACCACGCGCAATCTGATCCGGCTCGCCAAGCAGGGCCGCGTGAGCGCCGCGCTCGAGCACGCCCGCGGCATGTCCGTCGTGACGGTGATGCCTGTCATGACCAAGACCGAAACCGGCCGTCAGCTCCGCATTCCCCGCGAGGCCGGCTATGACGGTGAGGTGTTCGAGGTCGGGGCCATCGGCTAGGACACTTCGATACAAAGCGAAGTATCGGCGAGGGCAGACGCGCTAGGTTCCGTCAACGGGATCGAGCGCGCGACATGGACAACCGACCGGGCAATCGGGAGAACAACAACATCGCCGTCGAGCTGGCGCTGCTGCTGGCGCTCGCAACGCTCTGGGGCGGCTCCTACACCTTCATCAAGCTCGGCGTCGCCACCATTCCTCCGATCACGCTGATCGCGGCGCGCACCACGATTGCGGGCCTGCTGCTGCTCGCGATCATGTGGGCGCGGGGCATCAGGCTGCCGACGGATGCCGCGACCTGGCAACGCTTCGCCTTCCAGGCCGTGCTCAATAGCGTGATCCCCTGGACATTGATCGCCTGGGGCGAGCGCCACGTCGATGCCGCGCTTGCGACCATCCTCAACTCGGCCGGCCCGATCTTCACCTTCCTGCTCACGGCGGTCGTGACGCGTCACGAGGCGACGACACCGCGAAAGCTGGTCGGGGTGGTCGCCGGCATGGCCGGCATCCTGCTGATCGTCGGCGTCGATGCCTTCCATAATGTTGGAAGCGGCCTCGTCGCGGAGGCCGCGATCGTTGCCGCCACCATCTGCTACGCCTGCGCCGCGATCTTCGGTCGCGGCTTCAAGGGCCTCGATCCCATGGCGCCCGCGGCCGGCTCGTTGCTGGCGGGGGCGGCGGCGCTGCTCCCGGCCTCGCTCATCGTCGAGCAGCCCTGGACGCTGTCGCCCTCGCTGAGTTCCGTGCTGGCGCTGCTCGCGCTGGCGACCTTCTCGACGGCCGCGGCCTTCGTGATCTATTTCCGCCTGATCCAGACCCTGGGCTCGGTCGGCACCACCGCGCAGGCCTATCTCCGCGTGCCGATCGGGGTTGCCATCAGCGTCGCCTTCCTCGGCGAGAGCCTGAGCCGGACCGCCTGGATCGGTCTTGCCTGCGTCGTCCTCGGCGTCGCCGCCATGACTATCCCGGCGCGGCGGCCGGCCGACGTCAAAACGTCATAAAACCGGGGCCAAGGAGGCCGGCAGGGCTTCAACATTAAGGATATTCGGCGGCCAGACGCATGTTCCCCCGGGACTGCAATACGTCGTATATTGGAGCTCCAATGGCCCGGTCCACACAACACCAATGTCCGCCGAATTGACGCCGACCCCTGAGAAAAAGCGAACTTTCTCGCTCTCCATCGGCCAGCTCACGTTCGGCAGCTTCCTTCTGGTGCTGGCGGTGATCATCGTCACCTCGACCGCGAGCGTGATTGCGATCCGGCACATCGACACGACCTTCGCCGAGCTGCAGCGGCTGCAGAGCGTCGGCGACCTCGCCGAGGACATCGACCGCCGCATGAACGAGCTGCGGCTCGCCGCGCGCGACTTCGTCACCGACCCTGGCGCCGGCATCCAGTTCAAGCAGGTGGGCGAGGCGGCATCGACGCTCAGTGACATCCTGAAGAAGACCCGCATCGAGCTCGTGCCCGAGCAGCAGGATATGATCGACGGCGTCAGCGAGCGGCTTGCGACCTACCGCAGCGGCCTGGAACGGATCTCGACCTTGATCGACCGCCGCGCCCAGCTGCTTGCCGGGCTGCCGCCGCTCCGCGACCAGTTCGACGCAGCTGTCTCCGGCACTGCGGACCGAGAGCTGGCGTCCCGCCTGTCGGAAGCGCAGAGCCGGATCGCGCTTGGGTTGCTTGCGCGCAACCCGTCCGCGGCCGAGCAGGCGGCGCAGAGCATGCGGGCGATGGGCGTCACTGATCCCAAGCTCAGATCGGCGGTCAACGAGTACGCCGAGGCGATCATCGCGGTCGCGGTCCGTGAACGGCAGATCGCCGACATCGACCGCGAGGTGCTGGGAACCGAGGGTCGGCTGATCGGCCGTGTCACCGAATTGCTGCGCGAGGTCAGCGCCCGGCGCGGTCACGTGCTGTCGCGCGACTTTGCCCGCACGCTGACGGAGGCGCGCTGGCAGAGCATCGTGCTCGGTACCATCGGTGTGCTGATCGGCATTCTCGCGGCCGGCTTCGTGGTGCGGCGGACGGTCCGTCCGCTCGCCCAGATCGCGCGGTCGATCCGCGCGCTCGCAGCCGGCGAGAAGAACACCTCGATCCCGTCCGCCGACCTCGACAACGAGATCGGCGACATCGCGCGGGCGGCCGAAGTGTTCCGCCGTGCGCTGGAGGAGGCCGACACGGCACGCGAGGCGGCGGTGCGCGCACTGACCGAGCAACGCCTTGCCGAAGAGAGCTACCGGAAACTGTTCGAGGGCTCGGTCGACGGCATCTATGTCACGACGCCGGCCGGCGACCTCCTCAACGCCAATCCGGCGCTGGCGCGGATGATGGGCTATGACAGCCCCAAAGACCTCATCGACAGCATCAACGACATCGCCCACACCATCTACGTCAATCCCGAGGCTCGCGTCGAATATCAGCGGCTGATGGCACGCGACGGCATGGTGCGCGAGTTCGAATACCAGGTGCGCCAGCGCGGCGGCGACATCCTGTGGCTGTCCGACAGTGCCACCGGCGTCCGCGACGAGGCGGGCAACATCGTCCGCTATGAGGGCACGCTGCGCGACATTACCGACCAGAAGCGCGCGGAAGACGCCATTGCCGAAGGACGGCGCCTGCTCCAGCAGGTCATCGACACCGTGCCAGCGGTCATCAACGTCAAGGACCGCGACCTGCGCTACGTGCTGATGAACCGTTACATGGCCGGCATCTTCGAATCGAGCCCGGCGATGCGCTCGGCCGCACCACGGCCGACCTGATGTCGCGCTACGGCGCGGCCAAGTCCGACGAGAGCGACAAGCGCGTGCTGACGCTGCGAAAGGGCCTCGGCTTCTACGAAGAGGAGTACATTGATTCTTCCGGCCACATGCGGCAATGGCTCGTCAACAAGCTGCCGTTGCTCGATGCCGAAGGCGAGATCGAGCGGATCGTCACCGTGGCGCTCGACATCGGCGAGCGCAAGCGCGGCGAGCAGGAGATGCGGAAAGCCAAGGAATCCGCCGAGACCGCGCTGCGCAATCTGCGCGAGACCCAGGCCTCGCTGATCGAGGCGGAGAAGCTGGCGGCGCTCGGGCGCCTCGTCGCCGGCGTCGCGCACGAGGTCAACAATCCCGTCGGCATCAGCCTCACGGTCGCCTCCGCGCTGGAGCGCAAGACCGCGATGTTCACCGCCGAAGTCGAACGCGGCGAGCTGCGCCGCTCCACGCTCAACGACTTTCTCCATACCAGCCGCGACGCGTCCTCGCAGCTCGTCGCCAATCTCAATCGCGCCGCGGAGCTGATCCAGTCGTTCAAGCAGGTCGCCGCCGACCGCAACTATTCGGACCAGCGCAGCTTCGATCTCGGTGACCTCACCGAGCAGGTGGTGATGAGTCTGCGGCCCGGCCTTCGCAAGCACAATCTGACGCTCAATGTCGAGTGCCAGCCTGATCTGACCATGAACAGCTATCCCGGACCCTACGGCCAGGTGCTGACCAATCTGTTTCTCAACGCGGTGGCGCACGCCTTCCCGGACGGCCGGCCGGGGACCATCGACATCCAGGTGCGCGAGTCCGGCAAGGACAATGTCGAGATCATCTTCTCCGACAATGGCTGCGGCATGTCGCTCGACGTCCGCCGCCGTGCCTTCGATCCGTTCTTCACGACGCGGCGCGATCAGGGCGGCACCGGCCTCGGGCTGCACATCGTCTACAGCATCGTCACGAACAGGCTCGGCGGACGGCTCGATCTGGATTCCGAACCGGGCAGCGGCACACGTATCCAGATCATCCTGCCGCGCGTGGCGCCGCTCGAGCAGGCCGCGGAATAGCTCACGCGTTTTCGAGCGAAGTGGATGCCGGTCCGCGTGACGAAAATGCGTCGAAACAACAATTGAGAGCTTCAGTTCTGATTCAATCAGAACCGAAGCTCTAGTCGGCCTCTGCAAGCTTATGCAGCGTCGCGCCGAAAATCTGGCTGGCCTTTCCGACCAGCGCGGTGCCCGTCATGTCCCCGCGCGTCTCCGTGAACGTGCCGCTGAGGCCGATGCCGACCGCGGCAGGCCCGCCGAACAGCGGATTGTCGTCACCCCGCGGCGAGGTGTGACGCTGGACCAGCACCTCGCCCTTGAAGGTGTTGTCCTTCACCGTGTAGCTGCCGGTGTAATAGAGATAGGCGTCGCCGCCAAGAATCTTGCCGTCGCGAAAAAGAATCACGCCGCTGCCCTTGCCGACCCGACCATCGAGCAGGTTCACGTGAATCGAATAGAGGCCGTTCTTCATAACGTCCCGAGGCCGGCCGCCATCGCCCAATGGCGTAACCGGTGGTGCATTTATGCCAAAGGGCATGCGGCCACGCAACGCGGCAGTTTGGCCGCCGACCTTGCGAGCCTGCCCGTGAGCCGTAATTGTCCCGGCTTGTCTATGACACCGCCATGACGGTCTGATCATGAAGCGAGGCCAGTCGTTGCGAATCAAGTTGGCCCGCGAAATGCATAACCATTGTTGCACTGGCCGCGGGGTGCTGGAGCAAGACAAACGTGAGCAACTGGATCGATTCCGGCGGCGAGAAGCCGCGTCTGTACAGTGTGCGTCCCACGATTTGCGAAACACGACAACGGCGGATCGGCGGCGCAGCACGCTGGCGAACCGTGGCGAACCTAGCATGCGTCCTGGCCCTGATCGCACTCGCGGCCCCCTTCGGCCACGCGCGCGACCGCGGCCAGTTCGTCAACACCAATGCCGAATTGAAGGCCTGGTTCGACGGACTGCGAAGCGGCAAGGGGCCTTGTTGCTCCGATGCCGACGGCTCGGCGCTCTCGGACGCCGACTGGGACAGCAAGGACGGGCACTATCGGGTCCGCGTCCCGCGTTATGGCCACATGATCGACGGCCGACCGCAGGAGCTCGTCTGGGTCGACGTGCCCGAGGAGGCCGTGATCTCGGAGCCGAACCGGGTGGGGCGCACCATGGTCTGGCCGATCTACGGCTACATGGGCGTCGCCGTCCGCTGCTTCATGCCCGGCAGCATGACTTGAGCACGCCGGGCGGCAACGTCGCCCGGTGAGCCGATGCGGCGCGCGCCGTGTCAGGTATATTTCTTGTCGCGCTCGAGCAGCTCGATGGAGATGCCTTCGGGGCCGCGGATGAAGCAGATGCGCACGCCGGGGCGGATCGTGGTCGGTTCGCGCGTGAAAGTAACGCCCTTGGCCTTGAGCTCGGCGGCGACGGCGTCGATGTCCTTCACCGTGAGACCGAAATGGTCGAGGCCTTGATGCGGGTGCGGCGGCGGCGGGTTGACCGCATTGTCGCCCTCGAGGGGCGCAATGAAGATCCTTGCGCCGCCGAGATTCACGTCGATCCGTCCGGGCGCTTGCACGATCTCGCCACCGAGGATGTCCCGCAGCCAAGCCGCCGTGGCCTCCGGATCGGGGCTGCGCAGATGGACGTGATCCCAAGTGACGACTGGCATTTCGTGTTCTCCCGACGGATCTTGATGTTGCAGCGCATGTTAGCGGGCTCGGCCCGTGACCGCCACCGCTCTTGCCGACTCGGCAGCTGCGCGGGAACCTTGGTTCGCCTTCCGGATTAAGGTAAGCAGTGGCCGAATCCGTTGTCGAAACGTGCTTCCGCTGCGATCGGTGAGGCAACCATGAGCGCTGGGTTTGACCGCATCGGGTTAGGGCGTTTCGCCGGGACCGGCGAACGACTGGCGCGGGCGGTGACGATCGCGAGCGTTTCATTTGGGCGAGGCCTGCTGTGGCTGTTGGCGGCCATCATCGTCGGTTGCGGCATCTGGATGCTGCTCCCCGTCTCCAAAGGCAACAGTGCCGAACCGGTGAGGTCTGACGTGGCAGCCGTCGAGACGGCGCCTTCGCGCGATGCGGTCGCCGTGTCGCCGGCCTCCGAAGCTCAGATTCCGACAATGGCAGAACTCGGCCGGATCAGGATTTCATCTCAGACCTGGCGCCGCGGCGGCCTTGGATCGAAGGCGCTGGTGACGCTCACGCTGCGCAACGACAACGACTATGCCGTAAAGGATGTCGAGATCGTCTGCGCTTTTGCGCGGCGTGATGGCAGTCATCTCACCGACCGCACCCGCGTTCTGGCGGATCAGGTCAGCATGAAGAGCCGCAAGACTTTTGCGCGCATTCCTGTCGGCTTCGTCAACGTGAATGCCGATCAGGCGAAGTGTTCGCTTGTGGCAGCACGCCGGACCTAAGGCCGGCAGTGCCGGGTAGCGGAAAAATTACTGTCCTGGGGGTTGGCCGAAAAACTTGCCGTCGCCATTTGAACCGAACGGCTGGGCCAGGAACTAATTAAATGATCGCCTGTTAAGGCGGAGAGCCCACGCGGGGATGCGGCGGGCGGAGCGTGGCCAATGCCCATCTTTCGGTATTTCTTCTTTGTCGGTGGAGCCTTGCTCGCACTGCTGTTCGCGGCGAACTACGTTCTGCCGACTTCGCCTGTGACGCAGGCTATCGCAACCGCAAGCAACGAACAGCCGTTGATTCGGATCCGGTCCGATCGCCACCTGCCGGAGCGTGTCGTACTCGACACCAGTCAGCCGACGCTTGCCGCCCCTGCGGCGAAGATCGCCGCCGTCGCGGCTCCCCAGCCGCCCGTGGAGAGCATGTCACCCGCTTTGGCCGAGATATCAGCCAAGGCGCGGGTCCGCGAGACGTTCGCCCAATTCACGCCGGCCGCGAAGGCCGATACCGCTGCGGTCAAGAAGACCGAGGCCAAGACGCAAATTCAGCCGCAAGTTCAGGCGCAGGCCCAGCCCCCTCAGACCCCGGCGCAGCAGCCCAAGCGCAAGGTCGCCAGAACGCATCCGGTGCCGCAGCAAGGGCGGCCGATGATGGTGATGGCGCAGCAGCCGCATTTCGGCTTCTTCAACAGCACCTGGTGAGGGCGGGTCTGACCCGTCTCGAATCGAGGCCGGAAGGGCTTTTTATTGGCCGGCCTCTCTGCTAATTCGAACCCATCCGAACGTCGCCCGGCCTGCTGGCTCGCCAGCAGCTATCTGGGGCGTCTCGGTTACGGTCCAAGATCTGGGCCAGGGCGCTCGTAGCTCAGCTGGATAGAGCATCGGATTTCGATTCCGAGGGTCGGGAGTTCGAATCTCTCCGAGCGCGCCAACCAACCGACTGTGAATTAAGCGCTTTTCTCGACGGCCTGGTTTTCATTCTGAATGCCATCAGCCCCGTCATTCTGAACGCTTGTCGCTATTTTGTTCGCGAGGACGTGGGCATAACGCTTTTTGGTAGCCGATAGCATCCGCTTGGCCGAACGCTTGGCATAGCCTTCATAGCTCTGTTGCGTCTTGTGCGTGGACAGCGCCCGGCCTTGCCCGTCCGTAAGCTCTGCTTCCTCCAGCTCCGTCAACCCGCCGTGCCGGCAGGCATCCAGGGTGAAGTGGGGCGGAACGCCCTCGATCTTTTTCCGCAGTCGCGTCACGACATGGTTAAGAGAGCTGTAAATCCACGGCTTGGCTGCGCCGTCGCCTAAGTCGCGCAAGATCATGGGCAGCCCGAGCCTAGGGAGCTTCGCCAGGATTTCCTCAGCATCCGGATAGAACAGCGTCACGTTGCCCTTTTCGTCGGTCTCTTCCAGCGGGTGGGGCGCGATCGTGCCGGTCTTGTGGTGAGCTACCCGGATGATCGACGGCGCCGAAGGTGCCCGGTAGTCGGCCCATGTGATGTAGCCCGCAACCACGTTCTCCGGCCGCTGGAGCCATTCAAAGCAGATGACCGCGGTAGCGGCTGCCTCGGGATAACCCGCCTCGATCGCGCCCCAGGCGAAGGCGTAGGCCTCGTCCCGAGTGACGGCGGATTTCTTGGCTTTCGCCCGCTTCTTTACCGTCACGCCTTCCCATGGATTCGGAACGTCGGCCGGAAACTCTTCCGGGTAAAGCCGATGGACAACCCGCCACGCCTTGCGACAGAGGCCGATCAGCTTTTCGCCCGTGCGCAGCCGTTGCTGGCCAGCCGCGAGCTTCTTTCCCTTTGCGGTGATGAACTTGTCATAGAGTTTGTCTGCCGCTCGGGGGCTGATCGTCCTGACGAGACGGCCTCCGACACAATCGCCCGACTTGGTGATGACGTTGCAAATCTCGTCCATCGCCCATTCGTAATCTGAGCGCGACCGCTCCGCGACCTTCTCCAGATAAGCCTTGCTGATCTTGTATTCGCGAAACAGCCAATCAACCGTTCCGTATTTCGGAGCCATGACGCCGCTTACTGGCAGGCCCTTGCGTGCCTGATCCCATTCGTCAAATTGCTCATTGAGCGTCTTGGCCCGCGCCAGCATCCGCGCGTAATCAGTCCCCAGAGCCTCATTCGAGAGGGGGCACCTCAGTGCGCGATATTTCGTCGGTACGTTGTAGTAATAGGCCGTCGCGCCTTTCGCCAGCAGCTTGGGGATCACGTGTCGGGGCAGTTCCACCCTCACAAATCCTCTGCGAGGTCGCCTTGCGCGAGGATTGGAGCTATTGCCCTGTCCAGATCGTCCCTCAGCCATAACCGTCTACGCCCTTCCGCTACTCGCGGCTGAGGATACTCTTTGCCGACCCGCTTTAGGAAGTCCTCCGCCGTGCGCTCGCCGCAATAGCCGGCCGCCAGCTCGGCTGCCATGCGCCTGGGCCAAGATCCTGCGGGAATTGCTGACGGCTTGCTCAAGCTTCTGTCACTCGCCCCCGGGCGAAATTGGAATAGCTGACGTTAGCCGAACCTCGACGCCGGCAGCCGGGCGCTTGTCTAAGGCGGGATCAAGTGCCACATCCATCAGGTATTCGCAAACCTCGGGGAAAAGCCTTCCGCCACCCAGAAACTCGAGAAGTCGGTAATGATACCGATCTTGCCGAGCACTGGCCTTCTGCTTAATCGCTTCGCTTGCCCCTTCCTCGACAGTGCCGTTGGTGTCATGGGCCAGCATCACCATGAAGGCGGCTCCCTCGATTGAGAGCGGAGTGAAGTGCGAGGCTCGCTCTGCGATCTTATCCAGCTCTTCGTTAAGGAGCTTTCGGTCGATCTCGTCATTTCGAGCGTCAGCCTCATTGTACGCCTGATTGGTGAGCCTGAATTGCTCGGCCAGCCGCACCAAAGCGCATTCGCTCGGCTGCGCTTGTGGGGCGATCGACGCCCGCTCGGCAGAAGGTAGATGCAGCATGCTTTCCGCTCCGATTACGCCTCCGCAGGCGATGCTGACCAAATGATGATGCCTGAAGGGAAGACGCGGAGAGGGCGGCGAAGGCCGCCAACTCCCGACTATGCACATCACGACCGCGCAGCGGCGGGCATGGCATCGAGGGAGGCGACAAGGTTCTGAAGCGCGGTCAAATGCCACCAGTCCTTATCCGTGCAAAATTCCTCATCCAGCATGTACTGGATCAGCGCAGCAGCAGCGGCCGGCGTTGTCGGCGCTGTATTCGCAAGGCGTTTTGCATACCGCCGTTCTGCGGCAACGCGTCGGTCAACTTCCTTGCTCAACCTTAAAAGCTTGGCGCGCCTATCCCAGGTGACACCGGCCGCAAGCTGCGCGTCATAACGAGCCTTGGCATCAAGATATTCCCGCTCGATTGTGGCGCGATTGATCTCGCCAGCTTCCAGCAATTGCTCGCGGCGAGCTTCGATTTCGCCCGCACCAATCGTGTAGCCCCGCCACTGAATCAGGCCGATTGGACGCGGGCCGTGCTTTTTCGTGGCCTCGAACTCGGCTTCTTGCAATTGATCGTAAAGCGCCTGCCAAGCCATTGCGAGCCTCTGGTGCTCAGCAATCATAGCAAGCACAGGATCGGCGATAGCGTCCTGACGTTTGGAGCGGTGCTGGCCGACTGCAGATTGCGGGAGCTGCAACATCTTTCGATCTCCATCAGTTCGCGGTGAGCGTGACGAGCGCGACGGCGACGTTGCGCATGAGGTGCTTAAGCTCGGCATCGTCTGGCGTGAAGAATACTCCGCGGGCCTCGTCCCGGCCGGCGTAGACGAGCAGGTCAATTGCGTCTTGCTGGCACGTCGGGCGGAAGTTGATGATAGCGAGTTCGGCTTTGGTCCAAGCCTTATGCGCCCGCTTCAAATTGCGCTTTGCTTCGCGAAGCGCCTTCGGGATCGCACGCCGGCACGCACGCTCTTGACGATCCCAGTCCGTGAGGCGAGCCGTGAAACACTGCTCCACTTCTGCCCGCACGTCGTCGCTGGTCGCGGCCTCAAGGTGCCGGGCGCGATCCTTCTCGATGCTATCGCGCGACGTGTAGAACCAGTCATAGGCCTCGATAACCACGTCGTCGTGGCCGTCGCGCATGATACGGCTGGCGCCGTTCCTACCACCATAGACCTTCGGCTCGCCGGGCTTGGTTCGATTGTAGGCGAGCGAAAGACGGTCCTCGATGGCCCCCACTTTTCGACCTCTGCAACTGCCGCATTCAGGTTGGCAATTAGGATGCTTAGGTCGCTTTGTGCGGTAGGGCAGGCGAAGTTGATGACGGGCGGTGAAATCTGAGACTGCTTTGCAATGACCGGCATGGAGGGCCTCCCGCTGTTGACGGGATCATGTAAAGCAGCTCTTTAGATGTTTGTCAAGCATTGCTTTAGTCAATTTAGAAAATAAAGCGAGCTCAAGCGACCAACGATCCCGTGGCAAATTGGCCAATCCGAACGGGCCACCGTAACGCTTTCTGGTGGATTGAACCTCCGTACGGTGAAGGTTCGCTCATCTTGGAGAGCTAGCCTTCGCAACAACGCCTGTGCGTCGCCTGAACTCGGGGGTCTCTTCAGGAGCAGCACATCGGCGTCGGACGACATGGACGCGAGAGGATGCACCAGTACGAGATCGCGTTCCCTGTAAGCCGGCTCCATGTCGTTCCCACTTATCAGTACGCCGTATGAGCCAGAAACGCGTTCCAACAAAGGGGGGCGACGCACGAATTGTATGGGGCTAGCTTCAATCGTCATTGAGCCTTCGGTGTCAGAAGCCGCGATGTAGATGGGGAAATCTGCTGCTCCGCCCAGGGGTCCCTTCGTTAATTTTTCGGCTAAAAAGACCCTCTGATATTCCGGGGTTTGCGCGAGGCGGCGGCCTTGCTCCGCCCATTGCTGGTCGAGTTCGGTGTGAACGGATTTGATCAGATCGGGATCGCCCCCCATCAAATAATCGACGGAGGTGCCCAAAAGGCGAGCCAGGGCGTCCAATTTGCCAATATCGGGTCGGGACTCATCGCGCTCCCAGCCCGAGACTGCTTGGGGCGTAACTCTGAGTTCTTCGGCGACTTGCGCTTGCGTCAGCTTGCCGTCGCTGCGGCGACGCGCAGCAGCGATCCTTTTTCCGAGGGTAAGTCTCTGTTCCATGCCGCCAATATAAAGCTACACTTTACAATTCATACCAAGCAGTGCTTTACAAGAGGGTAAAGGGATGCTTTATAGGGGCATGGCTCGTAAAACAGATCCAGGACTGCAAGCAGTGTTGAGGGCCGCCCGGAAAGGTGACGCCCTGGCAGCCATCCTGCGCATAACAGCGCAGGCCGTTTCCCAGTGGAAGCAGGTTCCCCACAAGCGTGTCTTGACGATCGAGCAGACCGTTGGAGTGCCCCGTCATATTCAACGTCCCGATCTTTATCCACCGCCTAGTGAACTGTGTATTTCATCGAGCGATAGTACAGCTCCCCGTGATGCTCCACCATCACAGCATCCCACTTCCGAAATAACTCAATCGCGCGCACACGCTCGAGAGTCAGTTCGGAGGCGTGCACAGTGAATTTCAGCGGCGTCATATCTCGCTCCATTTCTAGCCCTCCGGGGCGGACAGGCTCGCAACGGATTGAGCCTGTCCGCCACATTCAACCGAGCAACGGGGGCGGTGCTCGGTTGGCTCACAATCCCGATAGAACGTCGGGGCAGGGCGCACCTCGCCCGAGTTCGCAACGAAATTCTCCTTTGGACAGCACAGCCCGCCGTGGTCGCCAAACTTTGCCGGGTCGCTCGTCCTCGAATGCGGCGCTGTTAAACGCGCGCTCTCTTGAAAAGCAGGAGAGCACAAATGACGTCGGAATTTTCCCATAAGGTATCGGAGATGCAGGCTACTTCTCTCGACGAGGCTGCCGACCTTCTTCGAAAGTTGGCCGGCGAGCGCCAAGCTGGCGAGTCGCTGAAGGCGGTACTTCGCAGAGTACGCCGCAAGCTCGGCAACTGGTCTGAAAATCGTATCCGAGATGTTTGGCACCGCGATCCCAGGATCAAAGTCCGGGCGGACGAGGTCAATGAGCTGCGAGCGCTCGCAGAACCCAAGAGCAGATCAGAGAGCGTCCATGACTTGGAAGAGCTTCGAGCTACTGTCGCCCGTCTTGCAAAGTATGAAGCGCTTCTGCAGCGCCTCGACGAAGACCTTTATGGCCCGGACATTTCTGCGGCGAGCGATCAGCTTGGCCAAGCGCGCAGCCTTTTGGGAAAAAGCGGCTCTGGACTATGATCCCGACCTGGAAGAACGTTTAAAAGATCGGCGCGGCTAGATCGACGGATTGAAGAGCTGGTACCGCACCAGCCCGCCGCGTCGTCCACATGCGGATTGCACCGGCGGAGGTGCTCAGTGCCGACGAGATCACGTCCTCAATTTATCGATGATTACATTTTCAAGGTCGAAATGGGCACATGGTATTTTGCGCCGGGTGAGCTTGAGACCGATCGGCATCTCGTCGACTTATTTCGAGCTTTCAAATACGACATCAAGAATCCCCAACATTGGCGCTGGCTCCTCCAAGAACTATCTGGCCCACACCGCCATTCTGGGAGAGGCAGACCGCCCAAATGGACAAAAGCGGCCCATGGTAAGCTGCTCGCGGACCTGTATTGGTTGGGACACGAGCTCCGTACCGACCCCAATGGGTTGCCTCACTTGTCTCGGAAGCCCGTTGTCGATGGGAGCTATGAACTAGCCGCTCTCCTCAAGAAGACGCACGCTCGCGACCCACTCTATAAGAACACTTCTGTTGATGAGATCTATAAACACCTGCTCAAGGCGCAAAAGACCTCGGACCACGAGAAGGATCCAAATGGAAGAGCGAAGGGGCGGCTCGGGATCAAGCGGAAGAAACGCGTTGCGAAAAAATAGCATTTAAAGGAATAGATGCCGGAGCAATTTCGGTATCTACAGGTAGCCGTCCATTCCTATCCAAAAAGGGCGGTTGCCATGAACGAACACACCCCAAGTAGCCTATTCACCCGTGAGCAGCTTCGGCTCCGCCTCAACGAACGCGGCTTTCCGCTCACCCGAAGCTATTGGTCGAAACTCAATCTGCCATCGGTGAATGCTGGCCCGCCAGTCGCTAAGTGGTTTGGCCGTCGCCCGCTGTACAAGCTGGAGGACGCTCTGGCCTGGGCTGAATCCCGTTGCGGCAGTACCCGCGGCAAACTCGCTACTCAACTGCCAAAAGTGGGTCGTCCCGAGATCGGTCGCGCTGCGGAAGCCGCCGCATAAGCAGAAAGACCCGCGCGAGCGTTGCTCTCACGGGCCTGATTAGATTGTGCCGAAAGCCTGAACAACTTCACGCATAATCCAATTCTCCCGAAAAAGCAACGTTCGCGCGATCTTCACTGCTGAAAAATCAGCGGTGCAATCCCCATTGCAATTTCGAGAGAACGAATGAACAGACCCGTCACTCCCAAACAGCTGAATCTTGACGCGGAAATGACGCGCGAGGAGATGCTGATCCAATCACTCGCAGCGCCTATCCACCTGGAAAGTCCAAAGTTCAAAGAGGATCTAGCCAAGATCGACCGGATCGCGGCGGAAAATTCGGAACGCGAGGCCACTTACGACGCCTTCGATTGGTCGAATGATCCTTCCGTTGTCCTCCAAGGCCAGCGCGCAACCGCGATTTATCGGAACAAGTGGGGCCATCTCGTTGTCAGACAGGAAAAGACCTGGGACGAAGAGTCGGATCCCTTCTTCGTCATCTCCCGCGAAAACTGCGACTCCTTCCTGGACCACGTCTGTGATGCGCTCGGTATTCCCTCGCTCGGAGGGCAGGAGCGATGAGCTTCACAGTGAGCCGCGCCACAATGGCGCGCGTGCCCAAGGACGTCCTCCGAAGGGATATCGCACGACGCTATAAAGCGCACAGGAGAGCCACAAAGCAGACGGGCAAAAATCGCAGCCCGATCGCCAACCTGCGGCTGGTTGAACTGGAACGAATTTTCCGAGATCGCTTCGGGAAGTTTATCCCATCAATGAGGCCGGTAATGCAGCGCTTCAAGTCCTGGCGGATGGCTTCGTGCTTGCGGGCGGCAACGGCGCTTCCCGCTTTGCCGGGTTCGTCAGGGCGAGGGCACCGTGGGCGTCCAGTTCTGTCGATGACATCCTTAACGCGTCGGCGACCTGCAGCCGCTGGCAGTCTGCGGATCAGATCGCTTGGCGCATTCAGCTGTCAGCCGCTGATCGCAACCGTCTGAGAGTCCGGACCATTGGCGCCGTTGGCATCACGGCCCGGCAGCGGAAGAGCGCAGCCAGAGCTAGGAAGATAAAGCTGCAGGCAGCAAAGCGGGAGGCATCCGGTGCTACTCCTAGGGCGCAGTCGCTTGTCAAAACTGAGCCCTGGACGGAAGCCGGCATCAGCCGCTCTACTTGGTACAGGCGACTTGAAAAAAGCAGTGAGACGATTTCGGTCCCCATTTCTATAGTAGATATAACTAAGACCGAAATCGTCTCACCGGAGAGGTTGCAGCCCGCCGGTGAGCCCCAGGCGCGAGCGCGTGCCTTGAAATCTGGGACTAGGTTCCTCGGCACTTATCTCCCGCCTGCCGTGCTGAAGCATTCCGCCGCTTCGCGTCGGCCGTCGCCTTTGGCGCCGGCATTGGTTTCCTTCATTGATCCGCAGTCAGCCGAATTTGGCGCGAAGCTACAGGGAGCGCGGTAGTGGCGCATCTCGTGAGTGCTGATGGCGAGGCTTACGCTGGGCGACCTGGCTCGGGGCCGCACCGCTGGCACATCCTAGAACCCTTCATACCCGAAGAGGCGACGGCACTCGACCAGGCGGAGATGATTGAACCATGACAATGGAGGCGAAATTGGTCGATTCGGACGAAATTCAGGATGCGGACACCGGTGAGGTTGCCGGTATGGATGCTGTCGCGATCCTAGAGATGGTCTTGTCGAGCCAACAGCGACTAATCGAGTTGGAGAGAGTCGATGCGGCGCGGACGGCGCTAGCCCTTGCTGCAAGCGATTTGGAGTCTATCAAGGCGAATGAAACCTATGAGCGGGCCTATTTTAAAGCTGCGAAACGACTTCGCGAGCGAAAGGACGCTTTTTTACTGAAACGTTAAATGACAACGTTCGGTATTACGCCTATATTGCAAACATATTGGTTCTCCCTGTCCATATCAGGGGCCGCGCGTGCAGCCGGACCGCCCAGCACCATTTCCCAATGGGCTGAACTCAGGCGAGTGAGACGCAAATCTCAACATAGCTGTAGGCGCCCGCCGATGAAGCGCAGTTAGTCCCGCTTCGATCGACCCGCGTCCGCGCTCTCGCCCGGTGGACGACCATGAAATCCGATCGGCCAGCCTATGACGCGCTGGTGCAAGTTAAGACCCCCAAGTCCTTCGCTAACGCGCTGGATCGGGCGGCAAACTTCCGCCTGATGTCCCGCAGTGATTTTGTACGCACGACATTGGCTGACCGCCTCCGCGCCGACGGGATCGAAGTCGAGCGGGGGGCGGCCTGAGATGATCGCCAATCTCGCGCGTGCGCTTGCGCTTGGCTCCGTGCTCGCCATCGGCGCTGTTGCCCTTCTTGAAAAACAAGCGCCTTGGGCCGGCTTCGAGGCAATTTCGTTTTCGCCCGCATTCGAGGGTGGGCGCTGAAAATGCGCATAGTCCCACTCAGATTTCCGGTTGGTGTTTTGCTGGTCCTCTCCCTGTTTGCGCCTGCCGAGGCTCAAAAGACCAAGGCGCAGCTTAACGCAGAAGTCAGCACGACATTTCCGGACAATTCAACGGGGCAGATCACCCCGTTGGGCGTGCAAGCATTTCAGCACGACGTAATCAATTCGATCATGCCGACCGCGCCTGTAGTGAATGGCAACTTTTCGTGTTTCAACGGCACGACAGGATTGCTTCAGGACTGCGGGACGTCTCCCACGGGGATTTCGATTGCTAATAGCAATCTCGTCGCAGGCTCAGCGAATACCGTGAAGGGTTCTCTGAACGGTTCAACGACGTCTGATATCGCTATCGTCTCCTGCTCACTCCTCTACCAGTTCACACAGTGGGTATCAGGCACTGGTTGGCAATGCGGAGTCATCCCCGTCCTGCCCTCTCGGGCTATCGCAGCCACCCTGAACCTGTCGGCATTCTCTGCCATCACAACGCAGGGCTATGCGACGCCAGGAGATGGCGGCGGTGCCACATTTATCAAGATCGCCGGACCTCAGGCATTTATCGACTCCTACGTCACGAATTTCACGTTCACCGCCGGCTCTGGCTACACAGACGGGACCTATCTCGGCGTTCCGTTCAACGTCGGCTGCAATGGCGCTGTTACCGTATCCAGCGGTGTGGTCACTGCAGTTTCATTTGCCGTGCCGTGCCCGAAGGAAACGGTTGGCCTAGTTTTCACGCCTAACAATTCTTTTGTTGGTGGGAGTGGTTCAGGTTTTTCAGTCACCGTCACCGGCATTTCCACAGCCAAAGCAAGTTTCGCGGATGCAGTTGGCAACCTGTTTCAATTCGTCACGGATCAGGCGGGGCAGGCCAACATCCTTCAATTCGGGGCCAAAGCAGACTGGAACGGCAGCGACGCCTCGGCGACGAACAATTCTCCAGCCATTTGGTCGGCGGCGGCATGGGCCTCCTATCCGGTTGCTACGGCGTCGGCGCAGGTGTTCGGCAACAAGATCATCTTCCCGCGCGGCGCCTATATGACCTGCGGCGGATGGAACGGGACCATCTATGATATTCCGATCCCGGCCGGTGTCGTATTTGACGGGCTTCAAATTGGAATTGCCACACTGCGGGAATGCGCGGCAGACGGAAGCGGAAATCATTATATCGAACTCTGCGACAGCAATTCAGCGGTAGGTCAAAGCAATTGCGTGATCCAGAACATCACCATCGATGGATCGGCGCTGACCACCAGCACGAACGGGACGGCGATGATCTACTCGAACTCTGGGCAGCAATTCACATTGGCTCAGGGAGTTTTTATCAACGCTGGCTTGCGAGGTTGCGTCAAATACGAGATCGGCAAAGGCGGAGCAGCCAACGATATTTGGATCGGACTGCAATGCACTCAAAACGGGGGCGCAATCAACACCGGATTTTCGCTCAACGCCGGCAGCACGCAACACATCATCCGTGACACCGTTTTTGCGTGTGGTGGCACCGGCATTAATTGCCCTATCGCGATCACCCACTCCAATGGGCGGCTCATCGCTGAGAATCTTGACATCGAGGGGTTTGCTTTCGCTCTGTCTCAAAATGTCGGGACATCTGGGAACCTATCGATATTCAAGAATGTCCAACAGAACAGTACGAGCTGCACGGCGGTGATTCAGATCACGGCAGGCAATACCGCCGGCAATATCCTCTTTGAGAACGTTGCCACATCCTGCCCATTGACGATCCAAAACAATCAATCCGGGGGTTCTAACTTCACCGGCAACATTCTCAAACCAATCACTTGCGTCAGCGGTGCATGCTCTTGATCGTGTGAGTTCGGGCAAGCTGTAAGGAAAGTACGAATGGCCGAAGTCGATACATCCTTCTACAAGGACGCTGTTTCTGACAGCCCGCTTAAGGTCGCCGGAGAAGTTGCCGACTATCGCAACAAGCTCCTGTCCAACGTCCAGAATCAACAAGCGGTTCAGATCAACGGAGTCCGGCTCGCAACTGAACGTTTCGGCATGATCAACAACGCGGCTGCCGGCTTGCTGTCTGATCCAGATCTCGGCACGAAGGACGTAACTGGGAAGGTATGGGAGACACTTGGCCGTCTGACGAAGGGCGACGTGATGTCCGCGCAGCACGCTGTTCAATTCATGCAGGGCTTCCCGGCGGATCCGAGGCTTCAGCCTCAGTATTTGAAGAACGTCCACGCCCAGACGCTCAGTGCTGAGCAGCGCGGGCGCGCGTACATGGGCGAGGTTCAGGGCGTGCCGACCGGCGGCGGCACCAAGCTAGTCCAGCAGCCTGCCTACGGCGGCTCCCCTCCGCGTGATCTTGGTTATATTCCAAACACGCTCCAGCCGAGCGAGCGCGTCCCTCAGTCCGACCCGAACCAGCCGAACTATGGTGGCAAGAGCTTCGTAGGCGGCACGGGTAATCCGCATATCGAGGGCCCCGCCAATCCCATGGGCGACTATTCCACTACGCGTCCGCTGCGGGAGGGCAACGGCGTCCACGCGGCACCGATGAAGTCACAAAGCTCGCCGCCAGGTGGGTCTGGTCCTCCTACCGCACGGCCGATAGTCTCTGATTTGCCGCCGGGCGATGTTGAAGCAAAGCGAAAGGCTGGCGAGGGCTCCGGTGATGAGCTGGTGAATGCGCGCCATCGCAGCATCAACTTCCAGCAGGAGGTCTTCCCGCTTGAACAGGCCATTCCCGCCCTGGAAAAGCTCGGCACGAAGGGCTCCGGCCCAGGCACCGAGAGCATCAATCACCTGAAGTCGTTTGTCCTCTCGAATATCCCAGGCGCGGACTTCAAGGGGCTGAAGGACGACGTCGCGACGTACGACAAGGCAAAGAAGTACCTCACCGACTTCGTCAATCAGAACGGCAACAGCGGCACCAATGACAAATTGGCAGCCGCGTTCGCCGGCAATCCGTCCGTCAACATCAGCAACGCTGCCGCGGTGGACGTCGCCAAATCAGCACTAGCCTTGCGTCGCATGAAGCAGGCCCAGCTCGCGGCCTTCGAGCAATCGGGGCTGCCCGAGAGCGAGTTCGGCAAATTTGCCTCGAAGTGGAACGTCACCGCTGATCCTCGCGCCTACGGCTTCGACATGATGAGTGCAGCTCAGCGGAAATCTATTCTGGATGGGCTGCCCAAGGGCAAGCGCGAACTCTTCATGCTCAATGTGCAGGACGCGGCCGAGCAGGGCCTGATTAAGGCGCCACGCTGATGCCGATGGACGAAAAAGCATTTCACGGCATTTGGGGTACGGAAGGCGCGAAAGCACCGGCGGATGAAACCGGCACGCGCGTTCTGGACCCCAAGGCCTTTGAGAGCCAGTGGCTAGTCGAGCCCAAGAAGTCCGCCGGTGACGAGCCGGTAGACATCGGCCAGGGTCGCGCAGAGGGCGTACAGTTCTTGCGTGGCGTTCCGGTAGCCGGAGCCTATGCCGACAAAGCCGCTGCGGCCCTAAATGCCGCAGCTTCCCCGTTTATCTCGACACCGGGCATGTCCAACGCGCCGACGTTCTCCGAGCGAATGACGGAGAACGAACGGCGGATCAAGATCGGCGCCGATAAGTATGCTGAGGACCATCCTGTTGCTGCCGGAGTTGAACAGTTTGCAGGCGGTACGGCGGCAATGGCGCCCCTCGCCGCCACCGCAGCAGGTGCGCGTGCTCTAGGGCTTACCGGACAGCTGTGGCAGCGTGCTGTTACAGGCGGTGCTACCGGCGCCGGTCTTAGCGGCGCAGATGCTCTGGCAAGAAGCGGCGGAGATATCAAAGAAGCCGGCAAAGGCGCGTCAATTGGCGCCGGAGTCGGCGTCTTGTCACCCTTCGTCGCGCGAGTAATCGGCGCCGGGGTGAACAAGGTAATGGCGCCGGCAGCCGACCGCGCCACAAACTATCTGCTCCAGCGCGCAGAAGATCTTGGCATTCCGATCCGGCCCTCGCAGTCGAGCACATCGCCGTTCATCAACAAGATGGACCAGATGGTGCCCAAGATTCCAGGCTCGGGGATGGGCGCGGCAATCGATGAGCAACGCACGGGATTCAACCGGGCGGTGGCGCGGACCTTCGGTGGCGACGCTACTCGCATCACCCCAGACGTGATGGCAGCGGCCAAGAAGCGCTTGGGTCAGGAGTTCGATGCGGTCGAGAAAGGCACGGTTGTTCGGTTTGACCGGCCATTGGCAGGCAAGCTCAGTGGCATCCTTAGCGATGCAAGCAGCGTCCTTGAGCCGGACCAGATCGCACCGATCGCGAAGCGCGTGACGGAAATCTCCAATCTCGTGAAGAACGGCGAGTTTGACGGCCGCTCGTTCAACAACATGCTCAAGAAGGATGCCCCTCTCAGCCGGCTTCAGAAGAGCACAGATCCGAACGTAAAGTTCTATGCGGGGCAGATCAGGACGGCGCTCCAGGACGCCTTGGAGCGGTCGGCACCAGCCGACCTGGCGCAGCGGTACAATCTTGCACGCTACCAGTATCGCAACATGAAGACCATCGAGCCTCTGGCGGAGAAGGCTGCCACAGGTGACATCTCCCCGACGCTGCTGTTGAACGAGGTACGAAAGGCGAATCCGAATTTCGCCTATGGCAGCGGCGGGGACATCGCAGATATCGCCCAGATCGGGCAGCGCTTCATGAAGCAGCCGCCAGACTCGGGCACTCCACTCGGGACCAAGGTGCTTGATACCTTCGTGCACGGAGCACCCGCCTTGGCGGGCGCGGCATTGGGTGGGGGCGCCGCATACGGTGGCGGCTTCGATCCTATGACGGACGTCGGTCTTGGACTTGGTGGCTTGATGGCAACCGCCGCGATGGCGCGCGGCGCCGGCCGCGTGATGCTTCGCCCGCAAATGATTGAGAACGCACTGACGCGGTCCCAGGTGGCTGCACCGGCAGCCGCAAACCGACTGATGCAAATCAATCGGCCGGAGGAGCAGCGTCAATAATGAGGCTGTTTGTAGCCGAGCTTTTCGGCCGAATATCCGAGTACGGCCGTGAGGAAGGCCCCGGCAGCGAAGCCATAACCAAAGTCCGCGCTGATGCCGGTGATTAGAAGTTTGACCAGCCACATGCAGCCGATGAACAGCACAATGCAAATCGAGTAGAAAATCAGGGCTCTCATGACGGTCACCCGTTCGAACATGCAAGCGGAAGACACAGGTTTAAGCGAATTGCTGGCCTTTGTGAAGGATATCCGGGCAGCCGGTGCGGCGGCGCCCGCGCTTCACTACTGGATGCCCGAGCGCTCCGGGGACGCTGATACGGACTACCAGCGCGGCAAATGGCACTTCAGAGAAGCCGTAGCAACGTCGCGCCGGCCGGGTGCGGGAATGTTTCTCGCCTATGTCCTCATGGCCATGTACGGCCGCCTCGGCCGCATGGAGCATGGTTTTCTTGACGCCCTCACTGAGGTCGCTCAGGTCGGCGCGATCCCTCAGCCGCTTACCGACGAGGAGATGTGCGAGGAAGCGGGGTTTTTGGAGCAAGAACGTCTGCACGAAAGCCAGATGGCGGGAGCACTTGCATCCCGGCGCTGGTTTCCGGATCTCGCGAGCGTGCACCTTTACGCGATGCTCAGCGGCGTCGGTGGCGAACACATCGGCGCGGCTATTACCATGATTGCGCGAACAGCGCTCAACGGAACGAGGCACTAAACCCATGTGGGCAAGCAAAGATCGGAATGACTACGAGGCGATGGTGGCCCGGGTGCGAAAGCACTACGGCAACTCCGTCGAGGTGGGCGGCTACAATTCGCACGACATTCTAAACCTGAAGAGGCTGGATGCCGACCGGGAGCAGCACGAAGCTAAAGCCCGGGAGGAGCGTCCGTTTGTGGAGGCGGGCGGCCGCATGCACCAAAGCCGTCAGCGGGCGTTGAAGGCTTGGCGGACGATCACCGATGCGTCCGAGAAGTTGGCCACCAATCGGAGGGTACACCTCATCAACGGGCTCAGCGCGGAAATGCTTGAGCCAGCTGCTATGCCTCGATGGCCCGACCAGGGCCCGTCAACGGTCGCGCGGTATGACGAACTGGATGCAGAGGCCGCCTTGATCGCTACCGAGTTGGAGACCCGGGCTAGCAAGCTGTCCAGGTACGTCAGCGAATGGGAGCAGATGACCCCAGATCAGCAGAACCGGTCGCTCATTCTGGCGATTGCCGATCGGCTCGCTATCGAGGCGTCGCCCAAGTGACGAAGAAAGGGCCAAAGGCACGGAAGCTACCCCGCAGACGCCCGGCCGCGCCCAGCCCGGTGGCCGCGGCCGTGGCACCCGCGCCAGCGATTGAGCGCAATCCAAAGACCGTCACCCTCGACCTCGAGAAATCCCTTAAAGGCACTCACCAATGCATTGGTGGCTCCAGAGCTGACGAGTGGAACAGCCTTATCGCCGATCAGGCGTTCAAGACCCTCTGGAAAACCGGGCACGAAAAGACCGACAGCGATTGGACTGACGGGATACTTCTCGCCCTGATCTGCATAAAGCCCCGCGACGAGTTCGAGGGCATGCTGGCCGCCCAGATGTTCGGAGCCCACAACGCGGCGATGGAATGTTACCGCCGGGCGATGGTCCCCGACCAATCGTTTGCCGGGCGCCAGGAGGCCCTCAACCAGGCTAACAAGCTCTCTCGCACCTATGCGGCCCTCCTGGAGGCCCTGAACCGTCATCGCGGCAAGGGGCAGCAGAAGGTCACCGTCGAGCACGTGCACGTCTACCAGGGCGGGCAGGCCATTGTGGGAGCGGTGGAGCCCCCGGGGGCGGGGGCTTTGAAAAAAGGGAGGGTCAACCCCTTGCTGTTGGACATGTGGAATGCGCCACGATGCGGCGCGAAGACCAGGAGCGGCAGGCCGTGCGAGTCGCCGGGCATGGCTAATGGGCGGTGCCGGATGCATGGAGGCCCGTCCCCAGGTGCCCCCAAGGGCAATCGGAACAACTTCAAGCACGGGTACTATTCGGCTGAAGCAGTTGCTCGGCGGCGCGAGATCTCAGCCATGCTGCGCACGGCTCGAAGCGTGTTGATCGATGCCCATTGATCGCCGACGGCGAGTCCATCAAGCGGCTGCGCAGGACGCCGATTCTGTGAACTTCAAGAACTTCTGGCTCTTGAAGGCATTTCTTAACGGTCATATGGTCTGCTTCGTGATGAATGCCCAGCTGAGACGACCGCCGCCATGACTAGCCGACGGCCAGCAGACCTCCCGGAGTTCAGGGCACCTCCGCTGACCGAGGTTGCGCTCGGTGCCCAGTTTGACGTCATTCCGGGCTTCCTGACGCCCCACGTCGGACTAGTTTGGCAGCGCTTTCGCGACCAATTTCCGCTGCTCGAAGAGCAGCAGGCTCTTCCGCCTATTTTCGAGACTTTCGGACCCAATCCCCAGTTTGGCATGAGCCTGCAGCTCGTGGCTGGTCCTGAGACGCCCAGGGTGTTCTTCATCAATCAGGCGCGCACCGAGCTTCTGCAGGTTCAGAAGGACCGCTTTCTGCACAATTGGCGCAAGGTGGGCGCGGCGGACAGCTATCCGAGATTTGAGCGGATGCTTGAGACGTTCAAAACCGGTTTCGCCACTTTTTCGGATGCAATTTCTAGTGAGGGCCTCGGCTCCATCATTCCGAATCAGTGTGAGGTCACCTATATCAACCAGATGCCGGTTGCGTCAGGTGGAAGTCTCTCGGATATAACGGACGACCTGTTCGGGCAACATACTGGTAGCCTTGCGCTTGATGACCTCGGCAAGCCCGAGGACCTCAGGTTTCTTCTGCGCTACATCATGAGAGACGACGACGGAAAGCCCATGGGCCGCCTCCTTGCCTCGGCTGAGCCTGGTCGCAGGTTGGACGGACAGGCAATCATTCAGCTTACCCTGACTGCACGCGGTCGACCGACGACTCCCGACGAAAATGGTATTGTTGATTTTTTGAACAAAGGCCGCATTAGTGTCGTTAAAGGTTTTGCCCATCTGACGGGGCCAAAGATGCATAAGCTGTGGGAGAGAACGCAATGACCGCGACAGCGCTTCGCACAGATGACCAGTGGTATCAATCAGCCAACACCGTTGGCGAGCTGGTCAGATCGAGCTTCAAGCCGGTGGTTGTTGCGCGGCCTCAGCTGAGCGCACCGAGCGTCGTGCACCGTTCGAAATGGGCGAGAGCAGCTGTCGATCGGCTGATGGCTCTGGCGCCACTGCGCGACAATTGGGACCAGCGCGGATCAGCTGCCGTACGCGCTGACGTACTCTCGTTTGCCTGGCACGCGTTGGCCCAAATTATGCCAGAGGATGGTTTGCCTCCCAATATAGTTCCGCTCGGCAACGGCGGTATTCAGTTGGAGTGGAGTTCAGACTCCGCCGAGCTTGAAGTGGAAATCGCGCGGCCTTTTCAGATTTCGGCTTTGTTGGTCGAAGCCGGCAACGGTGGCGCTGAGGTTGAGACCGATCTGCCTACGGATACTTGGGATCGACTGACGGAAGTACTTCGAGATCATTTCCGCAGTTAGCTCGTCGGACCTCGAAGGTCATGCCGGCGCCACCGTTTCGCGATCAACACGGCACGATCCTTCCGCACGATCACCCGGAAATTCTCGACGCCGACTACGTTCTGCGACACATCGTTCCACCGCACGATCTTCATCCTGATCCGGCGAAAGGCACTGTGCGGGTATCCTCCGGAGCGTATTCCGAATCGAGTGACGGCGGCATGTCGGTGGATATCATTCGCTGGATGGCCGCCGATGGGCTCGATGCGTGCGATTATCTTGCCGAAGATGGTATGGGCGCGACCAAGATCCGGGTTGGCGACCTCAGGGCTTTGGGGCTCATGGTCGGCTGGGACCCCGACACTGGCCACGAACATCATGGTGCTGTGTGGGGCATCAAGGATCAGAAGCAACGGCGCCGAATTTCGAAACTCGCAATAACCGTGCGCAAAGCGGCCGGCGAGACCTAGGTGCTCGTCGGCTGCGCTCCAAGATAACAACGTATAAGGCCCGCCAGCGTGACCCCGGCGCATACGACCATGCCGCCAACTGAGGCGGGCTTACTTCTGGGTGTTCCGCTTATAAATACACGCGCTGGGAACAAACCAAGATTTATTATTTTCACAATCTGTTCTCTGCCCGGAGAACAACGTGCCCGCCAGTGTGAACCGGCGGGTTTGCCTTGCTTCGAACGATTATTGAAACGCGAGGACGTACCTACCAATCCTTCCGCAATTCTACATCACTCTTTCAAGTCCGAGAGACACCACAGTGCACCGGCATGGAATATGGCGCTCATTAGGCCGCCAAAGAGGAACGAGCCCGCGACCGTAAATACGCTGCCCGTGTTGCTGCCAAACACCGGCGCTATGATGCCGCCCACGAGCGCGGCCACGCCGAGATTGTTTAGATACGTTGCATGCAGCTTCGCCTTTTCGTTGTGAATGAGATTGCCCATCGAACTCCCCCTTTGAATCCCAACTTGGTTAGAGCTAGCGAAGCATTGACCTGATCGACGACGCAGAAAAGGTTGCTCCCCGCTCGTTCAAATGCCCGAGCCTAGCCAGTTCTGCAGCTACATCGCGCAAAGATCTGTTTTTGGTCGCCAACTGCTTTGCAACTTCGACCATAGCTGGCTTCCGTTCAGCCCAGCTCTTACGTCCCTCTACTTTGGCGCCGGTCCTTCGACGCTTTCGCTCTCTCGCGCCTCGCAGCTTGGCAACGGTCATCGCCTTGTCAAACTGTGCAACGGCCCCAAGGATCTGGCGGATCAGCACCGCAGTCGGAGTATCGTCCATGAACTGATCGGGGAGTCGGCCGCGATCAGCGCTACGCCCTCCGCATTTAGCCGCTTCCATCCCGTTTCCTGGACGATCAAGTCACGCGCGAAGCGGTTGGCTGTTTCGACGATGATTGTCCGGACACCATTGGTGGCGATCAATTCCAGGGCGCCCATAAAGCCCGGCCTGGTATCTATGGTGTCGCTTCCACCAATGGCCGGATCATCGAACCACTCTACTATGCGGTAACCGGCCCGGTTCGCGTAAGCCTGGATCGCCTTCCGCTGGCGGGTGACGCTATCTTTGTCTGGCCCGACGTTCGCTGCCGAACTGGTCCGCGTGTAGCCAATGGCGGGCTTTCTTTGGCGTTTCTCTTGATCCCGCATGGACTTACCCCAGAAATGTACGGATTTCTCAGGAAAACTGTACAGCCTTTACAGGCCGCCTTCCAGTCTTTCCTACCTACCGAGCGAGGCCTCAACCTGATGTGCGGACCCATTGGCGTTTTGCTGAGAAGCGCACCATCATAGAAAAGGACACCAAAAATCAGGATGGACCGTGGAAGCAGCTCAGGAAGCACTGATCGAGCAGTGGGGCGAAAAAACTAGAGACCAAGTTCTCAGCAGGTCGCTGTCGGAGCTTTATGCCGCGTTGGGGTGGCCCGAACCGCTCATCGAAGAGGAACAGCTCGCAGAACCGCGTCTTTGATAGCGCTGGGCGAAGTAACAGCCTCTTTCGCCAATCATAGGATGAAGGCGGTTGCGGCTCGCGCGTGCTAATTAGCCTTGGTTCTTCGGGTACAAGTGCAGCTTATGAAGCCGCTGCTCTACCATTGAGCTACTCCGGCGATTTAGTTGTCGCGGCAGCCGTCCTGTCTTTTCTTCTAATCCACTGGTAGTAACGTGTCCCTTCCACACGCCTTTCGGGGCTCAACGCGGGAGGTTTCAATGCGCTTCGTCGACCGACAAGGGAAGGACGTCCCGAATGGAACGAGATGTCTTGCGGTACACGATAATGGCGACGGCACAACCACGATTTACTACAAGTCCGTCACCGAGGTTTTGGTCGACTCGCGGGTGCATCCGAGGCCAAGATCGGATGCCCGAAAGTGTGATCCATGAACTGCGCCGCCTGCGTGTGTAGTTATATTCTTGGTTATATTTGGCGTTGAATTTGTCGGTACCGCGCCGTCATGGAGAGCGATACGAACGCCTCGTCCGTGAAGACTGGCACGGCTGGCTTTCCAGCCCCCAATGCTCCCGGCTGCCAATTCAATTGCGGATCAGAGCGCCGGGAGTGCCGCGGGGCGAGGCATCGATCAACTCGGCCCCCGGGCATGAGGTCCGCACCTAACCAGCGCGGGGGCCGAAGGTCTGCCTGGTCAAGGCCCGACAGCCGCAACATGGTGCACGCTGCTCGTTAGTCCTGCCAGTCCAAATAACAGCTTGGGACAAGGCCGTGAGGGATTACGCCGCTTGTGCTTCCGAGGTCCACGGCGGCCGGATGCGATCAAAACTTACGCCCAAAGACCCTGACGTTCGCTGATCCTCTCGATCAGCGGCACGCTTCCATCCCGGAATGCCGGCGCGTCGAGCGAGATGAAGCGACGATCAACGGCGTCCTCTTTCCATGCAGCCTTGACGAACATCTTCGCGATCCGACCCGCGTCTTCCGGCGTAACCTCCTTTAGCCACAGCGCCGCAGCGAGCGAACTAACCGCGGGCCTGCGGATGTGGGGCGGCAGGTTGCGTGGGATGACCTGATCGGCGAGCGTAAACAGCGGATCAGCCGGCGCCGCGATTATGCCCGTTAATGTCGGCTCCCGCAGATTCGAGGAGCGAATGATAGCTGGTCGCGGCACTATAAGGCGCGGCTGCTGCGAGTTACGGTCGATCATCTCCGCTATGTCGTGGTGGAGACGACGGATGGCCCTGATCTGGCGAAAGTCGCAAACGAACGCCGCCGTATGCCGATCTGTCAAGACGGTGACCCGCGTGCCGGCAATCACAGCCGCGCGCACCTTCTCGACCAATTCCTGCTTAGGTGTATGAGTCGGGTTCCTCGATCGGAGGCCGACGCACGTCAAGCACTGCCGATGCCAGCGACCATCGTTCTGCAAGTAGCTCTTGCCATGGATCGCATAGGAATGCCCTTGTGCGCAGAAATCCCGTCCTCCGCGGTGGCCCTTTTTCTTATCGGCCAGTTTGCGATTGCGCTGGACCAGAGCAGCAGCCCAAGCACCCCAATTTCGATACCTTTCGCAGTGCTTTTCAAATTTGTTTGCAGATACGATGGCCTTGGTGCCTTTGACGTAGCCAGTCAGCCATCGTTTGCTCATCCCTTTTTCGAGAACTGACATACACGCGACGGCCTGCTCGGGCCTCATGTATTCCTCCTGATGTGGGATAGCGGCGCGCGCGTTAATCTTGTCGAGGCATTCAGCCAACGCGGCACAGTCGGCCGGATGAGGACAATTTCTACAGGTATCAATAGCGGCGCAGTCAGGAATGCTGAAATTCCGCGCCTTTAATTCGGGGAATGTCGGGAGGTCATCTTCTGTAACGTTCGTCGGGCGCGCTGGAAGATTGGGGTTAGAGCGTCCCTTCCTCTTGTCTGCAAGCTTGCGGTTGCACGCAGCAAGACCCAGCGCCTTTGCGCCCCACTCCGGATACAGCTCGCAGTGCTTATCGAACGCCTTCTTGGAGCAGATCGTCGTTCCACCACCACCGACGATTGTACGTAGTGTCTCGCTAGCCTCCAGGCGCGCCATGAAGGACGCGGCCTCGGTCGGGTTCATCGTGAACACTGCCCCGGCGATCAGCTTGGAAAGGCACGACTCGCAGACTCGCGGGGCCTTCTTGCCGGTTCGGAAGCGTGACAGCGGCAAGTTGTGCTCACATCGACGACACACCTTCATCATGACCGTCTCCATTTGTTGGACAGTAAGCGCGGGATGCGCGTCGCGCAGCCAGATCCTGAATCGCGGCGCCGCGTGGACGCGCTCAGCCATCAGGATTTCTCATTCAGCGCGGATGGGATTTGATTCGGCCGGACGGGAGCCGACCGCAGGCCTCAGGCGCTCACGGAAGTGATTTTGACTCTGCACGGGAGTGCGGACTTTAAGGTCCGCTTTGGGGTCCAAAAGCAGCCTTCGTGCCCACGTTACCGATTGGTCCGCTGAGGGCAACCCGGACATCTGGATCAGGCCCGATCGCTCGCCGAAAATGAGCCCTACGATCTTGCCATTCTCGACATCAATTTGCAGGGCTCAAATGTCAGGCCAGTAGCGGAGGCGATCACGGCTCGGGGGCCCCCGTTCTTTTTTCTGAGCGGTTATGGTTCGGGTGGGGTGCCGGAGTAATTCAAGAGCAGGCCCGTGTTGCATAAGCCGTGCGCGATCGAAATGCTAAGCCGGACTATCGACGCGATCTGGCCGAACCGGCAGCCTGATGATGCTCAAGGCTAAGGCGGCGGAGGAGGGGGCAGGCGTGCGGTTGACAAGGCGCCAAGAAAGAGGTGAGCAAAATTCGCGACGGCAACGTCTTTATGGTTTCGGTCATCCCGCGCCCTCCTCGTATCGCCGTCACTGACCGCAACGCTCGACGCCTCCGCTTCTTGCGATCTGTGAAGGGAGCATCGCGCCTACGTCGGTGATGATCTGATCGCAAAATTGGAAAATCCTATTGTCTTTCAAAGCTTCAACGCGGTGGCGAACGGGCTAGACAGCGGTTGCAAAACTAGCAACCCTATGCCGCGCCACCTCGGCGCCGCTGGCATCAACCACGATTACAACCGTATCCGCATCACGGTCGCAATCGGGATCGCTGGCGATATCCCGAGCGACACGGGCGCCGTATTGGGCAGCTTCTTCAGCCGAGCGAAATAACTCCCCGACATCGTCCGCCTGTGTCTCGCCTTTGTGGAAAATTGGGAAGTAGTAACGTCGCAAGCTGCGGCCCTCGTCCTTTAGCCGCGATCGTGCCCACATGTCAGGACGGCCCGCACCTGTCAAAAACGACAGGGTCAGTGCGACAGCGGCGCTAGCAAGCAGCCCCGCGGTTACCGTGATCGTTGTGGAATAACACGGTGATGTTTTGAAATTTTATCAGCCGGTGAAGTTCAACGGCGGCATGGTTGCGCACTACGCGCCATGTTGTTAGACCGCGCTCCTAACAATTCATGGAGTCACCGAGTGGCCAAAAAGGCAAAGAAAACTGTTCGCCGCGAGTGGACATCCGCTGAGCTGCGAGCTCTTAAAAAGCACTCAAAGGATCGTACTCCCGTTGCGAAGATTGCAAAGGAGATGAAGCGCACTGAGGGGGCGCTTCGTCAGAAGGCGCTCGTCTTGGGATTTGGTTTAGGCCATCAGCGCTAATTGGAGGGCCGGTCAGGTAAACGGGCCACCAACCGATAAGCTCACCCCTTACGCGGAACTTGCGCGCCGGCACCTCCGGCCGGTCTCAGCCAATCTTCTGCCAGCCCCAACCAAGCCTCCTTGCCCGGCGGCCCAATAGATCCATCGGCCTACTTGCGCCGTCTAAAGGGCACTACTTTCCCGGTTGGTTTTGGGGTTCGAGCAGGCGGCGGATCGGGCTCCGGCGTTTCCGGATCAATGCCGTAAAGGTCCTCTACGCTCACCTCTATCTTCCTCCACCGCTTCCCGCCTTCATTGTACGCGAGAAGTGCCCAATTCTCGGTGAAACGCGCATCCTTCCACGGGATCAGGTTGCTATCCTCATCATCACCCGGCTCGTCGTCATCGCTCACTTTGCGGGGAACGGGAATGGTGATAGCTGGCTCCTCCCAGATGACGCCACCAGGTCCGATAGAGGTGTACTCACACTGGCTCGGGTCCAGAACCTCATCAAGCATGTACGCCAAGTCATAGACGTTCGGGGCGTAAAACACTCCGACCAGGTCATGTTCTTTGATCGTCCGGACGAGATACGCGGGCATGACCAGTTCCTAGCCGTCAGCATCCTTCCCTAGGATATTAAGCAAAGCAATGTGGTGCCCGTTGTCAAAGCGTCGGAAAATTCCGAAACTGTCTCAGCTTGACGATATTGGGACCGGATATCTCGAGTGTAATTCTCACGAATACGGAGGGGGACTTGAAGCCTTTAAATGTCATCTTGCCGATATTTGTGGCCGCGGCGGGCTGCATTCCAAGTGAGAGGGTGCACGCCGATACGCTTCGCTGGATCTGCAAGTACGATGCCATGGCATCGCCGACGGGAGTGCAAAGGGAAAATTTCAAACTTGAGTTCGCGTTAGATACGCTGACAAAGAGGGCGGTTCTCATCGGCAATGCCGGATTGTCCGATGTTGGTTTTTTCAACGGTGATCAGGCAATCACGTTCGAAGAGAAGCTGGCTGGTGGCGCCGTCCAAACGACCTCGATCAGTCACACAGACGGCAAGTCGGTACACAGCAGACACTCTATACTGAACGGAAACTTCGTTCCTTCTCAATACTATGGCGCATGCAAGTAGGGCCCTTCAAGCCGTCCGCGCAAAACACGCCGGTTCACGCGGGCGGGCTCCCTGCACGCGGGTGTGATGCGCATGTGTGAAGTAGTTCACAAGTGGCAGATATCGCCAAGCATAGTGTGCGCGCTTCAGGTGGAGGGAAGCGCCATGAATGCTAATTGGACGACCTCTCGAATGTTCGCACTGACAGCCGTTGTTCTGGTGGCAGCCGGTGCCACTATGGCGATTGGCACTCCTCTCAAAGTGATTGAACCGACTTTGGGAAAAGATTGGCAATGCAGCCGAACGTTGCTGCTTGTGACGACTTGTTCTCACTCGGGCGTTCGACCGGAATAAGAACCACTTTCAACGACCATCATTTGAAGGTTCCCACGCGAAAAAATGCAACCTCTCCTCGGCCGCGTTTGGTGATTGCGCGCTTGTGTAGGGAGCTGAGCGCCATTCGGCGGTGCAGAGAATCCCTCGATCGCATTCATCTGCGAGCTTAAGCAGCAGGTCAGCGTTAGCCTTATCGCCAGAAGCGAGGGCTAATCTGCGATATCGGTTGGCACGGGCGTTGCTCACGAATCCCGATCTCAAGCTACAAAGCAGGACATTGGTCCTAGTCCGTCCGCCGCTCGCGCGATTACCACCAGCAAAGCCGCCGGTTCATTCACGCAGCACCTTACTTCAGCGGAGGCAAATCGCCTTGAAGGCACCGGCCCACTTTGGAATGCATAGGATCTTCGCACGCGGCAAGGGTCGTAAGTACGTGATTGCAGACAGCGCATTGAAACGTATGCAAGTCCACGCCTGGGCGTTCTAGCTCGATACTGACCAGCATCATCGAAGATTTGCACCTCGGACAGGCGGGGCGCTGCAATGCGATGGGTGCAAAGGTGGGCGGCAGGTGTTCAGATTGGGTCATGGGTGCTTCCCTCGAGGCGGGAGCCCAACACTCTCAGTCACCGGTAATGCCTCGGTGCGGTCGCCGATGACCGAACGAGTATGCGCCGAATGGGGTCTCAATCGCGAGTCAATTCCCGGTGCGCCGGTCTGTGCGCCAGCGGCTTGCGGCGCACGCCGGCCGGCTTGCCCTCCCGGACCATCATGCTGCGCCCCTTCAGCGGCAACGTGAGCTGCTTGTCAAAGCGCCTGGTCCCCTTGGCGCTGAGGAAGCCCTCAAGGGCGCCCGCTTCATCGTCGCTGTCGACCGCTACGGCCAGTTCCAGGTCGCACGCAGAACGTCGCCAATTGATCAAGCAGTACATCACCGACTGCCAGGCGATTATCAGAAAGCTGCTGCGCAGATTGAACTGATAGCTGCGGAACTGCGGTTCCCTTGTTGAGATCAGCGTCCATCGAGCGCAGGCGGCCTTCACGAGACTGTCATGGCACATTTTTAGCATGGTCCCGCGACGGGAGATCGGCGCGCTAGGTCCCCGCTGTCTCGGCCTGATGACCAAGACTATGCGGGGAGTGAGCCGGCTCTTTTGGTCTGCGGTTGGTTCGACAGGCTACTTGGAAGTTAGCGCAGGTCACCGGCCAAGTTTTTGCGGTGAAGAAGTTTGAGAGCGACCTTTTTTGCGCATTTCCTTCTTTGGAGGGTTTTCCATGCGTATCCCGCCAATTCAAAATTCGTATGTTGCGGCATTATTGAAACTGCACGAGCAGCGACTAGAAAGGCTACGCATCGATCCAAAGATCGCACGGGATTATGCCGAAATCCTTCTTCTGAGGAAAAGACTCAGAGCACTCAATCAGAAGAAAGCTCCGTCCGCAGCGCTCAGCACACGAAACGCACGATCTCGCACCGATAGGCGCGCCTGATGCATCGATGCGCGCTCCTGAAGGAGCGGATGGGCAAACTAACGGATGTGGATGCAGGAACCAGCGGGCGCGCATCCGAACTCGCCGGGACGGCGGCACAGACCAGAGCGCAAGGTGGAAGAATACAGAGCCTATCTCGTCGATCAGGACGGCCACTTCACCGGCCGGATCGATCTCCTTTGTCGAGATGAACACGACGCCCGCCAACGTGCCAAGCAGCTTGTTGACGGCCACGCCGTGGAGCTATGGCAAGGCGACCAGAGAATCGAGCGGTTCGAGCCGCCACCGCGTTGATTTTGGCCGTGGGCTAAGTTCACTTTTGGACACTGTAGAGCCGTGCTCTAATTTAGGTTAAGTGAGCAAGAGGCGGGACCCTGCCAATGCTCACCGACAATCGATCTGAAACGACCCGGCCGCGCCGCCCCAATTCGGCAGCCACCAGATGACGGTCGAAATGCTCCGCCGATCTCGGGAGCAGATCGCCGCATCGCTGGCGCTGCTCCGCAGCGGTGCGGCGAGGGATCATCCGCGATGCCGACCAAGCGAGCGAGCGTCGCGCTTAGAAGCCCTTCTGGCGCCGCAAGCTTACTCTTTCCGGTTCTCACGCTGAGCCCTGATCTCTGCGCGAACGGAAGCACTCTCAAAGATCGAACGTCTTAGTGCGAGAATTGTCCGTTCGCTTTCCTCGCACAAAGCACGCCGCTGCTCGCGAATAGCCCGAGATTCGTAGAAGACTCGCTCGATGCGCGCAGAAACCGAATCCGACATGTAGCGACCATGGAGCCGCCTCAGCTGGTCGCCATTTAAGTAGGTACCCCCAAATTCTGAAATCGATTAACCCAGGTTAGTGAATAGGGATGCCAGGAGGCGGAGCAGGAAGCCACAGTTCGCAACGACGGATTTGGCCCGCTCCTAGAGGGGCGGTCCTTCCGTACAGGCTCCTAACAATCTCCAGTATCTGACAGCAAAAGGCCCGGCAGTGTGAACCGGCGGGCCCGCAGTTCTCCGGGCGAGAACAGATTGTGATTTTAATAAATCTCCCTTTGTTCCAAAAGCGTGTATTTATAAGCGGAACACCCAGAAGTAAGTCCACCTCACTGGGCGGCTGAGAGACGGCCCCGGCTTCGGGGGGGGCTGGAAGGTGGGCCGGGGCCGGCCCGCCGGCTCCCGGTCGTGTGAGCCAGCAAACCCTCCAAGTTTTCCTCTGCGCGTTCGTTCCTCTAAGAGCCTTTCGAGGACACAATTGCGGCGCGGCCTGCCGTTGCTAAATCCGGCCTGACCTCCGCCCTCGGTAGCCGCACCCGGCGCACACAAAGCGCGGCTCGATACCAGACAAGCGAACCTCGTCCGGCCAGGGAGTTGCGACCCCATTGGCAGCAGATCAGGAGCCGCTTCGGCCATCTCGCGCATCTCACCAAAGGTGATCTTCTGAAGCCGCATGCCGGTTTTCACGGCCATGTCGCCGAAAGTCAATGGTCGGCCCTCAGCGGCTCAGCAGGCGCGCAAGGTGGGTAAACAAACGCGCCGGTTCACTTGGTTGGCCTGTTCGGGATAGCAAGGACCGGTCTAGCCCCCCAAAAAAATGAGCTCGAGCCTTGTTCGCCTATCGGCCTGGCGCGGAGGGAAGGTAATTCGGCTTCAGGTCTTTCCCGTCCTTGGGGCCGCTTCTTGGCAAGCCTGACTGAAAGATGAGTCACACAATGAAATGCGCACCCCCGGAAGAGGGTGGCATCGCCGCGGAATGTCGCGGCTTCGACGCTCGCAGTCTAACGGAAAGCCCCTTTCTCAAGAAGGGGCGGTTGAACTCGCGGCGCCCAAGGGGAGGGCTCCGGGGCGGGCTGGCGGACCGTCCTTAACGCGGCACGGATGCCTTCTTACGCGGCCGCCCTTCTCGTCATTGGCGCACAAGCTTGGACCGCATACCGGTCAGCATCGTGTAGGCAAGACGCCGCCAGATCAGGTTCATCAGGACTAGCATGTGGTATCCCCGTGTTCGATTCCGCCACTTTCGACCCCCTCTGTTTCAGCAAGATTTCGCGGGGCCGGGAAATGGCTTCGCGCGAGGTCGGGGTCGCGTCCCCGGTGCAGGTCGGGATGGCGGCGAGTTAATTGACACCGCCAGGGGAGGTCTGAGCGATCGGTGTCATAATGGTACGCTGTCGCGGCCGCCCGGCAGGTGGGCGGAAATCTCATTCTCCAATGGCAATCGGAACGCCGCGTCTGATCGTACAGAAATGGAATAGCTGCGGGGGCCAGTCACGCTGGCGGGGCTTTCGGTTTTTGATTAGCTGCGGCACGAGCGGCGCCTTTCAAGGCCGCTTCGATGGTCTTAGGCCGCGTACCTCGGCGGGATCTTCCGCTTTGCTGCTTAGGCGCGGATGATCGGGACACTCTCGTAACAAGCCACAGATCGCTGCGGCAGCTGGCGCATTCATAACGCTTCAGTTCGTAGCCTTTGGTCACGGGGAAAACAGCTTTGAGCAGTCGAGCTTGGCTACAAACGGTGCATCCGGCTTCGCCATTCACGATCGCCTCCCGCAAGCAATTTGGCCGCAATGATCGAAATCAGAACTGAGTCTCGGTTCAGGAGCAATAGCGGCTCACGCTGGCGGGGCCTATTCCGATACAGCCGCCCGGTAGTCGTCCGGAGGTGTAACCGCCGGCCATTGGAATTACCATTCTCACCTTTTGGCGGACCAGCAATGGCGCAAGGCGGTGGCACGGACAAGGCACCAACCCTCATCTGCAACAGATGTCAGCGTCCAATGGAGTTTCTCGCCTCGCTGCCGGCAATTGCAAACCTGCCCGCCGCCTATGCCTACAGGTGCATGCCCTGCCTGAGAGTTGAAACTATCGTTCTGGGCTGAAGGAAGGCACTGCCGGACGACTAGAATTTGGGCGGCTGGCGCCACCTGCGACACGTCAATCCTGTGCTATCTCACGTGCATTTTCTCGACGATCGCATAGAGCAGCACGAAGATCGGCAAGAAGACGAAGAACCAAACGGCCTCCGGTTCGTCCCGGGAAAATTCACGGTTCGGATCTGTTTCCGTGCCGAACGGCACAGGTGGCACAGGCGGCTTTGTACGGCTGCGTTTTACCGCTCGGCTTAGCAGCCGTCGAATCGCTGGTTCGTCCGGATCGCTTGCGCGTCGGCTCTGGTTCGTCACGACTTTAGACCGCGAACATCAGCGGGTATTTGCGGACCAGTTCGAGGTCAACATAGCCGGCGGCATTGATCCACTCGTGGGGACAGTAAACGATCGAGCCAGGGTCGAGCTCCAGGCCATCCCGTTTTATTGCCTCGCGCGTCCCCAGTCGGCCGGCCCATTGTCTCCGTCCGTTTGGATCAGGGCGCATCGCGTCGAACACGGCGGTGTCGTTCTTCGTCATCGCAATTCCAGAGGTGTTGAAACCAATCTTTACGAAATGACCTCAGCTTGCCGCCGGTGTTCTCGCCCGACAAGTGACATTCGCTTTTGCAGTTGCTCACTTTAACCCCGCATAGGTCGTGCTGACCGTCTTCCCTGTCTCACTCGCCGTTGCAGGTTGCCGGAGTTTGGCGAAGGGTGATCCAGAATTGACAGGTGCGGCCGGACCAGCCTCGGCACCCGCGGGCTGCAAGGGTGGCTAGCTGTCTGCTCCTCAGGGTGGGTGGGCCGCCAGCATTGGATCGCTCTCTTCGTCGAGTCAGCGCTTGGAGAGGTTTAGGAGGAAGCCCACCATTGGTCGGGGAATGGCTCCAGCAAAGTCCAATCGACTTGGTTGTCGTTGTCAGGGGGGCTGATAGCTCCTGCATTCCCGGTTAGTGGCGCGTGGCGACGGAGGCGAACAGACAAACCGCCCCGTTCGCGACGTCGAACGCGGCGCGACGGAGGATGTGTCAAGCGTAATGGAGGCACACCGCGGGCGCTTCGCTCAGCTTCTTCGACCAGATCTCGAAGATCTGCCAACTCTGAGAGCTGAGAAGCGAGTTCGCTAAGTCGTTGGTAAAGGTTTGCGCGAGAGCCTCGCATAATGTCCTCCCCAGCAAAAAAGCACTATCAGGACGGCGTCAGAGCAATTAGCGCGAGAGTAAAAGTAGAAGTTCAATATTTCAGGCTCGGTGTCAGGCCTTCTTGAATGCGGTAAAAAGAGAAACGGCTCGGTTCCGGGGGCGAGGGGCCCGACTGCATTACCCCACTCGGGGACAGGCATGGGTTCTCTCCGGAGCCGGCGAAAGATTAAATACATTTAATACAGCTTAAATCAATTAAAATTAATAGGTACGCTCACGAAGTGCGACCATTCGGCCCCTTCATTCACTTCTCTACTCCTCAGGACTCCACCCTTGGTGGAGGTGCCAAAAGAAAATGACCCCGTAGGGCGCGGATGAGCTGGGCCGACTGCGTTTCCCAATTGGGGCTGGGCGTCGGAAAGCTTGGTAATTGGCGAAGCGTTCCAATCTGGTTTTAGTGGGCTGGGCGCGTGCATCGGCGAGATCGGAGTGGCGTCCCGCGACCACCTTCACGTTCTGAAATGGGCTGCATAAAAGTGGGTCTCAACAGTCTAGTTGCGTGGATCGTTTCCCTTCGGCTCCTGCAAGAATTTTGGCATGTGTCCACGCGCTTCACGATCGCGCGGGGCGGGGCGTTCGGACGGGTCGCGGCCGAGCTTGGACTGTAGCTCGACGAGGTCGGTGAAGACGTCGGCCTGGCGGCGCAGCTCGTCGGCGATCATCGGCGGCTGGCTCGCGATCGTGGAAATCACGGTGACCCGCACGCCGCGGCGCTGAACGGCCTCGACCAGGGACCGGAAGTCGCCGTCGCCCGAGAACAGCACCATCTGGTCGAGGTGCTCGGCGAGCTCCATGGCGTTCACGGCGAGCTCGATGTCCATGTTGCCCTTGACCTTGCGGCGGCCGGAGGCGTCGATGAACTCCTTGGTCGCCTTGGTGACCACGGTGTAGCCGTTGTAGTCGAGCCAGTCGATCAGCGGCCGGATGGAGGAGTACTCCTGATCCTCGATGATCGCGGTGTAGTAGAACGCCCTAAGCAGCGTCCCGCGGCTCTGAAACTCCTTCAGCAGACGCTTGTAATCGATGTCGAAGCCCAGAGTTTTCGCCGTCGCGTAGAGATTGGCTCCGTCGATGAAGAGCGCGATCTTGTCGGTAGAGGAAGGTGACATTCAGTTCACGCTTTCCGTGAAACAGCGCAGATTGAGCTGGAAAGAATTGGCGGACGGCGACACGGATATGTCGGTCGCATTTTATGTGGAATCGCTAGCGAAGACATCAGAGTACAGACGGATGCTTTAAGCTTCAATTATTTTCATATGACCATGCCTCGGAACTCTGACATTGGCCGAAAGTTGGTCTGCGGAATCTGTAATGTCTCCTGTCTAATTTCCGATGTTTATTTCAAGGTGCTCGCGCCATGTCCGTCGGCGGTTTTGCTCTCTTTGATCTTCGGATTGATCGTCGCGGCCGCGGCTGGCGATGGTCTGTTTCAGGTCCATGCGGAAACGTTCTGTTAGTCGGCAGCGAGAGAAGCCGGCCCGCAGCGCAATACATGGCTGCTCGGGCCATCTTCCAGTTACTGCTGACCGCTCCTTATCTCGATCGAAGGAGATCCAAAGTTGCGTCGCCGTCTCATCATCTACCTGAATGCGAGGAGGGATCTTCAGGGGGCAGGCGGTTAGGCCGAGGCGAACATCGCGGCCGAGCAGGCGGGTCTGCACTGCGGAGCGGGTGAGCGGTTTGGACCGGCGCCACGGGGACGCTCGAACGACTAGTGCGCCGAGCAAACCGTTACTACCGGAAGGATAATAATGCGGCCCGATGTGCTCGATTGGAACCTCTTCCGCAACCGGATTGTTCATCGACGAACAACGCAGGAGTCGCCGATGAACAGAATGCTTTTGTCGCTCGGGACAGTAGCCGTGATGGCGATCTCAATTGCCAACGCATCTGCGAAAGACAAGCAAAGCGAAGCGTTCCTCAAGAAGGCAATCGAGGGCAACTTCGCTGAAGTGAGCATGGGAGAGCTGGCGCAGCAGAACGGCCAAAGCGATGCCGTAAAGTCATTCGGCAGAACGCTTTCCACAGACCACGCCGCCGCCAATCAAAAGGCTTTAGATGCTGCCCGAGGATCGGGAATGAGCCCACCAAGCGGGCCGAATGCGAAGCAAAAAGCCGACTACGACAAGATGTCAAAAATGTCCGGCGCTGGCTTCGATAAGATGTTTGCGGCTCACATGGTTGCAGACCACCAAAAGGATCTCGCCGAGTACAAGAAGGCATCCAAAAGTAAGGATGCTGCCGGTGAATATGCTTCCGGCCAGATAGATACGTTGCAAAAGCATCTGGACACCGCAAAATCGTTGAAGGCCGGTCAATGAACCGAGGCCGGAGTTAGGCCTTCAGGATCATGGCGACACAACTTCGATGACGGGCCAATTCGGCCGATAGGACCGAATCGGGACGCAAGAATTGCCTTGAATCCTCAGCCCAGCGCCGAGGTTAAGCTTGTCGGCCGGTTGTTTTTGACTGTGCGCCATTGAGCGCGTTCACTCCACGGCGGGGATGGAGATGTGATCGATCGCGGGTTCACGCCGTCGTTACCAAATCAAGAGGATGGTCGATCGAAGTCGCTAGTGCAACGCGGCCAGCGGAGCGTGCGCAATGGCGTTGCCATCCTCGTCGTAAACGACGATGCACATTCCCTTACAACTTAGCTCGGGCATTTCCGCGAGGATCTCTTGCGCCAGGACAGACGCAAACTCTTGCGCCTCGCCCGATCCAAGATGATTTGGACGAGATCGGATTCGAACTCGGTCAGATTGCTTATG
The DNA here is from genome assembly GCF_040939785.1 of Bradyrhizobium lupini. Taxonomy (NCBI): domain Bacteria; kingdom Pseudomonadati; phylum Pseudomonadota; class Alphaproteobacteria; order Hyphomicrobiales; family Nitrobacteraceae; genus Bradyrhizobium; species Bradyrhizobium lupini. The sequence continues at coordinate 7,154,559 of NZ_CP162553.1, forward strand.
CTGTAAGTGCAAAGGAGCATCGCTGCTGTCCTCGCCTTGCCGCAGGGGTGTCCCAGTAGCGGATTAGAGGCAACCACCGGCTTCATTGGGGCTGGAGATTGTAGGCCGGGGCCACTCCGCCAGCTTGGGGAGCTAGCGCCACAGCAAGCCGGGCGACGATGCTAGGTTCCTATTGAGCGCCAAGGAGATCCTAGCCGGGCGTAAGCAGTCGCACATAGGTGCCGCTCTCATGCAGCTCCAGCCAGCCCTTCTCGACAGCGCACCTGATGCCGGCGCCGAACTCCGTGCCGCTTGCCTGGAGCGTGTAGAGGAAGGGATAGTTGATCTTCTCAATGTGGACTCGGCCGTCCTTGGACTGGCTCCATGCTGGCGGCGAGCTCGATCAGCTTGCGGGCCGCGGCTTGTGGGTCGGAGTAGGGGCGTTCAGCGGCAAACTTGGTCATTGGTCGCTCTAACACTCCTCGGTGGGCTGAAAGGGCATCCACATTGCCGATCTCGCCCGCTGGATGTTCGAGCGGCACGCCGCCGCCCGGAAGGAATGCGACCAGCTACAGGGGAGGCCGTGAGCAACGCTCGACCGTGACGATAATTCTTCTCGTTGGGCGGGAATCTAGGTAATAGCACCCTATCGGCGGGTGGGGTGATCGACGAGTGAAGCGGCTGTCAGTACGGCAAAAGGCCCGGTTGCTCTGGAAGGCCCAGCACGCCATGGAGCGCCGGAAGCTTCTTAAGAAGAAGTTCAGGCAGCGGGTTCTTGGCAAGCAGCCCGCGGACGGCTTGCAGCGCGAGCAGAGAATGGGACTCCATCAGGTCGCGCTCTACCGCAAGGGGACGGTAAGCCCGGGCGTCTCCTGGAGCAGCGTAGCGATGCCCGAGAATTTTTGTTTGATCGAAAACTATGAGGAGGTGTCGCAATTTCTTAGGCTACTACGTCATAGGCTCGACACCCAGGGCCAACGTCTTGAGCGAATGCGGGTAGAGGGTAAGAGGATCGTTCAGAGTAGCCGGCTCCAGAGCTACATCGATTTTGCGACAATGAAGCGTATCACTCCGGTCACTGCACTGGTCCTTGCATCCGAATATGATCGGGCAATTGCGGTTTTCGGCGTAGATGAATTGCTGCGCGCCGTGAACCTGCATTTGTGGGAGCCGGAGGTGCACGACACGCTGAAAGACGTGGGCTTTCTTAATCTACTCAAAGTCGAAGACGCTCGATCGAAGCTGCAAGAGCGGAACGGCATCTACACAATCCCATTCATCGCCGGCAGCAAAGTTCGTGGGGAAATGATCGAGCGACTCATCAAAGGATTAGGCGAGCTTGCAGGTTCGTCTGGCGTCGCAGATGGCGAGACCTTGCTCGGACATTCGCGGGTGTACGATGGCTTAGGGGAGGCGATTCAAAACGTCCAGGACCATGCCTATCCCGACTGGCTGGCCGACGCTAGCTTGGCGAAGAAGTGGTGGATGACCGGCGCGGTCGAACCTAGTAAGAAACGGTTTACCATCGCGATTTACGATCACGGAATATCGATCCCTGTAAGCCTGCCGCGTTGGACCAAGTACGATGAGTTTCGTGCTAACGTTGCACGGACAATTGGTGGGGGGTATAATCCTACCGACAGCCCCCACAGAGACGGCGAAACCATCGCAAAAGCGATGGAGCTTGGCCGCTCTTCGACCGGAAAGGACCACCACGGGAAGGGATTGCCGGTGATACGGGACATCATAGATAACTGCCGAGGCGGCACGGTGCGGATCATCAGCCGCAATGGTACCTACACCTGCACTGCCGGAGAAGACCCTAAGCACGCGTCCCACGCGTTGCCTCTGCGAGGAACCTTGGTCGAGTGGGAAATGTTGTTGTGACGGGCAAAAGAAGATGGCGACCGTGATTGAGATTGGAAGAGATTTTTCGCGCACTCCAGGCGGGCGCCTGATCAGTGATGGGCCATTCAGTGGCCAGCTGTTTAGGGACCGTACTCTCGCTCCTGCTTTGAAGGATGCCGTGGCGCGTGGTGAAAAGGTGACCGTCGTCCTGGATGGCCCACGCGGCTATCTTTCGTCGTTCTTGGAAGAGGCTTTTGGCGGCCTTGTTCGCTTCAGGGTGTTCGACCAAAAGCAACTGAGCGGTGCCCTGGAAATTGTGGCTCGTGATCCTTTCTACGAACCGTACAAGCACCTAGCCCTGCGGTATATCTCCGAGGCAAAGCCCAGCACCGTCGCAGCAGGCTGAATATTAGCGACTTCGAGAAAATTCTGGTCACTGCTGTGGTCGCGCTCGGTTTCGCGCTGCTGCAGCAGCTATGGAAAAATCGTCGCGATGCATATAACGCGCGTGTCGACGAGTTTTGTAAGCTAATCTTCGAAGCTGCCGACCAAGCTGCAGAGTATTGGATCACGAAGAAGCCATCCAAGGCGGCGAAGCCCGCACCGGATCTCAAGGCGAAGCTCGGCCTCGCGGAAAGCAAGCTGGAAGGCTACCAGCTCAAGGTTAACTTCTTTCAGGTTCTGATCCGAGAGCGCTCGTGGACTTCCAAGCACGACCAGATCGTCACCAACGTTGCAGATTTTTTGGATGCGATGACGGGCGGAGAGTTCGGAGCGGAAGTTCGGCAGCCCGATCCCACGCGAGTTCGTCTTGTCTACACGACAGCTGCTGAACTAGTAGCCACCTTGCGCTCAACAAAGCCGAGATACAGCGTATTTGAAGTGCTAACCGGCGCATTGATCGGTCTCGCGTTTTTCTACTTGGTGCTGCACTCCTTGGGTTCGGATGTCTTGCGGATCTTCGCACCGGCTCCGCTGGGCCTGCCATCCAGCTAAACTGCCGCCAACACAGCGCAAGGCGCGCCTTCGTTCTGAACGCACGAATTTCGCCAATGTTATCAGCAGGTGAACGGACCGCGAAAATTCAGAACGGCCGTTGATCTTATTGAGGGACTGGGCGGATTTCGATTCCGAGGGTCGGGAGTTCGAATCTCTCCGAGCGCGCCACTTGCAGGGCCAGAGTTTTCTCGGATCTGGCGCGAGGCCGTGAGCCGCCTCTATTTGCCTTGGATCTTCAGCCCGTTGGGACCGACATTGATTTGCAGGCCATCGGGCTGCTTCTTCGTCTGGTAGAGATTGTAGCCGAGCACGGCCGCCGTGACGACCAGAGCACCGATGATCAGAAACAATACGTTGCGGCCGATAGACATTTTTTTCCTGAACCACTTGGTTGACGGCGAGAAAAAACCCGCGTGTGGGGCGCGGGGTGCTTCAGTGCGCCGCCGGCGCACTGCTTGGATAATGCGGTTCGAAGGAACTGGTTCCCTTGAGGCGCGCGCCGCGTCGGAAGGCCGGAGCCTATCTGGTCAGCGTGCCGTCGGACCGGCTTGCCGGCCCCGTGCCAGCGTGTCGGACGGCGCTTCGTGGAAGGTCGCGCGGTAAGCTGCGGCAAACTCCCCCAAATGGTGAAAGCCTTGGGCGCGCGCGCATGTGGCGACGTTGGCACCCCCGCCTTTGAGAAGGCGAGACCGCGTCGCCCACAATTTTTTCAGGCGAATGTATTGATGCAGGCTCATGCCACGCACCTTGCTGACGGCGCCGCCGAGCGTCCGGATCGAGACGCCAAACTCGCCGGCGAGATCGGCGGTATAGATCGGAGCAGTCGGATGTGCTGCGACGTAGTCGTCGATCCGCTGCACGAGTTTGATCGACCGCTCGCCCTGGACGGAGGCACTCCGGTCCGAGAGCAGATCAATGCGAAACAGATCGTCGAGCGCGAGCAGCAGGCCTTCCTGGAGATGGGCGGCGACCTCGGTCGTTTCGAACAGGGCCGGCTGCACCGAGGCGGTTCGCAGAATGTCGAGCAGGAGCTGCCGAATGTGGAGCAAAGCGGGGCGGTTCGCGACATAGGCCCGCAAGTCGTCCGCCTGATCGAACCAGCCCCGGTCGCTCATGCCGGGTGAGAAGATGATCATCGCATGATGATTGGTCCGGCGCTCGACGAAATGGCATTCATCGCTGCCGCGGAGCGCGATGAAGAAACGCGCGTCCAGATCCATGCCCTTGGAATTGACCTGAAGGTCGTCCGTCATGGGCAGGATCACCATCCCCCCGGGCATCCGATAGGCGGCGTCGAGGATGCGCGCGAACGAGCGCATCATGACGATGCGGCAGCCGGGCAGGGAGACGACAGCACGAGCCGCCGCGAAATTCCGAACGTCGAGCGGAATGCTTCTCGCATCTTCCATCGACTCGATGGGCCGAAACGCATCGACGTCGGCAAAGCCGATCAATTGAAGCGCCGAGGATGGGGCGAGGGCGTCGAACAACATGCGTGCGACCGGCTGCTGCAATATGACAATCAAATGAACGTCGGAACATCGCCATCAATGGCGAAACATCGCGCTTCAGTAAACCGGATTCCGGGCCGTAGTATTGCGGACATCATGGCATGAAGCTTGGCGGATCGGTGTCGTCGTCAACGATCTCGAGTCATCGGCTGGCCGGAGGCGAGGTCGATGAAATGCAGCCGCGTGCAGGCGGGACAGGCGAAGGAGGCAAAGCTCTGTGCCTCCTGTCTCAGTTGCTTCTCCAGATGTGTCTGCACATTCATGCCCGTCTGGGGACATCGAAAAACGATCAAATCGACCATCGTCGGAGAATGACGGCGTGGCGGATTGCGTCTTTGATCTAGATCAGTTTTGGAATGACTCCAGACCAACATCCTTGATCTCGCAAAAGCGAAGGGGCCCCGAAGGGCCCCTTTAGAATCACCAGCGGCGATAGCGTGGTCCGTAATAGCGAGGGCCACCGTAAAAGCGCGGTGCATATCGGGGACCGTAATAGGGCCGCGGGGCGTAGTATCCATAGTAGTTCGGGCGCCAGAAGCAGCGTCCCCAGGCGTCACAGACCATGCGGACCTGCTCGACGTCGGAGACCTGCGGCGTCGCAGGAGCAGGCGCGATGGGCATGGCAGACGCCGCCGATGATGCGACCAACGCACCGAACAGGGACGCGGCGACGAGGCCAATTCTCAGCTTCATGATGTCTTTCTCCGCTTACGCAATACAGGGATATCGAAGTTTGTTCTGATCAAATTGTGGCGGGACCGAAATGTAATGCTGATGAACAGGTCTTCAGCCCAGCCCGCCGCAGGCCTGACCTTTAGCTCCGCCAGACTATCCCAGGTTCGCGCTCTTGACCAATGCTGCGCTTGCGTTGCGCTCCGCAGGACATCGCCGCCATCCTTGATCCCGCGCAATTCGTCGGTGCAGCTTCGTCCCTAAGCTTGGCGTCGTGGCCAGCTTTCGAGCATTTCGATGGGCTGGCTAGCGAGGTGGCTTTGGAGCTGTGCAATGGACCAAATGAGAATCGACAAGGGTGACTGGCTGGTCGTGTGCGACGGGCGCAAGGCGCTTATTCTGGAAAACCTCGGCGACGAGATGTTTCCGAACCTCCACACCAGGGAGGTGCACGAACAGCCCAATCCCTCGACCGGTGCGCAAGGGACCGACGCGCCGGGCAGGCTCCACGGCGCGGCCGGTAGCACGCGCAGCTCGGTGGAGCAGACTGATTGGCACGACGAGGCCGAGCGCGCCTTCCTGCGCGGCCTGGCCGGACGGCTCGATGCCGCCGTCAGCTCAGGCGAGAACCTCGGCCTTGACCATGGTGGCCTCGCCGCGTGCGCTTGGGATGATTCGCGCCGATTATTCGGATGTGGTGCGCAAGGCACTCCAGGGCGAGGTCGGCAAGGACCTCGTCAAACTGCCGGTCTACGAGATCGAGAAGCAATTACTGCTGTCCGCGCCGCCAAATAGCGGCCCCCGCAGAGGACGCGCCTGCACCCCTCAGAAGCAGGGGTGCCGACGGCGGTCCTGGCCGACATAGGCGGCTGCGCTCTGGTAGCAATGGTTGGTCGACGGGCCGTCGTAAAAGGCGAACGTCCCGGGCGTGATGCCGGGCCCGTAATTGTGCAGATAGCTGATCGGGTAGGGCAGCGGGTTCGTGTAGTGGCGATGGTACCAGTGGTATCCCCGCGCCTCTGCGAGGCCAGGGGCAAGGATTGCGGCCGACAGGACAGCAACCGCGGCTACAAGCTTCAACTTGCTCATCTCGAATCTCCGGAACCCGCACGAATAGGTCAGCCGTTTATAGCCAGTTCGGGCGGCCGGAACACCCGTCTGCAGCCCGGAAATCGACGCCAATCCCGCAGATTCCGGGGTGGGTGTGACAGAATTGCCGGTTCTGTGGTCCGGACTTGCCCATTTTTGGCCTTTTCGAGATGCTTAACGAATTCCCCACACAAGTATGACCAAAGAGAATTAGCTCAAGACTCCTGTTGCCGGCTTCTCGGGGTTCATAGACCGGTCCATTCCTGAAGGCTTTCGCCGTCACCTCGCCATGCGCATCACGCTTCTGAGCCTGCTGTTGCTCTCGGTCGTCGCCGCCACGCCGGCGCGGGCCGAGCTGCATATTACCCGCGACCACGGCGGCTATGTCGAGGAGTACAAGGCCAAGTACAAGCGCGTCCGCGAGAAGGGCGAACGCGTCATCATCGACGGCATCTGCAACTCGGCCTGCACCCTGGTGCTCGGCATCGTGCCGATGAACAAGATCTGCGTGACGCCGCGCGCCAGCCTCGGCTTCCACCAGGCTTACTACGACAAGGCCTTCACTTTCGGCATCAAGGTCACCAGCGCGGAGGGGACGTCCGACCTGATGGCCTACTACCCCGACACGGTGAAGGACTGGATTCGCCGCAATGGCGGGCTCACCACCGACATGAAAAAGATCAAGAACGGCGTCGAGCTCTGGAAGATCATCGATCCGTGTCCGGACGAATGGTGAGCCGCTGAGCCGTCCGGTCCGTCGCAGCGCAGCATCGCCCGGACGAAATTGGCCGTAATTCGCATTGCCGCATCGGCCCCCTGTGAGGCAATGAGGGCGGCAATGAACCACAATCAAGAAGCCCTGGCCGCCCGCGCCGCGCCGATCCTGTTCGTCCTGCTCTGGAGCACGGGCTTCATCGGCACCAAATACGTCGTCAACAATGCCGATCCCTTGACCTATCTCGCGATCCGCATGGCGTTCGTGGTCGGTCTGATGGCGATCATCGTCGCGATCGCGCGACCGAAATGGCCGGATCGTATCGGCATCGCGCACAGCGCAGTCGCGGGCATTCTCGTCCATGGCTTCTATCTCGGCGGCACCGCGATCGCGATCGCGCACTCGATTCCGGCCGGGCTCTCCGCGCTCATTCCGGGCCTTCAGCCGATCCTGACCTCGACCATCGCCAACCGCTGGCTCGGGGAGAAGGTGACGCCGGTGCAATGGGCGGGGCTCGTGCTTGGCCTCGGCGGCGTGGTGCTGATCCTGCACGGCCGTCCCATGACCGGCGAAGCCGGGCTCGGCTGGCTCGCCTCGGTGGTCTCGCTGATCAGCATCACGCTCGGCACGCTCTATCAGCGCCGCTACTGCAACCACATCGACTGGCGCGCCGGCAATCTCGTGCAGTACGTGTCCGTCACGATCTTCTTCGCGATCGGCGCGTTCCTGTTCGAGGACCGCGTGGTGCACTGGACGCGCGAGTTCATGCTCGCGCTGGCCTGGCTCGCCGTGGCGCTCTCGATCGGGTCGATCGGGCTGCTGTACTGGCTGATCCGCCACGCCGCCGCCACGTCTGTTGCAAGCCTGTTCTATCTGGTGCCCGCCGTGACGGCGCTGATGGCTTATCTGCTGTTCGGAGAAAAGCTCGATGCGCTGGCGATCGCGGGCATGGTGATGTGCGCGGCCGCGGTGTTCGTGGTCAACCGACGCTTCTAGGGCCGGCGGGCCAAGCCGCTCGAATACATCCCTGACGTGCGCGGCGCGTTCGTGCTAGGGTCGGTGCATTTCAGTGCCCCTTTCACAGGTGATTTTCCATGAAGAAGGCGAGACGCGCATTGCTTGGCAGGTCCCTGAAGCCAGTCCGGATTGCCTGCATTAATTATGCAGAGGAGATGATGAGCGAGCAGGTGATGGCGCGGCTCACGGCCGCGCTGCAGAAATGCTATGACGAGCACTTCCTGCCGGTCTGGGGCTACCCCGTCGATCTCGACGTTACCCGCAAGCCGAAGCCCACTGACTGGCAGTTGGTCTATTTCGACGATGCGACCCACAAGAATTTCCTCGGGCGGCATGAATTGACGCATCGGGGACAGCCGATCTCGAAGATCTTCCTCAAGGCGCTGTCCAAGGACGATCCGGTCAGTCTGGCAGCCTCGCATGAGCTGTTCGAGATGGTGCTCGACCCTATGGCCAATCTGTGGGCCGACAAGACCCGGCACACCCAATACGCCTACGAGGTCTGCGACGCAGTGGAAGAGGACGCCTTCGTCGTCAACGATCTCCCGATGTCGAACTTCGTTTATCCGTCCTGGTTCGAACCCTTCAAGCATCCCCGCGGCACGAAGTTCGACCACATGGGATTGCTCAAGGAGCCGTTCTCGATGACCGAGGGCGGCTACGTCATCAAAAAGGTGAACGGCAGGAGATTGATCAAGCAGTTCGGCTCGCCCGAGAAGCGCCGGCGCTTCAACGCCGAGGACCGGCGCGGCCATCGCAGCGAATTTCGCGATCCGCAAGGCGAGCATCACCCGGGCCGGCGCGCAGCCAAGCGGTGAGGGTAGGGTATCGCTGGAGCCGTCTCCGGGCGCGTCCGCCCCCGGAGACTTGAGCGTTGCGATCAGCGCTTGGCCTTCGTGGCCTTCTTTTTCGACTTGGCAGCTTTCTTGGTGGCCTTCTTTGCTGTTTTCTTGGCCGCCTTCTTCGACGACTTCTTTGCAGCTTTCTTCGAAGTCTTCTTGGTGGCCTTCGAAGTTTTCTTCGGAGCCTTCTTGGCTTTCTTCTTGGACGCCTTCTTCGGCGCTACCTTCTTCGCAGCCTTCTTGGCGGCTTTCCTGACCTGCTTCACCGCAGTGACAGCGGCGTCCTTGGTCGCTTCCACGGCGGTGGTGATCGTGTCCATCGCCTGTTCGGTGATCGGCTTGTCGTCATCCATATCGTCCCCCACGGTTTGCATGGAGCGGTGACGATAGCGCGTTTCATAATTGTGTCAAAGCAACGCTCAACCTTTGCGGATCTTTGCGTAGGCGGTGAGCGCGCGCTCTCGTCCCTTGGCATGATCGACGATCGGATGCGGATAGCTCTTGCCGAGCGTGACGCCGGCGCTCGCAAGCTCGATCGGTGTCGCCTGCCAGGGCTGATGGATCAGCTCGGGTGGCACATCCTTCAACTCGGGCACCCAGCGTCGCACATAGGCTCCATCCGGGTCGAACTTCTCGCCCTGGAGCACCGGATTGAACACGCGGAAATAGGGCGCCGCGTCGGCGCCGCAGCCCGCGACCCACTGCCAGTTGGCGGGATTGCTGCCGGCATCCGCATCGACCAGCGTGTCCCAGAACCAGCTTTCGCCGGCGCGCCAGTCGATCAGGAGGTGCTTGACCAGGAACGAGGCGACCACCATTCGGACCCGGTTGTGCATCACGCCAGTGTGCCAGAGTTCGCGCAGGCCGGCGTCGACGATGGGATAGCCGGTGCGGCCGCGCTGCCAGGCGGCGAGCGCCTTGGCGTCGGGCTTCCATGGGAAGCCGTCGAAATTCGCTTGCAGGTTTTCGGAGGCAAGGTTGGGATGGTCGTGCAGCAGGTGCCGGCAGAACTCACGCCAGCCGAGCTCGCTCAGGAACTTGTCGACGCCGGGTCCGATCGCGGGATTTTCCGCCGCGGCGAACCGCGCGGCGTGCCAGACCTGGCGCGGGCTGAGCTCGCCGAATCTCAAATGCGGTGACAGATGTGAGGTGCCCTCGCGGTCCGGGCGGTCGCGATCGCCGACATAGCCTTGTGCGGTGTGCTTGAGGAAGTCGCGCAGGCGAGCGCGGGCGGAAGCTTCGCCCGGGGTCCATGTCTCGCGCAGGCCGCCGGCCCAATCTGGCTTGCCAGGCTCGAGCTTCCAGGTCTCCAGCGTGTCACTGGCGACCGTCGGCGCAGGACGCAGGTCCTTCGGCGCCGGCAGGGGCTTTGGCGGATCGCCGAGCGCCAGCACGCGCCGCCAGAATGGCGTGAACACGCGCAAGCCGCGGCCTTCCTTGTTGCGGATTACCGCGGGCGGAACGAGCAGGTCGCCGGGGAAACATTGCGAGTCCACGCCGATCTTTGCCAGCGCGGATTCGAGCTGCCGCTCAATCACCTGATGCGGCGCCTGTGCGATCCCGTTCCAGTGGACCGTGCGGGCTCCGCTCTCACGCGCCACCTCCGCGATCACCCTGGCTGCCGGCCCCTTGCGCAGGATCAGCGATCCGCCGCGCGTGGCAATGTCGGCGCCGAGCGCCCGCAGCGACTGCGCCAGCCACCAGCGCGCCGCGGCGCCCGGCGCTCGCCCGGCCGAATCGTCCAGCACATAGAGGCAGATCACCGGCGCGCCGGTCTTCGCAGCCGCCTTGGCGGCAGCGTGGAGGGCGGGGTGGTCGGACAGGCGGAGGTCGTCGCGAAGCCAGACGATGATAGGCGGAGCGCTTGGCGTAGTGCTTAGCGTAGTTCTGGGCGTGGTCAGGGTGGCCTCGTTAACGATTTGGAAAGCATGTCGCGTGCTGCGATGGAACCGTCATTAATGCGACCGTAAGCCGATTGCACGAGTATGCAGGAATTACGGAGGTGATTTCATTCATGTACGGACGAGCAACGGCGAAGTTTCTGCCGCAATTCAAACTTGGCACCAAGGCGCTCCTGTGCGCGGTGTTGCTGATCGCCATGAATACGGCGCTCGTGGTTGGCGCCGGCTATTGGTCGCTCAGCTCCGCTTTCAACGATCGTGCGCTCCGCGACATCGAGGTTAGCCTGCGGACGCTGGCCCTGGCCTTTGCCGAAATCGTTCCCGATGCGAAGATCACGATGCGGGATGGCGCGGTGGCGCGCGCCGAGATTCCCAAGATGCCGGACTTCAGGGATCACGCCATCGTCGATCGCGCGGTGTCCTATGTCGGCGGCAACGCGACCCTGTTCGTGTTCGACGATGCGAGCGGGCAGTTCGTGCGGCGGTCGACCAACGTGAAGAAGGAAAATGGCGACCGCGCCGTCGGGACCCAGCTTGCCGCCGATCATCCGGCGCAGGCGCTGCTGCGTCGTGGGGAGGCCTACAAGGGCCCGGCCACCCTGTTCGGCAAGTCCTTCATGACCGCCTATTTCCCGATCGCCGACGCCAGCGGCAAGGTCGCCGGCATCCTCTATGTCGGCATCCCGATGGCCCAATTCGAGAGCATGCTGGCCCACACCATCGAAAGCATGGCGATCGCCGCCGGGCTCGCGGCGCTGCTGGTGCTGGTTCTGACCTTGCTGGTCGTCCGCCGCGTCACCAAGCCGCTCACCTCAGTGACGCGCTCGCTGACCGCGCTCGCCGAAGGCCAGAGCGACGTCGAGATCGATTGCGAGAATCGCGCCGACGAGATCGGCGAGATCGCCCGCACGGTCGCGGTGTTCAGGAGCAATTCGCAGGAGCGGGCGCGGATGCGCAGCGAGCAGGCGGCCGCTTCGGCTGCGGCCGCCGAGCAGCGCAAATCCGAGCTGCGCAATTTCGTCGAGGAGTTCCGGGGCGGTGTCGGCGGCATTCTCGACAAGGTGCTGACATCGTCAGGCGAATTCGAGCGGACGGCGCGGCAGCTCACCGACACTGCGCGCTCCACCGCCGATCTGTCGGCGCGGTCGGCCGGAGCTTCCGAAAGCGCCTCCGAGCACGTGCGTTCGGCGGCGTCGGCCTCGGACGAGCTGTCTCAATCGATCTCGAAATCACCCGGCGGGTGCAGGAATCGAACGTCATTTCCGCTGAGGCCGTGCGGCAGGCCGAGGCGACCGATCAGCGCATCGCGCAGCTCTCCGAGGCGGGCGCGCGCATCGGCGATGTCGTCAAGCTGATCACCTCGATCGCCGAGCAGACCAACCTGCTGGCACTGAACGCGACCATCGAGGCCGCGCGCGCGGGCGATGCCGGCCGCGGTTTTGCGGTGGTGGCCCAGGAGGTCAAGACGCTCGCCGGCCAGACTGCCAAGGCGACCGACGAGATCTCGAACCAGATCGCCAGCATGCAGCTTGCGACCGAGGAATCGGTTGTCGCCATCAAGGCGATCAGCCAGACCATCGAGCGCATCAGCGGCATCGCGGGCTCGATCTCGGCGGCGGTCGAGCAGCAGAAGAGCGCGACCCAAAACATCGTCGTCAGCGTTCGCGCGGCGGTATCGGGCACGGCCGATGTCGCCGTCAACGTCCGTCAGGCCGCCGAGGGTGCGAACGAGACCGGTGAGACGTCCAGCCGGATGTTTGCCTCCGCCCAGGCGTTGTCGGGCGAGAGCCTGCACCTGAAGGCCGAGGTCGAGGGCTTCCTCGAACGCGTGCGCGCGGCGTAAGAGCTAACATCGTCGTCCCGGGCGGCGCTGACGCATCGCCCGGAATGACAGTTCCGTTATTTCGGCTGCGGCACGATCCGGATGTAGGGCTTCGGCTCCTTCCAGCCTTGCGGGTAGATCGTCTTGGCCTCGTCGTTGGAGACCGAGCCCGCGATGATGACGTCGTCACCCTGCGACCAGTCGGCCGGGGTCGCGACGCGGTGCTTGGCGGTGAGCTGGAGCGAGTCGATCACGCGGAGGATCTCCTGGAAGTTCCGACCCGTCGTCATCGGATAGACCAGCACCAGCTTGATCTTCTTGTCCGGCCCGATGATGAAGACGTTGCGGACCGTCTGGTTGTCGGCGGCCGTGCGGGTGAGGGGATCGCCCGAAATCGCGGCCGGCAGCATGCCGTAGAGCTTGGAGACGTTGTAATCGGTGTCGCCGATCATCGGATAGTTCGGGGCCGCGCCTTGCGTCTCCTTGATGTCCTCCGACCATTTGGAATGGCGGTCGACCGGATCAACCGAGAGGCCCATCAGCTTGACGCCGCGCTTGTCGAATTCCGGCTTCAGCTTGGCCAGCGCGCCGAGCTCGGTCGTGCAAACCGGTGTGAAGTCCTTCGGGTGCGAGAACAGCAGCGCCCAGCTATTGCCGATCCAGTCGTGGAACTTGATCTTCCCTTCGGTGGTCTCGGCTTCGAAGTCGGGGGCGGTGGTGCCAATCGGAAGTGTCATGGTTCTACCTCATGTTATTGAATTTACTTGCGAATTCATCTTTGACCGTCGCGGGCATTATAGGGTCTCCGCGATCCCAAGTGAACGCTAACTGAACCGCTTCAAGTAAAATGTGAATTCCTTCTTTGAAGGCCTGATTTCCTAGCACCTTTTTGTTACAGCCGCGCCCGCGGCGAAACATCTCCACCGGGGCTATACGGGCGTGATTGCCCCGAGAAAGCCTTTTATGGCTTCCATCACGCTCGCCCGGCGCTCGCCAGAACCAAAATGGTCCTGACAGCGACCAATTGGCAACTATCTCAAAGAGTCGCGATCCCGGTGCCGAATCATTAACCACCCCTTTACGCCGGCATGAAAATGCTGGCCGATCAGAAGAAATCTGGAAGTGAACTATGTCTGCCGCTGCGCATAAGTCTGTTGAGTCACCGTCCCTCGAACCATCCTGCCGCGATACCTCGACCCATGCACTGACCATCGTGCGCGACGGCGTGATCACGGGCGAAGGCCCGACCACCAAGGGAAGGGTGCACTTCTCCCGCTCGCTCGATGCCGATGACACCGCCTGGTGCGCCCGCATCCTCACCGCCACGGCCGTCAACGACCAGCCGGTCAGCCGCACTGAGGCCGAAGTGCTGTTCGAGATCAACGAAGCCGCCACCGAGCGCACCGATGGCGGCCGGTTCGACGACCTGCTCGCCAAGGCGGTAGCTCATTATGCCGCGAGCGCCTCCGGCCTGAAGGTGCCGCCGCGCAGCGTGGCGCTGTCGGCCGAGTCCGACATCGAGAGCTGGGCGCCGTCCTATGCCTCCAAGGTCAACAGCGAAATGCTCGAGTGGATCGCCGGCCAGATGCGCGGCAAGCGCCAGAACAACCGTCGCCTGATGGCGATGGTGGCGACCTTCCTGGGCGCCACCGCGCTGCCTCTGGCGGGCCAATTGCCGAACGTGTTCGACATCGGCATGTAAGATTTTGGGCATGTAAAATTCTGCGCCTTTCACGAAGGACGCATTTGAACGGCGGGGTTATTTCCCCGCCGTTTTTTGTTTGCCGGCGTCCGGCTCCAGCCCGAGCGTGCGGCCGGGGAAGCCGGCCGTGTCGAAATAGCGCTGGCTGCCGACGCGCTGGAAGTTCAGCACGGTCTGCAGGCCGTTCTCGGACTTCTTCGACTTCTCGACCCCCTTGTAGGCCTTCGGCACGATGCCGTTGGGCAACGCCTCCGACATCACGCGGCCGACGAGACCGCCGTTCTGGAGAAGCGCGCAGACCGAGGAGCTGGGCGGCCGTCATGCCGACGTCGGCATTGCTGACCGGGATCTCGCTGACATAGCCGGCTTTGAAGTCCGGACCGACCGCGGCCATGAAGTTCATGGTGTCGCCGCGGCTGAAGCTGCCATGCATGCCCTGGCCCTGGCGCAGCACGGTGTCGGCGACCTGCACCGAGCAGTTGGTCGGCGCCTCGCCGCAATCGCTGGCATAGGAGCGGAAGTTGACCACGATCGCCGGCGTCGGCGTCGCCGCCTTGCCGCGCAGATTGATGCTCGACAGCGGCAGCGTGCCGGGGAAGCGGCCGAGCGAGTCATCGACGAACAGGCCGGAGACGTAATCCTGCTCAAGCAGCAGCTTGACGGTCTTGGCCGCCAGCTTCTTGTCTTTGGTCGGCAAATAGATCAGGTCAGAGCCGCCATTGGTGGCGACGACGAGATCGGGCTTTTCCGGATCCTTGCCGAGCACGCCGTTGCCGGCCTTGGGATGCTTGTTGCCCTCGACCTTGGCGTTCTTGTCGTTGGGATCGAACAGCGGCAGGTCGAGCGCCTTCGCCAGATCGAGCGCCAGAAAACCCATCGGCAAAAAGTCCTTCGGCGTGTCGTCATAACTGACCTTGGCCGAGGGGCTGGTCTTGCTTTCCTTGGAGATGGTCGAGAAGCCGTGGTCGGCCTGGACCATGATGTTGGTGGTGGCGGCAAGGCCGAGCTCGTCCAGCGCCTTGCGGAGCTGGGCGAGGTTGTTGTCGGCATTCTTGATGCCGGCCATCGAGGTCGGCCCGTTGATGCCGGGCATGATCTGGTTGAGGCTGTCGCCGGTGTTGTGCTGACTGCCATCGGGGTCGCGCGACCAGAACACCAGCACGAACGGCTTGTTGCGCGCCTTGAACATCGGCAGCACGACCTTGGCCGCGACATCGGCGAAATAGGCCTGCTGCGCGACGTTGGCCGCCGTGGTGCCGGGCGTCTTGGCATCGCCCGCCTTGGAGTTGTCGCCGCGCGGCGGCGTGGCGAGGGGCAGGCCGGCCTTGGTGAGAGCGGCCTTGACCTCGTCCGACAGCGCCACGCCGTTCTTGCCGCCGGTCGCATCGTCGAACACGAC